>NZ_JBFUAC010000002.1:0-738532 GCF_056406475.1 Massilia sp. P1_C10
CGCGCTATACGGGCCGACCTGATTGCCCGCGATGAACGTGCCATGAGCCTGGAACCAGCTAATCCAACGATGGACCATCGAATGCGCAAGCCCGCGCTGCCTGGCCAGCTGCTTGTAGCCTATATCGCCATCAAGATACTGACGGACGACGGCCAGCTTGAATTGCTCGTCATACTTTGTCATAAACCACCTAAAAGTTGGCGTCCAACTTTTAGGTGGCACTTCAGTCCGGCGGACCTGACCCCATTTTTATTTGCGCAGCTGCTTGACCACGCGCCAGCCGGCATAGCCGAGCGCCGCGACGACAATCACGAGTCCCCACGCCTCGAGCGCCACTTCCGCCAGGTCGATCCAGTTCATGGCGCAGCCCTCAGAAAGTCGATCGCGCCCGCGTGCGCCATCGCATTCAGTTCGTCTGCCGCCATCGGCCTCCCGATCGCAAAGCCTTGCCCATAATCGCAGCCCGCGTCGGTCAGCAGCGCCAGTTGCCTGGCTGTCTCGACGCCCTCCGCCACCACCTTCAGCCCGAGCTTGTGCGCCATCGCGATGATGGCTTCGCACAGCGCCAGCTCGCCGTTCTCGGCGTCCAGCGTGGCCACGAACGACTGGTCGATCTTGAGGAAGTCGATGCCGAAGCGCTTCAGGTGCGACAGCGACGAGTAGCCGGTGCCGAAGTGGTCGAGCGCGACCTGCAGCCCCATCGCGCGGTACTGGCGCAGCCGCTCGAGCACCTTGTCGGCGCCCTCGAACAGCACGCCCTCGGCGATCTCGATGACGATGCTTTGCGCCGGCAGGTCCAGTTCGGCCAGGTAGTCGATCCACGCGCGGTACAGCGAGGCGTCGCGCCGGAACTGCACCGGCGACTTGTTGACGCTGACCTGGAACGATGGGTGGATCTGGCGCTGCCACAGCTGCACCTGGCGCGCCGCCTCGCGAAACACCCAGTCGCCGATCTCGACGATCAGCCCGTTCGATTCGGCGAACGGGATGAATTCGGCCGGCGCCAGCAGGCCGCGGATCGGATGGCGCCAGCGCAGCAGCGCCTCGGCCTTGCGCACGTTGCCGGTGGCGAGGCAGACGATCGGCTGGTAAAGCAGTTCGAACTGGCCGGTCGCCAGCGCGGCGCGCAGGTCGGCGGCGACGTACTGGCGCTCGATCGCTTCCTCCTGCAAGTCGGGCGTGAAGTAGCTGAAACGGTTGCGGCCGGCCTTCTTCGACGCGTACATCGCCTGGTCGGCGCGCGCCAGCAGGTCGGCCACGTTGCCGGCGTCGGGCGGATACAGCGCCACGCCGGCGCTGACGGAAATCGACAGGCGCTCGCCGCCGATCTCGAACGGCCGCGCCAGGGTCGCGACCAGCGCCTGGCCGATGCGCTCGACGCTGCCGACATGGTCGATCCCGGCCAGGATCACCACGAATTCGTCGCCGCCCAGGCGCGCAAGCGTGTCGGACGCCCGCACGCACGCGGCGATGCGGCGCGCCGCCTCCACCAGCAGCGCGTCGCCCATCGCGTGCCCGTGCTGGTCGTTGACTTCCTTGAAGCGGTCGAGGTCGAGGAACACCAGCGCCAGGAAAGCGCCGCCGCGGTCGGCCTTCTTCACTTCGAGCCGCAGCCGGTCCATGAACATGTGGCGGTTCGGCAGGCCGGTCAGCTCGTCGAAGTTGGCCTGGCGCCAGATCGCTTCGGTCGACGCGCGGCGTTCGCCGAGGTCGGCGCTCGGGGCCAGCGTGCCGACATGGTCGCCGGCGCCGTCGAAGATGCGGCGGAAGCGCTCATCGCCGCGTTCGAGCGCGGCCAGCCTGGCGTCGCGGTGCTCGACCACCACGCGGCAGGCCTGGCCGCTGGCGTCGACGCTGGCGAACAGGATCGCGTCGAATTCCGCGCCGCCGGCCCCGCGCAGCGACAGGCGGCACTGTTCGGGCTCGCTGCTGTTGAGCGCGCGGCCGATGAAGCTGTCGAACTCGTCCGCGTGATGGGGCGCGATGAAAGCGCGGAAGCGGTGGGCGCCGGGATTGGCGTGGGCAATGCCAAGCATGGCGGCGCCGGCCTGGTTGGCCAGCAGCACGCGGCTGTCGAACGCCAGCACGAAATAGCCCACAGGGGCGAGCAGATACAACTCGTTGAACCAGGCCGGATCGCGATCGTCGTCCATAACCCCTCGCAGGCGTCAGAAATCGGTCGTCGTTGCTATACGGACAAGATTAGCACGGGCGCGGCCACGCTGTCGAGTTTATTGATGAGCCCTGTTCAGGCGCCGCTCGGCGCGCCGCTGCACGGCCTCGAACGCCAGGCTCATGCACCAGTACAGCGCCGCCGCGGCGATGTAGAGCGGCAAGGGACGGAAGGTGGTGGCGATCACCTCCTTGGTCGAGAGCATCAGCTCGGTCATGGTGATGACCGACACCAGCGAGGTGTCCTTGATCAGGCTGATCAAGGTGTTGCTCATCGACGGCACCGCCACCCGCAGCGCCTGCGGCAGCACGATGTGGCCCAGCGTCTGCCAGTAGCCCAGTCCCAGGCTGAAACTGGCGCGCCACTGGCCCACGCCGATGCTGTCGATCGCGCCGCGCAGGCTTTCCGATAGGTAGGCGCCGGCGTTCAGCGACAGCGCCAGGATGCCGGCCGTGACCGGGGTGAATTCGATCCCGACGCTGGGCAGGCCGTAATAAAGGACGAAGATCTGCACCAGCAGCGGCGTGCCGCGCATCGCGCTGACATACAGCGTGGCCGGCCAGCGCAGCGCCGCGTACGGCGACATGCGCAGCACCGCGACCGGAAAGCCGAGCGCGAGGCCGCCCACCATCGAGGCCAGCGCGAACACCAGCGTGTAGCCGGCGCCGGCCAGCATCACCGGCGCCGCTTCGCGCAGCAGCGCAACCAGGTCCATCAAGGCGCCGGGCGGCTGACGTCAGCGCCGAACCATTTCACCGAGATCTTCTTCAGGCTGCCGTCGGCGGCGGCCTCGGCCAGCGCCTTGTTGAGCGCCGCCTTGAACTGCGGATTGCCCTTCTGGAACGGGATGCCGGTGCGCTCGATGGCGCCGACCCGGGCGCCGGCCTTGATCGGCAGCTGCGAATTGCTCAGCAGGTAGGCCACCATCAGGCTGTCGTTGAGCGCGGCGTCGATGCGGCCGAAGGCCAGGTCCTGCAGGTTTTCGGGCGCCGCCGGGTAGCTCTTGACCATGATGCCGGGCACGGCCCTGGCCTGCTGCTCGAACACGCTGCCCTGCCCCACGCCGACTTTCTTGCCCTTCAGGTCGGCCAGCGAGGCGTAGGTCGCGCGCTCATCCTTGCGCACGATCAGCTGCGGGCTCGAGTAGGTGTAGGGCTCGGAGAAGTCGAACGCCTCCAGCCGCTTCGGCGTGATGCCGACCTGGCTGATGATGACGTCGTACTTGCCGGCGCCCAGGCCGGCCAGGATCGCCGCCCATTCGGTGCTGACGAACTGCGGCTTGAGGCCCAGCTTGGCGGCCAGCAGGCGCGCGACGTCGACGTCGTAGCCGGCCAGTTCGCCCGTCTTCTGGTCCTTGAAATTGAACGGCGGATAGGTGCCTTCCATCGCGATGCGCAGGGTGCCGCGCGCCCTGGCGCTGTCGAGCAGGTCGGCGGCGAGGGCCGGCAGCGCGAAGCTGGTCGCGAGCAGCGCGGCGGCGGTTTTCAGGACGTAACGGCGGAATGCGATCATCGTTGCTCGATTCGAAAAAAGGTTGACTAGTCAAGTATCTCTGGAGAATGCGTCACGCCGCCATCTTGCGGTTGCGCGAGCCGAACTTGTGACCGCTGACCAGGGTCGTGCTGTCGACCAGGCTCGACAGGCCGAGGATCAGCTGCACCAGGCGGTCTTCCGGCAACACCCACAGCTGGCCGGCGGGCATCTCGGCGCCGGTGGCGGCCACGATCAGCGGCGCCACCCACTGCGCGTCGGCGTCGACGTCGAGCACGATTGCGTCGCCGGTGGTCTGCAAGTAGATGTTTCCGCCGATGGCCAGCGTGAAGCACACGCCGTAGCCGGTTTCCTGCGGGCCGATATGTTCGACCAGGCTGGCGTTGTGCTCGTCGATCCACAGTTCCACATCCTGCGGCGTTTCCAGGGCGATCCAGCGGACGGGCCGGAAACGGGGCGTCGGTTCGTGCGATTCTTGATTCATTACCTGGTTCGAAATAAGCTGGTGACGGCGCGTATCGTACGGCATTTCCGGCGTGCAGTACATGGAAGCGCGCGGATTGACATGGGCGAAGCGCATCGGCTGCGCCGAGTCAGGCAAGTGCGAACAGGAGGACTTATGAAACCGAAGGCTGCGGATTATCGTGTCCGCCATGGCGGCTACGTCTCAGAATTTGATCAATTCATCGACAACTACATGGTCGAGCACCCGGAAATTAGCGCCGACCAGCGGCGCGGCTGGTACATCTGGTGGGACCACCTCGTTGACCTGAAGGACCTGGAAAAGCAGCATGACGATGCCGTTCCGGTAAAACCCTATCAATACGACTAGATTCCATAGAAAAATTTATATTGTTTTTGACGAATTTTAATTGCGTTGCGGGAATTTTTTGGTATGATGCAGTTGCGAGGTTCGCTTATTGGTAAAGCCCAGTCGCCTCAGGCTGAAAACGCGGTTCGATTCCGCGGCCCCGCACCAGATTCCAGCTTGTCGTGCATGCGCAAACAGGCACCCATGCCGCGCGAGCGGCACTGCAAACTCGGCGTGGATACCCGCCTGCGCGGGTGCGGCAAGCCTGTCAACGCGGCCGGCGCGCGATCTTCGCGCCGAAATACACCGAGTACAGCGCGGCGATCCCCACCAATGCGTAAATCAGCCGGGTCGCCGGACTCTGCGCGCCGAACACGGTGGCGACCGCGTCGATGTTGAACAGGGCCACGCTGGCCCAGTTCAGGCCGCCGATGACCAGCAGCGCCAGCGCAATGTAATCGATCGAAGAAACTCTCCACGCCTGCCGCTCGCCGGGCAGATGGTGGCGCCGCTCGGGAATATGGCGGCGGTCGGTGGTGGGCATGTCCAGGGTTGCCATCGCTACCTCCTCGTGAATAGACCAGTGGGCCCGTAACCGGGCAGCTGGTTAGACCAGGAAGCGCGCTGCAAGTTTTGCCGGGTCCGGCTGGCGGATCAGCCCTTCCAGGTGCGCTTGAGGCCTGTATCGGCGTGGATCCAGCCGCCTTTCGGCCCCTCGCGGTAGTAGAAGCCGACGCCTCCCTGGCGGAAGCTGCGCACCAGCGAGCCCAGCACTTCGGAATTGAGGTTGGCGATGCGGATGTCGGCCGCCTTGCCTTCGATGTGCAGCGACTGGCGCGCGGCCGGGATGCCCTGCTCGATCAGGCGCAGGTTGGACTTGGCGGTGCGGTAGCCCGACAGGATTTCGAGCGGCTGCTCGATGCCGTAGCGCGCGACGAAGGCCTGGGTGCCCCACAGGGTTTCGAACAGCTTGGGGTCGATCGGCGCGGTCTCCTTGCCGTTGACGTCGCGCATGATGTGGCACAGCTCCTGGTAGGCCGAGTCGATCACCTCGCCATCGCGCCAGTACAGCACTTTGGTCTTCTCGCCGCTCTGCGGACGGATCAGGGTCAGCGTGCGCGGCTTGAGCCAGAAGTCCATGTCGAGCACCTGGGCGTCGAAGATGTCGGGCGGCGGCGCCAGTTCGGTGGTCTCGACCGCGCGCGCCGGCGCCGCGGCACGGCCGACGCTGCGGCCGGACGATTTGGCGGCGACGGCGGTCCTGGCGGTGCTGGCGTGAGCGCAGCCGATCAGCGGGGTGGCCAGCGCGCCGAGCGCCGACAGGCAAACACCGTGGTGAAGAAATTCTCTGCGCGAAGCCATTATTCAACTCATCAATTCGAGGCGCTCACTATAACGCAAGGCGCCAGCGCACGACAGCAAATTGAACACGATTCTGTGCCTGCGAAGGCAGGTAGCCATGTGGATTCGATGGGAGAATGAACGCATGCTCAGCATAGGCGCCTGCCTGCGCGGGGGGCGCTTGTCAGGCGCCGCTGCAGCTGCAAAAGCGCTTGCCCGGCGTGGCGGCGGCGCCCGGATCGGCGTCGAGCTTTTTCCAGAACACGTCGCACTCGAGCCCGTAGCAGGTCTTGTCCTTGCCGGCGTTCACGTAGCCGTGCCGGGCGTAGAAGCCGGCGCCGACCGTGGTGCTTTTCAGCTGCAATACCCCGACGCCCCACTCGCGCGCCTTGGCCTCGACGCCGGCGAGCAAGGCCGTGCCGACGCCGTGACGCTGCGCTTCGGGCAGCACGTAGCACAGTGACAGCTTGCCGGCCTGGGTGATCAGCGCCACCCCCACCAGTGCGCCATCGCGCAGCGCTACCAGCATATGATTGGCGGGAGCGCTCATCCACGCGGCGACCTGCGCCGGCGTCTTGTTGCCCAGCCACGCGTCCAGCTTGGCCTGGTCGTGGCAGTGATCATCCGCGCAGCATTCCTGGATGGAGCGGCGCAGCACGGTGCATGCAGCCGGGGCGTCTTCGGGCGTGGCGGGACGGATGTCTGGACTCATGAACAATAACGCAATGATTTCGGGAAAAAGGTATTGCTACGCTTCAAGATACATATAAAGACTATACCGCAAAGCCCGGGCGTCTGCCTGATGAGCCGCCGGCTGACGCGGCGCTACAACATTGCCGTCTAAGCATATAGAAAAACAGTCGTTCCGTTTTTTGCGCGAATTCTAGACCATGCTGTTCTGTTTCCACAACACCATACACGCGAGAAAATAATGACAAACATCCGCCCGTCGCATCTTCGCCGCTGGATCCTGGCCCTGGCCATCGGCGCCCTCGCCGCCCCGTTTGCCGCCAGCGCAGCCGAGGTCGAGCTGCTCAACGTGTCCTACGACGTCGCCCGCGAACTGTATAAAGAGATCAACCCGGCCTTCATCGCCGAGTACAAGCAGAAGACCGGCGAGACGGTCGTGATCAAGCAGTCGCACGGCGGCTCGAGCAAGCAGGCGCGCTCGGTCGCGGACGGGCTGGAGGCCTCGGTCGTGACGATGAACCAGGCCAACGACATCGACATGCTGGCCGACCGCGGCCTGGTCGCCGCCGACTGGGCGAAAAAGTTCCCGCACAACGCCGCGCCTTATTACTCGACCATGGTGTTCCTGGTCCGCAAGGGCAACCCGAAGCAGATCAAGAACTGGGACGACCTGGCCAAGCCGGGCGTCAAGGTGGTGATCCCGAATCCGAAGACCGCCGGCAACGGCCGCTACACCTATCTGGCGGCCTGGGGCTCGGTGCTGAAAAAAGGCGGCAACGAAGCGCAGGCGCGCGAGCTGGTCGGCAAGATTTTCAAGAACGTGCCGGTGCTCGACGCCGGCGGCCGCGCCGCCACCACCACCTTCACGCAGCGCCAGATCGGCGACGCGCTGGTGACGTTCGAAAACGAAGTGCAGCTGGTGCGCGCCGAGTTCGGCGACAACTTCGAAGTGGTGTATCCGGCCACCTCGATCCTGGCCGAGTCGCCGGTCGCGGTGGTCGACAAGGTGGTCGACAAGCGCAACGTACGCAAGGAAGCGACGGCTTACCTGAACTTCCTGTACTCTGAAGCTGGTCAGGAAATCGGCGCCAGGCATTACATGCGCGTGCGTTCGGCCGCGGTGGCAAAGAAATACGCGGCCAACTACAAGCCGATCGCCCTGTTCACCGTCGACGAGCTGTTCGGCGGCTGGAAAGCTGCCCAGAAAAAGCACTTCGACGACGGCGGCGAGTTCGACAAGATTTATCAGCCGAAATAGATTTCCGACGTTTCGCTTGTCGGATTCGAAAGGCTCTGCGCCGCGCAGGGCCTTTTTTCATGGAAATTTACGTTTGGAGACCGCTTTCGACTTGTGCGCCATAGACACACCCCAAATTGGATGATATCTTCCCGCAATAAGTTAGTTGCTCCACAGCCAGTTTACTTTCAGCATCCGCGCAGCGCCCTCGTCCCCGGCGCCCGATATTGAACCAGCAGCACACTACCGAAAACGCCCACATGAAAAAACTGTTCGCCACCGTCCTGTTGTCGATCTCCACCGCCGCCGCCGTCGCCGGCCCGTTCGGATCGCAATCGGTGCTCGTCGTCGAAGACGACACCGGCAAGGTCCTGGTCGAGAAAAACGCCAACGCCATCGTCCCGATCGCCTCGCTGACCAAACTGATGACCGCGATGGTCGTGCTGGACTCGAAGCAGGACATGGATGCGCCCATCTCGATCGACAAGGTCGACGTCGACATGCTCAAGCACAGCACCTCGCGCGTGCCGGTCGGCGCGACCATCTCGCGCCGCGACGTGCTGCAGCTGGCGCTGATGTCGTCGGATAACCGCGCCGCCGCCTCGCTGGGCCGCACCTACCCGGGCGGCACCGAAGCGTTCAAGGCCGCTGTCAAAGCCAAGATCGCCGCTCTGGGCATGACCCAGACCGTGATCGAGGAGCCGACCGGCCTGTCGCCGCACAACAAGTCGACCGCGTCCGACCTGGTCAAGATGGCGGTCGCCGCCTCGGCCTATCCCGAGATCACCCGCATCACCACGGAGGCCAAGGACATCATCAAGATCAACGGCCGCGGCGTCGAATACCACAACACCAACCGCTTCGTCGGCGCCAAGGGCTGGGACATCGGCCTGTCGAAGACCGGCTACACCGAGGAAGCGGGCCGCTGCCTGATCATGCGCATCAAGGCCGCCGGCAAGAACGCCACGCTGGTGCTGCTGAACGCGAAAGCCTCGTCGGCGCGCGCGTTCGACGCGATGTCGATCCGGCGCCTGATGGGCGGCGAAGAAGTGCGCGTCGCGCGCGCCAGCCGCGGCGAAGGCCGCATCGTCAAGGCCTCGATCCGCACCCGCGGCGCCAAGCACGTCAAGCCGCGTCACCGCCGCGTGTAATCGAAGATGGGGTCAGGTCCGCCGGACCTGACCCCGGTTTTGTCGCAGGCGCCTACCTTTCCAGCATCGCCCTCAACCCGCTGGCCCTGCGGGTCTTGCGTCCGATCGCCTCCGCCAGCACCGCGCTGGCCGGCGTCACCAGCGTGAACTCCTTGCTGGCCCGCGTGATCCCCGTGTAGACCAGCTCCCGCGCCAGCATCCCCCCGCCGGCCTTCGGCAGCACCAGCACGGTGTGCCTGAACTCCGAACCCTGCGATTTGTGCACCGTCATCGCGTACGCCGTCTCGACGTGGCGCAGCCGGGTGGCCAGCACGCTGCGCACCTCGTCGCCCTCGAGGAAATAAACGCGGAGCGAATCGGGCCGCGCCGGATCGGCCAGCGTCAGGCCGATGTCGCCGTTGAACACCTTGGTGCCGTAGTCGTTCCGCGTCACCATCACCGGCCGCCCGACGTACCATTCGCCGCGGCGGCGGATCAGGCGCGCCGCCTCCAGTTTCTGTTCGATCGCCGCGTTCAGGCCCGACACGCCCCACTCGCCCTCGCGCACGGCGCACAGGATCCGGAAGTCCTCGAAGCTTTTCAGCACCGCCTTCGGGTCGCCATCCTTGATCGATTCCAGGTAAGGCCGGTAGCCGTCGATCGCCAGCTGCAGCACGTGCCCCTGCTGCGCGTGTTCGATCCAGCGCACGCCGTCCGCGCCGCCGCGCAGCACTTCCTCCGCGCGCCCGACGCCGCCGGCATTGACCGCCAGCGCCAGCTGGCCGATCGGGCCGCCGAAGCGCCGGCTGTGGCGCAGCATCACCGTCTGCTGCGCCAGCGCGCCGGCGCCGCCGAGAAACGCCGGCGGAATGATCTCGCCGCTCGCCGCCTGCGCGTACGCCATCGTGGCCTCGTCGTAGCCGCCGGCCTGCGCATCGTGGCACAGGTCGCCCAGCACCGCGCCCGCCTCCACCGACGCCAGCTGGTCCTTGTCGCCCAGCAGGACCAGGGTCGCGCCGGCCGGCAGCGCATCCAGCAGCGCCGCCATCATCTCCAGGTGCACCATCGATGCCTCGTCGACGATCAGCACGTCGACGTCGAGCGGATTGCCGCGGTTGTGCGAGAACGCCCGGGTGTCCGGCCGCGCGCCGAGCAGGCTGTGAAGCGTGCGCGCGGCGCCCATGCGTTCGGTCAGTTTTTTCAGCGGCAGTTCGTCGCCCACTTTCTCCGCCAGTTCGTTCAGCGCCTTGTCGATCGACTGCTTCAGCCGCGCCGCCGCCTTGCCGGTCGGCGCAGCCAGCGCGATGCGCTGGCCGGCCGCATCGTCCGCCGTGGCGAGCAGCAGCGCCAGCAGGCGCGCCACCGTGTAAGTCTTGCCGGTGCCGGGACCGCCGGTGATGATCGCCACCGAGCCGCGCAACGCGATGGCGCAGGCCAGCTTCTGCCAGTCCGGCTTGTCCGCTTCGCGGTGCGACGCGAACAGGCTGTCGAGCCACTTGCGCACCTTGGCGGTGTCGACTTCCCGCGCCTGGCGCGCGCGCTCGCCGACCGTCGTCGCGACGGTGGTCTCGTCGCGCCAGTAGCGGCGCAGGTACAGGCGCTCGCCATCGAGCACCAGCGGCTCGCCGTAGCTCAACTCGCCGGCATGCCAGACCTGCGCGGCGCCGGCCAGCAGCTGCGTCCACGCCTTGGCCGTCTTCGGCAATGGGCCGGCGGCCGCCGCCAGCGGCTGCCACTGCTCGTCGGCCCATCCCATCAGCGCGCAGGGATCCGCCGCCAGTTCGTCCAGCATCAGGCAGCTGTGGCCGCGGCCCTCCAGCTCGGACAGCAGCACGCAGGCAAGCATCAGCGGCGCCGGGGCGTCGCCCACCGAGCCGATAAAGCGCGCGAAGGCGCCGGACAGCCGGCGCAGCTCTCCCGCTTCGGTCAGGGTGGTCACTTCAGCCCACAGGGGCGCCAGGTCGGTAGTCGTCATGAGTCGTCGCCCAGCAGCCGGTCCAGGCCATCGAGCAGTTCCAGGTCAGGTTCCAGCAGGTAGCAGCCGCGCGTGGCGGTGTTGGCGATCCCGCGCAGGAACAGGAACACCGCGCCGCCCAGCTGCGATGCGGGGTCGTAGTCGTCGCCCAGCCGGCTTTTCAGGAGGCGGTGCAGCGCCAGCATGTAGATCGCGCCCTGGATGTCGTAACGGTGCGCCGCCATGCCGGCCGCCATCGCCGGCCGGCTGTACGCGGCGTCTCCGGCGCCCAGCGAGTTCGATTTGTAGTCGAGCACCCAGTAACGTCCTTCGTGCTCGAACACCAGGTCGGCGAAGCCTTTCAGCATGCCGTGCAGCTGGCGCTCCGGCAGCACCGGGCGCGCCACGCCGTCCAGCAAGGCATCGGCGCACAGCTGGTCGAGCGCGATGCTGTCCAGGTGGCGGCTCGGAAACCAGAACTCCATCTCGGGCAGCACGCCCTCCAGCGCGGCCAGCGGCGCGCCTAGTTGCGGCAGCGGCGTGGTGACTACCGCGCGCAGCCACGCGATGGCGTCTTCCTTGCGATTGCCCCAGCCGGCGCGGTCGCAGCGCGCGCCCAGCCGGGCATCGAAACCTTCGTCGGCCACGCGGGCGAATCCTTCCTGCGCCATCCATTCGAGCTGCTCGTGCAGGAAGTTGCCTGGGACCGAGCCGCGCGGGAAGCGGTGCCATGGCGCGTCGTCGGTGCGCTGCGGCGCCTGCTGCGGCGCTTCTTCCAGCAGCGTCTCTTCCTGCGCGCGCATCGGCGCCACGCCCGTCTGGCGCGTCAGCGAGGTAAACGAACCGACCGACCAGTTGCGCTCGAAGCGGCCCGTGAACGCCGGCGCCGGCCCCAGTTCCGGCAGGTTTTCGGCGCGCGCGAGCCGCGTCATGCCCTCAGGCGCCGCCAGCGGCTTCAGTTCGATGGCGTCGAGATCGCCGCGCAGCCGTTCCCAGTGTCCGTTCATGTCGGCCGCGGCGATCCTGCCGCCGCCGCCCAGCAGGTAGCCCAGCGCCGATTCGTGCAGCTGGTTCTCGCCGGCCTTCCGCGCGGCGATCGCGGCAACGCCCAGCCACAGGAAATGCCGCGCGCGCGTCAGCGCCACGTACAGCAGGCGCAGGTCTTCTTCGAGGCGGGCGCGGTCGACCGCTTCCAGCGCCTGGTCCGACATCGCCAGGTCGACCAGGCGTTCGCCGTCCTCGCCGGCATATTCGAAGAAGCTGCGGTTGCGGCGGTCGGTCTTGCGTGCGGTGACGGCGAACGGCAGGTACACCAGCGGGTACTCCAGGCCCTTCGACTTGTGCACCGTGACGACCTTCACCAGCTCGGCGTCGCTCTCGAGGCGCAATACGCGCTCGTCGCCGCCCTCTCCCAGTCCCTGCACCTGTTCGGCGAACCAGCGGATCAGGGCCTGCTCGCCGTCGAGCGCGCCGCTGGCCGACTGCAACAGTTCGGCCAGGTGCAGCAGGTTGGTCAGCCGACGCTCGCCGCCCGCTTCGGCCAGCAGCGTCGAAGGCAGGTTCAATTCGTGCACGAAGCGGCGCAGCATCGCCAGCACGCCCTGGCGCTGCCAGACCACGTGCAGCGCCTTCAGCTGCTCGACCCGTTCTTCCCACGCCAGTTCGTCCGACGAGATGCGCGCCAGCGCCGCCAGCGAGAGACCAGCGGTGCGGGTCGCGAAGGCCGCCCGCGCCAGAGCGCCGTCCAGCGGATTGGCCACCGCGTGCAGCCAGCGCAGCACGTCGGCGGCTTCGTCGCTGTCGACGACCGAGTCCTTGTCCGACAGGTAGACGCTCTTGACGTCGCGCTGGCTCAGCGCACGCCGGATCGCGGCCGCTTCCTTGCGGTCGCGCACGAGGATGGCGATGTCGGCCGGCGCCAGGCGCGTGAAGGCGCCGTTTTCCTCGAAGCCGACTTCGGGATCGTTGAGCATGTCGACGATATGCTCGGCGCAGTGATGCGCGAAGAACTCGCGGTAGCCGTCCGCGCGCAAGTCCTCGCGGTCGGAACTGCAGACCGCCAGTGCCTGGTACGGCCCGGCCACGCCCACCAGCCGCTGCTTGCGATCGATCGCTCCCACCGCATCGAACGGCAGCGGGTTCACCTCGCCCTTCCTGAACCGGAATGCGCCGGCGGCATGTCCCTGTTCGGCGTGCATGAACAGCTGGTTGACCGCGCTGACCAGCGCCTTGGTCGAGCGGAAATTGGTGCCCAGCTTGTAGTGGCGGCCCTCGGTGGCGCGGCGCGCCGAAAGGTAGCTGTGGATGTCGGCGCCGCGGAAGCCGTAGATCGACTGCTTCGGGTCGCCGATCAGGAACAGGCCATTTGCCGGATCGTTCTCCGCCACCCGGTACAGCAGGTTGAAGATCGCGTACTGGTCGGGCGAAGTGTCCTGGAACTCGTCGACCATCGCGACCGGGTATTGCCTGGAGATCCGGTCGCGCAGCGCCGCGGCATTCGGGCCTTCCAGCGCGGCCTTCAGGCGTTCGAGCATGTCGGAAAAGCCGAACTGGCGGCTGCGCATCTTCAGCTCGGCCATGCGGCGCGCGATACTGCACGCAGCGTGGCGGTACAGTGCGTGCGACAACGGCTCAATCGCCTTGAGCGCTTCCCCCAAGGCCGTCGTGTGTTCGAAGCATTCCGGCACATCCGCGATGAAGTCCTTGCTGCAGGCGTCCATGATGCCGTCCGGAGTCAGACGATGCCAGGCGGTGTCCGTCATCACCGGCATCAGCAGTTCCGGGTCGTCCGCCCACGCGCGCAGCGCATCGAACCACTTGACCAGCGAGTCGGGCCGCAGCTTGTTCCCGTTGAAGCATTTCGGCGCCGCCTCGCGCTGGGCGGCGATCCACCGCTCCATCTGGCTGGCGCGATCGGTCCATCCCGCCTTCAGTTGCGCCAGTTGCGCGCGGCGCGCTTCCTGGACACGCGCGATCAGCCTGGCCAATGGTTCGTCCGGCGTCCCGCCCAGCGCGCCCGAACGGCTCACCAGGTCGCGCACCGACTGCTTGAGCGCGCCGACGTCGCTCCAGCACGCCATCAGCGCGCCAAGCGCCGCGTCGTTGAGCGGATAGACATTCTGGCGCCAGTAGTCGTGCGCGGCGTCCTCGAACAGCGCGCGTTCGTCGCTGACCAGTTCCTCGTCGAACAGGCTGCCGCTGTCGAACGCGTGCTCGCGCAGCATGCGCTGGCACCAGGCGTCGATCGTGAAGATCGCCGCTTCGTCCATGGTCTCGGCCGCCATCACGAGGCGGTACGCGGCCTGCCGACGCTCGGCGTGGCCCGGATACGACTGCGCCAGCGGGGTCAGAAACGGATCCTCCGGCGGATCGTCGGATCGGAAGAAGGCCGCCGCCTCGATCAGCCGCTCGCGCACGCGGTTCGACAGCTCGCGCGTCGCCGCGCGAGTGAAGGTCATCACGAGGATCTCGGATGGCAGCAGCGGGCGTCCGAATCCGGCGTCGCCGCCGTGCCCCAGCACCAGCCGCACGTACAGGGCGGCGATGGTCCAGGTTTTGCCCGTGCCGGCGCTGGCCTCGATCAGGCGCGAGCCGTGCAGGGGAAAATCGATCGGTCGCAGGAGTTCGCTCATGGCTGCTCCTTGCCCAGCGGCGTCACCGTAACCTGGCCAAGCCAGTGCGCCATGGGCCCATACAGCGCCTTCGACGTCTCCAGCCATTCGCCGCTCGCGCTGAAGGCGGCGAAATCGGGCCACAGGCGCGCCAGGCAGAGGTCCTCGACTTCGCCGCCGATCTGGAATCCGCCGTCGTAGGTGGCGCGCGCATCTCCGGCGCCCAGCATCGCCAGCGCGGTCTTGCACGCAACCGGCAGCGGCTGGTCGAGGTTCCGGCGCCATAACGCCACCAGCGCGGCCAGTTCGGCGTTCGCCGCCTGCGCATCCAGCGGCGCCATCGCCACCACCGCGTCGCGCGCGACCAGGTAGCCCGACACCGGATGACCGGAAGCGGCCGCCGCGAGCTGGCGCAGCCACGGGCCGATCAGCTTCTCGCCGCGCGGCCGGTTTTCCTTGTCCAGCACCTTCGACGATATCTGCATCAGCCACGCCGTCTCGGCGCCGTTGCCGCGCAGGCGGTCGATCCAGTCGTCAAGCCGGATGCCGCCGAAATCCAGCCCGACCGCCTGTTTCGGCGCGCTGTCCGGGAAGCGCGCGTTCAGCGCCAGCCACGCCGTGCGCACCGGCACCAGCGCGCCGACCAGGTCTTCCTGCCACATTCGGCCGGCCTGGCCGATCGGCAGCACGCCTTCGCGCGCCAGCCGCTCCGCCCGCGCCGATAATGCGGCGCGCACGTCGTCCTCCGGTTCGGGAACGCCGGAATCGTCCAGCAGGCTGTCTTCCAGGAAGTAGCGCTCCAGCGCATCGAGGGCGAACGGTTCCTCGTCCTGACCCAGTTCCTCGGCGTCGGCGAACCAGACGCTCAGGCGGCGGCGGAAGAAGTAACGCGCCGGCTGCTTGAGGAAGTTGGCCAGTTCGCCGAGCTTCAGCTGGTAGCCGGGTTCCAGTTCGAACGGCGGCAGCACCGCGTCGCCGTCGGCGATCGACCCGGCATGCGCGGCGCGCCATTCGCCCGCATACGTCAGCAAGCCGCCCTGCTCGAAATAGCGCCGGCTGAATGGCTGCAGCGCGTGTTCGGTGGTCATGGCGTGCAGGTCCAGCTCCCAGCCCGCCTTCAGGTAGTCGCGCAATTGCGACACCAGCACCGAGGCCGGCTGCTCGCTGTTGTCGCGCACATTGCGCCCGACCCAGCTTATATATAGTTTGTCGCGCGCCGCCAGCAGCGCTTCGAGCATCAGGTAGCGGTCGTCGTCGCGCCGCGAACGGTCGCCCGGGCGCGCCATGCCGGGCAGCGCCAGCAGGTCGAAGTCGGCCTGGCGCGCGCGGCGCGGGAAGTCGCCGTCATTCATGCCCAGCAGGCATACCACGCGGAACGGCACCGCGCGCATCGGCATCAGCGAACAGAACGTCACGCCGCCCGACACGAACTGGTGGTTCAGGGTCGGCTCGTCGAGCGCCCCCAGCCACGCTTCGCGCAGCACCGCCAGCGGCACCGCCTCGGCGAATTCGGCGTTCTCGCAGGTTTCGAGCCAGTCCCGCAACGCGTCCTGCAGCTGGCCCAGCGTGAGCCGGTCGCCTTCCTCGGTGGCGTCGAAGAACGCCGCCAGCAGCGCGCGTGCCTGTTCGCCCCACTCGGCCGGCGTGCGCGCCTGCGCCAGGGCAGCGCGCCACGCCAGCAGGGTTTCGATCAGTTGCGCCAGCGAGCCGGCCAGCGCGGCATCGAGCCCGCCCACTTCGGCATACGGCTCGATGCCGTCGAAGCTGGCGCCAGCGCCGCTGGCATACCCGAGCAGCATGCGCCGAACGCCGAAGATCCAGGCATTCTGCTCGCCCGCGGCGCCGAGTCCCAGCCCTTCGCGGTGCTGCTTGTCCAGTCCCCAGCGCACGCTGGCGCCTTCGATCCACTGGCCCAGGGTGGGCAGGTCCTCGCCGTCCAGCCCGAAACGCGACGCCAGTGCCGGCACGTCGAGCAGGTCGCGCACCTCGCTCTGGCGGCAGCGCTGCTGCGGCAGCCGCAGCAGCCACTCCAGCGCGACCAGCAGCGGATTGACGCTGCGGTCCTTGACGTCGCCGATCTCGAACGGGATGAAGCGCGGGTCGCTGCGCTTGTGCTGGTCGAATACCGCGTGGATGGCGGCCGAGAAGGTGTCGATGTCGGGCACCATCACCACCACGTCGCGCGGGCGCAACGTGGTATCGGCGCCGAACCATGCAAGAAGCTGGTCGTGCAGCACTTCGACTTCGCGCTGCACGCTGTGGCAGACGTGGAATTCGATCGAGCGGTCGCCCTGCTCCCGCGCATGGTGCGGATGCTCCGACAGCGGCAGCAGGTCGCGTACGGCCGCCTGCACCTGGCCGAGCAGGGTCGCGCCCTCGCCTTCGCTGAACAGGTCGACCCGCATGTTCTCGAAGCGGCCCTGCGCCTCGGTGTCGAATTCGTCGAGCATGCGCACGAAGTCGCGCCCTTGCCGGCCCCAGCTCGCCAGCAGCGGATGGCTGTGCGCGTGCATGTCTTCGATGGCGATGCCCGACAGGTCGTGGCCGGCGCGGGGCCGCTGGCGCCGGCGCTCGGCCTTGAGCAGCGCATGCCCTTCGATGATGTCGCCCCAGAAGAACTGGCAGGGATTGGGCACCGCCAGCAGCACCTGGCAGTGGCGCGACAACGCGGCCAGCGCTTCCAGGGTCTGGTAAGGCAGCGCCGAAATGCCGAACACGACGACGCGGCGCGCCAGGCGTCCGGCCGGCACCTCGCCCGATTCGGCGGCGCGCACAAATTCGCGGTGGATGGTGGCGCGGCCCGATTGGCGCAATGCCGGCGCCAGGCTGTCGTTGACGGCGCGCCAGAGCTGCGCCTGCCAGCGCTGGTCCGCCGGCAGCGGCAGTTCGTCGCCGCGCGCGCCGCGCAGCACGTCGCGGCCGGCGGCCCAGTCTTCCAGCCAGTCGGCCCGGTACACCTGGTACTGATCGAACAGGTCGGACAGGCGCTCGGCCAGCTGCAGCCGGCGTTCCGGGTCGCCGTCGCCAAGGAAGTGGCGCAAGGGTTCGAAGCCCTCGCTTGCCAGCAGCGCCGGCAGCAATCGCATCAGGCGCCAGGTCAGCGGCGCCTTGTCGAACGGCGAACGCCGGGGAACGCGGTCGGCGCCCAGCATGCCGCGGTAGGCCTCCCACAGGAAGCGCGCCGGCAGCGCGACGCGGGTCGCGGCGCACACGCCGGCCTCCTCGGCCAGCGCGATCTTCAGCCATTCGGCCACCCCGTTCGACTGCACCAGCACGATCTCGGACTCGAGCGGCGCCAGCGGATGGTTGCGCAGCCAGCCGAATACGGCGGCGCGCAATTGCTCCATCTGGTTACCGTGCAGGATGAGAAGGCCGGGGGTGACGGGAGATGCCATGGTGTTCCGTTAAGGCGCCGGGTCGGCAGCGCCACAGCATACTATTTTTAGGGCCGCGGCGGTAGGGCCGCCGTCAGCCGGCCGCCGCTTCGCCCAGCTCCATCGCCATATGCTGCACCAGTTCCTCGCGCAGCGCGGCCAGCCGTTCGATCAGCGCGCCGGCGTCGGCGAGGGCGCCGCCCACCCGCTGCTGTTCGAGCCGCGCGCACAAATAGGCGAAATCCATAGCGCCGACCGCCTTCGCCGACGCCTTGAGGCGGTGCCCGATGTCGGCCGCACGCTCCAGGTCGTCCCGCGCCAGCGCCTCGGCGGCGTCGGCCAGGCCGTCGCGCGCGGCGTCGAGGAACATGAAGGCATATTTGCGCATCTTGTCCTGGTTGCCGCCGAAGGTCAGCGCCAGCGCGGCCATGTCGAGCATGCCGGAGGGTTCGGCGGACGGATCCGGCTCCGGCGCCGCCGCCGCCGGCTCGGGGGCGCGCACCGGACATTGGCGCATCCAGTGTGCGATCACCTCGAACAGCTGGTTGGGCGAGGTCGGCTTGGTGACGAATTCGTTCATGCCGGCGGCAAAAGCGCGGTCCTGGTCGTCGCGCCCCGCGTTGGCGGTCAGCGCGATCACCACCGTGTCGCGCAGGCGCGGGTCGCTGCGGATGATGCGAGTGGTCTCGAAGCCGTCCATCACCGGCATCTGCAGGTCCATCAGCACGCAGTCGAAGCGCTGGCGCAGCATCAGGTCGATCGCTTCCTTGCCGTTGTTGGCGACGACCACGCGCGCCCCGGCCTCCTCCAGCAGTTCCTGTCCCACCTGCTGGCTGAACACGTTGTCCTCGACCAGCAGCACGGCGGCGCCGGCGACCTGGTCGAGCATCTCCTGCGGCACCGGTTCGGGCCCGGCGCGCATGAAGCTGACACCCTTGCCGAGGCGCGCGGTGAACCAGAACGTGCTGCCCATGCCGGGCGCGCTCTCGACGCCGACGCTGCCGCCCATCAGTTCGACCAGCTGCTTGCTGATCACCAGCCCGAGGCCGGTGCCGCCGTACTTGCGGGTGGTCGAGGGGTCGGCCTGGTGGAAGGACTTGAACAGCTCTCCCATTTCCGCCTGGGTCATGCCGATGCCGCTGTCCTGCACTTCGAAGTGCACCAGCGTATCGTTGTCCGATTCCTGCAACGGCCAGGCGCGGATGTGCACAACGCCGTTCTCGGAAAATTTGATGGCGTTGCCGGTGAAATTGAGCAGCACCTGTTCGAGACGCAGCGGATCGCCGCGCAACTGATGCGACAAGTCGGGCGAAATGTCGAATTCGAGCGCCAGGCCGCGCGCCGCGGCGGCGTCGCCCAGCTGGTTGGCGATGTCCTGCATCAGGATGGCGAACCCGAAATCGACCGCTTCGAGTTCGAGCTTGCCCGCTTCGATCTTGGAAAAGTCGAGGATGTCGTTGATGATGCCCATCAGGTGCTGGCTCGAATGGTAGATCTTGTCGAGATAGTCGCGCTGCTTGGGGCTGGTCACCGACTTGAGCGCCAGGTGGGCCATGCCGATGATGCTGTTCATCGGCGTACGGATCTCGTGGCTCATATTCGAGAGGAAGTTGCTCTTGGCCAGATTGGCGGCGTCGGCCTGCGCCTTGAGC
Organism: Massilia sp. P1_C10; assembly: GCF_056406475.1. Classification (NCBI taxonomy): domain Bacteria; kingdom Pseudomonadati; phylum Pseudomonadota; class Betaproteobacteria; order Burkholderiales; family Oxalobacteraceae; genus Massilia; species Massilia sp. P1_C10. Next base: position 19,465 of record NZ_JBFUAC010000002.1, read on the forward strand.
TTATCGAGCTCGGTGACGTCGGTCGACAGGCCGATCACCGCGCACACCTCGCCGGCCCGGATCACCGGCACCTTGACGGTCCAGAACTGGCGCACCTCCCCATCGAGCTGGGTGAACTGGTGCTGGCCGGCCTGGTGCTCGCCCGATTCGAACACCTGGCGGTCCTGCTCCCAGTAAGCATCGGCCAGGGCCGCAGGCAAAATGTCGCGGTCGATTTTTCCGGTCACTTCGTGCGGCTTGCGCCCCATCGCCTCGGCGGTGCGCGCATTTATATAGGTGTAGCGGCGCTCGCGGTCCTTCATGTAGACGTGCGCCTCGACCGTGTCGAGCACCGTGTCGAGCAGGTGGCGCTGCTCGAACTGTTCGCGCCGCGACCAGTACATGCGGATGAAAAAGCCGGCGATCAGCATGCTGCAGGCCAGCCCCGTCAGCAGCGCGGCCATCGGCAGCACCCGGTCGAAGCGGTTGTACAGGTCGGACCTGCGCATGCTGAAGCGGGCCCGCCACGCGCTGCCGTTGAAGTCCACCGGCAGCACCTTCCGGAGGCCGGTGTCGCGCGGGGCGCCGTCGCCGAACAGCAGGCTGGCGTCGCCGGCGCCCGAATACAGCGCCATCTCCAGGCCCGGCACCGCGACCTGGTCGATCACCTCGCGCGCCAGAGCGGCCACCCCGAAGTCGATCCCGACGGCGCCGGCCGGCGCGCCATCGCGGTACGCGGGCAGTTCGATGGCCATGCGCGGCTTGCCGGGCGCCGCCGGCGGCGCGCCCGGGATCTCGATCCCGACCTGCTGTCCAGGGCTGGCGAACGACATCCGCTCGACCGCCGGAAAATGGCGTCCGACCTGCAGCGAGTCGACATAGCGCTGGAACTGCGCGCGCGTGAGCGGCGCGTCGGCTGCCTCGTACAGCGCGGCGGCGCCGCGCCCCAGCTGGTAGAAGGTGTCGAGGCGCGCCTGCAGCGCGATCTGGGCGCTGCGGGCGATGCTGTCGAAGCGCTGGCGCGCGTCCTCCTCCACCGTGCGCACCGCCATCGCATACATGGCGGCGGCCACCAGCAACGAAAATGCGGCGCCGGCGCCCCAGAAAAGGAACTGCGCCGGCGCATTGCCGGCCAAGGTGCTGCGCACGCTGCGCATGATCGCTTGCGTCATCTTCGTACCTGCCCCCGGTTCGCTTGGCGCGGAACGGCGCCGTCGGGCGCCGCGATATTCACCAAGGATACTATTGAATTTCGCCAAGATCTGGGGACTGTGGCAATTCTGCAAAATTTAAAAATACGCTTGCCAATCGGTAAATACTGCGCCTGCGATTTCAGGGAACTTGCGATGGTGCGCGCGCCGGCCCTGTCCGGCGCGCCACCGCCCGCTTGCTAGGAGGCGAGCCGCTGCTCGAACAAGGCGGCGTAGGTCGCCTCCACGTCGATGTACAGGGCAACGGCCTGCTCGATGCCGATCTGAACCGGCGGACCGAGCCGTGTAATGTTGACCCCGGCGCGGCGCACCAGCCGCTCCAGGGAAGTGGTGGTCACGGTGACATAGCGGTCAATTCCATTGCGGCGGCCATACAGCACCATTTCGGAAAACGATTCCATGGTGATCTGCGACAGGCCGAAGCGGGAGTCGCAGTCGGTTTCGATGGCGAAGCGGCTCAGCTCCCAGGTGTGCGGATCTTCCGGCGCCGGCTCGCCGTGCAGCAGTTCGGAGAAAGAGTCCTTGAGCATGTAGGGGCCTTCGGTCGGCAGCAGGCGCCAGCAGCCGCGCAGCGCGCTCGACCCTGGCTCCCGGATCATCATGTAGTACGGATCAAGGGCGTCGTAACCGTCGATTTCCATGCCGCTCAGCACTGGCACCTCCCAGCCGAGGCGGTCCTTGAAAACCTTGGCACGCAGCTTGTGCATTTCCCACAGGTCCCGTGATTTGAAGTCTTTGCGTGCTGCGATTTGGATGTTCATGACCATTTTATTGCCTCGCTTTCTTTCAAGAAGTTATGCAACGTGCATCCAGAATCGGACAAATATGGCATTTGCATAACTAGCAGAAGTGATAGCTGGAAACCGGACGGCGAGGTGGAATACTGCAGATATTTGCCAAAGCGAGGGAAGCGAAATGGACCAGGACTACAATCTTCAGGTGGTGGTGGCGGAAGAAGCCGTCTCGTACGCAGCAAACGACCCCTACGTGGCGCCGCTGCAGCTGCGCGCGCCGGGCGCAGCGGGCCTGCGCCAGTTCCGGATCAGCAAAAGGGAAAGCCAGGCGACATTCTGGGCCCGCTTCGGCGTGACCCAGTCAAGCGGCAGCCGCTTCGAAACAGGCTTGGGCGTGCCGCCCCCGGTGGCCTTGCTGCTCAGGTTGTACGTGAACGGCAAGCTCAGCGATGGTGATCTTCTGGAGTAACGATGCCGAGCGCGATCGCCTTGACCAGCGCCTGCTGCCGCGTGTTGACGCCGAATTTCTGGCGGATGTTGGAAATATGAAAATTCACGGTGGCTTCGGCACAATCGGTGATCCTGGAAATTTCCCAGGACGATTTGCCGGCCATCACCCATTTGAGCACTTCGAGCTCGCGCTTGGTCAGGTGCGGCACCGGTTCCGCGGTGCCGTGCGCGCGCATGTATTTCAGCGACGATTGAAATGCGTAATCGCGCACCAGCGACAGATCGGCCAGGAAATGCGCTACCCGTTCGGTGAAGACCTTTCCGGGCAGGACGTCGGTGGCAAAACTGATCAAGCCCGCTTCGCCGTTGCAGCCGTGCATGGGTAAAGTGATACCGGAGCGAATGCCGAAGTGGCTCGCCTCTTCATACAAAGCGTGCTGCTGCTCCTGCACAAAGGCGTCGGGCTCCCACACCAGGGGCAGCACGCTGGTCATGCAGTGTTGCACAGTGGGATCGACGTAGTGCAGCTTCTGGGTTTCGTAATGCTGGCGCCACTTGTCCGAATAATTGCTGTGCAGAAAGGAAGTCTCGAGATTCGCGTGTTTCGTCGGCAAGGCGGCATACATCACCGACTCGAAACCCAGCGCCGAGGCCAGATCGAACAACGCACCGCTCCATGCCGCTTCCGAGTTGCTATTGATCAACCGCATCAACTGACTGATCTCGACCATGTTTCCTCCTCACTTGCGAAAGTTGCAAACTCTCACGGCTGCTGAGTCTAGATCGTAGTTGACTTTTTATCAAAACTCAATGGTCACGTGACCGGTTTTGCGAAATAATTTCATCAGAAGGTGGGGCCGGTGGCGGCGGGCTTTCTCTCGGATTATCACGCCTGATCCTCATGGGACAGGCCTGCTTCCGCAGTGCCATCGTATCGTGCGCCTCGGAAAGTTCTCTAGCGTTATTCTGCGCTGATTACGATAGAACGGTTGTTGTTATTTTGCCAAAGTGGGTGTGAGGCAGCCTTCGCCGCGCCCCTCGCTTGACGTAGAATTTCACAAGAGTATCGTGAGCCGGACCCGCAGTCCCAATTAACGCCCCATTAAACTGAACAGGTCCCGTCCAGACGTGCAAATCCCCAAAGTCCTCCTTGTCAACGACGACGCGGCGAGCCTGCTCGCGCTGGAGACCGCGCTGGCCGAAGCGACGCGCGACAACGAGTACGAGCTGATCACGGCGACCTCCGGCCAGCAGGCGCTGCGCGAAGTGCTGACCCACGAATTCGCCGTCATCCTGCTCGACGTGAACATGCCGGGCATGGACGGCTACCAGACCGCCGAGGCGATCCACTCGCATCCGCGCTCGCTGGCGGTGCCGATCATCTTCATCACCGCCCACTACCCGGACGACCTGCACCGCCTGAAGGCCTACCAGGCCGGCGCCGTCGACTACCTGTTTACCCCGGTGATTCCGCAGATCCTGCAGACCAAGGTGCGGGTGTTCGTCGAGCTGACCAAGTACAACCTGGCGCTGGTGGCCAAGACCGAGGAACTGGCGCGCCTGTACGACGACCTCGGCGCCCAGCGCCTGCAGGACCTCGAACGCATCAACGGCGAACTCGAACTCGAGGTGGCCGAGCGCAAACTGGCCGAGCAGCGCGCCCACGAACTGTCGATTCGCGACGGCCTGACCGGCCTGCTGAACCGCCGCGCGCTGATCCAGCAGCTGGAGCACGCGGTGGCCTACGCCGACCGCCACGCCGGCGAATTCGCGCTGCTGTTTCTCGACCTCGACCAGTTCAAGCGCATCAACGACACCTTCGGCCATGAGACCGGCGACGAACTGCTGCGCCAGGTCGCCGCGCGCCTGCTCGCGGCGGTGCGCGCGTCCGACGTGGTGGCGCGCCTGGGCGGCGACGAATTCGTCGTGCTGCTCGAAGGCCCCGGGGCCTCCGCCAACGCGGCCGGCGTGGCGCGCAAGATCGAGCAGGCCAACATGGAGCCGTTCGCGATCGCCGGCCAGCAGCTGCGCGCCGCGGCCAGCATCGGCATCGGCCTGTATCCGCAGGACGCGCCCAACGCCGCCACCCTGCTGCGCAACGCCGATTTCGCGATGTACCACGCCAAGCGGCAACGCCGCGGCAGCATCGAATTCTTCCGCGAGGAGCTGAATACGCGCGAAGTCGAACGCGCGCGCTGGGCCGCCGAGCTGCAGCAGGCGCTCGACAACGACGAACTGACCTTGCTGTTCCTGCCGAAGGCCGATACGGCGAGCGGCGCGCTGGCTGGCGTCGAAGCGCTGCTGCACTGGCGCCACCGTAGCCAGGGCCTGCTCGCGGCGCCTGGCTTCCTGCCGCAGGTGACCGAACGCGCCCTGCTCGAACGGGTCAGCGAGTGGACCATCGGCGCGGCGTGCAAACAAGCGTCGCAATGGCATAGGCAGGGCCAGGCGCTGCCGATCTCGGTCAACCTGGCCGGCACCCGTATCGAGCCGGCCCTGGCGGGCTGGATAGCGACCCACCTGACCAGATGCGGACTCGAATCCGGCTGGCTCGAACTGGAAATCGCCGAACACCTGCTGGCCGATCCCGACCAGGCGCGCGCGGTACTGCAACCGCTGCGCGCGGCCGGCGTTCGCCTGGCGGTGGACGATTTCGGCAGCGCCGGCGCTTCGCTGACGGCGCTGCGCGATCTCCCGTTCGACGCCATCAAGATCGATTGCGCCTTCGTGCGCGACCTCGGCGCGCCTGGCGGCGCCGACATGGTCGCGGCGATCATCCACCTGGCGCGCGCGCTCAACCTGTCGGTGCTGGCGCAAGGCGTCGACACCGAAGAACAGCTCGCCCTGCTGCGCACCCTCGGCTGCGACCAGTACCAGGGCGCGCTGGTCAGCCAGCCGCTGGCGGCCGACACCGTTTCCGACCTGCTGGCGTCCGCCGGCCCGAATCACTCCACCATCACGAGCCGGACCCAGATCCGGCCACCACTTCCACTCCGAAAAAACGAGGACAATGTCGATGAATAACATGAGCGATTTCATTGAGGAGCTTGACGCCAAGCTCCTGCTTTCCACGCTGATGGCGTTAAAGAAGGGCGACTTTACCGCGCGCATGCCGTCCGACTGGACTGGCGTGGCCGGCAAGATCGCCGACACCATGAACGACATCATCGAGACCAAGGAAAAGATGGTCAAGGCGGTGACCGAAGTGTCGCGCGTGGTCGGACGCGAAGGCCGCCTGACCCAGCGCGCCGCGGTGCCGAACGTGGCCGGCGGCTGGCAGACCATCATCAGCTCCGTCAACACGCTGATCGACGACCTGGTGCGCCCGACCACCGAAATGGCGCGCGTCATCGGCGCCGTGGCGAAAGGCGACCTGTCGCAGACCATGGCGCTGGAAGTGGACGGCCACCCGCTCAAGGGCCAGTACCTGCGCGCGGCGACCACCGCGAACACGATGGTGGAGCAGCTCTCCTCGTTCTCGTCGGAAGTGACGCGCGTGGCGCGCGAAGTGGGTACCGAGGGCAAGCTGGGCGGCCAGGCGCAGGTAAAAGGCGTGGCCGGCACCTGGAAGGACTTGACCGACTCGGTGAACTCGATGGCGGGTAACCTGACGTCGCAGGTGCGTAACATCGCCGAGGTGACCACCGCGGTGGCGAACGGCGACTTGTCGAAAAAGATTACGGTGGACGTGCGCGGCGAGATTCTGCAGCTGAAGGACACCATCAACGTGATGGTGGACCAGCTGCGATCGTTCGCATCCGAGGTGACCCGGGTGGCGCGCGAGGTGGGTACCGAAGGAAAGCTGGGCGGCCAGGCATACGTGCCGGGCGTCGGCGGCACCTGGAAGGACTTGACCGACAACGTGAACTTCATGGCGTCGAACCTGACGGGACAGGTGCGTAACATCGCGACGGTGACGACCGCGGTGGCGAACGGCGACCTGTCCAAGAAAATTACCGTGGACGTCAAGGGCGAGATTCTCGAACTGAAAAACACGATTAACGTGATGGTGGACCAGTTGTCCTCGTTCTCCTCCGAAGTGACCCGGGTGGCGCGCGAGGTGGGTACCGAGGGTAAGCTGGGCGGCCAGGCGCAGGTGAAGGGCGTGGCCGGCACCTGGAAGGACTTGACCGACTCGGTGAACTCGATGGCGGGTAACCTGACCGGCCAGGTGCGAAACATCGCCGACGTGACGACCGCGGTGGCGAACGGCGACTTGTCGAAGAAGATCACGGTGGACGTGAAGGGCGAGATTCTCGAGCTGAAAAACACCATTAACGTGATGGTCGACCAATTGAACTCGTTCGCATCCGAAGTGACCCGGGTGGCGCGCGAGGTGGGTACCGAGGGCAAGCTGGGCGGCCAGGCGAACGTGCCGGGCGTGGGCGGCACCTGGAAGGACTTGACCGACAACGTGAACTTCATGGCGTCGAACCTGACGGGCCAGGTGCGTAACATCGCCGACGTGACGACGGCGGTGGCGAACGGCGACCTGTCCAAGAAGATTACCGTGGACGTGAAGGGCGAGATTCTCGAGCTGAAAAACACGATTAACGTGATGGTGGACCAATTGTCTTCGTTCGCATCCGAGGTGACCCGGGTGGCGCGCGAGGTGGGTACCGAGGGCAAGCTGGGCGGCCAGGCATACGTGCCGGGCGTCGGCGGCACCTGGAAAGACTTGACCGACAATGTGAACTTCATGGCGTCGAACCTGACGGGCCAGGTGCGTAACATCGCGGCGGTGACGACCGCGGTGGCCCGAGGCGACTTGTCGAAGAAGATTACCGTGGACGTGAAGGGCGAGATCCTGGAACTGAAAGACACCATCAACGTGATGGTGGACCAGCTGTCTTCGTTCGCATCCGAAGTGACCCGTGTGGCGCGCGAGGTGGGTACCGAGGGCAAGCTGGGCGGCCAGGCGAACGTGTCGGGCGTCGGCGGCACCTGGAAGGACTTGACCGAGAACGTCAACCAGCTGGCGGCAAACCTGACCAACCAGATGCGCGCGATCGGTGAAGTGGCGACCGCGGTGACGCGAGGCGACTTGTCCCGTTCGATTCAGGTGGAGGCGCGCGGCGAGGTGTCCTACCTGAAGGACAACATCAACGAGATGATCCGAAACCTGAAGGAAACCACGCAGAAGAACGCGCAGCAGGATTGGCTCAAGACCAACCTGGCGCGCTTCACGCGACTGCTGCAGGGCCAGCGCGACTTGCAGGCGGTGACGAAGCTGATCCTGTCCGAGCTGGCGCCGCTGGTGTCGGCGCACCACGGCGTGTTCTACATGATGGACTCGCAGGAGATGGATGCGCGCCTGCGCATGATCGCCAGCTACGGCTACCGTTCCAGCCGCAAGCTCGCCACCTCCTTCCTGCCGGGCGAAGGCCTGGTCGGACAGTGCGCGGTCGAGAAAACCCGCATCTGGCTGACCGATGTGCCGCGCGATTACATCGTCGTCTCGTCGGGCCTGGGCGCGGCGCCGCCGACCAACATCGTGGTGCTGCCGATCCTGTTCGAGCAGCAGGTCAAGGCGGTCATCGAGATCGCATCGCTGGACCGCTTCACCGAAACCCACCTGTCCTTCCTCGACCAGCTGATGGAGTCGATCGGCGTGGTGCTGAACACCATCGAGGCGAACAGCCGGACCGAGTCGCTGCTGACCCAGTCGCAGTCGCTGGCGCAAGAGCTCCAGCAGACCAACCAGGAGCTGGCGGAGAAGGCGCGCCTGCTGTCCGAGCAGAACATCGAGGTGGAACGGAAGAACCGGGAGGTGGAGCAGGCCAAGCTGGCGCTGGAAGAAAAGGCGACCCAGCTGGCGCTGTCCTCCAAGTACAAATCCGAGTTCCTGGCGAATATGTCGCACGAGCTGCGCACCCCGCTCAACTCCCTGCTCATCCTGGCGCAGCAGCTGTCGGATAACCCCGAGGGCAACCTGTCGGGCAAGCAGGTGGAATTCGCGAAGACCATCCACGGCTCCGGTTCCGACCTGCTGACGCTGATTAACGACATTCTCGACCTGTCGAAGATCGAGTCCGGCACCGTGACGCTGGACGTCTCCGAGTACCGCTTCGCGAACCTGCGCAACTACGTCGACCGCACCTTCCGCCACATGGCCGAAGCCAAGCACCTGGGCTTCACGGTCGAACTGGCGGACACCCTGCCGACCGCCGTGATGACCGACACCACGCGCCTGCAGCAGGTGCTGAAAAACCTGCTGTCGAACGCGTTCAAGTTCACCAGCCACGGCCAGGTCGCGCTGAACATCTCGCTGGTCACCAGCGGCTGGACCAGCGACCATCCGAGCCTGGTGCACGCCGACGCGGTGCTGGCGTTCTCGGTGCGCGACACCGGCGTCGGTATCGCCGCCGACAAGCTGCAGCTGATTTTCGAAGCGTTCCAGCAGGCCGACGGCTCGACCGCCCGCAAGTACGGCGGCACCGGACTTGGACTGTCGATTTCGCGCGAACTGGCGCGTCTGCTGGGCGGCGAGATCCGGGTCGAATCGGTGGTCAACACCGGTTCCACCTTTACCCTGTTCCTGCCTTACAATCGCGCCGGCTTCATCAACTACGACCAGGCGCGCCAGCCGCAGCCTGCGCGGATGGCGCCGCCGCCGGCCCAGGTGGTGTACGCCAACACGCTGCAGCTGGAGAACGAAGTCGCTCCGCAGCCGACCGCGCCGAGTTCGGTCCAGGTGGTCGAATTCAATTCGATGCCGGACGACCGCGGCCTGATCGCACCGGGCGACCCTTCGGTGCTGATCGTCGAGGATGACGAAACCTTCGCCGAAATGGTGCTGGAATTCGCCCGCGAGAAGAACTTCAAGGGCATCGTCACCCACCTGGGCGACTCGGTGCTGTCGATGGCGCGCGATTACCTGCCGTCGGCCATCCTGCTCGACCTCGACCTGCCCGACATCGACGGCTTCACGGTGCTCGACCGCCTGAAACGCGATCCGAGCACGCGCCACATCCCGGTGCACGTGATGTCCAGCCTGCGCGAGCGCGAGCGCGCGCTGCGCCAGGGCGCCATCTCGTACATCAACAAGCCGGTGTCGCGCGAGGCGCTGCAGGAGGAATTCACCCGCATCCAGAAGTTCCTGATGGGCGGCAAGCGCAGCCTGCTGGTGGTGGACGACGAGAAGATGCAGCGCGATTCGATCGTGTCGCTGATCGGCGACTCCGACCTGCGCATCGTCGCGGTGGAAACCGGCGCCCAGGCGCTCGAGGCGCTGCGCTCGTCGCACTTCGACTGCATGGTGCTGGACCTGACCCTGCCCGACATCAGCGGCTTCGACCTGCTCGACGTGATCGGCAAGGAGCCGAACCTGCGCGACCTGCCGATCGTGATCTACACCGCCAAGGAGCTGAACAAGAAGGAAGTGACGAAGCTCAAGCGCTACGCCAAGACCATCGTGATCAAGGACGCCCGTTCGCCCGAGCGCCTGCTCGACGAGACGGCGCTGTTCCTGCACCGTTCGCACGCCTCGCTGCCTGAACTGCAGCGCCGCATGCTCGAGGAGATCCATGCGGCCGACGGCGGCCTGGCCGGACGCAAGGTGCTGATCGTCGACGACGACCTGCGCAACATCTTCGCGCTGTCCTCGCTGCTCGAGCGACAGCAGATGCAGGTGTCGTTCGCCGAAAACGGCCGCGACGGCATCGAGGTGCTGGAGAAGGACCCGACCATCGAGATCGTCCTGATGGACATCATGATGCCGGAGATGGACGGCTACGACACGATGCGCGCGATCCGGCGCATTCCGAAGTTCAAGTCGCTGCCGATCATCACGCTGACCGCGAAAGCGATGAAGGGCGACCGCGACAAGTGCATCGCCGCCGGCGCCTCCGACTACATCACCAAGCCGGTCGACGTGGCCCAGCTGCTGTCGCTGATGCGGGTATGGCTGCATTGACCGGGTATCTGGCGATGGAAGCCGGACTGGCGACGGAAGAACTTGAAATCGAGCTGCTGCTGGAGGCGTTGTTCCAGCGCTTCGGCTACGATTTCAGGGCCTACGACAGGCCCACGCTGCGGCGCAAGCTGCACCAGCAAATGCAGGGGCGCGGACTGACCACCGTCTCGTCGCTGCAGGACCGGGTGCTGCATGAACCGGGCGCGGGCCCCGCCCTGCTGCGCGCTCTGTCGGTGCAGCCGGCCGCGCTGTTCGACGACCCGGAGCGGGCGCGCCAGGCGCGCATCGTGCTGGCGTCGTGCCTGCGCGCGTCGGCCGTTCCAAAAGTGTGGCTGGCCGAATGCGCGGGCGCCGAAGAAGCATGGTCGCTGGCGATCCTGCTGGCCGAGGAGCAGCTGCACCTGCGCACCGAGATCTACGCCACGGTGGCGAACGAAGAGATGGTGGCCGCGGCGCAGCTGGCCAGCATCCCGGCCGAGCGCCTGGCGGAGTATCAGGAAAACTATCTCAGGAGCGGCGGCACGGCGCCACTGTCCGATTATTTCGACGTCGCTGACGGCCGGGCGGTGCTGATCGCATCGCTGCGCGAGCGCATCACCTGGGCCCAGTACAACGTGGTGACGGACGCCTCGTTCAACGAATTCCAGATGATCGCGTGCCAGCGCGCCCTGCCCGACTTCGGCCCGCTGCTGCGCCAGCGCGTGCTGCGCCTGTTCCACGACAGCCTGTCGCTGTTCGGCGTGCTGGGACTGGACCGGCAGATGTCCGATGGCGACCCGCTGGCGGCCAGCTACCAGGCGGTTTTTTCGAACCAGCCCTGGTACAAGCGCGTCGCCTGAGGTTTGGGGTCGGGTCCGGCGGACCCGACCCCACCCTTTATGGCCGGCCGACGCTCGGCCGCGCCGCGATCCGGTCGCGCCATTCCTGCAGGTGGTTCATCCCTTCGGCGCCAGGCTTGAACTTCAGCAGCCCGCGCGCAAACTCCAGCGCGCAGAACGCCGTGATGTCGGCGACCGTGAAGCGGTGTCCCGCCACATAGGGATGGTCGGCGAGCACGCCGTCAAGCCAGCGCGCCGCGTCGCGCATTTTTTCCCCTTGCGATGCGCCGAAATCCTGGAACTGCGGTTTCTCCAGCACCGCCAGCGCCGGATGGGTATGGCGCACCGAGTTGGCGATCTGCGCCATCAGGTGCAGCTCGGCGCGCCGGTCCGCCATTTCGATGAAAGCGCGCTCCTCGAAACCCTCGCCCATCAGGTTCGGCTCCGGGTACAGGCCTTCCAGGTAGCTGCAGATCGCCCGGGTCTCGCACAGCACGCGGCCATCGTCCAGCTCCAGCGCCGGCACGCGGGCCAGCGGATTCTTGGAGATGAACGATTCGCTGTGCTGCTCACCGGCCATGATATCGATCGTCACGTTCTCGATGCCGGTGATGCCTTTTTCGGCGATGAACATGGTGACCCGGCGCGGGTTGGGGGCATGGCTGCTGACGTACAGTTTCATTTTCTCTCCAGGTGATTGATCAGGCGTTTTTCGACTGGCCGGTTTCGACCATCCCGCGCACCGCAGCGGCATATTTTTCGGCATTCTCTTCGGCGTTCGATGCGAGGTCGCGCTGCGACGGCGGCTGCAGCAGGCCTTGCTGCACCGCCGGACGCGCGCGAATCGCGTCGACCCAGCGCTTCAGGTTCGGCAAGTCGTCGATCGCGACGCCAGACCAATTGTGGGTGCGCACCCACGCCCAGTTCGCGATGTCGGCAATCGAGTAATCGCCGGCCAGGAATTCGTGGTCCTTCAGGCGCGTGTCCAGCACCCGGAACAGGCGCCGGCTCTCGCCCTGGTAACGGTCGATGGCCGGCTGGATCTTGTCGGGGAAGTAGCGGAAAAAGACGTTGGCCTGCCCCATCATCGGGCCGATCCCGCCCATCTGGAACATCAGCCATTGCATCACCAGCGAGCGGCCCTTGACATCGGCCGGCATCAGGCGCCCGGTCTTCTCGGCCAGGTAGACCAGGATGGCGCCGGATTCGAACACGGCGAAATTGTCCTCGGCGCGATCGACGATGGCCGGAATCCGCCCGTTCGGATTGACCGCAAGGAACCAGTCCTCCTTCTGCTGGTTCTCCTGCAGGTCGAGCGCATGCAGCGTGTAGGGCAGCGCGAGTTCCTCCAGCGCGATGGACACCTTGTGGCCGTTCGGCGTGGCGGCTGAATACAGGTCGATCATGGCTATTCCTTCAATCTGGGAAGCAGCTTGGGATCATACCCGAATCGCCGCCGTGCGCGCGTTGACAGGCCCGCCCTTTCACTTTAGATTGCGGGACGAACTTCGCACAAGGAACTCCATGCATCGCACCCTGATTTCGGCCGCCGTATTCGCACTTGCCGGCCTGGCGGCCCAGCCGCTGATGGCCGCGCCGGCCGCGGCGCCCATCGCCGGCATCACCACGCAGCTGCCGCGCGGGATACGCCCGATCCATTACGACGTCGCCATCACACCGGACGCCGCTCGCGGCACGTTTGCCGGCAAGGTCGTCATTACACTCGACGTGGAGGCGCCCACTGGCACGATTACGCTGAACGCCGCCGATCTCAAATTCGCGAGCGCCATGCTCACGCCAGCAGCGGGCGGCGCGCCCGTCGCTGCCACCGTCGGCGTCGACGCCGACGCGCAGACCGCGAACTTCCGCTTCGCCCAGCCCGTCCCTAAAGGCCGCTACCGCCTGGCGCTCGACTACCAGGGCGTGATCGGCCAGCAGGCGGCCGGCCTGTTCTCGCTGGACTACGATACCGCTGCGGGCAAGAAGCGCGCGCTGTACACGCAGTTCGAAAACTCCGATGCGCGCCGCATGATTCCGTCGTGGGACGAGCCGGCATACAAGGCCAGCTTCACGCTGGAGGCCACTGTCCCCGCCGGCCAGATGGCCGTCAGTAACATGCCGGTCGCCTCCAACAGGAAGCTGGCCGACGGCCGCAGCCTGGTGAAGTTCGCCGCAACGCCAAAGATGTCGACCTACCTGCTGTTCTTCGGACTGGGCGAATTCGAACGCGCCACCGCCATGGCCGGCGGCACCGAGCTGGGCGTGATCACCACCAAAGGGGGCGCCGCCAAGGCCGCCTTCGCGCTCGATGCGGCGAAGGCGATCCTGGGCGAATACAACCGCTACTTCGGCGTGCACTACCCGCTGCCCAAACTGGACAACATCGCCGCGCCGGGCCGCAGCCAGTTCTTCAGCGCGATGGAGAACTGGGGCGCGATCTTCTCGTTCGAATACGCGATGCTGCTCGACCCGGCCATCTCCACCCAGTCCGACAAACAGGAGGTATTCCTCACCGCGGCGCACGAAATGGCGCACCAGTGGTTCGGCGACCTGGTGACGATGCAGTGGTGGGACGACCTGTGGCTCAACGAAGGCTTCGCTTCGTGGATGGAAAGCCGCATGACCGCGCAGCTGCATCCCGAATGGAACACCGCGCTAAACGCGGTCAACGTGCGCGAGGCGGCGATGGTGCGCGATTCGGTGGCCTCGACGCACCCAGTGGTACAGCATGTCGAAACGGTCGAACAGGCCAGCCAGGCCTTCGACGAAATCACCTACCAGAAAGGCGAGTCGGTGATCCGCATGCTGGAGGATTACGTCGGCGCCGAGGCATGGCGCAACGGCGTGCGCGCGTACATGCGCCAGCACGCTTACAAGAACACGGTGTCGGACGACCTGTGGCGGGCGATGGAAGCGGCGGCGCGCAAGCCGGTCAGGGATATCGCCCACGACTTCACGCTGCAGGCCGGGGTGCCGCTGATCCGCGTGGACGCCGCCGCCTGCCGCGGCAGCAGCACCCAGGTGGAACTGACGCAATCGGAGTTCAGCCGCGGCCAGCCGGGCAAACAGCCGCTGCGCTGGCGCGTCCCGGTGACCTTGCAGGCGGCCGGATCGAGCCACAAGGTGCGCACCCTGGTCACCGGCGGCAAGGCCAGCGTCAGCGTGCCCGGCTGCGGAACGGTGATCGTCAACGCCGGCCAGAACGGCTACTACCGCACCACTTACGCGCCGGCGCATTTCCGCGCGCTAGCCACCGGCTTCGCACAACTTGCGCCAATCGACCAGATGGGACTTCTGGCCGATACCTGGTCTCTCGGCGTGGCCGGGATGCAGCCGGCCTCCGACTTCCTCGAACTGTCGAACGCCGCGCCGCTGTCGGCCGACCCTCAGGTGTGGGGCAAGATCGCCAGCGTGTTCAACGACATCCACGAGATGTACGCCGGCGATCGCGCGCGCCAGCAGCGCTTCGACGCCTTCGCGGCCGGCCGCCTGCTGCCGGTGTTCAAACAGGTCGGATGGGCGCCGCGCGCCGGCGAGAACGCTACCGTCGCCAACCTGCGCGAAAAGCTGGTCTTCACCTTGTCCAACCTGAACGACCAGGCCACCGTCGCGGAAGCGCGGCGCCTGTACAGTCGTGCCGGCGATAATCCATTGCGCAAGGCGCTGATGGCGGTCGTCGCGCAGCATGCCGACAGCGCGGCGTGGGAGTCCCTGCGCGCCGAAGCCGAGCGCGAGAAGTCGCCGATGATCAAGGACCAGCTATACCGCCTGCTGGCCTCCCCTGCCGATGAAGCCCTGGCGCGCCGCGCCCTCGACCTGGCGATGACCGACACGCCGGGCCTGACCAACAGCGCGGCCATGCTGGCGCAGGTGGCGGGCGACCATCCCGAACTGGCGTTCGACTTCGCGCTGGCCAACCTGCCCAAGGTAAACGAGCGCGTCGACGCCAGCTCGCGCAGCCGTTACATTCCGCGCCTGGCCGCCGGATCCGCCAATCCCGCGACGATCGCGAAGCTGGAGGCGTACGCGAGCGCCCACCTGGCGCCGGGATCGCGGCGCGACGCCGAAACCGCGGTCGACAGCATCAGGGATCGCATCAGGGCGCGTAGCGAGCGCTTGCCGGAGATCGACGCATGGCTGGCCGCGCACGCCAACTAGGCGCGGCCTTCGCGCTGGCCGCGTTGCTTGGCGGCTGCGCCCGCGTCGCGCCGCCGCCCGCTCCCACGGCAGCTTCGGGCGATCAATTCGGCTGGTATCGCCAGGCTGCGGCGGCAGGGGCCAAAGTGCTGGCGATCGATCCGGCGCAATCGCTGATTGCCGTCACCGTGCGGCGCGGCGGCCCGTTTGCCCGGTTCGGCCACGACCACCTTGTCGCCAGCCGCACCATCACCGGCTTCGCGGCGCCCGCGCAGGGACGTGCGGACTTCAGCTTTCGGCTCGACCAGATGAGCGTCGACGACCCTGCGCTGCGGCGCGAGGCCGGCCTCGGCGCCCAGCCGCCGGAGGACGCCATCGCCGGCACGCGCGCCAACATGCTGGGTCGCGTGCTCGACGCGGAGCGCTTTCCGGTGGTATCGCTGCACGCCGAGCGGCGGGCCGGCCAGCCAGTCCAGCTGACAATCACCCTGCATGGCGTGAGCCGCACCGTCGCGGCGCCGGCCGTTATCGAAGAAACCGCGGACAGCGTGACCGCCAGCGGCGAAGTTCAGCTGCGCCAGAGCGATTTCGGCATCACGCCGATGTCGGTGCTGGGGGGCGCAATGACGGTGATGGACACGCTGGAGCTGCGCTACCGGATTGTGGCGAAAGCGCGCTAGGCCTGGCGCCGCGATCGGCAATCCAGGCATCGACCTTTGCCGCGCTGCCGGGCGGCAGGTGCAGGCCCAGTTTCGAGCGCCGCCACAAGATGTCGGCGGCGCTGCGCGCCCATTCGTGCGTCATCAGGTAGTCGGCTTCTGCCGGATACAGTCCCGGCACGATCTCGGGGCCGAGGTCCGACAGCTTGCGGCAGCCCTCCAGCAGCACGGCCATGCGGGCGCCGTAGGCACGCGCGTACCGGCGCAGCAGCGCGGGGGGAAGCCAGCGATAGCGTTGCTGCATCGTCGCCGTCCACTGGCCGAATTCGAGCACACCGCGGTTCGACGGACGCGCGCCGAACAGGTCGCCGCCCGGCAGGCAGGCGTCCGCGGTCCATCCTTGTTTGCTGTTGCCCATTTGCGGCGCTATCCAGTCGACCGCCTCCTCCGCCAGTTTGCGAAAGGTGGTGATCTTGCCTCCCAGGACAGTGAGCAGCGGCGCGCCGCCGGTGTCGTGCGCCAGCCTGAAATCGCGGCTCGCGGCCTGCGCGCTGGCGTCGTCGTCGTCCACCAGGGGCCGCACGCCTGCATACGACCACACCACGTCGCCCGGGCCGATCGGCTGGCGGAAGTAGCCGTTCGCCAGCGCGCACAGGTAGGCAGTTTCCGCGTCGTCGATGGCGACGGCGTCCGGGTCGCCGCGGAAATCGAGGTCGGTGGTGCCGATCAGCGTGAACTCGCTCTCGTACGGCATCGCGAACACGATGCGTCCGTCGGGATGCTGGAAGATGTAGGCGAAATCGTGCTCGAACAGGCGCCGCACGACGATGTGGCTGCCCTTCACCAGGCGCAGCGAGGGCTGCAGCTGCGTGCCCAGGGCGCCCTGCAGGAAGGTTCCGGCCCACGGCCCGGTGGCGTTGACCAGGCAGCGCGCGTTGACGCGCCGCGCCCTGCCCGCCGCGCCGGTCAGCGTTGCGCTCCAGTGCAGCGGATGGCGCTGCACGCCGCCGCAGGTGGTGCGGGTCAGGACCAGCGCGCCGCGTTCGCGCGCGTCCAGCGCGGCCAGCACCACCAGCCGGGCGTCGTCGACCCAGCCATCGGAGTATTCGAAGCCGCGCTTGAAGGCCGGCTGCAGCGCCGCGCCGGCCGGATGGCGGCGCAGGTCGACGCCGGCGGAGCCGGGCAGGAATTCGCGCCGCGCCAGCCGGTCGTAGAGGAACAGGCCGGCGCGGATCAGCCACGCCGGGCGCTGGCCGGCGTCGTGCGGCATGACGAAGCGCAGCGGCCACATGATGTGCGGCGCGCTGCGCAGCAGCAGCTCGCGCTCGATCAGCGCCTTGCGCACCAGGCCGAATTCGCGGTGTTCGAGGTAGCGCAGCCCGCCGTGAATCAGCTTGCTGGACGCCGACGACGTGTGCGCGGCCAGGTCGTCCTTCTCGCACAGCACCACGCGCAGGCCGCGCCCGGCCGCATCGCGCGCGATTCCGGCGCCATTGATCCCGCCGCCCACCACCAGCACATCGCAATCTATTCGTTCAAGGGTTTCGCCCATTCAGCGCTCCGCGTCTACTCACCCACATTGTGGTCTAAAAAGCTATCGTGATCAGATTTTTTAGCGCTGTCGCCCCGCTTCCGCAAAGAAGCGCATATTGTGCATTAAAATGCATGAAATCTTCGCGCTGGCGCCGGCGAAGCTGGCGGCTTCGTCCCGGCTGGTTCAACCATATAAAACAAAAACGGTATCCATGCGCGTCTTCCTCATGCTGGTCATGGTGGTCCTGCACTCCCTGGTCTGGGCGGGCCACGCACTGGCCGGCGATGCCCAACTGGTGCTCCCGCAAGCGACCCACTTCGCGCTCGATCAGGCGACCTTGTTCAAGGACCGTGGCGGTGATTTTCCGGCCAGCGCGGCGACGGTTCCAGCCTGGATGAAGGGGCTCGAACCGGCCGCCAAGGTCGATCCGGCCGGTGGTTCCTATTGGATGGTCATCAAACTGCGTAACCAATCCCCTGCGACACAATGGGTTCTGGCGCCGTACAACACGATGGTTTTCGTGGCGGAGTCGCACCTGCTCGGCGCCGACGGCAGCGTGCAGAAAGTTCGCACCGGTTTCAAGGTCCCGCACGACTACATGCTCCATTACGGTAACGACGTGAACCTCGATCCCCACCTGGACTACCAGCTTGTGATCCGTCTTTCGAGTCCCTACTTCGTCCGGGCGCCGGTGATGGTTTTGCGACCGCGTGCCGAGTACCAGCAGCTGGTAGCGCGCGAGAATTTCCTGATCATCGGCTCGCTCGGCGCGCTCGGCGCGCTGGCGATCTTCAATTTCTTCATCTATTCGTTCACGCGGAATCGCTCCTACCTGTACTACGCGCTGTACGTGGTCGCCTTTGCGCTGGCCTGGGGCACGGCCTTCAACGTGTTGGCCGACTTGTTCGATTTCCGCGACGCCCGGTTCCACTACATCCCATTCTTCCTGCTGCCGGTTTTCTCGACATTGTTCTACCTGTCATTCCTGCGCCTGCGCGAAGTCGCGCCCACGCTGGCCGCGATCAGCCGGGTCAACCTGGTCGTGCCGTTGCTGTTGATGCCGTCCTGCGTATTCGCCCTGGGCTGGGCGCACAAGCTGGCGACGATCGTGAGCAGCTTCTGGATCATCCTCGCGCTCATCTGCGGGATCGTCGCCTGGCGTCGCGGGTTCCGGCCGGCGCGCTTCTTCGTGCTCGGGTTTGTCGCCGTCCTCGCGCCCGCCTTGCTGATCGTGCCGGCCAACCTCGGCCTGATCTCGAGTGCGCAGATCAACACGCCTTTGGTGTCGCTGCTTGGTGGCACCATCGATGCGCTTCTGCTGGCATTCGCGCTGGCCGACGAGATCCGCATCCTGCGCGACAAGATGGAACAGAGCGTCGCCACCCGTACCCAGGAACTGGTGAGGGCAAACGCGGCGCTGACGGTGGCGAAGGAGCACGCGGAGGTGGTCAGCCGCCACCGCATCGACTTCCTGTCGGCGATGAGCCACGACATCCGCACGCCGCTGGCCGGCGTGATCGGCATGCTCAAGCTGGGACTGCGCGACAGCGCGGTGCAGGGCCGCACCGGCGAGTACCTGCGCATCGGCCTGCACAACAGCGAGTCCCTGCTGGCGATCCTCAACGACATCCTCGATTTCTCCAAGATCGACGCGGGCAAGCTGACGCTCGAGTCGACTTCGTTCCAGCTGGCCGGCCTGATCGCCGACGCGACAGGCATCCTGCAAGGCCAGGCCGACGAAAAGGGACTGGCGCTGCGCGTCAACATGGTCGACGGCCTGCCCGAATTCGTCGAAGGCGACCCGACCCGCATCCGCCAGATCCTGGTCAACCTGCTGGGCAACGCGATCAAGTTCACCGAGCGCGGCGAGGTGCGGCTGACGGTGGCCGCGGACGCGCCGCACGGCCGCGTTACGCCGATCAGCTTCGCCGTGCGCGACACCGGGCCGGGCATCGAGCCCGACGTGCTTGGGCGCCTGTTCCAGAAATTCGAGCAGGCCGACCATTCGACCACGCGCCGCTACGGCGGCACCGGGCTGGGACTGGCGATCTGCAAGGAGCTCGTCGACCTGATGGGCGGCTCGATCGCGGTCGAGAGCCAGCCTGGCGCCGGCTCGCGATTCGCCTTTACGCTGCCGCTCGCCGCGGCTGCCGCGCCGCCGCAGGCGCGCCCCGATCCGCACCACGAGCGCCACGCCCACCGCCTGCACGTGCTGTGCGCTGAAGACATGCGCACCAACCAGATTATCATCGGCGCGCTGCTCGAAGCGATGGGGCACCGGGTCGATATCGTCGAGAATGGCGTCGAAGCGCTGCGCGCGCTGGCCGCCGCCGACTACGACCTGGTGCTGATGGACATCCGCATGCCGGTGATGGACGGCGAGCAGGCCACGCGCACCGTCCGCGCGCCGCGGCCGGGAGCCCTGAAGGTGCGCGATGCGCGCATCCCGATCATCGCGCTGACGGCAAACGCCAGCGCGCACGACAACGCGCGCTACATCGCCGCCGGCATGGACGGCTTCCTGTCCAAGCCGGTCGACGAAGCGCGGCTGTTCGAAGCGATCCAGCAAACCATCGACAAGCTGCTGGCCGCCGGCCGCACGCTGCCGCGCGCAGGACCGGCGACGCCGGCGGCGCCTGACGTGGCGGGCGAGCCGCGCGGACCTGTCCGCATCGTGCCGATGCCCGGCCTGACCGCCGCGCACATGGCGAGCATCGCCAACGCCTTCCTGTCGGAGGCGCCGCGCCGCCTGGACCAGGCGCGCGCCGCCATCGCCGGCGGCGACCACGCGGCTGCGGCCGACGCCTTCCATGCGGTCAAGGGCAGTGCCGGCTATCTGAGTTCGCCGCGGCTGCGCGACCTGGCCGATGCGCTCGAAGCGCACGCCCGCGCCGGGCAGCTCGCGCCGGCGCTGTTCGCCGAGTTCGAGGAAGCGCTGGCGCATGCGCTGGAGAGCCTGAAGCCGACGGCCGAAGCAGGCGCGATCTTGTAGAATCCCTGGATGACGACGACTCCGCACGATCCGCACACCCGGGCATGGGTGCGCATGCCGTCCGGCAAACGGCTGGACCTGCTCAACCCGACGCCTGACGACTGGGAAGACGAAGACCTGGCGCTGGGACTGGCGCGCACCTATCGCTGGGGCGGGCATTCGGCCTGGCCGCTGCCGCTGTCGGTGGCCCAGCATTCGATCACGGTGATGCTGCTGCGCCGCGCCGCCGCGCCCGCGCCGCTGGCGCCGCTCGACGAACTGCGCGAACTGCTGCACGACGCCGAGGAAGGACTGCTCGGCTTCGACTGCATCTCCGTGCTCAAGCCGTTCATGGGCGACAGCTTCCGCGACCTGACCGGCCGCCTCGAACGCGCGGTGTTCCTGCGCTACGGCCTGGCGCCATGGATGCCGGAGGAGCACGCGCAGCACAAGCGCGCCGACCGGCTGGCCGCGGCCAGCGAGGCGGTGCACGTGGTGGGCTGGTCGGCCCACGAAGTGCTGCATACATTGAAAATTACTGTGCCTCCCCTGTCGCACGATCCGCTGGCGGCGCAGTACGGCGGCCAGGCCTGGGAACCGTGGTCGCCGGCGGTCGCACGCGACCGCTTCCTGGCCGAACTGGACCGCCTGAAAGCGCTGGCCTGACCTGACCCTTGCTTTTGTTCAAGTTCATCCGGCGCGGGAGCGCTACGATGGGCGCTCGCCAATTGCACGGGAGTCGATCATGGCAGGCGCAATCATCCGCTTGGGCGACAAGACCTCGCACGGCGGCACCGTCATCGAAGCTTCGCCGCACACCACCTCCGGCGACATCGCGGTGGCGCGCATGGGCGACAAGACCACTTGCCCGCTGGCCGGCCACGGCAGCAATCCGATCGCCCAGGGCGACCCGACCTGCATCGTCGATGGCAAGCCGGTGGCGCGCCACGGCGACAAAACCGCATGCGGCGCGACCCTGATCGCCAGCCAGCAGGCCACCACGGACCTGATCTAGCCATGGCCGCCGCCCGCAATCTCGCCGCCGATTCGGCCATCGCGCTGGCGGTCTGCTGCGGATGCTGGTTCGCCAGCGTCGCTTACCTGCGCTCGACGCCCAACCCGCCGACCGGGATCGCGATCGGCGCCCTGCTGATCGCCGTGCCGGCCGCGCTGCTGTGCGCGTTGTGGGTGGGCCGGAATGCGCTGCGCGCGCGCGCCGCCGCACCCGCCGCCGCAACGGCGGCCGTCCCCGTTGCCGCGACTGCGCCCGAGTCGCTGCCTGCCATCGCCGCCGTCGCCGTGCGCCTGCGTGGCGGCGATTCGGCCGAAGCGCTGGCCGAGGCCTTGCGCAGCAACAGCGCCCTATGCGAACTCGATGGAGAACTGACCGACGACGCCGGCTACCCGGTTCTCAGCGGCCGCTTCGAACACGCCGATCCCGTCTCCGCCCGCGAAGTGATGGGCGCATGGCTGGCCAGGCACGGACGCGGGGAATTGTGCTTCAGCGACGAGCAATGGCGCGCGCTGGCGATGGGCGGCGCGGTGGTGGCCGAACTGGCGCAGCACGCGATGCTGCATCCGCTGCTGCCCGATTACCTCGGCGCCGCGCAGGACGAGCGCGACGCCGTCGGGCTGCCGATGCTGCACCTCGCCGCGCTGCTGCCCGGCGCGTGGCGCTCCGAGCAGCGCCTCGCCGCAACACAGTGGATGCTGCACCTGGTCGAGCAGCATGGCTGGCCGGCGCAGCGGCTCCAGCCGGCGGCCGATGGCGCCGACGGCTTCTCGCTGCCCGCCGCCTTGCGCGCCGTCCCCGGCATGACGCTGCTGATCGCCTGCGAGTCACACCTGGGAGACGACACCGTGCGCGACTGGCATGACCGTGGCGTGCTGTTCACGGGGCGCAATCCGCGCGGGCAGATTCCGGGCGAGGGCGCGGCCGGCCTGCTGCTGGCCGACGATACGCAGGCGGCGCTGCTCCCATCCGGATCGCTGGCGACGCTGCACGGCGCCTGCGAGGGGCGCCGGTCGGAGTCGGCCGATCCGCGCCGCTGCGAGCTGCTGCCGTCACTGGCGCGCCAGTCGCTGAAAGCCGCCCAGACCGAGTCCGACTGCGTTGCGATGATCTGCTCGGATGCCGACATGCGTCCCGACCGCATGGGCGAACTGATGTCCATGGCGCACGCCGTGCTGCCGCATCTCGAGCTGGACGCGATGATGAACGTGGGCGCCACTTGCGGCAGCGCGGGCGCGGTGGGGCCGCTGGCGGCGCTCGCGCTGGCCGCTCAGGAAGCGCGCTCCGACGGCGGCCAGGTGCTTTGCGTGAGCAATACCGACGGCCACTATCGCTGCGCGGTGCTGGTGCGCGCGGCCTGAATCACGCCGCGTCGATATCGTAGCGCACGTCGCGCCGGTCGTGCGCGCCCGCCCCGTCGCCAAGGAAGGTGTCCCAGCCAAGCCGGCCGCCGCTGCGCGCCGGATCGAGCCTGACGCCCTGCACGTCGGCCGCGCGCAGTACCAGCTCGATTTCGTATTCGAAGGTCAGGCCGGTGAACATGGCCAGCATGCGGGCCAGCGCGCGCGCCGCGGCGCCGCCCGGCAGGAAGGCGTCGAAGCTGGAGCGCGCCATCGGCCCGACGCTCACGCGCAGGCGCAAGTCGCGCTGCCAGGCGCGCGCGCCCACCACCGCGCTGGCGCCCAGCGCGCAATTGCCCACCCCCAGCGTGCTTTGCTGCGTCAGCGGGAGTTCATACCAGTTGCCGACGAATTGCTCGACGCCAACCGGCTGGCCGAAATACTCCGACAGCACGCGCGCGATCGACCCCGCCGACGTCGGCCGGTGCAGCAAGGCCCCGCAAAAATAGCCGAGCGACTCGTCGCGCAGGCCGTCGCCGCCATCGTGCAGGCGACGCTGCAGGCTTGGATGCCCGACGCCGGCCAGCGCCAGCAGCAATGGCAGGAAGCTGTCCTTGCCCTCGATCTGGTATTTCAGCTCGAGCCGGTATTTGCGCCAGGCCTCGTAGAACAGCGCCAGCGCGCGGTTCGAAAAGGTGTCGAGGAAGGCGCGCGGGCCTTCATCCTTGTCGAACAGCTGCTGCGCGGCGATGCGTTCCGTGTAATGCGCCGGCAGGCTGCCCGCCATGCCGAGCATGCCCATGAAGGCCGGCGTGACCCGGACGTATTTGAGCTGGGCGCGCTGCAGCGCGGCGCCCAGCGACGCGGCGTCGCGGCCGATCTCGCGCGGCTCCGGCTGCAGGGATTCGATCTGGCTGGCCGGGAAACCGAGTGACACCGAATTCTGGAAGCGCAGGAAGTTCGCCACCGCGCCTTCGTGCGGCACGCCGTGGCGCTTGAGCCACAGTTCGAGCAGGCGCACCGCCTGGAAGTATTCGAAGCGGTGCGGCTCAGCGAACAGGCGCTCGATTACACCAGGTTCAAATCGCCGCTTCGTGGTGGGCATCGCAGCAGTTCCTCCCCGTTTTTCTTCGACAGCACCACCAGCTGGGTGAAGCTGTTGGCATGCACGTACAGTCCCAGGAACTGCTCGACGATGCGGGCGAAGGCGTGCACGCCGCTGCCGACAAACGCCTCCTCGTCGATGGTCAGGCGCACCTCGACGCCGCGCACCAGGCAGGGAAACGGATTGCCGGGCAGCCAGGCGTTGGCCGCGGCGTGCGCGATGTCGGCGATGCCGCTGATCTGGCGCGCCGAGATCGGCGAGCGCGGCAAGTCGTACAGCGACAGCATTTCGCGGAACGCTTCCAGGCCGCCGGCCGACAGCGACAGGTGATTGAGCGACAGGTGCGAAATCAGGCGCCAGTGCGCGCCGCGCCCGCGCGGAAAGCGATAGGTCGGAGTGGGCTTGCGCAGGAAGGTGATCGAGCGGATGTTCGACCCGCCCTGCAGTGTCAGGTCGCCGCCCGCCTCGCCGTACGCCAGCGACAGCGGGAGGTCGCGGTTGGTGCAGGTCAGCTCCAGGCTGAGGGTGTGCGTTTCGGCGGCGGCAGGATCGAAGTCGATGTCGACGATCGAGATCCGGGTCTCGAAGCCAGGGCAGCTTTCGGCCACGGCCTCGTCGCGCCGCATCACCCAGTAGTGGCCATTCTTCTCAGGCGACTGGCCATGCCGCAGCGAGTAGAACGGGCCGAATTCGACCACTTCCTCGCCCTGCGGCGACTGGCGCACCAGCCTGACCGAGTCGATCGACTGCACCTCGTAGGCGAAGGCGCGGCGTCCGTCGGCCAGCACCGGGTAGCTCGCGGCGGTGTGGGTCAGCTGGATCGGATCGCCGCGCTGCTGGAACAGGTTCACCACCGGCGTGCACCCGAGCAGCAGGTTGTTGGCCGACAGACCGCCCAGCATGCGCGCCGTATTCGAATCGGCGCGCAGGCCCGCCAGCGCCAGATGCAGCGTCACCGAGCGCGCGCCGGCCGGGATGGCGGCACACAGCGCGCCGACGTCGATGTCGAAAAAATTGAATTTTTCGGGGAAGCAGAAATACTCGGTCAGCAGCCGGTAGGCCGGGTGCGAGCGCGTCGCGAACGGGATCAGCGCGTCGTCTTCGGCGAAGCCGGCCGGCGTCAGCGGAATGGCCGGCAGCGCGATCCAGCGGCCGCGCGTGCCGACCTGCGCCCAGGCTCCCACCGCGCGCATGAACAGGGCGTCGCGCAGCGCCGCGCAGAACGACGGTTCGCCGTCGATGAACACGCGCAGCTTGCCGAGTCCCACATGCGCCAGCGTGACCTGGTCGGCGCTGACTTCCAGGGTCAGGCTCAGGCTCGAGGTGGCGCCGGGCGGCGCCTGCACCGCGTCCGGTGCGGCGAGGATCGCCGCGAACGATGCACGGGCCAGCGCCACCGGCGCGATGGACACAGGATAGACAGTGCGGAATGTGCAGGTCCCGTTCTGCACCACGCGCGATTCGAGTTTCGTACCGCGTTCGAGTTCCCCGGCCTTCGTCA
Organism: Massilia sp. P1_C10; assembly: GCF_056406475.1. Taxonomy (NCBI): domain Bacteria; kingdom Pseudomonadati; phylum Pseudomonadota; class Betaproteobacteria; order Burkholderiales; family Oxalobacteraceae; genus Massilia; species Massilia sp. P1_C10. The sequence goes on from NZ_JBFUAC010000002.1 coordinate 44,831, forward strand.
GCTGCACCGTGCCGCCGCCGCAGTCGAAGCGCGCAATCGAGCAGGAGGGGAACGGCCGCAGGTAATGCGGGTACAGCACGTCGAACAGGGCTTCGGTGAATTCGGGATAGTCGTCGTCGAGGCGTTTGGCGACGCGCGCGTTGAGCAGCGCGAATGACTCGATCATGCGCTCGATATGCGGGTCTTCGCATACCTCGCCGGCGATGAGCAGGCGCCCGGCGATCTTCGGGTAGCGCTCGGAGAATTCGCGCGAGTAGCGGCGCAAGAATCCCAGTTCGCGTTCGTAGTAGGGCAGCAGTTCTTCCACATCGCGCTCCCGCAAATCGCGTCCGCAACGGCGGCGCCAGATAGTGAATTTATTGCCTAGCGCACTCGATTGGCTTGATTGCGCGCAACAGCAGGCGAGCAAATTCCCGGTGAAATGGTTTCTCGTCGATATCAAAAACCCTTCCGAGAGGATCACGATGAGCACAGTCAGCAAGGTCTTGTGGGGCGAGGGATTGTTTCTGCGGCCGCAGCATTTCCAGCAGCAGGACCAGTACCACGAACATCGGCTGCACGAGAGCGTGAAGGCGCTGCATCCCTACGCGTGGGGCGTGGCGCATTTGAACGTGGACCGCGAGGCGCTGGCCAGCAACACTTTGCACGTGCTGGAGCTGTCGCTGATTTTCCAGGACGGCGAAATTTTTAACGCGCCGGGCCAGGATGATGTGCCGGAGCCGGTCGACCTGGGCGAGCTCGATCCTGGTCCGACGGTGACGTTCTACGCCGCCCTCCCCGCGCTCAAGCACTTCGGCGGCAATTTCACGCCGGCCGGCCAGACCAACAACGGCGCCCGCTTCGCCCAGGGCAGCGCCAAGACGCACGACCTGTACACCCAGGCGGCGCTGGCCGAAGTGACCTACCTGAAGAAGACGCTGCGGCTGGTGGCCGACACCGAGCCGCGCGACGCCTACGTCAACTTCCCGCTGGTGCGGCTGCGGCGCCTGTCGACCGGCGGCTTCGAGGTCGATCCCGCGTTCGTGCCGCCAAGCCTGTCGATCCGCAGCGCGCCGCTGCTGTTCCTGCAACTGCGCCGGCTGATGGATGCGCTGCAGGCCAAGGTCAGCGCGCTGCACGGCCACCACCGCGAGCCGAGCAGGAACGTCATCGAATACCGTTCCGGCGACATGTCGACGTTCTGGCTGCTGCACACGGCCAGCACCTCGTACGCCGCGCTGTCGCATTACTTCCAGCATCCGACCCTGCACCCCGAGCGCCTGTACCAGCAGCTGCTGACGCTGGCCGGCGCGCTGATGACGTTCTCGAAGAACTACGTGCTGGCCGACCTGCCGCCCTACAAGCACGACGATCCCGGGCCGCCGTTCGCGCAGCTGCACGTGATCATCCGCGAACTGCTCGACACCGTGATTTCGTCGAAATACTTCGCCATCGTGCTGACCGAGACGCGCCCGTCCTACCATCACGGCGCGCTCGACTCGGGCAAGATCGACGAGCGCACCGCGCTGTACCTCGCGGTATCGGCCGCGATGCCGGCGCTGGAACTGGTCGACGCGGTGCCGCTGCGCTTCAAGGTCGGCGCGCCCGACGACGTCGACAAGTTCGTGCTGGCGGCCATGCCGGGCGTGCGGCTGCAGCACGCGCCGCAAGTGCCGGCCGCGGTGCCGGTGCGCCCGGACATCTGCTACTTCACGCTCGACAGCAAAGGGCCGATGTACGAGCGCATGCTGCAGGCGCAGTCGATCTCGATCTACGTGCCGTCCGGGATGCGCGAACTGAAGCTCGAACTCGTTGCGGTGGCTGCGTGATGCGCGACGAAATCAACTCCGCGCTCGGCCAGTTCGGCACAGGCCTGAGCCAGAACGCGCGCCTGATCACCCTCGCCACCGCGCAGGGCTCGGCGTTGCCGGAATCGCTGATGGCCGAGCGATTTTCCGGACGCGAGGCGGTCAACGAGTTGTTCCGCTTCGAAGTCGACGCCCTCAGCACGTCCACCGACCTTGAGCTGGACCAGTTCCTCGGCGAAGAAATCACGCTCAAGCTGCTGCAGGCCGACGGCAGCCGGCGCGCGTGGCACGGCATCTGCACCAGCGCCGCCTGGGTCGGCGCCGATGGCGGCGTCGCGCGCTACCGGCTGCTGCTCGAGCCGGCGCTGCGCCTGCTGCGCGCGCGGCGCGACTGCTACATCTTCCAGGACAAGACGGTGCGGGAGATTGCCACCGAACTGCTGGCGGACTATCCGCAGGTCGCGTTCGAGTTCGACATCCGCAGGCAGCTCGCGCCGCGCGCTGTCTGCACCCAGTACCGCGAGAGCGACTTCGACTTCCTCCAGCGGATCCTCGCGTCGGAAGGATTGAACTGGCGCTTCGATCACGATCAGGCCGACGATGCGAGCGAACACGCCAGGCACACGCTGGTGATCTTCGACAGCAAGGCGCGCGCGCCCGACATGCCGGGCGAGGCCGCGCTGCGATTCCACGGCATGCGCGCGACCGACACCCAGGACGCGATCGACCAGTTCGCGGCGGTTGGCCAGGTGAAACCCAATTCCACAATTACATCAAGCTGGCACCCCGGGATGCTGGTCGCGCCGGCCAGCGAACTGGTATCGCACATCGAGGCGGGCGCGCTGCCGCCGCTGGCGGTGTACGACGGCGCCGGCGAACGGCGCCACGCGGATAGCGACGGCGCGCGCATCCACGCCGACCTGGCGCTGCAGGCGTTCGAGCTCGGCAGCAAGCAGTTCACCGGCGCCGGCGCGGTACGCCAGCTTGCGGCCGGCCATAGCTTCCAGTTGACGCAGCATGCTTCGTTCGATGCGGGCGACGATCGCTTCACCGTGCTCTGGGTCCGGCACCAGGCGCGCAACAACTTCGACCCGGCGCTGTCGCGTGGCGGCGCCGACAAGCTCGATGGCGGGACCTATCGCAATACGTTTGGCTGCGTGCGCGATGCGGTGGCGATCGTGCCGCTTGCTGGCGCGGCACGGCGCGCCATCACGGCGCCGGGCTCGCAGACCGCGCTGGTGGTGGGTCTGCCCGGCGCTGTTGCGACGACGACGCGCGACCATCAGGTCAAGGTGCAATTCGCCTGGCAGCGCGGCGCCGCGCCAAATCCGGGCGGACTGGCCCACGACACCGATCCGCGCGGGAATGCGCCGGGCAACGACACGTCGGGCGCCTGGGTGCGCGTAGCGGAAGCGCTGGCCGGCGCGAACTGGGGCACCGTGTTCACGCCGCGCATCGGGACCGAGGTGCTGGTCGAATTCATCGACGGCGACATCGACCGGCCCATCGTCGTCGCACAGCTGCACAACGGCGCCGACGAGCCGCCCTACTCCGCCGGCGTCGATTCGGGCGCGAATCACGCGGGCGCACTGTCCGGCATCCATAGCACGAATTTCGACGGCGGCGGCTACAACCAGTGGCAGGTCGACGACAGCGCGTCGCAGCTGCGCATGCGGCTGGCCAGCAGCACTGCGGCGACCCAGCTGAACCTGGGCTATCTGATCGAGCAGCAGCCATGGTCGGCACAGCGCGGCAAATATCGTGGCAACGGATTCGAGTTGCGGACCGACGCGTGGGGCGTGGTGCGCGGCGGCGATGGCGTGCTCATTTCAACCAGCGCGCGAACGGCCCAGGGCGCCGGCATCGCATCGACCCAGATGGATGCGGCCGAAGCGCTCTCGCAGCTGAAGGGCGCGAAGGAATTGGGCAAGGTGCTGACCGACGCCGCGCGCCAGCAGGGTGCATCGGCCAGCAAGGATGCGCAGGCCGCACAGGAAAAATTCATCAAACTGATCGACCCGAAGGCGCAAGGCAAGGTGGCGGGCGCATTCAAGGCAAAGGACGGCAGCCGCGATCCGGATTCCGACAAGCCCGTCGAAAAATTCGGCGCGCCGATCGTGCTGATGGATGCGCCAAGCACGATCAATTGGGCGACGCCGGCGTCGACGGTCATGTACGCGGGCCGGCAGATCCACTGGACGGCGCAATCGGACCTGCACTTCAGCGCCGCGCACACGGTGGCTTCGGTGGCGGGCGGCGCGGCCAGCTTCTTCACGCATGCCGGCGGGATCCAGGCGACAGCAGGCAACGGCCCGCTGTCGCTGCAGGCACACACCGACGCGCTAGAGATCCTCGCCGACAAGGCCATCACCGTCGTCTCGGTCAACGACTGCATCGAAATCAAGGCCAAGGAAAAGATCGTGATCCAGGCGGGCCAGTCCGCCGTCACGCTGCAAGGAGGGGATATCACGTTTGCCTGCCCGGGGAATTTTACGGTCAAGGGTGGCAAGCATAATTTCGACAACGCGGGGAAGAATGCCGCTGAGTTAAGCCGATTGCCGGAGACGCGGGTCAAGGAATATGACGAAGCATTCGCCTTGCTCGACCCGGACGACATCCCGATGTCGTCCGTACCTTATTCGATTGATGGTCCCGATGGCAAGCACTTCGCCGCCACCGATGCGGCGGGCGCGACAGATCGGATTTCGACGACAACGAGCGAAAAAATCAAATTCGCGATGCGTTGGTTCGAGGTGGTGGGAGCGGAAAAATGAGGGCGCACTCTCATGCGTTCACGCGCGAAAGGACTCACTATGGCTGACGCAAGCGTCAAGGACGCTACCACCAACACCACGCCGAAATCCTGCGTTGGTGTCAAATGCGATTGCGCAATCATGTGGTCCCTGGCCCAGGACTTCAGCACACGGCGCCTTTGCGTCGACTCCGGCAAGCACAAGGGGAAACTGATACGCGACTACGCCGTTCGGGCGCGACGCATCGCTGCGACCTACGCACGCTTCTATCTTGAGATGGAGGCAGGTGGCGACCCGACCAAGATCGGACGGTACTACTGGATGGCGCTGGGCGCGTTTGCAAGCAAGACAGTGGCCTGCACATTCGAAGCATGGCAAGTGCAAGCGATGAGCGTTGCGACCAAAACTGTGTGGGAAGGTCTGGGTAGAGGAAATCTCTGGCTCTTTTGCGACATTAGCGGTTGGCACTGGTATCACAGCAACCACCGCGCATCCTTCGAGAAATGCCTTGATGAGCGCGATGCCAGAAAATTCGTTCAGAACGTAAAGCAGCAGGTCGCGCGGTTACCGTGGAATGCCACGGCGCTTCCCATTATCAAAAACTTCGCGCCATCCTCTGAAATCAAAAATGGATTCGCTAAGCTCAAGGAATTCGAAGCCGCCACCGCCTCGACCGACAAACAAAAATATCAACTCGAGCATTTGCTCGAAATCGCCAATCACGAACAGGGTGTCATTTTGCAACCGCTCATCTATGACGATTCTGCATTTTCCTTCTGGGTCAAGCAACAGCGATCGGCCTATGCGCAATGGGCGAGCCCAACACTTCAGCTCGTATTTACCCATCAGTGTGACAACGTGCACGCTGAAGTAAAGTCCCTGGCTCCCCAGTCGACAATGCTCGAATCTTTCGCCAGCCGAATGGCCTGGATTGATTCAGCGGCGAGAAAATTTCACAAACTCACGGTGTGCTTGCCATCATGGCGACATGGATAGATCTCTCCGATGCGGGGACAAATGGTACAGATAATGGGTAGTACCACGCGGCCGAAGTTGGCATTAAAAATCTTCCTGGGCGCGGCTCTGGTTGGGTGCGCGCTATTTGGAACTGTCACCTACTCTCAACGGAGCCTTCCCGCCATGCAAAAAAGTTCGATTCATCTATCGATAGGCGAAAAAGCCGACTCCTTCATTCGCCGAAATGGCTTAATGATGAACGTCGACCGTCAACCAGCTGGATTAAATTTTTACGAACTTCGCTGGCCAAGCGATGCAATGGGAACCGTCGTTATTGAACAACGTACCGGCAGCATACCGATTGCACACGTTCTCAGCGTGACCGGCACTGAAGACATGGAGTTTCCTGCAGAAGGACTGCACTCATTCATAATAAATTCAGCCCTTGCTGACACGGATACGATTTCACACGACGACGCACGCAGAAAGACATTCGTCTACCTGAACAGCATAGTTCAGAACGGGTGGCGGGTAGTTATTCCTCGAAACGTAGCACGGCTGAGAGGAAAGCACATGACCGATTTAATGCTTCAATCTAGGAAGTCAACGTCCTTGGACCCATCGTATGTCCCGACCCTGGAAGAATGGATGCAGTTTGCCAATCTAACGGAATGGACTTTCTACGCCGACCGTGTGTTTCTGACCGTGCAAATGACGCGAGAACGCACTTTGGTTGACTTATCGAAACCGGGCGCATACTTGATTACAACTGAACTATCGAACGAAAACGGCCACTTTCGAGGATATGTCGACGGCTTGGAACGTCCTCGTTGGACAACCCTGTTGAAGCCCCAAATTTCCAAAATGGGAGAAACTCGTGCACTGCAGGAAGCCGAATTTCGCAAGAAGGGGATTCCGATCGACGAAGAATATGTCGACCCGCCGCTACCGGATCTGACGGACTAGCAAAGCATCCAAGCCGAAACTGATGGTCGCTTGCGTTTCCGTGACGACAAAAAGTGGGGTCAGGTCAGCAGGACCAGACCCGAAGGGCGCCGCCTCAGCGCGCTAAGCCACGGATTTCATTGGGGTTTTCGGGATATCCACACAAACTGTGGATAACATTGTGGACAAGACATCATTGCTGCCTTGAAAGCCCTGCAACCACGCCATTTTTGACAAAATGCCCGTTCCGGAGGCAGAAATTTTCCCTTTTTAAATCAATGACTTGCAGACGATGGCGTTTTGTCCTACACACTGCGACGAGGCGTAGTCCTACAAAAACTCCACACGGGGGATAAGTCACAAACAAAGACACATTTAACAAGCTTTTCTTCCAGCGGGAATTGCTTTGACAAAGCGCCGGCTCTGTCTTAGTGTGGGCTCATGCAAGCGACCGACAATGCGAATGCCGACGATCCCGACCTGTTCATCGACGACGACGAGTCGCCAGGCACAGGCGCGCCTGTCGTGGACGAGCTGGCGCCCTGGCGCATCCTGATCGTCGACGACGATGTCGATGTCCACGTCGTCACAAAGTTTGCGCTGAGTAACACCCACTTCCAGGGTCGCCGCCTCAGCTTCCTGCACGCCTACTCCGGCCGCGAAGCGCTGCAGAAGCTGCGCGACACTCCCGACATCGCGCTGGTGCTGCTCGACGTGATGATGGAAACCACCGACGCCGGCCTGATCTTTGCCCGCCAGGTACGCGAAGAGCTGCACAACGACCTGGTGCGCATCGTGCTGCGCACCGGCCAGCCCGGCCAGGCGCTCGAGCACAGCATCATCGTCGATTACGACATCAACGATTTCTGGAGCAAGACCGACCTGACCACGCGCAAGCTGTTCACCACCGTCATCGCCGCGCTGCGCGCCTACGCCACCCTGGCCGGCGCCGCTCACGCCCGCGACGCCGCGCTGGCTGAGCTGCAGCGCGCGCGCCAGATCCTGAACGAGGTCGGCGAACGCGCGCTCGTGCTCACCCTCGATCGCGAAGGTCGCATCGTCGACGCCAATTCCCATTTCTGCCAGGTCGCCGGCCAGCCCGTCGAACGCCTGCGTGGCCGCGACCTGCACGCCGTGCATCGCGAACCCTTCCCCGAAGACATCGCAACCGAGATCCTGGCCGAGCTGTCGAGCGCCGGCGCCTGGAGCGGCACCCTGCGCATCGACATCGCCGGCGTTCCGCGCCAGCTGCACTGCTCGATCAAGGCCTACAAGGGCGCCGACGGCGCGGTCGACCAGTACGTCGCCGTCGCCACCGAGCTCGGCTGACCTACTTCCACGCACTGCGCGCGCGGTCGCGCACCAGCATGCGCACGCTCTCGGGCATCGGCTTGCGGCTCTGCTGCGTATCCGCCGTCACCCACACGCACTCCTCGAAATGCTTGAGCATGGCCGGCGCGATGAAGCGGCTGCGCGCGGCGTACACGTGGCGGTCGCCCATCTGCGCCTGCTGCTTGATGAAGAAGCGGTTCGGCACCACCAGGTGCAGGTTTTCCTTGGCGCGCGTCATCGCCACGTACAGCAGGCGCCGCTCCTCCTCGATATCGTCGGCGTTGCCGGTGCTCATGTCGGACGGGATGCAGCCGTCCACCACGTTAAGCACGTGCACCGATTTCCACTCCTGCCCCTTGGACGAATGGATTGTCGACAGGATCACGTAATCCTCGTCGAGCAGCGGCGGGCCGGCGCGGTCGCTGGTCGCTTCCGGCGGATCGAGCGTGATTTCGGCCAGGAAGGTTTCGCGTGTGCCATAGCCGCCCGCCAATTGGGCCAACTGCTCGACGTCGGCCGCGCGCACTTGCGCGTCGTCATGCATGCGCTCCAGGTGCGGCAGGTACCAATTCTTGACCAGCTCGATGTCGGCCGGCCAGCGCAGGCCCGGCGCGCGCAGCGCCCGGTACAGCGCGACGAACTCCTGCCAGTCGCCACTGCTCTTGGCCGGCGCGGCGAATTGCTCGACGGCCGCCATCGGCTCGGCCGCCTCGCCCACGGCGTCCAGCAACTTGGACGCGGTCGCCGGGCCGATGCCGGGAATCAGCTGGGCGACACGGAATCCCGCCATGCGCCCGCTCGGATTCTGGGCGAAGCGCAGCACCGCCAGCACGTCCTTGATGTGCGACGCTTCGAGGAACTTCAGTCCGCCGAATTTAACGAAGGGAATATTGCGCCGCATGAGCTCGAGTTCCAGCGCGGCGCTGTGGCTCGCGGCGCGAAACAGCACCGCCTGCTGGATCAGCGCCGTCCCCGCCTCGCGCTGCTCGAGGATGCGGTTGCAGACCCAGCGCGCCTGCTCGGCCTCGTCCGGGATCAGCACCAGCTGAGGCTGCACGGTCGACACCTTGTCGGTCCACAGCGTCTTGGCGTGGCGCTCGAGCGCGCCGGCGATGACAGCGTTCGACGCATCCAGGATCGGCTGGGTCGAGCGGTAGTTGCGGTCCAGCGTGATCATCTGCGCCGGCTGCGAAAACTGTTTCGGAAAGTCGAGGATATTGCGCACCGTCGCGCCGCGGAACGAATAAATCGACTGGGCGTCGTCGCCCACCACCATCACGCCACGCCCGTCCGGCTTCATGCCCGTGATGATCGAGGCCTGCAGCCGGTTGGTGTCCTGGTATTCGTCGACCAGCACATGGTCGAACAGGCCGCCCAGCTCCGGCCCCAGTTCCGGGTCGCACGCCATTTCCGACCAGAACAGCAGCAGGTCGTCGTAGTCGAGCACGTTCTGCTCCTGCTTGGCGTCGACGTAGGCGCCGAACAGCGTCTTGAGCTCGGCTTCCCATTCGCTGCACCACGGGAACGTGCTCTGCAGCACCAGCGCGAGCGGATCGCGGCTGTTGACCACCCGCGAATAGATCGACAGGCAGGTGCCCTTCAGCGGGAAGCGCTTGGCGGTCTGGGTCAGGCCGATTTCGTGGCGCACCAGGCCCATCAGGTCTTCCGAGTCGCCCCGGTCATGGATGGTGAACGAATCGTCGAGCCCGATCCGGCCGGCGTATTCGCGCAGCAAGCGCGCGCCGATGCTGTGGAAAGTGCCGGCCCACGGCAGGCTGGTCGGCGCCTGGCTGCCGCGCATGCCCATTACACGATGCAGCACGCTGCCGGCCCGGTGCGTCATCTCGGTGGCGGCGCGCCGCGAAAAGGTCAGCAGCAGAATGCGCTGCGGATCGGCCCCGCTCTGGATCAGGCGCGCGACCCGGTGCGCCAGGGTATTGGTCTTGCCGGAACCGGCGCCGGCGATCACAAGCAGCGGGCGCGCGGCGCCGTCGGATGCACCGATATCGTGCTCGACGGCCGAACGTTGTTCGGCGTTCAGGCTGGAATAGGGATCGTCCTGGGTATCGGGAACGGCAACTACGGACATTGATGGCAATCGGTCGGGAAATTCATAGCACTGTACATTTATCCAGTAAATGAGCGCAAGTAAAAATCGGCCTTTTTGCATGACGGGTTGTTGTTAACTTGCCGCGCCGTGTTGCGGATGCTCAAGCGTTAAATTCAATGGATAAGCTAAGTGGCCGTTTTTAAAGCACTTTTTTACATATCCACAATCGTTGTGCATAACTTTGTGGATAAGCGCCGCTTGACACCCTGCAAGCCTTGAAAGACGGGCCTTTCAACAAAATGCCCGTTCAGAAGGCAATAAAAATTGCCTGCAAAATCAACGGCTTGCAAAGTCAATGCTGAAGTCCAAAAAAAATTTCTGGATAATTCTTGTAGGAATTTTTTGTGCATAACCTGGAATGTCCGAGGCCTTGAACAGGTCGGATTTCGATATCATTTTTATATTGATCGACGCGAAAAGCCACGTTCGGCGCTGCTGCGCCGCCTGCTCATGCGGTTCGGGAGAAATTAGTGTGCAGAATTGGTGCGGCGGCGTTCAGGATCGAGCAGGACACGTTCGATCACGTGGGGGGCGATGTCGTGGGATTTCAGATATTCGACGGCGGACATGGTGTTGCGGGTTTCCTGGACAGCGATCGCATGGTCGACGATGTCGCGGCAGCGCGAATCGCGCCGTTCATAGTTCGGCTCTGCGAGAGCGAGATTGCCGGCCGGACCGTTCGGGAGAGGATTCATGGCGATTCCTTACAGAAAGTGAAACGTGGCGCCTTGTTGCCTAGAAGGAGTATCCGCGAACGCTATGCAAAGTCAATGTCAGTTTCCCATCGAAATTGCAAATTCCAGCGTTCAAAATCGGCGAACAGGTGCACACTACCACGCGTTTGCGGCGCGTGTCGTCCGGCACGATATGCCCCGGAACTACGTACTTTCCGCATGGACAACCGAAGCCGGCGCACGCGATAATGGCAGCATGACCACTGCGCCCCCTGCCCCGCGGCCCTGTCCGCAATCGCTCACCGACCTGTTCGTTTCGTTCACTCTACTGGCCCTGCAAGGCTTCGGCGGCGTGCTCGCTGTGGTGCAGCGCGAGCTGGTCGACCGCAAGCAATGGCTGACGCAGGACGAATTCATCGAGGACTGGGCGGTCGCGCAAATCATGCCCGGCCCCAACGTGGTGAACCTGTCGATGATGATCGGCGGACGCTACTTCGGGCTTCCCGGCGCGATGGCCGCGCTGGCCGGCATGCTGGCGGTGCCGCTGGTGCTGATCCTGCTGCTGGCCCTGGTGCACGCCCAGTTCGCCGATAATCCCCACGTTGCCGGCGCGCTGCGCGGCATGGCCGCCGTCTCCGCCGGCCTGATCGGCGCGGCCGGACTGAAGCTGTCGGTGGCGCTGGCGCGCAATCCGATGCCGCTGGCCTGGTGCGTCGCCATCGCCATCGCCGGCTTCGTCATGGTCGCGCTGCTGAAGTTCCACCTCAGCTACGTGCTGATCGGCCTGGGCGGCCTCGGCTGCGTGCTGACCTACCGCAGGCTGAGCGCATGAGCCCGCCAATCCACCTGGTGCTCGGCTGGGCCGACTGGTTCGACCTGTTTTCCCACTACCTGATGCTGTCGCTGATGTCGGTCGGCGGCGCCATCTCCACCACGCCGGAAATGCACCGCTACCTGGTCGAACAGCATCACTGGCTGACCCAGGCGCAATTTAACGAATCGATCGCGCTGGCGCAGGCCGCGCCGGGGCCGAACGTGCTGTTCGTCGCGCTGATGGGCTGGAACGTCGGCCTGAATGCCGGCAGCATGGCCGCGGCCGTGCTGGGCGTGATGGTGACCATGTTCGGGATCATGATTCCGTCGACCGTGCTGACCTATGTGGCGGCCCAGTGGGGCCACCGCAACCGCGAACTGCGCGCGGTGCGGGCGTTCAAGCAGGGCATGGCGCCGATCGTCATCGCGCTGCTCGTGTCGACCAGCTTCATCCTCGGCGCCGCAGGCGGCGACGCGCGCCACGACTGGCCGCTGTGGACGCTCGCGCTGGCCAGCGGGCTGGTGATCTGGCGCACGAAAATCCATTTGCTGTGGGTGCTGGGATTCGGCGCCCTGGTCGGCGCGCTGCAGCTGGTCTGATCCGTTCTTGCGCCAGCCCAGCGCGCCCTCGCTGCCGTCGTGCTGAAATGGCAAGGCGGAGGTGATCCATCATGGAAAACGGCAGTTTCTCGGGCAACCCGAAAACGGAATGGCTGAGCGAAAACGGCGAAGACCGCGACATGCGCCTGCTCGAGACATTCTGGTACATCGATCCGCAGGGCCGACGCTGGGAGGCGCCGAAAGGCGTGGTCACCAATGGCGCCACGATTCCCCGCACGCTGTGGTCGTCGGTGGGCAGCCCGTTCACCGGCCGCTACCGGCGCGCCGCGATCATCCACGACGTCGCGCTGCGCACGCCCGGCATGGTGCGCGACGATGCCGACAGCATGTTCTTTCTCGCCTGCATGGCGGGCGGCTGCACCGCCCTGGAGTGCAAACTGCTGTACGCCGGCGTGCGCATCGGCAGCTGGGCGACGCTGTTCGGCATCCACGCAGACGACTGGATCGGGATGGCGCCCGGGCTGCCGGGACAGCACGGGCCGACCGAACTCGAAATCCGCGCCAAATTCACCTTGCTGGCGAGCGCGCTGCGCACGACCGGCGATGACTTCGCCACCATCCGGGCCGTCGTCAGCGAGCATCTCGGGCACTAGAAGCCGCTGTCCTGCGCGCGTTGGCAATAATCCGCGCGGCAAGGCATACTGCGGCAGTTAACCCGATCCGGACCACCGTATGCCAGAACTCATTAGTGAACATGCCTGCTTCGGCGGGCTGCAACGCTTTTACCAGCACGATTCCAAGGCCATCGGCCTGCCGATGCGTTTCTCGGTATTCTTGCCGCGCGCTGCCGCGGGCGCGCGCCTGCCGGCAATGTTCTACCTGGCCGGCCTGACCTGCAACGAAGAGACCTTCATGACCAAGGCCGGCGCCCAGCGCTACGCCGCGCGCGAGGGCATGATCCTAATCGCGCCCGACACCAGCCCGCGCGGCGCCAATGTTCCCGGCGAAACCGACGACTGGGACTTCGGGGCCGGCGCCGGTTTCTACCTCGACGCCACCACCGAGCCGTGGAGCCGCCACTACCGCATGTACAGCTACCTGCTCGAGCTGCGCCAGCTGGTGGTCGACGAATTGCCGGTCGACGATGCGCGGGTCGGCATCTTCGGCCACTCGATGGGCGGCCACGGCGCGCTGGTGATGGCGCTGCGCAATCCCGAGCTGTTCCGCTCGGTGTCGGCGTTCGCGCCGATCGCCGCGCCATCGCTGTGTCCGTGGGGCGAGAAAGCCTTCACCGGCTACCTCGGCGCCGACCATGCCGCCTGGCAGCGTTACGACGCGAGCGAGCTGATGCGCAAGATGCAGGCGCCCTTCCCCAACGGCATCCTGATCGACCAGGGCCTGGGCGACAAATTCCTGCGCACCCAGCTGCGGCCCGAGGTGTTCGAAAGCGCCTGCGCGCAGGCCGGCCAGCGCCTCGAACTGCGCCGCCACGCCGCCTACGACCACGGCTATTACTTCATCTCCACCTTCATGGAAGACCACCTGCGCTTCCACCGCGAAAACCTCGGCTAGGGCCGGCGCCGCGCGCGCTTGAAATCGTCCTGCGCCTGACATATAAAGAATCCATGGATGCTGTTCGTGGATGGGCGTTCGCATGACAATTCCAGATCGATTCAAGGACCGTGCGCACGCCGGCAAGCTGCTGGCCGAGCGCCTGTCCGAGTACGCCGGCCGGCCCGACGTGCTGATCCTGGCGCTGCCGCGCGGCGGCGTGCCGGTCGGCTTCGCGGTCGCGAAGGAACTCGGCGTCGAGTTCGACGTGATGCTGGTGCGCAAACTCGGCATGCCGGGCCATGAGGAATACGCGATGGGCGCGATCGGCGCCGGCGGCGTGCGCGTGATCCAGTCCGGCCTGGTCGAATCGGGCTTGGTGACCAGGGAAGCGATCGAGGAAGCGAGCGAGCGCGAAACGGCGGAAATCGCGCGCCGCGACCGGCTGTACCGCGCCGGCCGCCCGCCGCCCCGCATCGAAGGCCGCACGGTCATCATCATCGACGACGGCATCGCCACCGGCGCCACCTTGCGTGCGGCGGTCGAAGTGGTCAGGAAGAGCAAGCCGGCGCGGCTGGTCGTCGCCGCTCCGGTCGGCGCCCCGGACAGCGTGGACGCACTCGAGGCCGAGGTCGACGAGATGGTCTGCCTCGCCACGCCTTTCGGCTTCCACGCGGTCAGCCAGTGGTACCGCCACTTCGACCAGACCAGCGACGCCGAGGTGCAGGACCTGCTCGCGCAGGCGTGGCACTCTGAAAAGGATCGTTGAGCCATGAGTCTCGCCCAATCCCAACTGAACGCCGCGATCGGCGCCGCCGCGCAGCACATCCGCGGCGCCCCGGCCGACTACGACGGCCTGCTCGACATGATCGGCGACGCCCACTACGTGCTGCTCGGCGAAGCGACCCACGGCACCCACGAATTCTACGAAGAGCGCGCGCGCATCACGCAGCGGCTGATCGCCGAAAAAGGCTTCACCGCGGTCGCCGTCGAAGCCGACTGGCCCGACGCCTACCGCGTCAACCGCTACGTGCGCGGCGAAGGCGACGACCACGATGCCAAAAGCGCGCTGGCCGGCTTCCAGCGCTTCCCCAGCTGGATGTGGCGCAACGCCGAGGTGGTCAACTTCGTCGACTGGCTGCGCGGCTACAACGACCGCCAGGCGCCGAGCGCGCGGGTCGGCTTCTACGGTCTCGATCTCTACAGCCTGTTTACCTCGATGTCCGAAGTGCTGCGCTACCTCGACGACGTCGATCCCGACGCCGCCGGCGAAGCGCGCCAGCGCTACGGCTGCTTCGACCACTACGGCGACGACAGCCAGCAGTACGCCTACGCCGCCGGCATCGGCCACTCCGAGTCGTGCCAGCACGAAGTCATCGCCCAGCTGCACGAGCTGCAGCAGCGCGCCGCCGACTACATGCGCCAGGACGGCATCGCCGCCAGCGACGCCTTCTTCTACGCGCAGCAGAACGCGCGGCTGGTCAAGAACGCCGAGGAGTATTACCGCACCATGTTCCGCGGCCGGATCTCGTCATGGAACCTGCGCGACAAGCACATGTCCGAAACGCTCGACGCGCTGTCGGTGCACCTGGGCGAAACGCGCGGCGCGGCGCCGCGCATCGTCGTGTGGGAGCACAACTCGCACGTTGGCGACGCGCGCGCAACCGAAATCGGCAGGCAGGGCGAATGGAACGTGGGCGAGCTGTCGCGCAAGCGCTACGGCGCCGACGCCTTCCTGGTCGGCTTCTCGACCTACGACGGCTGGGTGACGGCGGCCTCCGACTGGGACGGGCCGGCCGAGCGCAAGCAGGTGAGGCCGGCGCTGCCGGGCAGCTACGAGGATGTGTTCCACCAGACCGGCATCGGCAACTTCGTGCTGCCGATGCGGGGAGACGGCGCGGTGCGCGAAGCATTGAGCGAGCACCGGCTGGAGCGCGCGATCGGCGTGCTGTACCTGCCGCGCACCGAACGCCAGAGCCACTACTTCATGGCCGATTTGCCGCAGCAGTTCGATGCGATGATCCACTTCGACAGCACCGACGCGGTGCAGCCGCTGGAGCCTACCAGTCACTGGGACACCGGCGAGGCGCCCGAGACCTACCCAGCCGGATTGTAGACGCGCCGGCGACCCGGGGTCACGTCCGCCGGACCTGCCCCCTTTTGTCAGCGCCGCGGGCTACTCCGGGACGATGGCGGTCACTTCGATTTCAACGCGCGCGCGATCCTCGATCAGTGCGGCCACCTGCACCGCGCTCATCGCGGGGTAATGCTTGCCGATCAGCTCCCGATAGGCGGCGCCAATTTCGCGCGCGGCGTCCAGGTACTCCTTCTTGTCGACGATGTACCAGGTCATCCGCACGATGTGCTCGGGCCGCGCCCCGCCTTCGGCCAGCACCGCCACAACGTTCTCCAGCGCCTGCCGCACCTGCCCGGCAAAGTCGTCGGTCTGAAACACGCCGTCGGCATCCCAGCCGATCATGCCGCTGACGCAGATGGTGCGCCCCGTCGCGGCCACGCCGTTCGAATAGCCCTTGGCGCGCGGCCAGCCCGGTGGATGCAAGAATTCCATCATCTTCCTTTATATATGTCAGCCCTGCGGCTTCACGCCGACATCAGCCAGCAGTTCGCGCGCGATGATCAACTGCTGCACCTCGGTGGCGCCCTCGTAGATGCGCAGCGCGCGAATTTCGCGATACAGTTTCTCGACCGGCTGACCGCTGACGACGCCAAGGCCGCCGAACATCTGAAGCGCCGCGTCGATCACCTGCTGCGCAGTTTCGGTTGCGGTCAGTTTGGCCATCGCCGCTTCGCGGGTGACGCGCTGTCCCTGGTCGCGCTGCCAGGCGGCGCGGTAGGTAAGCAAGGCCGCGGCGTCGATCCCGGTCGCCATCTGCGCCAGCTTGGCCTGCGTCAGCTGGAAGTCGGCCAGCGTCTTGCCGAACATCTTGCGCGAAGCCGCCCGCGCCAGCGCTTCGTCCATCGCCCTCCGCGCAAATCCCAGCGACGCCGCCGCCACCGACGTGCGGAACACGTCCAGCGTGGCCATCGCCACTTTGAAGCCCTGTCCCGCAGCGCCCAGCATGTTCGCCGCGGGCACCCGGCACCCGGTAAAGCGCAGGCGCGCCAGCGGATGCGGCGCGATCACTTCGATCCGCTCGGCGATCTCGAAGCCCGGCGCATCGGCGTCGACGATGAAGGCCGAGATGCCGCGCGAACCCGGCGATTCGCCGGTGCGCGCGAACACCACGTAGAAGTCCGCGATGCCGCCGTTCGAGATCCACGTCTTTTCGCCATCGAGCACATAGTGGGCGCCGTCGAGCCGTGCCGCGCACTGCATCGCCGCGACGTCGGAGCCGGCCTCCGGCTCGGACAGCGCGAACGCCGCGATCGCCTCGCCGCGCGCCACTTTCGGCAGGTAGCTGGCGCGGTGCGCTTCGCTGCCGAACAGGGAGATCGCGCCGCTGCCCAGACCCTGCATCGCAAACGCGAAATCGGCAAGGCCGGAATGGCGCGCCAGCGTTTCGCGGATCAGGCAAATGGCGCGCGTGTCGATCTTCTCGCCGACCGCGTGACTCAGCCAGCCGGCCGCCCCAAGCTGCGCCACCAGCGTGCGGCAGGCGCCGTCGACGTCTGCGCCGTGGTCGTCATGAATGTGTTCTGCCGCCCATGCCTCGAGCGACTGCGCCAGTTCTTTGTGGCGCGGCTCGAAAAACGGCCAGTCCAGGTATTTGGTGTCCGCCATATCAGTCGCCTTCGAATTGCGGTTTCTGTTTCGCCGCGAAGGCGTGATAAGCGCGGTGGAAGTCGTTGGTGGCCATGCAGATCGCCTGCGCCTGCGCCTCCGCTTCGATCGCCTCGTCGACGCCCATGTTCCACTCCTGCTGCATCATCTTCTTGGTCATGCCGTGCGCGAAGGTCGGCCCTTGCGCCAGCGAAGCGGCAAAAGCCTGCGCCTGCGCCAGCACGTCGCCCGGCTCGCACAGGCGGTTGAAGAAGCCCCAGCGTTCGGCTTCTTCACCGCCCAGGCTGCGGCCGCTGTAAAGCAGGTCGGCGGCGCGGCCCTGGCCGATCACGCGCGGCAGCAAGGCGCAGGCACCCATGTCGCAGCCGGCCAGGCCGACGCGCGTGAACAGGAACGCGGTCTTGCTGCGCGCGGTGCCGTAGCGCAGGTCGGAAGCCAGCGCCAGCATCGCGCCGGCGCCGGCGCAGACGCCGTCGATCGCGGCGACGATCGGCTGCGGGCAGGCGCGCATCGCCTTCACCAGGTCACCGGTAAGGCGCGTGAACGCCAGCAGGCCGGGCATGTCGAGTTTGGTCAGCGGGCCGATGATCTCGTGCACGTCGCCGCCGGAGCAGAAGTTCTCGCCGGCGCCGGTGATCACCACCGCCTTGACGTCGTCGGCCTCGGCCAGCTTGCGGAACAGGTCGCGCAGCTCGGTGTACGAATCGAAGGTCAGCGGATTCTTGCGCTCTGGCCGGTCGAGCGTGATGGTCGCCACGGCCTGCGCGACCTCGAACCGGAAGTGGCGCGCGGCGTATCCGGCCAGGGTGGAGCGCTGGCCCGGCAGCTGGTGGGCTTCGCCCGTCAAATGTCGCATCGTGTGTTTCTCCTGTTAGCCTTCGAGCAGCCGGGCTGCGATTTGCTGCGGCGTCAATCCGCTGTTGGCGGCGGCAAGCTGGCGTTCGCGTTCGAGATTGCGTTCCAGCTGCACCTTGGCCGCGTAGTACTGCTTCGGCCATGGCAGCGCCGTGTAGCCGATTTTCGCCGCCTCGGTCAGTGTCCACGCGGGATTGATCAGGTGCGGGCGCGCCACCGCGCACAGGTCGGCGCGGCCCGACGCGATGATGCTGTTGGCGTGATCCGCCTCGTAGATGGCGCCCACGGCGATGGTCGGTATCCCCGCCTCGTTGCGGATGCGGTCCGAGAACGGCGCCTGGAACATGCGGCCATATACCGGCTTTTCCAGCTTGCTGACCTGGCCCGAAGAACAGTCGATCATGTCGGCGCCTGCCGCCTTGAACATCCGCGCCACCTCGACCGCGTCGCCGGGAACGATGCCGCCCTCGACCCAATCGTGCGCCGACACGCGCACGCTGATTGGCTTGTCTTCCGGCCAGGCGGCGCGGATAGCAGCGAACACTTCGAGCGGAAAGCGGCAGCGGTTCTCCAGCGAGCCGCCATATTCGTCGCTGCGCTGATTGGTCAGCGGCGAGATGAACGACGACAGCAGGTAGCCGTGGGCGCAGTGCAGCTCCAGCCAGTCGAAACCGGCATCGGCGGCCATTTTCGTGGCGCGCACGAAGTCGTCGCGGATGCGGCGCAGGTCGTCGAGGCTGGCCTCCCGGGCCACCTGCGACACGCCGGCCAGGTACTGCTGCGGCGAGGCCGAGACCAGCGGCCAGTTGCCCTCGTCCAGCGGCAGGTCGGCCCCATCCCACGCCCGCCGGGTCGAACCCTTGGCGCCCGCATGCCCCAGCTGGATTGCGATCTTCGCGTCGCTGTTGGCATGCACGAAGTTGACGATGCGGCGCCACGCCTCCGTGTGCCGCGGCTCGTACATGCCCGGACAGCCCGGCGTGATGCGCGCGTCGGCCGACACGCAGGTCATCTCGGCGCATACCAGGCCGGCGCCGCCCATCGCGCGCGCTCCGAGGTGCATCAGGTGATAGTCGCCGGCCACGCCGTCCAGCGCCGAGTACTGCGCCATCGGCGAGACCACGATGCGGTTCTTCAGCACCGTGCCGCGCACCCTGAACGGCGTGAGCATCGGCGGCATCGGCTTGGCGGCGGCGCGTTTCGCGAGCCCTGCCTGGTCGAAGGCGCGCTGCGCAATCCACCGCTCGAACTGCTCGACGTAGGCTGGATCGCGCAGGCGCAGGTTCTCGTGCGACAGGCGCTGGCTGCGCGTCAGCATCGAGTAGGCGAACTGCTCGGCCTCCATCGCCGTGTAGCGGCTGACGTTCTCGAACCACTCCATCGAATTGCGCGCCGCGCTTTGCAGCTTGAGCACCTCGATCGAGCGCGCCTCCTGGTAGGACGCCAGCACTTCATCGACGCTGCCGCCCTTCGCAAAGCTGCGCGCGAGTTCAATCGCGTCCTCCAGCGCCAGCTTGGTGCCCGAGCCTATCGAGAAGTGCGCGCTGTGGGCGGCGTCGCCCATCAGCACCACCGGCACGCGGCGCCCGTCGATCTCGTTCCAGTGCACCCACTTGCGGCAGGCGATCTTCGGGAAGCGGATCCACATCGCCGAACCGCGCAGGTGCGAAGCGTTGCTCATCAAGTCGTGGCCGCCCAGGTACTTGGCGAACAGGCGCTGGCAGAACGCGATGGCGTCCTGCTGGCTCATTTCGTCCAGGCCGCAGGCGCGCCAAACTTCTTCCGGCGTCTCGACGATAAAGGTCGAGGTGTTTTCATCGTACTGGTAGGCGTGCGCCTGGAACCAGCCATGCGCAGTCTCTTCGAACGCGAAGGTGAAGGCGTCGAATTTCTGGTGCGTGCCGAGCCAGACGAAGCGGCACTGGCGCTGGTCGATCTCGGGCTGGAAGGTGTCCGCGTAGCGGTTGCGGATACGGCTGTTGAGGCCATCGCAGGCGACGACCAGGTCGGCGCCGTACTGCGCGGCGAGCGCCTGGTCGTCGGCGACCTCCAGGCCGAACACCATCTTCACGCCCAGTTCCAGGCAGCGCTGCTGCAGGATGCCGAGCAGCCGAATGCGGCCGATGCCGCAGAAACCGTGGCCGCCGGACGTGATGGTGCGGCCCTTGAAATGGACGTCGATGTCGTCCCAGTGATTGAAAGACTGCAGGATGGCGCGCGCGGTCGGCTCATCGGCGGCGGCCAAGTTGCCCAGCGTCTGGTCGGAAAACACCACGCCCCAGCCGAAGGTGTCGTCCTGGCGGTTGCGCTCGACCACGGTGACTTCGTGCGACGGGTCCTGCTGCTTCATCAGCAGGCTGAAATACAGGCCCGCCGGGCCGCCTCCCACGCAAACAATCTTCATTCCCGCTCCATGGGCCTGATAATACTTTAAGTATAAAGCAATTTGCCGCCGCAACCGAAAAAAGGGCGCCATATTGCGGTAGGATGGCGCACCGAAACCACCTGCTCCGACCATCATGCACGACGCCCAGACCCCCGCCCTCACCTCCACTCCGCGCGGCTGGTTCGCGATTCCCTTGTGGCAGCGCGTGATGGCCGGCCTGGTGCTCGGCGTGATCGTCGGCCTGGCGTGGCCGGCGGCGGCGCCGCAGGTCGCCTTCCTCGGCGACCTGTTCGTCCGCCTGATCAAGATGCTGGTCGCGCCGATCGTGTTCGTGACGATTACCGCCGGCGTGACCTCGCTGGGCGACCCGAAGCGTCTTGGCTCGCTCGGCGGCCGCACCATCGGCCTGTTCCTGTGCACGACTGTGATCGCGGTGTCGATCGGCATGGCGGTGGCGACGCTGCTGCATCCGGGCGTCGGCGCGAAGATTGCCGGCGCGGTGCCCAAGGCGCTTGGCGCCACCAAGACCGTCGGCGAGCAGTTGATCGGCATCGTGCCGCTGAATATCTTCGAGGCGCTTTCCAAGGGCGACATGCTCGCGATTATTTTCGTCGCGATCCTCCTTGGCGTGGGCACGATCACTTCCGGCGAGGCGGGGCGCCCGTTGTCCAGCTTCTTCCAGTCCGCGTCGGCGGTCATGCTGCGTATCGTGACCATCGTGATGGAAGTGACCCCGTTCGGCGTATTCGCGCTGATCGCCAATTCGGTGGCGGCAAACGGCACCGCGGTGTTCGTCAACGTCGGCTGGCTGGCCTTGTGCGTGGTGATCGGTTCGGCGCTGCAGGTGCTGCTGGTGCACGGTGCGTTGATCCGGCTGGTGGCGCGCCTGCCGGTGCTGCCTTTCTTCCGCGGTATCGTGGATGCATTGATGGTGGCGTTTTCCACCGCCTCCAGTTCGGCCACGCTGCCGGTGGCGATGCGCGTGGCCGGCGACAACCTGGGTGTCAAGAAGCCGGTGTTCATGACCGTGCTGCCGCTGGGAGCGGCGATCGGCAAGGACGGCACGGCGATGTATGTCGGGCTGCTTAGCCTCTTCAGCCTGCAGGCGTTGGGCATCGACCTGGCGCCGGGCGCCTACTTCATCGTGCTGTTGACGGCGACGCTGGCCGCATTCGGCACGGCGCCGGTGCCGTCGGCGTCATTGTTCATGCTGGCCGCCGTGCTTGCGGCGGTGGGTGTCGGCGTCGAGCAGACCGCGCTGGTGGTGGGCTTCGTACTGCCGTTCGACCGGCTGCTGGACATGACGCGCACGGTGGCCAGCGCCAGCGCGAACCTGGCAGTGACGACGACCGTAGCGCGCATGGAAGGAGAACTGGACGAAGCGACTTACCGGGGTCGCGGCAAGATTTAGAGCCGCGGCCTAACCTCTGGGGTCAGGTCCGGCGGACCTGACCCCGTACTGCGCGCCGCAGCGTAAATTCAAGTTGAGGCGGTTTTCGCGCGCGACTTGCGCTTTTTCGGCGCCAGCATCGTGCCCAGGCAGCCCGGCGTGCCGCACAGGCACTTGAACTGGGCCTTGACCTTCGCCGTGTGCCGTTCGTCGTACACCAGCGCGTAGTTGTAGTTCAGCTCTTCGCCCGCGTCGATGTGCATCAGCGCGTGTATGTACACCCGGCCGTCGTCCTCGTACGCTTCGCAATTCGGTTCGCAGGCATGGTTGATCCAGCGCGCGTCGTTGCCCTTGGCGCCGCCATCGATCACGTTGCCGTCGTCGAGCGTGAAGAAGAAGGTGTGGTTGACCGGGCCGTCCTTCTCCGCGGTGCGCCGCAGCGCTTCCGGCCAGTCGATATGCTCGCCCTTGTACTCGATGATGCGCTCGCCGGCCTCGATGGCGCGGGTGGCGAATACGCCGTTGCCGTGCACCGGCGAACGCCTGACTTCATAGGATTTGCTGCGGGTAGATAGTTTGCTCATGTCGCTAACAATGATGGACTAAAAAAATTCAGGTGGCGTCGTCTTCGCGGAATTCGCCGGCGCCCTGCCCTGCATCGCCGCGCGCGATTTCTTCCTTGCGCAGCTCGACGCGCCTGATTTTACCGGAGATGGTCTTCGGCAGTTCGCGAAATTCGATACGGCGGATCCGCTTGTACGGCGCCAGCCGCGCGCGCGCGAATGCAAAGATGTCCTGCGCCACCGCGTTGCTCGGTTCGATCCCCGCGATCAGCGTGATGAAGGCCTTCGGCACCGACAGCCGCAATGGGTCGGGACTGGGCACGATGGCCGCCTCCAGCACCAGGTCGTGCTCGACCAGCACGCTCTCCAGTTCGAAGGGGCTGATGCGGTAATCGGACGACTTGAACACGTCGTCGTTGCGGCCGACGTAGAAATAATAGCCGTCGTTGTCGCGCGTGGCGGTGTCGCCGGTGTGATAGTACCCGGCGCGCATCACTTCGGCAGTCTTGGCGTGCTCGCCTTCGTAGCCGAGCATCAGGCCGACCAGGTCGGGCTTGAGCTTGACGGCGATCTCGCCCTCGTCGGACGGATGGTCGTCGATGTCGAGCAGTTCGACGTGATACCCGGGCAGCGGCCGCCCCATCGAGCCGGGCTTGATCAGCTGGCCCGGCGTATTGCCGATCTGCGCGGTGGTCTCGGACTGGCCGAAGCCGTCGCGAATGCGGATGCCCCAGGCCTTCTCGACCTGCTCGATCACTTCCGGATTGAGCGGCTCGCCCGCGCCCACCAGTTCGCGCAGCGGCAGCTTCCACTGCGTCAGGTCTTCCTGGATCAGCATGCGCCACACGGTCGGCGGCGCGCACAGCGAGGTCACGCCGCAGCGCCCGATCACGTCCAGCGTCGCCCTGGCGCTGAAGCGCTCGTAGTTGAAGACGAACACGGTGGCGCCGGCGTTCCACGGCGCGAAGAAGCAGCTCCACGCGTGCTTGGCCCAGCCGGGCGAGCTGATATTCCAGTGCACGTCGCCCGCTTGCAGGCCGATCCAATACATCGTGCTCAGGTGGCCGACCGGATAGCTCTCGTGACTGTGCAGCACCAGTTTGGGCTGGGCGGTGGTGCCGGAGGTGAAATACAGCAGCACCGGATCGTGGGCCATCGTCACGCCTTCGGGCGTGAAGGCGGCGACGGCGGCCGCGCTTTCCGAGAAGTCGCGCCAGCCATCGGCCGCGCCCCCGACGGCGATGCGGGTGAAGTCGCCGGGCATCGCCGCGAACTTGGGGGCCTCGGACGCCTGCGCGATGACGTGGCGAATGGCGCCGCGCTGCATGCGGTCGGCCAGGTCGGCCGGCATCGCCAGCATGCTGGTGGGGACCATCACGGCGCCGAGCTTGATCCCGGCCAGCATGATCTCCCACAGCTCGACGCGGTTCGGCAGCATCAGCAGCACCCGGTCGCCGCGACCGACGCCCTGGGCGCGCAGCCAGTTGGCGACGCGGTTCGAGCGCGCCGCCATCTCGGCGTAGCTGATCGACTGGTCGGCGCCATCGTCGCCGACCACGCGCAATGCCGGCGTATCGTTGCCCCGGGCCTGGACGTCGAAGTAATCGAGCGCCCAATTGAACTCGTTGAGCGCCGGTGCGATGTAGCCGTGGTAGGCGTGCTCGTAATCGGTGCGGTGCTGCTGCAGGAAATCGCGTGCTTCGACAAAGCGTTGGTAAGGGGTCATCGGCCAGCCTCCTGTGCGAATCATGACGAACAGGCATTGTGACATGGAGCGGCGCCGCGTGCCGGTCTTAAAGGGTCTGACCCTTGGGGTCAGACCCAGGTGTGCATGCCTGCAAGCCGCATGATCAAGCGCATCAACCCGGCGGCCAGGCCTAGCGCCAGCACACTGGCAGCCCATATCGCGACCAGCCAGCCCACGCGCCGCAGCCACATGCGCGCTTTCAATGGTAGCCCTCGCCCGCGCGCACCTTGCCGCGGAAGACGTAATACGACCACACCGTGTAGCCAAGGATGAACGGCAGGATGACCAGCGTGCCGACCAGCGCGAAGCCCTGGCTCTGCGGCGGCGCCGAGGCGGCCCAGATCGATACCGCAGGGGGCACGATGTTCGGCCAGATGCTGATCGCCATGCCGGTGTAGCCGAGGAAGATCAGCCCCAGCGCCGCGAGGAACGGACCCAGGTAAGGATCGCCCTTGAGCGATTTCAGCAGCCAGAACACGCAGCCTGCCACCAGCAGCGGCACCGGCGCGAACAGCACGATATTGGGGAAGCTGAACCAGCGCGCCGCCACCAGCGGCTGCGTCAGCGGCGTCCATACGCTGACCACGCCGATGGCGCCCAGCAGCATCAGCGCGAATGGCCGCGCCACGCGGATCATGCGCTGCTGCAGCGCGCCGTCGGTCTTCATGATCAGCCAGGTGCTGCCGAGCAGCGTGTAAGCGATCATCACGCCCACCCCGCTCAGCAGCGGGAACGCCGCCACCCAGTCGAACGGCCCGCCCGCATACGTGCGCCCGTGCACCGGAATGCCCTGCAGGAAGGCGCCCAGGGTCACGCCCTGGAAGAACGCCGCCGCCACGGAGCCGCCGATGAAGGCCTTGTCCCAGATGTGCCGCTCATGGTCGCGCGCCTTGAAGCGGAACTCGAAGGCGACGCCGCGGAAGATGAGACCGAGCAGCATGAAGGTCAGTGGCAGGAACAGCCCGCTGAGGATGATCGAGTACGCCAGCGGGAACGCCGCCAGCATGCCGGCGCCGCCCAGCACCAGCCAGGTCTCATTGCCGTCCCAAACGGGCGCGACGGTGTTCATCATCACGTCGCGGTCCATGCGCTCCGGAAAGAACGGGAACAGCATGCCGATGCCCAGGTCGAAGCCATCCATCACCACATACATGAACACGCCGAAGAAAATGATGATGGCCCACACCACCGCCAGGTCGAATCCCATCGTCATCTCCCCAGGGGCAACTGTTCATTGGCGGCCGACAGCGGCCGGCTCGCCGTGGCCGCGCCGGATTCGGCCGGCCGGCTGGCGTCGAAGTGCTGCGGCCCTTTTCTTACCAGCCTGAACACGTAGGCGATGCCGACGCCGAACACGGAGAAGTACACGACGATGAACAGGCCCAGGGTGAGCGCCAGCGGTGCCGCGCCATGCGGCGACACCGCCTGGCTGGTGCGCATCAGCCCGTACACCACCCACGGCTGGCGCCCCACTTCGGTCGTGATCCAGCCAGCCAGCAGCGCGACCAGCCCGCTCGGCCCCATCCACAGCGCGGCGTGCAGGAACGGCCGCGCAGTGAAGATGGCGCCGCCGCGCCGGTTCCACAGCCCCCAAAGCCCGAGCGCGATCATCGCCACGCCCAGCCCGACCATGATGCGGAACGACCAGAACACGATCGCCGAATTCGGCCGGTCCCGCGGCGCGAATTCCTTCAGGCCCTTGATCTGGCCGTTCCACGAATGCGTCAGGATCAGGCTGCCCAGGTGCGGCACCTCGACGGCGTAACGGGTCGTCTCGGCCTGCATGTCGGGCAGGCCGAACAGAATCAGCGGCAGTCCCTCGTCCCCGCGGTTTTCCCAATGTCCCTCCATCGCGGCGATCTTGGCCGGCTGGTGCTTCAGCGTGTTGATGCCGTGGAAGTCGCCGATCACCGCCTGGATCGGCGCGACGATGACGATCATCCACATCGCCATCGACAGCATCTTGCGCACGGCCGGCGAGTTGTTGGACCGCAGCAAGTGCCAGGCGCCCGAGGAGCCGACGAACAGCGCGGTGCACAGGAAGGCCGCCACGCACATGTGCAGCAGGCGGTAGGGGAAGGACGGATTGAAGATAACGGCCAGCCAGTCGACCGGCACCACCACGCCATTGGCGATGACGTGGCCCTGCGGCGTCTGCATCCAGCTGTTCGAGGCCAGGATCCAGGTGGCGGAGATCAGCGTGCCGGCCGCGACCATGCAGGTGGCGAAGAAATGCAGGCCAGGGCCGACCCGCGTCCAGCCGAACAGCATCACGCCGAGGAAGCCGGCCTCGAGAAAGAACGCGGTCAGCACCTCGTAGGCCAGCAGCGGCCCGGTGATGCTGCCGGCGAATTCGGAAAAGAAGCTCCAGTTGGTGCCGAACTGATAGGCCATCACCAGGCCGGAGACGACGCCCATGCCGAAGTTGACGGCGAAGATTTTGAGCCAGAACTGGTACAGGTCGACGTAGACCTGGCGCCGGGTGCGCAGCCAGCACAGTTCGAGCACCGCCAGGTAGCTCGCCAGGCCGATGGTAATGGCCGGGAACAGGATGTGGAACGACATGGTGAAGGCGAACTGGATCCGCGCCAGTTCAAGGGCCGTAAGACCAAGCATCGCGCAACTCCGGTGCGTCCCGCGGGGATGCGGAACTCACCAGTAATCTACCATCTTCGCCAAACCCTGAGCGCCGCGATTGTCGTACCGGCGAAGGCTGGTACCTATACTGAATCAGCGGATAGGCACCAGCCTGCGCTGGTACGCCAGGCTCAATCCCAGTCGCTGCCGCCGCCGGAGTCCCCGCCGCCGCTGTCCCAGCTGCCTGGATCGGACACCCCGAAATCGTCCCCGCCCATGTCGTAATTCGATGGCGGCGTCTCCATCGGCGTGAACTGCTCCGGATTCGACGAGGTCAGGTTGTTCGCATTCGAATCGTGGTTCGAGCGATTGCCGTCGGTGAACTGATGGGCCAGCGCCTGCCCCGCCACCATGCCCGCACCGAGCGCCGCGCCGGTCGCCAGGCCGCCCATGATCCCCGAACCAATGCCGCCGCCGGGAGCCGGTCCGGCACCGAATGGCGCCTGCCCCGGATTGGCATACTGCGGATACTGCGCCCCCATGCCCGGCGCGCCGGCCGGACCCGCCGTCGGCGAATACCTTCCCTGTGCCGCCTGCGCCGCGGACTTTCTGCGGAAAAACATGACGGCCAGCGCCACCAGTCCGCCGACCAGCGCGATCATGCCCCAGGGAATGCCTCCGCCAGCCGGCGCCTGCCGCTCATAACTCAGGTCGGGCGGGGACAGGCGCGACTGCACCGGCGCCGCCGCCGCGGGCGCGGGGCTCGCCTTGGCCTGCGCCACCACCGACCGCAGCTTTTCCACCGCCGCCGGCTTGGCGAACGGCAACCCCGGCGCCAGCCGCTCGGCCGTCGCCAGCTCGGTGCGGGCGCGCTCGAACTTGCCCTGCTTGGCCAGCAGCTCCGCCTCGATGAAATGCGCCTTGGCGCTGTTCGGGTGGGCCGCCAGCACCTTGTCCATCATGGCCTGCGCCTCGATGAACTTGCCCGCCGCAGCCGCCTCGTGAACCTGATTCATGGTGGGCTCCTGCGCCCACGCCGCCGGCGCCGCACACCAGGCGGCCGCCGCCAATACCGCTATCGCGCCGAATGATCGAATGGACATGTGGATCTCCTTTATCAAGTGAGTCGAATATCGGGGGGCAGGCCCGAATTGTCAAGACGTGCACCCCAACATTAAGAGTAGGTTAAGGAACCATGGATCAGCAAAAATTCCTGTAAGGTGGAGGCTGGCGCCGCATCCGCCGCGTCCAGCCCAGAACCACGTTGAATGAACGATCTCGCACAGTCCCACGCCACCAGTATCAGCCCGGATGTCCTGTACGGCCAGGCCGACCCTTCCCTGCTCAAAGAAGAAATCCTCGCCGACCTGTTCGAAGCGAGCGCCCGGCGCACGCCCGGCCAGATCGCGCTGATCTACGAACAGCGCGAGATCAGCTACGCCGAACTCGATGACCTGGCCACGCTGGCCGCCTCGCGCCTGCTCGACGCCGGCGTCGCGGCCGGATCCATCGTCGGCCTGTGGCTGCCGCGCGGGATCGAACTGCTGGTCATGCAGCTGGCGATCGCCAAGACCGGCGCTGCCTGGCTGCCGGTCGACCAGGACACCCCGGTCGAACGCCTGCAGGTGTGCCTGGACGACGCCGCGGCGATCGGCGTGGTCAGCTGCGAGCTGTTCGCGCCCCAACTGGACGGCGTGGCGCGCCCGGTCTGGACCCACGAGGCGCTGCTCGAGCCGCTCGGCGCCGGCCAAAGCCCGCGCCGCCGCGGCCCGGTGTCGCCCGACGCGCCGGCCTACGTGATCTACACCTCCGGCTCGACCGGCAAGCCGAAAGGCATCCTGATCAGCCAGCGCAGCATCTGCCACTTCCTGCGCAGTGAAAACCTGGTGCTGGGGATCCGCGCGGACGACCGCGTCTACCAGGGCTTCTCGGTCGCCTTCGACATGTCGTTCGAGGAGATCTGGATCGCCTACCTGGTCGGCGCCACGCTCTGGGTCGGACCCAAGGAAATCTCGGGCGACCCGGAAACGCTGCCGCGCATGCTGGCGGCGAACCACGTCACCGTGCTGCACGCGGTGCCGACCCTGCTCGCGCTGTTCGCCGAGGAAGTCGAGACCCTGCGCCTGATTAACCTGGGCGGCGAGATGTGCCCGGAATCGGTGGTCGAGCGCTGGTCGCGCCCGGGCCGCCAGATGTTCAACACCTACGGCCCGACCGAGGCGACGGTGTCGGCCAGCCTGGCGCGCCTGGCGCCCGGGCGCCCGATCACGATCGGCACGCCGCTGCCGAACTACGGCCTGCTGGTGATCGGCACCGAAGGCCCGATCCTCACGCTGCTGCCGCGCGGCGAGATGGGCGAGTTGTGCATCACCGGCATCGGCCTGGCGGCCGGCTACCTTGGCCGCCCCGACCTGACGGCCGAAAAATTCATCGCCAATCCCTGGTCCACCGGCCTGCACGACGCGCGCCTGTACCGTACCGGCGACCTGGCGCGCATCGACGCCGACGGCGAAGTCCAGTGCCTGGGCCGCACCGACGACCAGGTCAAGATCCGCGGCTTCCGCGTCGAGCTGGGCGAGATCGAGACGGTGCTCGCGCAGCAGCCAGGAGTCGGCACGGTCGCGGTCCTGCTGCGCAAGGACGACGGCATCGACCAGCTGGTGGCCTACATCGTGGCGTCAAGCGGCTGCGATCCGGACGGCTCCGCCCTGCGCCACGCGCTGACCGAGCACCTGCCGCCCTACATGGTGCCGGGCCGCTATGAGATGCTGTCCGTGATGCCGCGCCTGACCTCCGGCAAAATCGACCGCAAGGCGCTGAAGGCGATGCCGCTGTCGGCGCCGCCGGCCGGCGCCGCGGGCGAGTCCGACCTGCCCGAAACGCCAGCCGAGACCGCGCTGTTCCGCGAGCTGGCCAAGCTGTTTCCCGGCCAGCCGATCCGGCGCCACGCCGACTTCTTCACCGACCTTGGCGGCCACTCCTTCTTCGCCGCGCGCCTGGCTTCGGCCCTGCGCGCCGATCCGGCCTTTGCCCACGTGACGGTGCGCGACATCTATCACAACCGCGAGATCGGCAAGATCGCCGCCGCGCTGGCCGATGCGCCCGACGCCGCCGCCGCGCAGGCCGACTGGACGCCGCCGTCGGCGCTGGCGCGCTGGCGCTGCGGGGTCGCCCAGGCCGCGGCGGTCCCCTTCCTGGTCACGCTGCGCATGGCGCAATGGCTGGCGCCGTTCTTCACCTATCACTACTTCACCGGTTCGCCGGGCGACTCGGTGCCGCGCGCGATCGCCGCCTCGATTGCCGTGTTCCTGCTCGCGACCCTGATGGAGTTCGTGTTCGCCGTCGGCGGCAAATGGCTGGTGGCCGGGCGCCTGAAGGCCGGCTCGTATCCCCTGTGGGGCCTGACCTACTACCGCTGGTGGCTGGCCGACCGCCTGGTCGAATCGGCGCCGGCCTACCTGCTTGGCGGCTCGTCGCTCTACAACTGGTGGCTGAGGGCGCTGGGCGCGAAGGTCGGCCGCGAAGTGGTGATCGGCTCGATGACCCTGCGTTCGCCCGACCTGCTCGATATCGGCAGCAACGTCAGCATCGGCAACGCCGTCAACTTCGAGAACGCCCGCGTCGAGCGCGGCCGCCTGCTGCTCGGCCAGATCACCGTGGGCGACGACGCCTGCGTCGCCTCCTACGCCGTCCTCGAAGGGAATACCGAAATCGGCGCGCTCGGCCACCTTGAAGGCCAGGCCGCGCTGGCCGACGGCATGCGCGTTCCAGCTGGCCGCGTCTGGGGCGGTTCGCCCGCGCGCGACATCGGCGCCTTCGAATCGCAGGTGCCGCCGCGGCCTGCCGTCACCCGCTTGCGCATCGCCGGCGAGGCCGTATTCTTCGTGTTCGGCATGCTGCTGATCTCCACGCTGTTCTTCATGCCCGTGTTCCCGAGTTTCGTGCTGATCGACTGGTTCGACGAGCGCGAGCTGCTGCCATGGCTGTCCGGAGACCAGGTCACCGTGCAGCTGGCGCGCTACTTCGTGCTGGCCTTCCCCGCCAGTGCGGTGCTGATCCTGCTGACCGCGCTGGTATCGGCCGGCATTCGCTGGGGCGCCATGCCGCGCCTGAAGCCCGGCAGGTCCGCCATCCACAGCAACACCTATTGCCAGAAATGGCTGGTCAGCCACATCCAGGAATCGAGCCTGAACGTGCTGCACGGGATTTACGCGACCGTGTTCGCACCGTTCTGGTATCGCCTGCTGGGCGCGAAGGTCGGGCGCGACGCCGAGATCTCGACCGCGCTCGGCGTGGTGCCGGACATGCTCACGCTGGGCGACGAAACCTTCATCGCCGACGCCGTGATGCTGGGCGACGAACAGATCGACGGCGGCTGGATGACCATGCAGCCGACGGTGGTGTCGGACCGCAGCTTCGTCGGCAACGGCAGCTACATCCCGGACGGCACGGTGCTGCCCGAGCGCGTGCTGGTCGGCGTGCACACCCACGCGCCGGCCAACGAGCGCATGAAGAGTGGCGACACCTGGCTAGGCTCGCCGCCGATTCACCTGCCGGCGCGCGAGGAAGTGAGCGGCTATCCCGAGTGGCTGACGTACCGGCCGTCGCCGCTGCGCCGGCTGGGCCGCACCCTGGTCGAAGCGTTCCGCATCGTCGCGCCGCACGCGGTGGTGATCGCGGTCGGCTACACGGTGGTGCTCGACGTGGTGCCGATCGCCGGCGCCGGCCGCTGGGGCGCCGTGGTGATCGACCTGGCGCTGGCGGGCCTGATCTACGGCATCGGCAACTACCTGTTCGTCATGGCGTTCAAGTGGCTGCTGCTGGGACGCTATCGCAAGCGCGCGGAGCCGATGTGGACGCCGTTCGTCTGGCTGTCCGAAGGCGTGACCAACCTGTACGAAGGCATCGCCGTGCCCAACTTCATGCGCTACCTGCGCGGCACGCCGTGGCTGCCGCTGGCGTTCAACGCCTTGGGCAGCAGGATCGGCCGCGGCGTCTACCTCGACACCACCGACATCACCGAATTCGATTGCGTGACGATCGGCGACTACAGCGAGCTGAATGCGCTGGCGTGCCCGCAGACCCACCTGTTCGAGGACCGCGTGATGAAGATCGACCACGTCGTCATCGGCAGCAAGGTCTACATGGGACCGCGCAGCGCGGTGCTGTACAGCGCCAGGGTCGGCGACAACGCCCGCCTCGGTGCGCTGACGCTGGTGATGAAGGGCGAGCATATCCCGGCCGGCACCAGCTGGGCGGGCTGTCCCGCGGGGCCGGCGCGATGAGCTTCGCCGTGCACGCGTGGCCAGGGCCGCAGCCGACGTGGGAGCACGGGCTGATCGTCATCTCCACCGCCGGCGGGCCGCGCGACGAGGCGCGCGAAGCGATTCGCAAGGCCGTGTGCGAAGTGCTGGGCGGCGCGGTGGAAGTGGTATCGACGCCAGGCAGCGCGCCGACAGTAACGGTCGACGGCGTCGCGAGCGCGATCGGCCTTTCGATCAGCCACGAGGACGGCATCTCGATGGCGGCGCTGCATCGCGACGGCCCGGTCGGCGTGGACGTAATGAAGGTGCAGCTGCCGTCGGACTGGGCGCGCGTCGCGCACGACTACCTGGGCATGTCGGTGGCGGTGCAGCTGGCCGCGCTGGGCGCCGAGGCGCGCCCGCTCGCGTTCGCGCAGGCGTGGGCCGAGCGCGAAGCCAAATTCAAGCTGCTGGGCGAGTCGCTGACGGAATGGTCGCCGCTGCCCGATTGCCGCCTGTTCGAATTGGACCTGCCAGCGGGATTCGCGGGCGCGCTGGCCCTGCCATCCTGACTGCCTCGAAAACCGCTGTATACTTCGCGCTTTTCAAAAGGACCGATACCATGAGCGCGCTGCCACCCTGCCCCAAGTGCAATTCCGAATTCACGTATGAGGACGGTGCGAACCTGGTCTGTCCTGAATGCGGCCATGAGTGGAGCGCCGGCGCCGCGGCGCCGGCCGAAGACAGCCCGCGCGTGTATCGCGATTCGGCCGGCAACGTGCTGCAGGACGGGGACACCGTCACCGTCATCAAGGACCTCAAGCTCAAGGGCGGCGGCGGCACCGTCAAGATGGGCACCAAGGTCAAGAACATCCGCCTGGTCGACAGCGACCACGACATCGACTGCAAGATCGACGGCTTCGGCGCGATGAGCCTGAAGACGGAGTTCGTCAAGAAGGTGTAAGCAGCGCCCGCAAAAAATAAATCTTCGTTCTGGCAAAAAAGCGGGAACGCGGCGAACATTCGGTTCATCTAATGTGTAAATAACCGAAAAAGCCGAGAACCCGTATGCAAGCCGCACCACTACCCGACCGCAGCAGCGACGCCGACCTGGCGCAGCGCGTCGCGGCCCAGGACCAGCAAGCCTTCGTGCTGCTGATGCGCCGCCATAACCAGTTGCTGTTCCGCACGGCCCGCAGCATCCTGCGCTACGACGCCGAAGCCGAAGACGCGCTGCAGGACGCCTACCTGCGGGCCTGGCGCTCGATCGGCCAGTTCCGCGCCGACGCCCGCCTGTCCACCTGGCTGACCCGCATCGTCATCAACGAGGCGCTGGCCCGCACCCGCAAGAGCGCGCGGCGCGCCGACATCATGCCGCTGCATCCCGCCGCCGAGCCGGCCGACTATCCTTCCGAGCCGAGCATGGACGACTCCCCAGAAACCGGCGCGCTGCGCGCAGAAACCCGCGCGCTGCTGGAAAAATCCATCGACGCCCTGCCCGACCAGTTCCGCACCGTGTTCGTGCTGCGCGCGCTCGAAGAAATGAGCGGCGAAGAAGTCGCCGCCTGCCTCGACATCCCCGAAGCGACCGTGCGCAGCCGCTTCTTCCGCGCCCGCGCCCTGCTGCGCGCCGCCCTCGCGCACGACGTCGACCGCGCGTTCGAACAGGCCTTCTCGTTCGACGGCGCGCGCTGCGACCGCATCGTGGCCGGCGTGCTGGCCCGGCTCGATACCAATAACAACTGATTTGCCCACCCACCACCGGAGACCCGCCATGTCCTTCCTGATCCAGCCGAACGATCCAGACGCAGTCCATCCACGCCGCATGTTCCTCGGCAAATCCGGCCTGCTGCTGTCCGGCGCCGCCGTCGCGCTGATGGCCGGCCAGGACGCGCTGGCCGCCGCCAAGGGCGGTGACGCCGCCCACTCCGACATCCAGATCCTCAACACGGCGCTGGGAGCCGAACTCGAAGCGATCGCCGCCTACCAGCTCGGCGCCGAAAGCGGCCTGCTGCAAAAGCCGGTGCTCGACCTGGCGGTCACCTTCCAGGGCCACCACAAGGAGCACGCCGAAGTGCTGTCGAAGACAATCATGAAACTGGGCGGCAAGCCGGCATCGGCCAAGGCCAGGTACCAGTTCCCGACCGAGACGCTGAAGAACCAGAACGACGTGCTGCGCTTTGCGGCCGGCCTGGAAAAAGGTGCGGTCAGCGCCTACCTGGGCGCGGTGCCGCTGTTCGGCAACCGCGACCTGGCCAAGGCAGCCGCCAGCATCCTCGGCGACGAAGCGATGCACTGGGCCGTGCTGCGCAACGCGCTGGGCGAGGCGCCGGTGCCGTCGGCCTTCATGTCGTGATGATGCGCGCGCTCGCCGCCGCCGCCGCGTGGCTTGCGTTCGCGGCGCCGCTGCATGCGGCGTCCGACGTCAAGCTGGGCGAATCGGTGTATGCGCGCTGCGTGGCCTGCCACGCACTGGCGTACGACCGCACCGGGCCGCGCCACTGCGGCCTGTTCGGGCGGCGCGCCGGCAGCGTGGCCGGGTTCGACTATTCGGCGGCGATGAAGCGCTCGCAGATCGTGTGGAATGCGGCGACGCTGGACCGCTTCCTGGCCAATCCGCCGAAAGCGGTGCCGGGCACCAGCATGACCTACGCCGGCGTGCCCGACAAAGCCGAGCGCGCGGCCCTGATCGCCTATCTCAAGGCGGCCAATGGCGGCAGCGAGTGCGCAGCCGCAAAGTAAGCCGGGGGTCAGCCGCGCTTCGGGATGTCGAGACCGCGCGCGACGGCAGGACGCGCAACGAATGCATCGAGTACGCGCTGCACGTTCCTGAAATCGCCAAAGCCTACCAGCTCGCCGGCGCCGTAGAAGCCAACCAGGTTGCGCACCCACGGGAAAATCGCGATGTCGGCGATTGTGTACTCCTCGCCCATCACCCAGCTGCGCCCCTCGAGCCGCTTGTCGAGCACCGCCAGCAGCCGCTTCGATTCGCCCACGTAGCGGTCGCGCGGCCGCTTGTCCTCGTACTCCTTGCCGGCGAACTTGTGGAAGAACCCGAGCTGGCCGAACATCGGCCCGATGCCGCCCATCTGGAACATCACCCACTGGATCGCCTGGTAACGCCCGGCCGGATCCTGCGGCAGCAGCTTGCCGGTCTTTTCGGCCAGGTAGATCAGGATGGCGCCCGACTCGAACAGCGCCAGCGGCTTGCCGCCCGGCCCGTCCGGATCGAGGATCGCCGGGATCTTGTTGTTCGGGTTGAGCGACATGAACTCGGGCGTCATCTGGTCGTTGGTCTCGAAGCTGACCAGGTGCGGCTCGTACGCCAGCCCGGTTTCCTCCAGCATGATCGACACCTTGACGCCGTTCGGCGTCGGCAGCGAATACAGCTGGATGCGCTCGGGATGCGCGGCGGGCCATTTTTTGGTGATCGGAAAATCGGACAAATCGGTCATGCTGGCACCTCGGATAAATGCACGCTTGCGGACCGGAGATTATGCCGCATTTCCCTGTGAGAGCGCTGCGCCCACCTGCGCATGCGATCGCCGCGCCAGAGCGCGCCGGTCTTCGCCGTCCACCGCCAGCGCCGGCAGCACGTGCAGCCGCGCGCGGATCGGCGGGCCGGTCAGCATTGCCAGCATGCTCTCACCCAGCGAGGTCTCGATCAGGTACTCGACCGAGCGGTGCGGCGCGCCCGCGGCATCGACGTAGCTGACCGCGATCGCCTGCACCGGCGCGCCGGCCTCGATCGCCGCTTCGAACAGGTTGGCGTGGAACGGCTGCAGGTCGCCCTGCGCCGACGACGTGCCCTCCGGGAAGCACGCCACGCGTTCGCCCGCGCGCAGGCCGCGCGCCAGTTCGCCGACCGCGCGCCGCAGGTCGCCGCGGCTGCCGCGCGCCACGTACAGCGTGCCGGCCAGCGCACTCAGGGTCCCGATCAGCGGCCAGTGCCGCACTTCCGACTTGGCGACAAAGCGCGACGGGAACTGCGCGTTGATGACGAACACGTCGACCCACGAAATGTGGTTTGCCACCAGCAGCACGTTGGGCAGCACCGGCGCGCCCGCCAGTTCGACCGTCACGCCGAAGGTGCGCAGCACGCGCCGCGACCAGCGCCGAATGTGGTCCATGCGGCCGGCTGCGCCGAGCCACGGGAACACCAGCAGGCAGGTCGCCAGGCCCGTCAAAATATGCAAGATTACGCATAAAAAGCGCCACGCCAGCGCCAGCGGGCGCGCGCCGTGCCAGCGCATAATCGCCAGCATCAGCGCGATCACCAGCACGCCGAAGCCGGCGATGATCGCTTGCAGCGGCGCGCCCAGCGCCAGCGCCGCCGCGTACACGCCCAGCAGCGCCAGCGACGCCAAGTTTTCGCTGAAGCTTTGCACGGCGATCGAGACGCCTGGCGCCATCAGCGCCTCGCCGCGCTGCTGCAGCAGCGCGTTCATCGGCACCAGCACCACGCCCGCCACCGCGCCGGTCACGAGCAGCAA
Organism: Massilia sp. P1_C10; assembly: GCF_056406475.1. NCBI lineage: Bacteria > Pseudomonadati > Pseudomonadota > Betaproteobacteria > Burkholderiales > Oxalobacteraceae > Massilia > Massilia sp. P1_C10. The sequence goes on from NZ_JBFUAC010000002.1 coordinate 81,310, forward strand.
CGCGCAGGCCACCCACAGGCCGTCGACCAGCGCCATCGCGAGGATCGCCGCGCCCAGCGCGAGGCCGGACGGCAGCACCTTCATCGCGCCGGCGGTGGCGACCAGGCGCGCCACGGCTGCCGATCCGGCCACCATGCCCACGGCCAGCACGCACTGCATCAGCGCCGACTCCGGCAGGGTCAGGCCGAGCACCGCGCCGGCCCACTGGATGACGAGGAACTGCAGCGCCGCCGCGACCGCCCAGAACAGCGTCGTCACCGCCAGCGAGATCTTGCCCTGCGGGTCGCGCCACAGCACGCGCAGCTCGCGCCAGAAGCGCGCCGGCGCCGGGCGCGCCGCGCGGGTCGACGGAATCGCCGCCGCCATGGCCGCGGCCAGCGCGTACACGCCGACGATCGCCAGGCTGGCGCCCTGCGCCGGCAGCTTTGCCAGCAGCGCGCCGCCCAGCAGGGTGCCGCCGATGATCGAGGCGACCGTCGATATCTCGATCCACGCGTTGGCCCTGACCAGCTGGTCGGCCGGCAGCAGCTCGGCCAGGATGCCGTACTTGGCCGGGCCGTAAGTGACGCCGATCACGCCGACCGCGGCGAACGCCAGCAAGGGGTGCAGGCCGGACGCCAGCAGCACGCAGGCGCCCAGCTTGACCACGTTCGCCAGCAGCATCACGCGGCCCTTGGGCAGCGCGTCGGCCAGCGCGCCGGCCCACGGCGCCAGCGCCACGTAGGCCAGGTACAGCGAGATGCGCAAGGCCGGCGTCATCCAGGCGGCCGACGCGCGCTCGGCGAGCAGGCCGATCGCGACGATCAGCAGCGCGTTGTCGGCCAGCGAAGTGAAGAACTGCGCGCCGAGCAAGGCCCGCAGCGGCTTCATCGCCGCGCCAGGAACTGCTTGCTGTAGCGCTCGGGCAGGTCCCCCACCCGCATCATGATGGGCAGGTCTGCGGTGTTGAATTCGCGGTCGAACGACGGCGCCCCGATCACCCGGGCGCCGCATCGCAGGTAGCCCTTGATCAGCGGCGGCATGTCGCGCAACGACAGGGCGCCCGCGCCCACGCCGTCGGCCGGCAGCGCGTTCAGCGGCCGGATGCGGAACTCCGGCGCGACCATGTATGGCGACTCGCGCAGCGCGCTCCAGATGCGCCGCGCCAGCTGGCCGCCGTCGGCCATGCCGATGCTGGCGCAGCCGAACATGGTGTGCAGGCCGCGCGCGACCATGTACTTTCCCAGCTCGCTCCAGAGCGAAAGGATCACGCCGCCGGAACGCCAGTCGGCATGCACGCAGGCGCGGCCCAGCTCCACCGCGCCGCCGCGCAGCGGCGCCAGCGGGGCCAGGTCGAATTCGCCCTCGGTGTAGCAGGCGCCGGCGCGGCGCGCGGCGTCCGGCCCCAGCACGCGATAAGTGCCCACCAGCTGGCCCGGCTCGTCGCTGCCGGTCTCGCGGGCCCGCACCAGCAGGTGATCGCAGTAGCTGTCGAAGCGGTCGGCGTCGTGGCCGTCGGGCGTGCCGGCCGGCGGCGCCAGCCGCGCGCCCATTTCGCCGGCGAAGATCGCGTGGCGCAAACGCTGGGCCTCGCGCACGTCGGCTTCCGACTCGGCCCAGCTGGCCTCGAAGCGCCAGTCGGCCTGCTTCGGCGATGGCGGCTCCGCAAACGGGGACCGCGGCGAGGCGGCGGCGAGTTCCAGGGTCAAGTCGTGCTCCTCAATTCGATGCGGGATATTGGTCGATCAGCGCGTTCTGGCGCCAGTTCAGGCGGATCAGCGCCAGCGGCCCGATCGGCCTGGCGCCGCGCCTGCGGTTGGCCGCGCCGATGGCGAACACCACGCGCTGCTTGGCGAACACCATGCCCAGTCCATGCGCCAGGCCGATCTCCGGGTCCCACGCCTGGATCGCCTCCGAGCCGGCGCCGTTCACTTCCATGATGGTGAAGCCGCGCCCTGCCGCCAGTTCGCCCTCGCTGGCGAAGCGCACGTCGAAGCGGCCGAAGTGAAAGTCGGGCATGTCGCGCGCGATGGCGTCGATCGCCGCGGTCAGCTCCGGCGTGACCAGGCGCGCGCCGTCGCGGTACAAGCCGCCGACACGGGTCGAGCCGATGGTCGACAGCCGCACCACCTGGCCGGCGGACGGCACCGCGTCTAGCTCGAGCGTGCTGGCGTGGGCGTTCGATCCGAGCACGCGGGCGGCGCGGGCGTCGGCGCGAATCAGCTGTCCGAGCGTGGCGGCGCCGTCGCCGGTTACGCGCGGGTAGTAGCGCAGCGCCAGTCCGATCAGGCGACCTTCCCCGCTGGCCGGATCGCGCGCATAGAACACGCCGGCCTCGCCCTCCTCGTCGAGGTATTCCTGCAGCACGAAGGTCTCGCCATCCGGATAGCGCGCGGCGTAGTCGCGCAGCGCGTCCAGCGTATCGAGCTTGCAGACGCCGTAGCCGCACAGGCCCAGGTCGGGCTTGGCCACCAGCGGGAAGCGCAGCCGCGCCGGCGCCAGCGCCGCCTTCCACTCGCTGTCGGACCAGTTGCGCGCATGGCGGATGCCCACGTGGCGCGCGGTCGCGGCGCGCGCCAATGGCCCCATCTGATCGAAGTATTCAAGCTTTCCTTCGCCGACCAGCCCTCCGGCCGTGATGCGCGGATTGGCCGCCGTCGGCAGCGTGACGCTGCGGTAGCGCAGCGCCAGCCAGGCCCACTGGATGACGATCGGGACGCAGACCAGCCACTTCGGCATCGCCTCCAGCGCGCCGCGCCGGGCCGCTGCGCGCGCGCGGGCAGCGGGAGGCCGGGATGGCAGGCGTGGAGAGTCGGCGAACATGCGGCGTCCTGGGATGATGGCGATAAATGAGGATCACACATCGATCCGCCTGCCTCTGTGCGCAGGCGAACACATACATGCCACACCCAGCCATAAAAGGTTTGAATGTTTCGGTCAGTAAAGTAGACTGACAGCTTCTTACAATCTGCATCGTGAATGGCATGTCTTCGCTTCAACAGATTTCAAGCTGGCTTTTCGGCTCCACGCCGAAAATGCGGCGCGTGCTCGCCTATTGGGCGGCCACCGCGCTGTTGTACAGCTTTTGCTGCCTGATCGTCTGGCGCGAAGTTAACGCGGGCGCGATGGCGCCTGAAACGGCGCGCGTGGCCGCGACGTTCGGCATGCTCGGCACCGCGGTTTTCTATGTGCTGCTGCGCGCCGGCCCCCGCCTCAACATCCCCAACTGGAAGCTGGCGCTGTACCAGGCGCAGTTCGCGATCGTCTTCAACCTGGCGCTGTACTCGGTGCTGGACAACCTGCGCGGCTCGATCCTGATCGGCATGCCCGTGGTGATCGTGTTCTGCGCCTTCGCGCTGCGCCCGCGCCAGACCTTCTGGCTGGCGGCCTTCGCCATCGTCGCGCTGGCCGCCACCCAGGCCGCGCTGCTGCGCTTCGATCCCCTCCACCATTCGTTCTACCAGGAGAGCGTGCACTTCGCGCTGACCACGGTGGGCATCGTCTGCGTCACCGCGATCACCGGCGAATTGAGCCGCCTGCGCGCCCAGCTGATCGACGCGGTCGGCACCATCCGCAAGCTGGCCACCACCGACGAATTGACCCTGCTGGCGAACCGCCGCCACATGAACGAGCTGCTCGCCCTCGAGCAGCAGCGCCGCGCGGCGCGGCCGAACGACGTGTGCGTAGCGCTGATCGACGTCGACTTCTTCAAGTCGATCAACGACCGCTACGGCCATGCGGCCGGCGACGCCGTGCTGCAAGGCTTCGCGCGCGAAGCGGGCGTCTCGCTGCGCGCGGCCGACACGCTGGCGCGCTGGGGCGGCGAAGAATTCCTGCTGCTGATGCCCGACACCCTGCTGGAAGAAGCGCTGGCCGTGATCGCCCGCATGGCCCGGCGCGTGGACGCGCTGCGCTTTCCCGACATCGACCCTTCGCTAAGGCTCACCTTTTCGGCCGGCGTGGCCGCGTCGCGCGATCACGAGCGCTTCGACGCGGCGATCCAGCGCGCCGACGAAGCGATGTACCGGGCCAAGGCCAACGGTCGCAATTGCGTGCTGGCGGCATGAAGCGGTCGATGCTTTGCCGTCGCGCGCTGCTGGCCGGCGCCTGCGCGCTGGCGTTGGCCGGCGCCGCCGCGCCGGTCGCACGCGTGCAGATCCTGGTCGAAGACGCGGCCAGTCCGTGGTCGAACCACGAAGGCGTCGGCTACGCCAACGACCTGGTGCGCGCCGCGTTCGCGGCCGCGGGCATGCCCGCCGACCTGGTGGTGGTGCCCTACGCGCGCTGCAAGGCGCTGGTCATGCAGGGCGGCGCAGTCGGCTGCTTCAGCATGTCCGCCTCGCCCGAACTGGACAAGCTGGTGCGCTTCGCCGACAAGCCCCTGTTCAGCGTCACCCCGCGCATTTACTACAACCCGAAGCACGGCGCGCGCCCGAAGTCGCTGGCCGACATCCGGCCGGGCATGCGGGTCGGGATCGTGCGCGGCTACGAATACCCGGCCTTCGTGCAGCAGCTGGCGCAGCAAGGCGTGCTGCTCGACAGCGCGCAGTCGGACGTCGCCAACCTGCGCAAGCTGGCCGCGAATCGCCTCGACATCGCCCTGATCATGACCGACGAGATGCGCAGCCCGGACCTGATCCAGCGCCAGGCCGGCGTCGGCGACATCGCCTTCGCGTTCCAGAGCGAGCCGCAGCAGTCGTTCATCGGCTTCTCCACGCGCCATCCGGATGGCGACGCCCAGCGGCGCCGTTTCAACGCCGGCTTCGAGGCCATCGGCGCCAACGGCGCGCGCCAGGTGATCCAGGCGCGATGGAAGGCGCGCTGCGCGAAATTCTGTCCGGAATAGCAAACCTCCTCTAAAAAAATTTGTTACCAGATGTGAGCGCAGTTGCCTTGCGTGCATGCCATCCGGACGTGGCCGATTTCGCACCAGATTGGTGCGCCCGCGCGCCGTCCGTGGGGAAAACGGGCTGATCCATAGCGGAACAATAATGTCTGCGTAATCAAACAGTTATCGACGTTTGCCCGGCATCCGCAGACAAAGGCTCTTAGCCGTTAGCAAGAGAATATCCCACGCAAAATAGTGTCTTGCGGCAGCTTTAGAACGCCATTACTATCCGTTCTCTCGCAGTTTTCAGCCGCTCCGGCGAACCTCTTCGCCACATCTCATTCCCTTTAGATTGGACGCTCACGCATGAAGAAATTCCCATTGGTTCAAGGTTCCGTCACCGCCCGCAACGCCGCCGTGCGTCCGCTGGTACTCGCCCTGGGCGCCGCCCTCGCAACGATCGTCGGCAGCGCCGGCGCGGCCGACTTCAGCGACGGCGTCAACCAGTACGCGCGCGGCCGCATCCTGGTCGAAGCGCGCGCCGGCCTGGCGGGCGACGACCTCGAAAAAATCCTCAAGGTCCACGGCGGCAAGCGCCGCAAGATCGGCCAGTCGAACCTGAACGTGGTGGAGCTGCCGGTGGGCGCTTCGGAAGCACAAGTGGTCGAACAGCTGCGCCGCAATCCGGCGCTCAAGCACGTCGAACTGGACCGCCGCGTCAAGAGCACGATGGCCGTCACCGATCCGTACATCGGCAGCGAGTGGCACATTCCGAAAATCGGCGCCAGCAGCGCGTGGGACACCACCCAGGGCGCCGGCGTGACGATCGCGATCCTGGACTCGGGCGTGGACGGCACGCACCCGGACCTGGCGCCGAACCTGGTCGCCGGCTACAACATGTACAGCAATAACACCGACACGGCGGACGTGTGCGGCCACGGCACCGCCGTCGCCGGCTCGGCCGCGGCGCGAACCAACAATGGCGTGGGCGTGGCCGGCGTCGCCGGCCAGGCCAAGATCATGCCGATCCGCGTGGCCTACTACGACAGCGCCAGCGGCGGCTGCTATGCCTACACCAGCACCATCGCCAACGGCATCACCTGGGCGGCCGACCACGGCGCGCGCATCGCCAACGTCAGCTACGGCCCGCTGGCCGGCAGCGCCACCATCCAGAGCGCGGCCAACTACATGAAGAGCAAGGGCGGCCTGGTGTTCGTCTCGGCCGGTAACAACGGCGTCGACGAGAACATCACCCCGACCACCAGCCTGATCGCGATCTCGGCCACCGATTCGAACGACAACAAGGCCAGCTGGTCAAGCTACGGTTCGTTCGTCTCGCTGGCGTCGCCCGGCGCCGGCATCTGGACCACGTCGAAGGGCGGCATCTACCAGGGCTGGAACGGCACCTCGTTCGCCAGCCCGGTCGCGGCCGGCGTGGCCGCGCTGATGATGGCGGCCAATCCTGCGCTGGACGGCGCGAAGATCGAGCAGGCGCTGTTCTCCACCGCGGTCGACCTCGGAACCGCCGGGCGCGATTCGTACTTCGGCTACGGCCGCGTGAACGCCGCCGCCGCCGTCAACGCGGTGAAAGTCGCGGCGCCGGTCGCCGATACCCAGGCGCCGACGTCCGCGATCACATCGCCGGCGGCCAGCTCCTCGGTCAGCGGCATCGTGACGGTCAACGTGGCCGCCAGCGACAACGTCGGCGTCGACCACGTCGAACTGAAAGCCAACGGCACCGTGATCGGCACCGACATCTCCAGCCCGTTCGGCTTCAGCTGGAACACGGCCAACGCCGCCAACGGCATGGCCACGCTGGTCGCCACCGCGTACGACGCCGCCGGCAACACCACCGCCTCGGCGCCGGTGTCGGTCAACGTCGCCAACGTGACGCCGCCGCCGGCCCAGGACACCACGCCGCCAGTGGTGAAGATCGACAACCCGGCGGCCGGCACGGTCAGCGGCCAGGTATCGGTCGCCGTCAGCGCCAGCGACAACAGCGGCGCCGCCGGCATCAGCGAGTCGCTGTACATCGACAACAAGCTGGTCGCCACCGGCAAGGGCGGCGCGCTCGCCTACAACTGGCGCACCCGCCAGTACACCCGTGGCGCGCACACTGTGACCGCCGTGGCGAAGGATGCCGCGGGCAACTCGGCCACCACCTCGGTGACCGTCAACGTCGTGCGCTGATCGCCGCGTCGTAGCCAACCGGAGGGCGACGCGCAGCAATGCCGGCGCCCTTTTTTCATCGATCGGCGCGCAGTGAGCGCAGCGCTCGCGCACGCCACGCGAATCTGCCTATTTTTTTAGCACGCCGATAATTAGGTCGGCCGTACTAGGAAGGACCGTTCGCCGAACCACGTTTTACCCACAGAATCTGTGGGTAAAGTTCAACAAAATTAAAATTATCAGAAACACCATCCTTTTACGATGAGGCCTGCGCGCCTCATTGCTCGGGCAGCGCGTAGGCGATGATATATTCGCCGGCGGCCACGGCAACGAACTGCCGATCTTCGTCGCCGGCGTAGGTGATCGGCGTCCCCTGCCCGCGCGCCGGCAGCTGGCTTTCCCACAGCTGCCGGCCGGTGCTGACGTCATAAGCGCGCACCATGTTGTCCTGCGCTCCGGACACGAAGGCGACGCCGCCGGCGGTGATCATCGGCTCGCCCGCCGCGCCGGCACGGTGCTTCCACACGACCTTGCCGCCGGCAAGATCGACACCGGCGACATGGCCGGACCCAACGACCAACGCGGCTCCGCGCCGCGGGTCCACCGCCAATCCGCTATTGCCGACCACTTCGATGGGCTGCTTCATCGGCTTGCCGGTGCGGCGGTCCAGCAGCAGCAATCCGCCCGGCGTCGGCTGCACCAGCGCCGGCACTGTGGCAAGGTCGACCAGCGCAGGCTGCGCAGTCGCACGCGCCGGGAACGTCCAGCGCAACTTGCCTGAGGCCAGATCAAGCGCGGCCAGCGCTTTTCCCGTCGCGACGTAGACCATGCCGAGCCCTTCGTCGAAGCTCGCGACTGAAGGAGAAACCGCCCCCGAATCCCAGGTCCACACCGGCGCGCCGGTGTCGATGTCGAAGGCGCGCACCACCCCCGTCCCGCGAGCTATCGCCAGCCTCCTCGTCAGAACGATCGGCGACGCAGAAACCGGGCGGCGCTTCGGCATGTCCGCCCACAGGTCGATCTCGCCCTTGCCGCCGAACTTGGCGCATGGCGCGCCAGTTTCAGTGTCCATCACCAGCAGGCGTCCGTCGGCGGCGGGCATGAATATTTTGGATCCGCACTCGCCGCCTGCGATCACGGGTTCCGAGACCGGCGGCTGGTACGCCACGCCCGGGCAGCTCAGGCGCTGCTTCGCGATGTCGCGGCGCCATAGCTGGATGCCGTTGGTGGGATGAAGCGCGATGACCGACTGGTTCGACGCGCAGAGGTAAATCCGCCAGCCGGCCTTCAGAAGCTGGACGTTTTCGCCGCCGCTGCGATACCGCCACACTTCCTTCAAGCCGGCAACGTTTTTGGGCGTGATGCCGGCGAGCGGCGAGTAGCGCTGGCCATAGGCGGTGCGGCCGTATGCGCGCCATTCGCCCGCCGGCACGATCCGAGCGGCGGCGTCCTCCTCGATCGGATTGGCGGGGACTGCCGGCAAGGCGCCGGCGAGGTCGTGCGAATCGCGCATCAGCAGCGCGATGCCGATACCGAGGATCGCGATCAGCACGCCAAGGGCGGCGACCAGTTTGAAGCGCGGGATGGGCGGCATGGACGGGCTCCTTTTGTGCTGTGTACAAGCGTTCGACGCCGCCCTGCCCCATTTCGTTCGCGCTGTCTCTCCGATACGTAACGTTGGCGGCCAATGGGACGCCCTATAATCGGGCGCACCAGAAATCGACAGGCACGCCATGAAGCAACTCTATCTCGCCCTTCTGCTCGCCGGCATCGGCGCCACCAGCCACGCCGACGAAACCGCCGCGGTCACGCCCTACCGTCCCTCGGTCTCGACGCCGGCCCAGCTTCCGGCTGTCGGCCAGCTCGAATACGAAGCCGGTTTCCTCGCCACGCGCGACCATGGCGAGCGGCGCGACAGCATGCCGGTGCTGTTCAAGTACGCCCTGTCCGAACAGTGGGGCGTATTGGTCGGCGGCGACGCCTTCGTCTCCGTGCGCGACGCCGACGGCCACCGCGCGCGCGGGCTGGGCGACACCGAGCTGACCATCAAGCGCGCCTTCGGCATCGACGACGCGACGGCGTTCGGCCTCGAATTCGGCGCCAAGCTGCCGACCGCGAAGGACAGCATCGGCAGCGGCAAGGCCGACTACACCGTCAACACCATCTACAGCCGCGACATCGGCAAAGTCCACATGGATGCCAACGCCAACCTGACCCGCCTGGGCGCGGTCGACGATGGCGCCAGCCGCAACCAGGCCGGCTGGTCGGCGTCCTTCGCGATCCCGGCGGCGGAAAAATGGGCGGCGACCGCCGAATTGTCGGGCACCCGCCGCAGCGGCGCCGACCATACCGCCCAGCTGCTGCTGGCCGGGGCCTGGAGTCCCACCAAACAGCTGACCATCGATGTCGGCGTGGCGCGCGGCCTGACCTCGGCCTCGCCGCAGTGGTCGCTGTTTTCCGGGCTGGTGCTGCCGATGACCCAGTTCCGCTAAGGTTCGGTCAGCGCGGTCCGCACCGCCTTTTCCAGGTTTTCCAGGCTGAACGACACGTCGATCGGCACGTCGTTGAGGAAGAAGCTCGGCGTGCCGCGCAAGCCGAGCTGCACGCCGGCCGCGTGATGCTCGCGCACCCGCTGCAGATAGACGTGGTCGGCGAGGTCGGCGCGAAAGCGCGTCATGTCCAGCTCGATCGCCTCGGCGTCGCGCATGATTCCCCCGGGCGACATGTGCATGGTCTGGCCGAACAGTAATTCGTGCATCTCCCAGAACTTGCCCTGCGCCGCGGCGGCCTCGGACGCTTCCGCCGCCAGCTCGGCGTGCGGGTGCGCGGCCGCATCGGGATAGTGGCGGAACACGAAGCGCAACTGCTCGCCGAACGCGTCCAGCAGGTGCTTCACTTCCAGCTGCGCCTGCATGCAGCGCGGACACTCGTAGTCGCCGTATTCGACCAGCGTGACCGGCGAAAAGACGCTGCCGGCCTCATGCTCGCTGGCCGGCAAGCCGCCCGGGTTGATCGGGTCGTCGATGTCGTCGTCGTTCATGGTGCACCCTCCTTCACTTTACCGAGCCAGGCAAACGCGCAGCCGGCCGCAGCCAGCGCCGCCACGCCCGCCGCCACCGCCACCAGCCGGAACGCGGCCTCGAGTTGCGCGCCGCGCGCCGCCAGCAGCAGCCCCAGCAGCGCCGTCGCCACAAGCCCGCCTGAGCGCGCGACCGCGCTGTTGAAGCCGGACGCGACGCCGGTGTGCTGCGCGTCGACGCCGGCCAGCACCGCGGTGGTCAGCGGCGCCACGGCGCCGGCCATGCCCAGCGATATCAGCAGCAGCGCCGGCAGCGTGGTGTTCCAGTATGCGCCGCCATCGGCGATCCGCGTCGCCAGAAAGAAGCCGGCGGCGACGACCACCGGCGCGACCGTCAGCGGCAGGCGCGGCCCGGTCTTCGCCGCCAGCTTGCCCATCGCCGACGAGCCGAGCGCGATCACGATCGGCAAGGGCAGCAAGGCCGCGCCGGCCGCCGTGGCCGAGTAGCCGCCGGCCTCGATCAGCACGAAGGGCACGGCGACCAGCAGCGCGCCCAGTGCGCCGTACAGCAGGAAGGTCAGCAGGTTCAGGCCGACGAAACCGGGCGACGCGAACAGGGACAGCGGCAGCATCGCGGCCTCGCCGGCGCGCGCCTCGGCGAACAGGAAGGCCGCCAGCACCGCGACGCCGGCCAGCATCGCGCCCAGCGCGGCGCCGCCGAAATCCGATGCGGCCGACGCCGCCGTCAGGCCCCAGGTCAGGCTGGCCAGGCCCATGCTGGCCAGCGCGGCGCCGGCCAGGTCGAGCGGCTGCCTGGCGCCGGCCTCGTCGGCCGGCAGCGCGCGGGCGCCAAGCCATATCGCCAGTGCGGCGATGGGCAGGTTGATCAGGAAAATCGTGCGCCAGCCGAACAGGTCGATCAGCTGGCCGCCGAGCAGCGGCGCGATGGCGCCGCCGATCGCTCCCACCGCGGCCCAGATGCCGACGGCGCGGCCGCGCGCCTCGCCGGCGAAGCTGGCGCCGAGGATCGCCAGGCTGGTCGGCATCAGCATCGCCGCGCCGCAGCCTTGCAGCACGCGGCCGGCCACCAGCCAGGCCAGGCTGGGGGCGGCGGCGCACAGCAGCGAGGCCAGCGCAAACAGCGCGACGCCCAGCAGCAGGACGCGCCTGCGGCCGAAGCGGTCGCCGCAAGCGCCGCCGAGCAGCAGCAGCGCGGACAGCGGCAGCAGATAGCCGTTGACGATCCACGACAGGCCGGCGCCATCGGCGTGCAGGCTGCGGCCGATCGCGGGCAGGCCGACGTTGACCACCGAGCCGTCGATGAAGGCCAGGCTCGATGCGAGGATGGTGGTGGCGAGGACGAGATTGGCGCCGTCGGCCGGCGCGCGGGCGCACGGTATCGCGTCGGCCAAGGCGCGATCGCAGGCGGGTGGCAGCGCGGTGCTCATCGGGATAGGAAATGGGTCGCTCGGAGGTCTCATGATAGGTTAAACCTCGGGATCATGCTGAAGATGGGGTCAGCTCCGGCGGACCTGACTCCATATTGCCTTAGTGCCTGGCCGCAAAGGCCTTTTTCAGCTGATTGGCCGCGAGCTGCTCGGCTTCCTTGGCCTTCGGCACCGCGGCGCCCATGCCGAAGTATGTGCTGCACTTCGCACACAAGGCCCCGGGCTGGTTAAAATGTCACTTTCACGTTTCCGCAAAGACCGCACCGCATGAATTTCGAACACGACGATCACGAAGACAGTCCGGCCATCCTCGCCGAGCGCGCCACCGCCGCATCGCGCAGCACCTGGGTCAGCGTGGCGGTCAATATCGCGCTGGCGATCCTGCAGGTCGGCGTGGGCGTGTTCGCCAAGTCGCAGGGCCTGATCGCCGACGGCATCCACTCGCTGTCCGACCTCGTGGGCGACTTCGTCGTGCTGGTCGCGGGCCATCACAGCAAGAAGGACGCCGACGAAGACCACCAGTACGGTCACCAGCGCTTCGAGACCGCCGCCTCGCTCGCACTGGGGGGACTGCTGCTCGCGGTCGGCATCGGCATGCTGTGGTCGGCCTTCGTCAAGCTGCAGTCGCCGGAAAGCGTGCCGCAGGTGCACGCGGTGGCGCTGTGGGTGGCCGGCGCCGCGCTGGTCACCAAGGAGACCCTGTTCCGCTACATGATGGCCATCGCCAAGCGCGTCAAATCGAGCATGCTGGTGGCGAACGCCTGGCACGCGCGCTCGGACGCCGCCTCCTCGCTGGTGGTGGGCATCGGCATCGCCGGCAACCTGGCCGGCTACCCGATCCTCGATCCGATCGCCGCGCTGATCGTCGGTTTCATGATCGGCAAAATGGGCTGGAGCTTCGGCTGGGACGCGCTGCACGACCTGATGGACCGGGCCGTCGACGAGCGCGAAGTCGAGGCGATCCGCCAGACCCTGGCCGACACGCCGGGCGTGATGGGCGTGCACGACATCCGCACCCGCAAGATGGGCGACATGATCGTGGTCGACGTGCACCTCGAGGTCGATGCGACCCTGACCGTGGAGGATGGCCACACGATCGCGGTCGCGGCGCGCCAGCGCGTGCTGCAGCGCCACCGCGTGCTGAACCTGATGACGCACGTCGATCCCTGGCGCCGCGCGGACCTCGATCACCGCGCAGTCGCCGGGGGTCAGGTCCGCCGGAGCTGACCCCGCATTTGCACGCCGCCGCCACTGGCACCGACACAAGGAGCATTCCATGATCGACTGGACCAACTTCACCCCGTGGGCCTCGCTCGCCGGCGGCGCGCTGATCGGCCTCGGGGCCGCGCTGTTCATCCTGTTCAACGGCCGCATCGCCGGCGTCAGCGGCATCCTCGGCGGGCTGCTGCGCCCGCAATCGGGCGACGTGTGGTGGCGCCTCGCCTTCCTCGCCGGCCTGGTCGCCGCGCCGCTCGCATGGACCCTGGCCGCGCCGCTGCCGGCCGCACGGATCGACGCCGACACCGCGACTCTGGTGGCGGCCGGCCTGCTGGTGGGCGTCGGCACCCGCTACGGCGCCGGCTGCACCAGCGGCCATGGCGTGTGCGGCGTGTCGCGCCTGTCGCCGCGCTCGATGGCCGCCACCGTCGCCTTCATGCTGGCCGGTTTCGCCACCGTGTTCATCGTGCGCCACCTGCTCGCATAAGGAGACCGCCATGCACATCGTCTTTGCCGCCCTGGTCGGACTGCTGTTCGGCGTCGGCCTGCTGGTCTCCGGCATGGCCGACCCGTCCAAGGTGCTCGGCTTCCTCGACCTGGCCGGCGCCTGGAATCCGTCGCTCGCGTTTGTGATGGGCGGCGCGGTGGCGGTGGGCGCCATCGCCTTCCGCATCGCCGGCGCGCGCGCCACCTCCCTGCTCGGCCATCCGATGCGCCTGCCGACAGCGTCCCGCATCGACCGCCCCCTGGTGCTGGGCAGCCTGGCGTTCGGCGTCGGCTGGGGCCTGGCCGGATTCTGCCCCGGGCCGGCGATCGCCTCCCTCGCAGCTTACGGCGTCAAGCCGCTGATCTTCACCGCCGCCATGGTCGCCGGCATGGCCATTTTCGAAACCGTCGAACGATTCAGGAGTCCGACATGAACATCAATCCCATCCAGCTGTTCGACGCCGAGTCGTCCACCTTCACCTACATCCTGTCGGCGCCTGGCGACAGCGCCGCGGTGATCATCGACCCGGTCGACCATCACTGGCGGCGCGACATCGACCACCTGAAGCGGCTCGGCCTCGACCTGGTCTACATATTGGAGACGCACGCTCATGCGGACCACGTGACCTCGGCGGGCCGGCTGCGCGAGCTGACCGGCGCCAAGGCGGCGGTGCCGTCGGGCTGCGGCATCGCGCCGGCCGAACTGCAGCTGGCCGAGGGCGACGTCATCCGCTTCGGTAACGGCGAGCAGATCGCGGTGCTGCACACGCCGGGACATACGGCCGGCAGCATGAGCTACATCTGGCGCGGGAATGTGTTCACGGGAGACACGCTGCTGATCGACGGCTGCGGGCGCACCGATTTCCAGAGCGGCAGTTCGGAGGCGCTGTACGACAGCGTGATGAACAAGCTGTTCGTGCTGCCGGACGCTACCAAGGTGTGGCCGGCGCACGATTACAAGGGACAGTCGGTGTCCTCGATCGGCTGGGAGAAGCGCCACAATGCGCGGCTGGCCAATCGCAGCAGGCAGGAGTTCGTCGCGATCATGGCGTCACTGAATTTGCCGCGGCCGAAGCTGATCGACATCGCGGTGCCGGCCAACCAGAACCTCGGCCTTCCTCACGGCGCCTAAGATTCAGGCGGCGGGGACCAACCCGGGGTCAGGTCCGCGGGACCTGACCCCTTACTTCCAGTTAGTCGTTGCGGATGTCCAGCGCGCGGTTCAGGCTCAGCGCCGCCAGCGAGCACACCGCGCCCGACAGCAGGTACAGCCCGACATACACCAGGCCGAACTTGGCCGCCAGGGCCAGCGCCACCAGCGGCGCGAAGCCCGCGCCCACCAGCCACGACAGGTCCGAGGTGTAGGCCGCGCCGGTGTAGCGGTAGCGCGCCGGGAAGTTCGCCGTCACCGCGCCGGCCGCCTGGCCGTACGACAAGCCCAGCAGCGCGAAGCCGACCAGGATGAAGGTGTTCTGGCCGGCGTCGCCGCTGCTGATCAGCGAAGGCACGAAGAAGCTGAACACCGCGATCAGCGCCGCCAGCGTGCCCAGCGTGTTGCGCCGGCCCAGCTTGTCGGCGATCAGGCCGGAAATGACGATGCCCACGCCGGCAATCGCCGCGCCGAAGATCTGGATTTCCAGGAAGCCGGTGATGGAACGCGGCGAGAACAGCCGGATCCACGACAGCGGGAACACGGTGACGACGTGGAACAGCGCGTAGCTGGCCAGCGCGGCCAGCGCGCCGATGATCACGTTGCGGCCCTGGTTGCGGGTCATCTCGCCGAACGGGGTCGGCTCGAGCTCGCGCTCTTCCAGCAGGTGCGCATATTCATTGGTGGAGATCAGGCGCAGGCGGGCGAACAGCGCCACCACGTTGATCGCAAATGCCACGTAGAACGGGTAGCGCCAGCCCCAGGCCATGAAGTCGGCGGGGCTTGTGTCGGACAGCAAATACCAGAACACGCTGGCGGCGAGGATGAATCCCACCGGTGCGCCGAGCTGACCCAACATGGCGTACCATCCACGACGGTTCGCTGGAGCATTTAAAGCGAGCAAGGACGGCAGGCCGTCCCACGAACCGCCCAGCGCCAGGCCCTGCCCCACGCGCAGCAGCGCAAGCAGGATGATGGCCTTGGAGCCCAAAGTGGCGTAGGTTGGCAGGAAAGCAATACCTGCAGTCGATACCCCGAGCAGGAACAGCGCGATGGTCAGCTTGACCTCGCGTCCGTAGCGGCGCTGGATGGCCATCGAGATCGCCGTGCCGATCGGCCGTGCAATAAAGGCAAGCGAAAAGATCGCAAACGCGTACAAGGTGCCGGTCAGGCTGTCGACGAAGGGGAAAAAGATCGACGGGAACACCAACACCGACGCAATCGCGTAGACGAAGAAGTCGAAATATTCCGAGGCGCGCCCGATGACGACGCCGACGGCGATTTCGCCCGGATCGATCGCGGAGTGATCCGCGTTGATCCTGCGCGCATCGTCGTGGATCGTCGGGAAATCGTGCGGAACTCCGGAGGATGGGATGTGTGTGCCGGTCATACGATGCTTCTCCTACTGTTGTTATATGTGGTTCTTACGCCTCAAGCTTATCGCAAGGCCAACCGCCGGGTAGGACAATTTGTCCAATCGTGCGGCCGACCTGAACAATATAAACTAACAAGCTCCCGCCTACTACGATCGCAACATATCGCATGAATCATTCACTCGTTCGTCGCTTACTGCTCCTGGCGCCTCTCGCACTGCTGACCGCATGCGATACGGTGGTCATGAAGCCGTCAGGCGATATCGCCGTACAAGAAGCCCGTCTGGTAGTCGTGTCGACCGCCCTGATGCTGCTGATCATCGTCCCGGTGATCGCCCTGATTATCATCTTCGCATGGCGCTATCGCAAAAACAACACCAAGGCGACCTACACGCCTGACTGGGACCATTCCACCAAGCTGGAACTGGTCATCTGGGGCGCGCCCCTGCTGATCATTATCGCGCTCGGCCTGATCACCTGGATCAGCACCCACGTGCTCGACCCTTACCGTCCGCTGTCGCGCATCGACGCCCAGCGTCCGCTGGCGGCCGGTCACAAGCCGATGGTGGTCGAAGTGGTGGCGCTCGACTGGAAATGGCTGTTCATCTACCCTGAGCAGGGCATCGCCACGGTCAATGAACTGGTCGCGCCGGTCGACACCCCGATCCAGTTCAAGATCACCGCCTCGAACGTGATGAATTCGTTCTACATCCCCGCGCTGGCCGGCCAGATTTACGCGATGCCGGGCATGGAGACCAAGCTGCACGCGGTCATCAACAAGCCGGGCGTGTTCGACGGCTTCTCGGCCAACTACAGCGGCGCCGGCTTCTCGCACATGCGCTTCAAGTTCCACGGCAAGGACCAGGCCGGCTTCGACGCCTGGGTCAAGCAGGTCAAGGGCGGCGCCACGGCGCTCGACCGCGCCTCCTACGTCGTGCTGGAAAAGCCGAGCGAAAAAGAACCGGTTCGCCACTACAACGCCGTCGTCGGCGACTTGTACGAAGCGATCCTGAACCGCTGCGTCGAGCCGGGCTCGATGTGCATGAACCAGATGATGTCGCACGACGCCATGCGCAACGGCGAAAAGCCGCTGTCCGCGGCGGTCGTCAAGACCCCTGCCATGCTGGCCGAGTCGGCCAAAGAAATTTGCACCACGCCATCCACTTCCGTGAAGAACACCAATGCAAGAACATACTGACCTGACCAAGCTGCTGCTCGGGCGGCTTTCCTGGGAAGCGATTCCCTACCACGAACCGATCCTGTTGGTCACGTTCGCCATGGTCGCCCTGGGCGGCATGGCGCTGATCGGCGCGATGACCAAATTCCGCCTGTGGGGCCCGTTGTGGCGCGACTGGGTCACCAGCATCGACCACAAGAAAATCGGCATCATGTACATCATCCTCGGCCTGGTGATGCTGCTGCGCGGCTTCGCCGATGCGCTGATGATGCGCGCCCAGCAGGCCATGTCGTTCGGCGACAACGCCGGCTTCCTGCCGCCGCACCACTACGACCAGGTCTTCACCGCCCACGGCGTGATCATGATCTTCTTCGTCGCAATGCCGCTGGTGACGGGCCTGATGAACTACGTCGTGCCGCTGCAGATCGGCGCGCGCGACGTCGCCTTCCCGTTCCTGAATAACTTCTCGTTCTGGATGACCGCGTTCGGCGGCGGCCTGACCATGGTCTCGCTGTTCGTCGGCGAGTACGCCAAGACCGGCTGGCTGGCCTATCCGCCGCTGTCGGGCATCATGCAAAGTCCGGACGTCGGGGTCGACTACTACATCTGGTCGCTGCAGATTGCCGGCGTCGGGACCCTGCTGTCCGGGGTCAACCTGATCGCCACCATCGTCAAGATGCGCGCGCCTGGCATGTCGATGATGCGCATGCCCGTGTTCACCTGGACCGCGCTGTGCACCAACGTGCTGATCGTCGCCGCCTTCCCGATCCTGACCGCCGTGCTGGCCATGCTGTCGATGGACCGCACCGTCGGCACCCACTTCTTCACCAACGACATGGGCGGCAACGCCATGATGTACGTGAACCTGATCTGGATCTGGGGCCACCCCGAGGTCTACATCCTGGTGCTGCCGGTGTTCGGCGTGTTCTCGGAAATCGTCTCGACCTTCAGCGCCAAGCGCCTGTTCGGCTACACCTCGATGGTCTATGCGACCGTCGTGATCACGATCCTGTCCTACCTGGTGTGGCTGCACCACTTCTTCACCATGGGTTCGGGCGCATCGGTCAACTCGTTCTTCGGCATCACCACGATGATCATCTCGATCCCGACCGGAGCCAAGATCTTCAACTGGCTGTTCACGATGTACCGCGGCCGCATCCGCTTCGAGCTGCCGATGATGTGGACTATCGCGTTCATGATCACCTTCGTCATCGGCGGCATGACCGGCGTGCTGCTGGCCGTTCCGTCGGCCGACTTCGTGCTGCATAACTCGCTGTTCCTGATCGCGCACTTCCACAACGTGATCATCGGCGGCGTGGTGTTCGGCGTGTTCGCCGCGATCAACTACTGGTTCCCGAAAGCGTTCGGCTTCAAGCTCGACGCCTTCTGGGGCAAGATCTCGTTCTGGTGCTGGGTCATCGGCTTCTACCTCGCCTTCATGCCGCTGTACGTGCTGGGCCTGATGGGCGTGACCCGCCGCATGAGCCACTTCGACGACCCGTCGTTGCAGATCTGGTTCGTCATCGCCGCCTTCGGCGCGGTGCTGGTTGCCGCCGGCATCGGCGCGATGCTGGTTCAGTTCTTCGTCAGCTTCATGCGCCGCAAGGAACTGCGCGACGTCACCGGCGACCCATGGGGCGGCCGTACGCTGGAGTGGTCGACCTCGTCGCCACCGCCGGACTACAACTTCGCGTTCACGCCGCACGTGTACGACAACGACACCTATGCCGACATGAAGGCCAACGACTACAAGCGTCCGCGCACCGGCTTCCTCGACATCCACATGCCGAAGAACACCGGCGCAGGCTTCATCATTTCGCTGTTCTGCTTCGCGGTCGGTTTCGCGCTGGTGTGGCAGATCTGGTGGCTGGCGATCGTCTCGTTCATCGGCATGGTGGCTTCGACCATCGTCCATACGTTCAACTACAAGCGCGATTACTACATCCCCGCGGCCGAAGTCACCCGCACGGAAAACGCCTACTCACAACTGCTTGATGCCCATGTCTGAGATGACCATTAATACCGCGGGCGCCACGCCGTCCGACCCAAGCGCGCGCTTCTGGGTGCGCGAACACCACCCGGAAAACGGCACGCTGCTCGGTTTCTGGATGTACCTGATGAGCGATTGCCTGGTGTTCGCCAGCCTGTTCGCCGCCTACGCGGTCCTGGGCCGCAACTACGCCGGCGGCCCGACCGGCTCCGAGCTGTTCGACCTGCCGCTGGTGGCCGTCAACACCACGCTGCTGCTGCTGTCGTCGATCACCTACGGCTTCGCCATGCTCGAAATGCAAAAGGGGAAGATGAAGCTGGTGCTGGTGTGGCTGGCGATCACGGGCCTGTTCGGCGCCGGCTTCCTCGGCATCGAGCTGTACGAGTTCGCCCACATGATCCACGAAGGCGCCGGCCCGCAGCGCAGCGCGTTCCTGACCTCGTTCTTCTCGCTGGTCGGCACGCACGGCCTGCACGTCACCTTCGGCATCGTCTGGCTCATCACGCTGATGTTCCAGCTGAATAAGCACGGCCTGACGCACGAGAACAAGCGCCGCCTGATGTGCCTGTCGATGTTCTGGCACTTCCTGGACGTCATCTGGATCGGCGTCTTCACCTTTGTCTACCTGATGGGAGTGCTGCCATGAGCGCGCATCACAACGACGGCCACGGCCACCACGATCACCACGACGCCAACGTGCCTCACTCGACCCTCAAGGGTTACGTGACCGGCTTCATCCTGGCCGTCATCCTGACCGCGATCCCGTTCTACCTGGTGATGAACAAATCGATCGACTCGTCGGCCACGATGGGCTTCGTCCTGCTCGGCATCGCCGCCGTGCAGGTGGTCGTCCACATGATCTACTTCCTGCACATGGACGGCAAGGTCGAAGGCGGCTGGTCGATGCTGGCCATGGTGTTTACCATCATGGTGGTGGTGGTCATGCTGAGCGGTTCGCTCTGGGTGATGTACCACATGAACCACAACATGATCCCCGGCGTGATGCCGGCGGAGATGGTTCATCAATGAACGGAGCTGAGGGCGCAGGATTGAATGCGCCCCGTTCTGCCCGCGCGAGGCTGGTCGCGGCGGCGCTGATGGCGCTGCTGTGCGCCGGCCTCCTTGCATTGGGCGCCTGGCAAATCGTCAGACTTCAATGGAAGACCGCGCTGATCGAGCGCGTCGACCAGCGCGTGCACGCGGCGCCCGCCGCGGCGCCGGCCCCGATCTCCTGGTCGCGGCTGACCAGGGACCAGGACGAATACCGCCACTTGTCCCTGCGCGGACACTTCCTCGACGACCTCGGCACGCTGGTGCAGGCGTCCACCGTACATGGCAGCGGCTACTGGCTGCTCACCCCTTTCTGCGGCGAAGACGGCGCCATCGTGATGGTCAACCGGGGCTTCGTGCCGGCGTCCACGCCGCGCACCGCCGGCAAGCGCCACGCCGTGTGCGGCAGCGCGCCGGCCGATGTCGAAGTCACCGGCCTGCTGCGCATGAGCGAGACCGGCGGCGGCTTCCTGCGCGATAACGACGCGCGCGCCGAGCGCTGGTATTCGCGCGACGTCAAGGCGATCGCCGCCGCGCGCGGGCTCGACGCCGTGGCGCCCTACTTCATCGACCAGGACGCCGCGCCCGCGCCGGTGGCCGGCGCGCCCGTGGGCGGCCTGACAGTGATATCCTTCAACAATAACCACCTCGTGTATGCGCTGACCTGGTTCGCGCTGGCCGCGA
Organism: Massilia sp. P1_C10; assembly: GCF_056406475.1. NCBI lineage: Bacteria > Pseudomonadati > Pseudomonadota > Betaproteobacteria > Burkholderiales > Oxalobacteraceae > Massilia > Massilia sp. P1_C10. The sequence continues at coordinate 101,881 of NZ_JBFUAC010000002.1, forward strand.
TGGCGGCCGCCGGCTGCGTGGTATTCGCCCGCGACGGGCGCCGAACCGAAGGTCCAATTTGAGCGGAGAAGCACAGTGATTTCACCGACAGCGGCGCCGGGAACCCTGGAGCACGCCGCCGGCTACCGCAACATGCAGCAGCTGATCCAGCTGCGCTGGATCGCCGTCGTCGGCCAGATCACGACGATCGCCACCGCCACCATGTTCCTCGGCGTCGACCTGCCGCTGCCGGCCATGCTGCGCGTGCTGGCCTGCCTGGTCGCCTTCAACATCTTCAGCCAGCTGCGCTGGCACGAGCAGCGCACCGTCGACAACCGCCAGCTGTTCCTGGCGCTGCTGGTCGATGTGTTCAGCCTCACCGCGCAACTGTACCTGTCGGGCGGGATGACCAATCCCTTCGTCTTCCTCTACCTGCTTCAAGTGATCCTGGCGGCGGTGCTGCTGCAGCCCTGGTCGAGCTGGACCATCGTCGCCATCACCGGCATGTGCGTGGCCGCGCTGGCGCTGTTCGCGCCGCCGCTGGCGCTGCCGGCCGACAGCCCCGGCACCCTCTCGCTGTACATGAAGGGGATCCTGATCAGCTTCATCGTCAACGCCGCGCTGCTGGTGGTGTTCATCACGCGCATCACGCGCAACGTGCGCACCGGCGACGCCGAACTGGCCGACCTGCGCCAGCGCGCCGCCGAGGAAGAGCACATCGTGCGCATGGGCCTGCTGGCCTCGGGCGCCGCGCACGAACTGGGCACGCCGCTGGCCACGCTGGCGGTGATCCTGGGCGACTGGAAGCGCATGCCGGAGTTCGCGAAAAATCCCGAGCTGCTCGCCGAGATCGGCGAGATGCAGACCCAGATCAAGCGCTGCAAGGCGATCGTCAGCGGCATCCTGCTGTCGGGCGGCCAGGCGCGCGGCGAATCGTCGGCCAAGACGACGATGAAGGTGTTCCTCGACCAGCTGGTCGAGGAGTGGCGCGCGAGCCGGCCGATTGTCTCATTTGAGTACGACAACCGTATCGAGCGAGACATCGCGGTGGTGTCCGATTCGGCGCTCAAGCAGATGATCTGCAACGTGCTCGATAACGCGCTGGAGGCCTCGCCGCAATGGCTGCGCCTCGAGGCCACGCGCGACCGAGACTCGCTCAACCTGGTCGTCACCGACGCCGGGCCGGGCTTCGCGCCGGGCATGCTGGACCACGTCGGCAAGCCTTACCAGTCGACCAAGGGACGCCCCGGCGGCGGCCTCGGGCTGTTCCTGGTGGTGAACGTGGCGCGCACTTTGGGCGGCAGCGTCGCCGCGCGCAACCGCGAAGACGGCGGCGCGTTGGTGCGACTGAGCCTGCCGCTGTCGGCCATCGCGCTCGATCCGGAGGAAAGCCATGCAGCCTGACCGCCTGTTGATGATCATCGAGGACGACGCGGCCTTCGCGCGCACGCTCGGGCGCTCGTTCGAGCGGCGCGGCTACCGCGTGCTGCACGCGGCCAGCTACGACGAAGCTGCGGTGCTGCTCGATACGAACACGCCGGCGTATGCGGTGGTGGACCTGAAGCTGTCCGGCGCGGCGTCTGGGCTGGCCTGCGTGCAGATGCTGCACGCGCACGATCCGGCGATGCTGATCGTGGTGCTGACCGGCTTCGCCAGCATCGGCACTGCGGTCGACGCGATCAAGCTGGGCGCCTGCCAGTACCTGGCCAAGCCATCGGACGCCGACGACATCGAGGCCGCGTTCGGCCACCAGGAAGCTAACACCGAACTGGCGCTGACCGAACGGCCGACGTCGATCAAGACGCTCGAGTGGGAGCACATCCACGCGGTGCTGGCCGAGACCGACTTCAATATCTCCGAGGCCGCGCGCCGGCTCGGCATGCACCGGCGCACGCTGGCGCGCAAGCTGGAAAAGCAGCGCGTCAAATAAGCATCGTCATTTGGCGGGAATCATGCCAATCGTGCCAAGCCATGTTTCCACCAGCGCGGGCCATTTCGTGATTGGCGCCTTGGTGGGCCGCAGTCCGAACGCGTGCCCGCCCTGCGCGAACAAATGCATCTCGACCGGTACGTTTTCCTTTTTCAGCCCCGCGTAATAAAGCAGCGAGAACTCCACAGGATCGACCGGATCGTCCTGCGCGTGAAGCAGGAAGGTGGGCGGCGTTTTACTGGTGAATCGGATGGTCGGATTCAGATGCGAAAGGTCTTCCCTGTAGTTCGCCGACATATGCCCGGGATACAGCGCCACCGCGAAATCGGGACGACAGCTTTCCTCGTCCGCCTTGTCGACAGGCGCATAGATTCGCTTGGGATGGGTGCTGATTGCCGCGACCAGGTGCCCGCCCGCGGAAAATCCGATGACTCCGATTTTGTTCGGATCGATCTTCCATTCCGCTGCATGATGACGGACGAGGCCCAGGGTTCGCTGCGCATCCTGCAGCGCGGTGTGAACCTTCGGGATGACGCGAGCGTTGCGAACTGAATCCCAGTGCGGTCCCGATCCCGGGACGCGATACTTCAACAGGATGCAAGTCATTCCGGCCGATGTCGCCCAATCACAAATTTCGGTGCCTTCCAGGTCGATTGCCAGAACCCGATAGCCTCCGCCGGGAAAAACGACAATGGCGGCACCGGTATTCGTTCCCTTCGGCGGGTAAATGGTCATCGTTGGCCGCGTTACGTTGGCCACCTGAAGCCAGGGCTTCCCGGCGATCAGCTTCTCTTGCCGCAGCGTCGTTTGATCCTCCGGCCCGGGCGCCGGTTTCGCGTCAGGAATCGCTCCAGGCCAGATCGGGATTTGATGAAGCCCGTTCGCCGGTTGCCACGCAGCCGCGTGCGCGCTGGCACAGGCAAATGCCGCAATCATAAAAAGAGCGTATTTCAAACTATCCCCTTAATCGCCCTTCAGGCACACGTTGCAAGCGGCTTCGGTGAACCTGCCCTGGCATGCGCGTTCACCGGGGTGCTTCTTTTCAATCTCCTTGTAGTCGGCACACTTGGCCGGCGAGAGGTTCACCGCGGGCTGCTGCAGGGTCACCCCGGACTGGTCGGATACGCTGAGCCTCGACCCGCTCGAGTCTGCCCGCATTTCGATCGCGCTGCCATTCGTCCAAAGGCGCAGCGCGCTGGCCTGGCTCGGCTCCGGTCCGGCGACGAACAAGGCCGACTGGCGCGTCTTGGAGTCGAGCGTCAGCATCGCATTGCTGCCGGTGTCCATCGTGACGTAGCCGCCCCGCTCCGTGCCCTCCTCGTCGTAGATCATGAAACCGCCGGCCTTCGAGCCGCGCTTGGAGACGCGTCCGTCCGAGAAAACGGCGTCCGGCATGTCGCCCGACATGCGCGCGCGGATCACACCCCTGGCATCGACCACAACGATTTCCTTGGCGCGGATCGAGTCGAAGATGGCGTTCTTGATCGCGGTGCCGGCAATCGCCGCCCCGCCGGCGAGCAGCAGCAGCCCGCCTAGCCAGACGATGTTCTGGCGTGCGATCCGCTTGCGCAGTCGGGCATCCTCCTGCTCGCAAGCGAGCAGCCGATCCTCAAAGCTGTTCAAGGCCATCTCCTGTACAAAGAATTAGACAAAGAGCATAGTAACGATAAAGTCATCCTCGAAAACTATCGAATGGTCACCATGCTGCATAAACTCCTGGACGCCAACGGCGCCTTTGCCCTCAACGCCAAAGGCACCACCAACCACTGTCCGATGGCCTTGTGCGCGCTGGCCGATATGGGCGCATCGGACCAGCGGCTGCAGGAATTCTTCGAGATGTGGCGCGAGCGATATGCGATTGCGGCGCCGGCAAACACGAATCGGATCGAGCGCGCCGATTGGCAGGCATGGCTCGGAAAGCAGGATGCGTTCGGTGCGTTGAGCGATTGTTTTGCGGGTTGGATGCGCGTGGACGGAATCGATGCTGTGGTGCGTTCGGTGCTTCGCGCACAGCCGTTTGCGCCGGCCACCGGAGCGTTCCACGCGATCATCCGCCTCGCCTACGGACTGGAGGTGGGTCATACCGGAGAAGTGGCGGCGGCATTGGCGGCGTATGTCAGCGGCTACCTGCCGGTCGAAGTCGCGCAGTTGGCGTCGGCGCCGACTGTCGATGCGGCACTGGAACGCCTGTCGCAGGCGATGCAGGGCAAATCATATGCGTCCGCCGGCCCGTCGATCACTGCGAAACTGCGGGGAGTCGCTCAAGATCCGGTGTTCGCCGCTGCCCTCTCCGTAACGCCGCACGCTTCGCTGCTGGACGAGATGGCGCGAGCGGCCATCGAAATCTATTGGCAAAAAAACGACTTCACGGCACTGCACATGGTGACCGGGCTGGCCGCGGCGCGCAGCATCGGCGAGCTGCTGCCGCCGGATGCCATCGAACAGACTTGGGCTGCATTCTGCGCTGCCTACGTGTCCTTCGGCTCCCCGCCGTTGCAGGCGCCCGGCGAAGTGGATGATTCCGGGGGCTGGGATCAATTCGCGGCGGCCGCCATCAAATCGGACAACGACCACGTGATCAAGCTGGTTCACATCTGCCGACGCGAAAGCCAGCGTACCGGCGCGCCGCTGTATACCGCGGCGGCCAGGCGCATCCTGCGGCTTTAGTTAGTGCACATTGGCTCGCCGCGCCAGGTCGAGGGCACCGCCGGCACCGTGTCGAGCACCGCGCCGTTGGTGGCGATGACTTCCTTGTAAAAATAGGCGCTGTCCTTGAGCGTGCGCTCCTGCGTCTCGAAGTTGATGTGGACGATGCCGAAGCGCTTCGAGTAGCCGTGCGCCCACTCCAGGTTGTCCATCAGCGACCAGGCGCAGTAGCCGCGCACGTCGCAGCCCGCCTCGATCGCGCTGTGAATCGCACGCAGGTGCTTTTGCAGGTAGGTCACGCGCAGCGGATCGTTCACCCTGCCGCCCTCCGCCACCGGCGGATCGTAGAACGCGGAGCCGTTTTCGGTGATGTAGATCGGCGGATTGCCGTAGTTTTTGGCGACCCATTTCAAGGTGTCGGTCAGGCCCTGGTCGAACACTTCCCAGCCGGTTTCGGTGTGGGTCGACATCGGCTGGCGCACCGGCGTTGCGCGCGCCACGTAGGCTTTCGGGTCGTGGCGGTTGACGCTGCGCGTGTAGTAGTTAATGCCCAGGAAGTCGATCGGCTGGTTGATCAGCGCCAGGTCTTCGGCCGGCCAGTCGGGCCATGCCTCGCCGTAGACGTCCTTCATGTTGTCCGGGTATTTGCCGAGGAAGATCGGATCGCAGTACTGCGCGTTCATCTGCGAATGCGCGCGCGCACACGCCTCGATGTCGGCAGGATCGGAACTGGCCGGATACTTCGGTTCCAGATTCACCACAAGGCCAATCTGGTGATTGCCCACTTCGCGATACGCCTTGACCGCGGCGCCGTGCGCGCGCAGCAGATTGTGCGCGGCGACCGGCGCTTCGTACTTGTTGCGGTGACCAGGCGCCAGCATGCCGTGCAGGTAGCCCTGGTCGGCCACTACCCAGGGTTCGTTGAGCGTGGCCCACGATTTCACACGGTCGTCGAGCTTGTCGAACATCACGCGCGAGTAGTCGGCGAACCAGTCGGCGATATCGCGGTTAAGCCATCCCCCCTGGTCGTCGAGCGCAACCGGCAGGTCCCAGTGGAACAGCGTGACCATCGGCGCGATGCCGTTGGCGAGCAGTTCGTCGACCAGCTTGTCATAGAAACCGAGGCCCTTCTGGTTGATCGCGCCGCGGCCCTGCGGGATCACGCGGCTCCACGAGATGCTGAAGCGGTAGGCCTGCAGGCCGATCTTCTTCATCAGCGCGACGTCTTCCTTGTAGCGGTTGTAGTGGTCGCAGGCGACGTCACCCGTGTCGCCGTCGCGGATGGTGCCAGGCGTGTTGACGAAGCGCTGCCAGATGCTGGCGCCGGCGCCGTCAGCAAGCGGCGAGCCTTCGATCTGGTAGGCCGACGTAGCGGCGCCCCACACAAAATTTTCGGGAAACTTGATGGACTTGTTCATGGTCTGGCCTTGCTGGTTGATTGTTCGATGACGATGGTGGCGGGCAGTTTGCGGACACGCCGTTCGTCCGCTCCGTTCGCAGCGCGAACGACGAGTCCGCCTGGCGGAATAGTCAAGCCCGCGTCGATGTCGAGGACGATGCGGCCGGCGCGCTCACGCATGCGGTAGCCAAGCTTGCCGTAAGGCGTGCGCAGGTCGCGCACTGATACGCCCTGGCCGGCCAGCCACGCGCGCGGCACGCCGGCGCCAAGCACCAGCGCGTGGTCCGACTCGCGCTCGTAGGCGAACAGGTCGAGCGCGGAGCGGATGTAATCGGATGAGATCCAGCCGTGCGGCATGTCGCCGACGAAGCGCGGCTCGCGCACCTCGCGGCCCACCACCTCGGCCCACTGGTTCCACGGGGTCGGACGGCGGTCGCGCAGGAAGAAATCGAGCAGCTCGTGCGCGCGGTCGCGCCAGCCCAGGCGCACGAAAGCGGCGACGTTGCGCAGCTCGTAAGGCGTGTAGTCCTTCCATTCCAGCTTGCCGTCACGGCGCGCCGTGAACTGCCGCCAGTAGCGCTCGAAGGTGCCGTTCAGCAGATCCTGCGGCAGGCGCTCCTGCAGGCCGCCAGGCGACAGCGCGATGGTGGTCGAGGTGGCGTCGAAGTCGCCAAGCTCCGCGGCGCCGGGCAGGTAGTTGACCTTGTGCTCTTTGGCCGACTGGCGCAGCGATGCGAATAGTTCGCGTTCGAATTCGTCGGCCTGCGCCGCCAGCGAAGCCGCCTCCGGCTTGCCGAGGACCCGGGCCAGCAACGCGGCATCGCGGTAGCCGCGCAGGCCCCAGAAATCGTCCCAGTACGAGTGCATCGGCTTGGCCGAATAGCCTTCGTGGCTGATCGACGCGGGCAGCAGGCCAAATAGCGAAGTGCCGCGGTTGGCGGCGGTGCGCTCCGACTGGCGCTGCGCTTCCATGAAGCCGGCGGCCTTCAGCACGCGCGGCCACATGCGCTCGAGCAGCGCGCGGTCTTGCGTGTACTTCCACAGTTGCGCGTTGAGGAAGATGAATTCGCCCTGGCTGTCGTTTTCGGGCACCGGATCGGCGCCGCGCTTGTCGACGCAGCACGGCACTTTGCCATCCGCGAACTGGTGCGGCGCGAACCACTCGAGGTAGTCGCGCGCCACCTTGTCGTCGCCGAAGCGCAGCATCGCTTCGGACATCATGGCGCCGTCGCGGATCCACGAGCGCGCGTAGGAACGGGTGCCCGGCATCAGCATCGGCCCGTCGCGCGTCATCAGCATGTGCGCCAGCGACGAACGGATGGTGTCGACGATCGCCCGTCCGGCGGGTGGGACTGTGATCGCGACACGATTAAGGCGTTCGCGCCAGTAAGCCGCGACTTCATCCTGCAGGTGCGACGACGCCAGAGGTTCTCCGGTCAATGGAATGGACAGTCCGACCTGTGCCGACGCGTGCGGCGCCAAGCGGATGTCGTAGGCCAGTGCGCCGGAAGCGAAGCCGGTGTCGTCGTGCACGGCGAGCTTGCCGAAGCCGTCGCCGCCGGCGTCGAACGAGGACACGCCCGCTGCGTCGGGCTGGCTTGCAGCGATCACGCGCCGCTTGCCGTTGACCGAGAACGCGGCGCCGTCCCACGCGATGTCCTTGATCTCGCTCACGCCCGGCGGCGTATTCAGGAACTGCATCGGCGGGTTGACCTGGAACGGCCGGACCGCCAGCACCAGTCTTAATTGCAGCGGCTTGTCGGTCAGGTTGGCGACTTCGTACTGCGCCGCGAGTCCGGACTTGTCCGGGGTGCCGTGCGCGAACGCGGTGGTGCGCAAGGTCCATTTCGGCGCGCGCCAGGTCACGCTGGGGATGGGCAGGTAGTTGTCGCGCAGGGACTGGGAGACCTTGACGTCGGCCCAGCTGGAACGCTTTCCGCCTTCGACCACGAACGGCTCGATCGAGAAGCCGCCGCGCGCCACTTCCAGCGCGCCGTCTTCGGACAGCAGGCCGGTTTCGTGGCCGCCGTCCACGCCCAGCACGGTCCAGTAGTTCTGCTGGCCGGACATGCCGCGCGGGTAGGCGCCGGGCGGCGCTTCCTTCGCCAGCGCCTGGAAGAAAGCGTTGGGCGACGCGCCAAAGTCCAGGTCCTTCGTTTCCAGCCTGTCGAGGCGGTACCTGGCGGCCGCGCTGTCATGCATGGCGACTCGCAGGAATCGCGTTTCGGCTTCGCCCAGCAGGATCGGGTCGGCGCCGCCGTTCCCGTCCGTCACGCGCCGCACCGTGCGCCAGGTGCGGCCATCGTCGGAGAAGTCGATGTCGTAGCGCGGAGCCGGCGTCGACCAGTGCAGAATCACTCCGCCGAATTCGCGCGGCCGGCCGAAGTCGACCGTCCGCTGCTGCTCGCCGCCGTCGAACGAGGTGGAAAACACAGGCTCCGGCGCGGGACCAGGCGCAGCGAGCTTGCGCACGTTCAGCTGGTCGAAGTAGACCGAACCGCGCCCGCCGTCGCGGCCGGCGCTGACCACCAGTTCCACTTTTTCGGTATGGCGCAGGGTGTGGTCAGTCAGCGGACCCCATGCAAATTTGACGTGGCGCTTCTTGAAGACGACCTTCTGCCATTCGCGCGAGATGGCGAAGTTGGGCCGGTTCACCCACCAGACGTTGTCGCCGCTGGCGTCCACCAGTTTGAATTCGAGGTTGTTGACGGGCGCATCGGCACGCAGCCAGAACGAGATTTCGTAGTCGTCGCCGAAGTCGAGCGGCAGCGCGCGGCGCGCGGCGGCGTAACCGGCCGCGCCGCCGAAATCGAAGTCGAGCCGCATCGCCTGTCCTTCGCGGCCCGGCACGCCCTGCACCGAGGCGCGCACGCCGTCCGAGCCCACCGCCTGCCATGCGCCGATGCGCTCGAAGTCGTCGGTGACTTGCGCATGCGCCGCGCCGGCCGCCAGCAGCAATGCGAACAGGAGCCGTTTCATCCCTTGACGCTCCCCATCAGCAGTCCCTGGATGTAATAACGCTGCAGGCCGAGGAACAGCAGCAGCACCGGGAAGATGGTCAGCACCGAGCCCGCCATCATCATCTCGTTGTCCTGCACGTGCTCGCGCGACAGCGAGGCCAGCGCCACCGGCAAAGTGTACAGGTCCTTGTCGGTAAGGATAATCAGCGGCCACATGAAGTCGTTCCAGCTGGCGAGGAAGCTGAAAATTGCCAGCGTGACGAGAATCGGCGTCAGCAGGGGCAGCACGATGGAGCGGAAGATGCGGATCTCGCTGGCGCCGTCGAGGCGCGCCGCTTCGAGCAGCGCGTCGGGAATCGTCAGCGCGTACTGGCGCACCAGGAAGATGCCGAAGATGCTCGCGGCGGCGGGCACCAGCACGCCGAAGTACGTGTTCACGAGGCCCATCTGCTTGAGGATCAGGAACAGCGGCAGCATCGCCACCTGGCCCGGGATCACCAGCGCACCGAGCAGCAGCTTGAATATGCGCTCGCGGCCGCGGAAACGCAGCTTGGCGAAGGCGTAACCGGCGCCGACGTTGAACGTCAGCGACAGCAGCGTGGCGGCGACCGCGAGAAGCACGCTGTTGGCGAAATTGCGGCCGATGCCGGCCAGCGCAAACAGTTCGCGGTATGCATCCAGCGTCGGATGCGCCGGCAGCAGCGGCGGCGGGAAGTGGCTCGCCTCGCCGCGCGCCATGAACGACACCGACAGCATCCAGGCCAGCGGGAATATCGTCAGGATGCCGGTCAGTATCAGCAGGAAGTTGACGCCGGTGCGCTTCGCGCCGGTACTGTGGTGACGGTTCATTCTTCCAGCCCCCTGCGCGCGAATTTCATTTGCAGCAGCGTGACGGCGAACATCAGCACGAAGAGCACGAAGGCGACCGCGGTGGCGGTGCCGAGGTTCCACCATTTGAAGCCCTGCTCATACATCATGTACAGCACGCTGACCGTGCTTTGCAGCGGGCCGCCCTGCGTCATCACGTACGGCTCGGCGAACAGCTGGAAGTAGCCCGCCATCGTCAGGATGCTCACCATGAACATCGTCGGCGCAAGCGCCGGCAAGGTGATGTGGCGCAGCAGCGAGAACGTGCCGGCGCCATCGAGTTCGGCCGCCTCGTACAGCTCCGCCGGGATGCTTTGCAGGCCGGCGATGAAGATGATCATGTTGTAGCCGAAGTTCTTCCACACGGCGAAGAAAATAATCGCCGGCATGGAGGTGCGTGGATCGCCCAGCCAGTCGACCGGCGTGAAGCCGATCGAATCGAGCCCGTAATTGATGAAACCATAGCGCGTGTGGTACAGGTAGCGCCAGATCACGGCCACCGCGACCATCGAGGTGACGACCGGTGCGAAGAACGCGGTGCGAAACAGCGGCTTGAACATAGCCAGTTTCGAATTGAGCAGCAGCGCGGCGCACAGCGAGGCGCCGATCGACAGCGGCACGCCAGCGACGACGAAGAACAGAGTGTTGCCCAGCGCCTGCCAGAACAGGGGCGTGTGCATCAGTTCGACGTAGTTGTCGATGCCGACGAAGCGCAGGTTGCTCATGCTGGCCAGCGCGTACAGGTCGAAATCTGTCATGCTCATGGCGAACGCCGCGAGCACGGGCAGAAAGAAGAAGACGCCGATCACCAGCAGGGACGGCCCCACCAGCAGCCACGCGGCGCGTTGGGTTTTCATTTGACACCTCCGTGTTGCAGCATCCAGCGGCGCTTTTCAAGAATGCGGTCCGCGCGCTTGTCCAGTTCGGTCACGGCCTGGTCGATGGTGATCTCGCCAGCCACCGCCGACTCGGTCACCAGCCTTAACTCGGTGCCGATGCGCTCCCACTCGGGCACCTTGGGCGGCGACCTGGTGCGCTCGAGCTGGTCGCGAAAACCGGAGACATACTGGTCGTTCTCCAGCGCCGTGCCCTGCCAGCCGGTGCGCCGCGGCGGCAGGTTGCCAGTCAGCTGGAAGAAACGCCGCTGCACCTCGGGCTGCGCGAGGTATTCGATTAACTGCCACGCTTCGTCCTGGTGCTTCGATGCCTTGAAGACCACCAGGCTCGATCCGCCCGCGACCGAGACGGTCGGTCCATTCGGCCCGGGCATCGGCGCGGTTCCCCAGCTTTGCTGAAGCCGCGCCGGCAAGCGGCTTTTGAATTCGCTGATGTTCCATGGTCCCGAAATATAAAAGGAGAAGTAGCCGTTGCCGAATTCATCCCAGACGTTGGAGATCTGAGTGTTAGACACTTTCGGCGCCCACTGGTTGCGGAACATCTCGACGTAATTCGTCAGCGTGCGGCGAAATTCGGCGCTGCGAAAATTTCCGTAACGGCCGCCGTCGCGCAGCAGTTCTTCCTTCTGCTGCAAAGCGAACATCAGCAGCGGCTCGTATTCGTTCAGGGGCAAAAGAACGCCAAATTTATCGGGCGATTTTGCCTTCAGGGCCACGAGGGCGCGATTGAATTCGGCCCACGACGCCGGCGGCTTGTCGAAGCCCACTTCGGCCAGCAGGTCCTTGCGGTAGTACATGACGCGCGTGTCGACGTACCAGGGCACGCCGTACAAGGTGGCGCCGATGCGGTTCGAGTCCCAGATGCCTTCGAAGTAGTCGGCCGGCGGCACCCGTGTCGATGCGGCGACGCGCGCATCGAGCGGCGCCAGCGCGCCAAGCGCGGCGAACTGCGGCAGCCAGGTGTTCCCGAGCTGGCACATGTCGGGCGTGACGTCGCCGGCAAAGGCCGTCAGCAGCTTCTCCTGCGCCGACAGCCACGGCGATTGCTGGACGACGACCCGGATGCCCGGATGCGTGCGGTGAAATTCGGGCAGCAGCTGCTGGACCACCTCCCCTTCGCGCCCCAGGGCCCAGAACCGCAGCACCACCGGGCTGTCGGCGCGATGCGTGCACGCGGCCAGCAGTCCTGCCAGGACGGCCAGGACTGCCGCGCATGCAAGCGAGCGCCGGCGCACCATCATTGCGGCGCGTCCAGCCAGCCGCCCTTGAAGCCGGCCTTCACCAGGCCGGCGCGAATGTACGGGTTCTTGCGCATCACCCGCCACACCATGTCGCTGCGGTAGTTCTCCACCATCGCCAGGATCGGGCCCTGGTCGATGCCGAGATAGTCGGTGTCGACCCAGCCGAAGCCGGGAATGCGGCGGCCGTTGGCCAGCTTGACGTCGAAGTCGAAGGTCGGGTTGAAGGCATCCAGGAAGCCGTATTTGCTGTAAATGTGTTCGCCGTAGCGGTTGCGCATGTGGACGATTGCGGGGATCGCGATTTCGGGCGCGAACGCGATCGATGCGGCGGCGCCGGTCGGCGCCATCGTGCAGTCGTCGTAGGTGGCTTCGCCGCCCATGCCGCGGCCGGCGTAGCTGTGGAACTTGCGCCGGCGGGCGCCGTCGGTAATTACCGTGTCGGCCGGGCCGTCGCTGGCGGTCACGCCCCACATGTTCTGGCCGTAGCCTTTGCAGCCCATCGGATTGGCGACCGCGTAGGCCTGCTGCGCGTAGGTCGCGCGCCGGCTGTTTTCGAAATAGTCGATGCCCTTCCTCTGCATGTAGCCGTCCTTGATGCCGCGGAAGTCGATCCAGACCGCCGAATACTGGTGGCCGAAATGCGGCGGGAAAGCCAGGTATTGCTGGCCGTAGTGCGTGCCCCAGCTCTTGTCGTAAGGCTGGGTCCATTCGGCCCAGGCGTCGGCGCCGACCGGATGGGTCGGCGATCCGAGCGCCAGCACGTAGACCAGCATCGCCTCGTTGTAGCCTTTCCAGTCGTAAGGCAGCATGCCGTTTTCCGGATTCCAGCCGTGGGTGATGGCGGCGCCGTGATTTTGCGCCCAGCGCCAGTCGACGCGGCGGTAGATGTCGTCGGCCAGGCGGCGGATCTCGGCTTCCTGCGGATCGGCGCCGTCGAAGTAGCTTTGCACGTGCAGCACGCCGCCCAGCAGCAGCGCGGTGTCGACCGTCGACAGCTCCGAATTGGAGCTGCGGGCGCCGGTCTTCATGTCGAGGAAGTGGTAGAAGAAGCCTTTGTAGCCGCTCATGCCTTGTGGCGCCGGCCCTTGCGGCGCGTCGTGGAAGAAGCGCAGCGTGGTCAGCACGCGTCCGCGCGCGTCGGCCCGTGTCACGTAGCCGCGTTCGATCCCGATCGGATACGCGGTCAGGCCGAAGCCGACCGCGGCGATGCTGGAGAACGACGGCGTCGGATAGCGGTCCGGTATCAGCCCGTTGGCCGGATTGGCGGTCTCCCAGAAGAAGCGGAAGGTGCGTTCGGACAGGTCGTCGAGGTAGGGCTTGGCCTGGTCGAACTGCACCGGCGCCGGCGCCTGGACGGGAACGGGAGCCTGGACAACAGGGGGCGTAGACGCACAGCCGCACAGAAGCGCGGCCAGCGGAATGAGGCGTCGGAACATGATCGGTGCTTCCAGGTAAACGGGGCCGCGCCAGGAAGGCGCGGCCCCCGGGGACTGCTTAGAACGTGTAGCGCGCGCTGAGCTTCACAGTACGCATCGGACCGGACACGCTGCCCGGTACGCCGAGGTTGCTGTTGTCGCCGCCCAGGTAGTTCCTAGGAGGCGTCGAAGGACCGCCAACCCACGAATCGTAGCCGCCGTAGTTGATCGTGTTGAACAGGTTCAGCACGTCCATCCGCAGGCCGATCTTGCCGAAGCCGACGCTGATGTCTTTCGAAATCGCCAGGTCGACTTCGCGGAACGAACCGCCCTCACCTTTCTGCGAAATGCAGTTCGAGAAGCCCTTCGAGCAGTCGGTGATGCGGTACGGCCGGCCGGAGCCGAGCGTGACCTTCGACGACAGCATGATCCCGTAAGGCAGCAGGCGGTCGGTCAGACCAGACACCACCAGGCGATGTTTTTCAACGTCGGTCGATGGATTCCAGCCCGAAGTCGAGCGGCCGTAGGTCCAGTTGAAGATATCGTTGGTCCACTCCTTGTTGGTGGTCTCGCCCTCGGAATAGGTATAGGTCGCCGCGAGGCCCCAGCCGGAAGACACGGAGAACGGCTTGTCAGCCTTCCCGTACACCGTCGTCGTGCGCGCCTGGGTGATGAAGTCGCCCAGGATGAGCGTGCCGTACGGATCGATCGAACCCCACAGCGGATCGATCGGGCTCTGGGTGCCCCATCCGCCCTGTGGATCGCGGTTGCCGCCGAACCAGTTGAACTGGTTGTGGCTGCGCGAATAGGTCGCGCCGGCTTCCGTGTTCCACTTGCCCACGCCCTGGCGCAGGCCGAGGCTGAACTGGTCGGTGTAAGGCATCTTGTGATCGCTCTTCACCAGCCAGATTTCGCCGTTGGTCTGGGCGTTCTTCTGCAGTTCGTCCACGGCGTGGTTGGCGATGGTGCGGTCGAACGCGCGTCCGAAGCCGCCGAAGATGACGGTGTTGCGGTCGCCGCTCAGGTCATACGAGAATCCCACGCGCGGCTGGAACGCTTTCTTGTACGCTTCGCGGTTCGAGCCGTTGCTGATGTAATCGCCGATGACCACGCCGCCCTTGGCCAGCGACTGTGCGTAGGTCTGGCCGACAGCTGCGCCTGGGCGCGGGTCCTGCTTGCCGAAGATCGCCACGCGGTCGGCCGGGGTTACGTAGCCGTTGTTAAGCATGTTCGTCTCGTAGTCCCAACGCATGCCGAGGTTCAGCTCCAGCTTCGAGTTGACCTTCCAGTCGTCCTGCAGGTACAGGCCATACTGGGTGTCGCCGTACTCGATACCAACCGGAGCCAGTGCCTTGTCGGTCTGGATGGTGGTCGGCTGGCCGGTCTTGTTGTCGATCATCTGGCGCAGGATGTCGACGCTGCGCGATGTGCCGGTCAGCTTGAAATCGACGCGCTTGATCTTGATCCCGCCCTTGACCGTGTGGCCTTGCAGGCCGGTCCAGGTCAGGTCGTCGGCGATCGTGTAGCCGCGCTGGCGACGATACTGGTCGTCCGGCGAGCCGCCGGTGAACAGCACGTCGAAGGTGTTGTTCGGGGTATTCGACGGCGAGACGACATACTTGATGAAGGGCTCGTTCAGCAAGGCGTGCGGGTTGAAGAGGAATTCCTCGTAGCCGAAGCGCGCCTCGTTGAGCATGTCGCCGCGCGTCCATTCGTGCTTGACGTCGAAGCGGGTCTCGTCGTTGGTGCGGTCCTTTTCGTTACCCGGCACCGACAGCTTGAAATCCTCGGGCGTCAGGTCGCTTTCGCGGCGGATGCGGGCCGACACTTCCAGCCGCTGTTCGTCGCTCAACTGCGCATCGACCTTGCCGAGGAACAGATGCTCCTTGAATTTCGACGTAGTGCCGCCGGCGCGCGCCAGCAGGCCTGGCACGATGCCGGCGTTCGGCAGCAGGTCCTGGCGCTGCGCGACCACCTGGCGCGGCGAATTGATGTCCTTGCCCTCGTAGGCGGCGAAGAAGTGCATCGCATCCTGCTTGATCGGGCCGCCGAGGTTGAAGCCGTACTGGCTCTGGGTGTAGTTCGGGCGATCCACGCCCTGGTCGCGGTTCTTCTGCTGGAACGGGCTGTAGGCCGTCCAGTTGGCCCCGGTGCGGTCGTAGAACGCCTCGCCGTGGAATTCGTTGGTGCCCGACTTGGTGATGGCCGTGATCGCGGCCGAACTGACCTGGTCGAATTCAGCCTTGTAGTTCTGCGAGATGATCTTGTATTCCGCCACCGCCGATTGCGGGAACGGGTTGCCGCGCGAGGCGTCGAGGCCGGACATGCCGCCGCGCAGGATGTAGTTCTTCTGGCCGACGCCATCGATGAACACGTTGACGTTGTCCTGGTTCTGCGCGCCGCTCTGCAGCTTGCCGTAGCCCGAGTTCGGATCGACGTCGAAGCGCACGCCCGGCGCCAGGTCGGCGAACGCGAGGAAGTTGCGGGAGGCCTGCGGCGTGTTCTCGATCTGGGCGCGCGACACTGCCGTGCCAACTTCCGAGGTCTTGACGTCCTTGCGCTGCAGCGAGCCCTGGATCACGACGCGCGAGACGCCCGGCGCGGCGGCGGCGCCCACGGCCAGGTCGACCGACGCGGTTTCGCCAATGGCGACGGTGACGGCTTCCGACTTCTCGGCGCCCACCTGGATCTGGTACACGCCAGGCGCCAGGCCGGTGATCACGTAGCTGCCGTCGGCCGCCGTCGTGGTCCGGTAGGTGAACCCGGTGGCGCGGTTGACCGCGACGATCTGGGTGGCGGCTTGCGCGGGGGCGCCTGCCTGGGTGATCTGGCCCTTGATGGTCGAGGTGCTCAGCTGCGCGTACGCGGGTGCGCACGCCAGCATCGCAGCCGTCGACAGGCCGAGCAAGGCCATGCGCAGTTCGCGAACTCCAGTCTTCATCTTCATGCAAGTCTCCTGATTTTGATTTCTAATTTTTTTATACTGCGATACGGCCTGCGACCCGTGGGGAGCCGCAGGATCTACGAACAACCAACTCTGTTTGAAGCACCTGGACCGAATTCCTGGTGCCTTCCGGGTTCTCGATCTGGAACGCCAAGCCCTCCAAGGCCCGGCTGCCCATATCGGTCATGCGCACGCGCACCGTGGTGAGCGGCGGCGAGATGAAGCGCGCCATCGGGATATCGTCGAAGCCGACCAGCGCGACGTCGTTCGGCACGTGCACGCCCGCTTCGTTGAGGGCGAACAGGCAGCCGATCGCCATCATGTCGTTGGCGGCGAAAATCGCGTCGGGCAGGCGCTTGAGGGCCTGCATCTGCTGTCCGGCGCGGTAGCCCGAGTCCTCGGTGAAGTCGCCGCGCACCACGCTGACGTCCTGCGGATCGTAGGCCGGCAGCAGGCGCGTCATGGTTTCGCGGAAGCCGCGCAGGCGCTCCTCCGCCTCGAAATTGTTGGACGGGCCGGCGATCATCATGATGCGCCGGTGGCCCATCTCCACCAGGTGCTGCACCATGGCCGCGGCGCCGCCGTAGTTGTCGACCGCCAGCGACGAATATTCGTGCGCGGTGTCGTGCGTGTTGAGCAGCACCACCGGCAGCACGCCGGGCAGGTTATCGGACAGGAAGCTGGCGTCGACGTGGGGCGACATGATGATGAGGCCATCGACCCGGCCGCTCATCGCGCGCAGGGCGGCAGCCGCCTCGCCGGCGTCGCCGTGCGAACTCGATACCAGCAGGTGCAGGCCGCGCCGGCGCGCCGCCTGGTCGATGCCGCGAATGAGCTCGGAAAAGAATTCGCCGTACAGGTCGGGAAGGACCACGCCGATGGTGTCGGTGCGGCTGGTGGACAGGCTGCGCGCGCCGCTGTGCGGGATGTAGCGCAGGCTGCGCGCGGTCTCGAGCACCAGCTTGCGGGTTTCGTCGGTAACGTTGGTATGACCGTTCAAGGCACGCGACACGGAAGCCACCGAAACGTTCGCCGCACGCGCCACATCCTTGATCGTTACCGCCATAAGATCTTGCCTTCTTGGTCTAAGTTGCGCGAAAGTAACCGATTACATTTTTCTAATGTAGCGCATTTTTTTTGCCATCGTGTAGTTTTTCTGCTCATTTTTCCCCTGCATACAACACTTCGGTCATTACAATAATTCCATCACATCGTGAAAAATGTCCGGTAGAATCTGCGCGATGTAACCGATTACAAACCGATTTCATCTCTTTTGGCGAGTCCATGATCCCGACCTCCCCCAGCCCCGCATCCGGCGCGCGCCTGCTTTCCAACGGCCGCTTTTCCACGCTGATCACCGCCGCCGGCAGCGGCTACAGCGAGTTACCGGACTTCGCGCTGACGCGCTGGCAAGGCGACCCGGTGGAAGACGGCGACGGCTCCCTGCTCTACCTGCGCGACGCCGACAGCGGCGAATCCTGGTCGATCGGCGCGCTGTATCCGCGCGCCGGCGCCGCCTACTCCGCCGGCCGCAGCGACGCCGGCACCTGGCTGGCCTGCACCTTCCGGGACATCGAAGCGCGCCTCGAGATCGCGGTCGGCGACGCCGACGCCGAACTGCGCAAGCTCACGCTGCGCAACCTGGGCGCCGGGGCGCGCCGCATCGACGTCACGAGCTACCTCGAAATCGTGCTGAACCTGCGCGCGGCCGAATCGTCGCACCCCGCCTTCTCGAAACTGTTCGTGCAGACCGAGGCGCATGGCGACGCCCTGCTGGCGCGGCGCCGTCCGCGCGGCGCCGGCGAGAACAGCGTGTGGATGGTGCATGCGGTGCACGGCGGCGCCGGCGGCGAATTCGAAACGGACCGCAAGCGCTTCGTCGGACGGGCGAACAGCCTGGCCGCGCCGGCGATGATGGCGCCCGGCGCTACTCTCTCCGGCACCGCCGGCAACGTGCTCGATCCGGCCATGAGCCTGCGCCGCAGCGTGGTGCTGGAAGGCGGCGCCAGCGCCACCCTGAGCTTCCTGCTCGGCGCCGCGGCCGATCGCGACGCCGCATTGGCGCTGGCGCAGCGCACGGCCGATTTCGACGCGGCCAGTGCGCGCGCGGCCGCGCGCCAGAGCGACCTGCTGCGGCAACTGGGCATCGATGCGGCGCAGGCGGGTGCTTACGAAGAACTCGCGGTGGCCATGCTGTACGGCGACACCGCCCTGCGCGCGCGCGCCGACGTGCAGACCCGCGCGACCGGCAGCGCCGGCATCCTGGGCGAATATCAGATCCCCGGCGGCAAGGCGCTGTGCGTGGCGATCGCCGGCGCGGCCGATGTTCCGGCACTGCTGCTGGCCGCGCGCTACTGGCAGGCGCTGGCGCAGCCGATCCACCTGGTGGTGGTCGGCGACACCGCCGGCTGGCAGGCGCTGCCCGCCAACGCCACGCTGCTCGACCCGGCGCGGGTGCCGGCCGCGGACCTCGATCGGATCCTGGTCCTGGCGCGCGCCGTGATCGACGGCCCGCTTCCGGCGTTCGCGCCGCGCCAGCCGCGCATCGCCAGCACGCTCGCGCACATCGCCGAACCGGGCTCGCCGATGCCGGCCGAGCCGCTCCAGTTCTTCAACGGGAACGGCGGCTTTTCCGCCGACGGCAAGGAATACGTGGTGCGGATGGCGTGGGACGCATTGGCCGGCCACGTGCGCCCGCCCCTGCCCTGGACCAACGTGATCGCCAACGAAAAGGTCGGCGTGTTGATCAGCGAGACCGGCGCCGGCTACACCTGGAGCCGCAACAGCCGCGAGCACCGCCTGACGCCGTGGTTCAACGACCCGGTGCGCGACCCGCATGGCGAAGCACTGTATATACGCGACGAAGACGGCGGCGAGTTCTGGTCGCCGATGCCCGGCCCCGCGCCGGCCGACGCCGCCTACGAGGCCGTGCACGGATTCGGCTACACGACCTTCCGCCATCGCAGCCACGAGCTCGAACAGGAGACCACGGTGTTCGTGCCGCGCCACGATCCGCTGAAGATCGTCCGCGTGACCTTGCGCAACCAGTCGGCGCGCGCGCGCACGCTGTCGCTGTTCTCGTTCCAGCAGCTGGTGCTCGGCACCACGCCGTTCGACAGCGGACGCCACGTCGTCACCGGCGTCGAGGACGGCGCGCTGCTCGCCGTCAACCGCATGGCCGGCCCATTCGCCGACGGCGTCACGGTCGCCGCGGCGATTGCGCCGGGCGCCGAGCAGCAGTGGATCAGCGCCGACCGCGCCAGTTTCATCGGCGAAGGCGGCAGCTGCGCGCAGCCGGCGGCGCTGGCCCAGCCGACGCTGGACGGCCGCAGCGGCGCTGGCCTCGATCCATGCGCGGCATTCCAGCTGCGCGTCACCCTCGCCCCGGGCGCCAGCATCGACTGCGCGTTCCTGCTCGGCGAAACCACGTCGCGCGCCGACTCGCTTGCGCTGGTCGAGCGCTATCGCGCGCCCGGCGCGGTCGATGCGGCGCTTGCCGAGATGCGCGCGTTCTGGCGCGCCACCACGGGCGCCATCGAAGTGACCACGCCGGCGCCGGCGGTGGACCTGATGGTCAACGGCTGGCTGGCCTACCAGAACCTGAGCTGCCGCATCTGGGGCCGCTCGGCGTTCTACCAGTCCGGCGGCGCGATCGGCTACCGCGACCAGCTGCAGGATTCGAGCGCGATGATCTACACGCTGCCGGAGATGACGCGCCGGCAGATCCGCCTGCACGCGGCGCACCAGTTCGTGGAGGGCGACGTGCTGCACTGGTGGCATCCGGCGCCGCTGGAAAAAGGCCTGCGCACGAATTTTTCCGACGACCTGCTGTGGCTCCCGTACGTGACCGCGTTCTACATCAAGTCCACCGGCGACTGGAGCGTGCTCGATGAGGTCGAAGGCTTCCTGACCGCGCCGCTGCTGGCCGAAGGCGAGGACGAGGAATTCCTCACGCCGTCGCCATCGGGCCAGAGCGGCGACGTGTACGAGCACTGCTGCCGCGCGCTGGACCGCTCGCTGACCAGGGGCGCGCACGGCCTGCCGCTGATGGGCACCGGCGACTGGAACGACGGCATGAACCGGGTGGGACGCGAAGGCCGCGGCGAAAGCGTGTGGATGGGCTTCTTCCTGTTCCGCATCATCACCGACTTCCTGCCGATGTGCGAACGGCGCGGCGACAGCGGGCGCATTGCCAGCTACACGGCGTACCGCGACCACCTGTCGGTCGCGCTGAACGACACCGGCTGGGACGGCGAGTGGTATCGCCGCGCCTACTACGACAATGGCGCCGTGATGGGATCGAAGGACAGCGACGAGTGCAAGATCGACGCGCTGGCGCAGGCCTGGTCGGTGATTTCCGGCGCGGCGCCGGCGCACCGCGCGCAGCAGGCGCTGGACGCGATGGAACGGCATCTGGTGTCGGACAGCGAAGGCCTGATCCGCCTGCTCACGCCACCGTTCGTCGACACGCCGCAGGACCCGGGTTACATCAAGGGTTACGTGGCGGGGGTGCGCGAGAACGGCGGCCAGTACACCCACGCGGCATGCTGGGCAGTGCGCGCGGTGGCCGAAGCGGGCCGCGGCGAACGCGCGGCGCAGCTGCTCGAGAACCTGAGTCCCGTCAGCCACGCGCTGACGCCGGAGGCGGTGGCGACCTACCAGGTGGAGCCTTACGTGATCGCGGCCGATATCTATGGCGCCGATCCGCACGTGGGGCGCGGCGGCTGGACCTGGTACACGGGATCGTCCGGCTGGATGTACCGCGTGGCGCTGGAATCGGTGCTGGGCTTCACCATCGAGGGCGGCAACAGCATTCGCCTGAAGCCGGTGGTGCCGAAATCGTGGCCATCGTATTCGATCCGTTACCGGCTGGCCGATGGCGCAACCACTTACGAGATCACGGTGAAGCACGCAGCCGGCGCGGCTTCGGCTACACTGGACGGCCAGGCTGTACCCGTGACCGATGGCGCCGCGCTGGTGCCGCTGGTCGCCGACGGCAAGGCGCACCGGGTCGAGATGATCCTGCCGTCCGCTTAATTCGACGCAACCGCAATCCAACAACACCAGGGCGCACATGGCTGAACTGAGACTGGAAGGCATCCGCAAATCGTATGGCGACGTCGCCATCCTGCACGGGATCGACCTCGACATCCTCGACGGCGAGTTCATCGTCTTCGTCGGCCCTTCCGGCTGCGGCAAGTCGACGCTGCTGCGGGCCATTTGCGGCCTGGAAGATATCGACAGCGGCGAGATCGTGATCGGCGACGAGCTCGTGAACGACATGCCGCCGGCGCAGCGCGGCCTGGCCATGGTGTTCCAGAGCTACGCGCTGTACCCGCACATGACGGTGCACGAGAACATGGCGTTCGCGCTCAAGCTGGCCGGCAAGCCGAAGGCCGAAATCGACGCCGCGGTGATGAACGCGGCGCAGACGCTGCAGATCGTGCCGCTGCTGCAGCGCCGGCCGAAAGAGCTGTCCGGCGGCCAGCGCCAGCGGGTGGCGATCGGACGCGCGATCGTGCGCCAGCCGAAGGTGTTCCTGTTCGACGAGCCGCTGTCGAACCTGGACGCATCGCTGCGGGTGCAGATGCGCATCGAGCTGGCCAAGCTGCACCGCACGCTGGCGACGACGATGATCTACGTGACGCACGACCAGGTCGAGGCGATGACGCTGGCCGACCGCATCGTGGTGCTGAACGCGGGGCGCATCGAGCAGGTGGGCGCGCCGCTGGACCTGTATCACCGGCCAGACAACCTGTTCGTGGCCGGCTTCCTGGGTGCGCCGCCGATGAATTTCCTGCCGGGCCGCGTGAGCGAGCTGCTGGTGGACGGCGTGATGGTGACGCTGGCCGGCGGCGCGCAAGTCGCGGCGCCGGTGCGGATGAATCTCGGCGAAGAAGTCACGGTGGGGATCCGGCCGGAGCACATCCAGGCCGACGCGGCGGACGGGATACCGGCCAGCGTGTTCGGCGTCGAGCGGCTCGGCGAGGGCACCTACCTGTACGCCAAGGCGGAGCACAGCGGCGAACAGATCGTCGCGCGGGCCGACCCGGAGCGTCATTGGGAGATCGGCGAGCGCGTATTATTCGGAGCGCCGGCGGCGCGCGTCCACGTGTTCGACCAGGCCGGCAAACGGCGATAACCTCATCCAGGAGCTCCTCCATGTTCAAGCAAGCCTTGTTGGCCGCGTGCGCGGTCTTGTGTGTCGGCGCGGCGTCCGCTCAGGCAGTGCCCGCGCCGGCCTACGACGCCGCGCTGGCGCAATCGCTGGGCGGCAACGACAGCGGCATGCGCTCGTACGTGCTGGTGATCCTCAAGACGGGGCCGAACAAGATGGCGGATGGACCGGCGCGCAAGAAGATGTTCGAGGGCCATTTCGCCAATATGGAACGGCTGGCGGCCGACAAAAAGCTGGCGGTGGCGGGGCCGCTGGACGGCGTCGACGGCTGGCGCGGCGTGTTCGTCTTCGCCACCGGCGATATCGAAGAGGCGAAGACGTTCGTGGCTACCGATCCGGTGATCATCAACGGCGAGATGGTGGCCGAGTACCACAAGTTTTTCAGCTCGGCGGGGCTGATGGCGGTGAACGACATTCACGGCAAGATCGTGCGCAAGAAGTAGGCGGCGCGCCAAATGTAATCTGGGTGTAATCCAGCACGCGCGCGATCGCGCTATAGTGCGAGTTCTCTCTCTAGATGTGTTCACAGCCGCGCTCATTCAGCGCGGTTTTTTTTGTCTCGTCGGAAAAGATATGCCGGAGCGACAAAACCAGGATCAGGTCCGGCGGACCCGACCCCGGACCGTAGGCGGCGGTGTCGATTGACTGGAGGCGAGGACGGGAATCGAACCCATCTGAACGGCTTTGCAGGCCGTCGCATAACCTCTTTGCTACCTCGCCACGACCAATATTATGCGTGCGCCGAAGCCGCGTTTGGAGCGGCGTCAAACGATGGAGCCGACGGGTGGCGTGTCCGGTGCGCTGCCCTTGCGCCGACCGGTGTAAGCTTGTTTTTGTGCCATGGCCGGCAAGGCGCACACACGCACCAAAGCTGCCATGTGGACGCAATCTCCGACAACTAAAAACTTTTCTTGTGAGGCAATCATGAAAGCAAAAATCTGGCTGTTTGCATCCCTTCTGTCCCTGGCCGGCGTGGCAATGGCCCAAAACAAAATGGCAACCGAAATCACCGACCCTGCGAAGATCGCCGAGATCGAGAAGCACGCGCAGGCGCTGCAGTCGAACCAGCCGACCCAGGCCGACATGGGCATGAAGTCGCACAAGAAGATGCACAAGAAGATGCACAAGAAAATGAAAAAGGACATGAACAAGGACAACATGGACAAGAAGGCGCCCGAAGGCGACGCTCCCATGATGGAGAAAAAGGGCTGACGGTCCCCGGCAGCAGGTGGCGCGCAGCGCGGCTACAATGCGTGAATGAAGCCGAAGCCGCCGAAATCACCGGACGCCGCATCGAAGGAATCGGCCGGCTCGCGCAGCGAGCTGGCCGATGCGCGTCCGCGTCCGCCGCGCCAGCCGGAGCTGGACGATTGCTGCCGCAGCGGCTGCACGCCCTGCGTGTTCGACTTGTACGACGCAGCCATGGAACGTTACGATCTCGCGCTCGCCGCCTGGCTGGCGCGCCACCCCGATGCGGCCTGACGTTGCGATCACGATCCAGCGGCTTCCATCTATCCTCCCCTGAAATACAGGCTTGCGTAAATCCGTCGCTAGCGCACTACGCTTCCCGGAACTAAAGCGTCCGCCTGCAACTCTGTAGAAAGAGAGAGTCGTCGGGAGAACCACATGAACGCGCCCAATAAACTGGCTGGCAAGCGAATCGCCGTGTTGGCGGCGGACGGTTTTGAAAAGATGGAAATGGTCGCGCCGACCGCGGCACTCAGGGACGCGGGCGCCGAGGTCGTGATCGTCTCCCTGCATTCCGGCAGGATCCGCGGCATGGATGTGCATCAGCCGGCCGACCTGCTGCCGGTCCACAAAACCGTGCGCGACGCGCGCGCGCCGGACTACGACGGCCTCCTGATTCCGGGTGGCTACATCAGTCCGGACCTGCTGCGCCAGTCGGCCCCCGCGCGCGACTTCGTGCGCGCCATGAACGCCCTCGGCAAGCCGATTGCGCTGATGTCCCAGGCGCCCCTGATTCTCGTCTCGGCCGGGCTGGCGACGAACCGCACGCTGACCTCCTGGCCCGGCGTGCGCGACGACCTGGTCAATGCCGGCGCCACCTGGCTGAACGAATCGGTGGTGCGGGATGCGAACTGGCTGTCGAGCAGGTGCCCCGAGGACATCGACGCGCTCATCAACGAGCTGATCCCGTTTCTGAGCGGCGAACCCGGCAATGGTCCTGCCCTGCGTCACGGCCACTCCGATCCCCAGCGCGAGGAGCCGTCCGAAAGGCCTGGCCAGCCGCTGCGCTGGCTCGCGTCGCCGTCTCTCGGAGCCATGTTGAGCCTGGCGCTGGTCGGGGTTAGCGTGGTCGCGGCGAATCGGCGGCGCCGCGGCAAGCGCGACGCGGCAGCGCAGTCCTGAACCTACCGGAAAGCGGTTCGGCGCCGCGTCGCGCCGACAAAGACGGGCCAAGTCCGCGGGACCAGACCCAACGCGACGCCGGCGCATCCGGTCCGGGTCCAAAAAAGAATCAATCCCCCTGCTCGCTATGTCCGTTTCCGCACTGAACGGTTTCTTCCCCGATCGTATGCTCAGTGTTTCGATGGCGGCGTTTGCCACAATCGACCTCCGAGCCCGCGCGTTCTAACCCTATCTGCTATTGCAATTTACCGAAAATGAACACGCCCACTTCAGCTCCTCCCGACGCATCAACCACCGAGGTCCCGGCGGCGCGCAAAAAAAGACGTCGCCCTCCTGGCTTGTCGCTCGCGGCCTGGAAACAATTCGTCAAAGTGGCGAAGCCATACTGGCTGGAGGACAAGAAAAAGCAGGCCTGGAGCCTGCTGTTTCTGCTGATCGTCCTGATGCTGGTCGAGACCAAGCTGGCCGTGATGCTGAACAATCAGGCCGGCGAAATGACGTCGGCGCTGGCTGCGCAGAGCGGCGACCGCTTCTGGAAGTCGGTGCGCGCGTGCCTGTTCGTACTGGCGTTCGCCGTGCCGATCTACGCGTTTTACTATTACATGCGCGACCTGTTCGGCAACCAGTGGCGGCGCTGGCTCACCAGCCGCTTCCTCGATGGCTATCTGAAAGGACGCAAGTATTACGAGCTGGGATCCGACACCGAGATCGACAATCCCGACCAACGCATCAGCGAGGACATCAACACCTTCACCGGCAGGTCCATCAACTTCCTGCTGATCTTTTTAGGCTCGATCATGTCGCTGGTGGCGTTCAGCGCCGTGCTGTGGTCGATTTCACATCTGCTGGTCGGCGTGCTGGTGGCGTACGCAATGGTCGGCACCGTGGTCGCCGTCTACGTATTCGGCAATCCGCTGATCAAGTTGAATTTCTGGCAGCTGCGGCGCGAGGCGGATTTCCGTTTCAGCCTGATGCGCGTGCGCGAAAACGCCGAATCGATCGCCTTTTACCGCGGCGAGGCGCAGGAACGCGAACATATCGACAGCAAGTTCGAGAAAGTGATCGAGAATTTTGCCAGGCTGATCAAGAAGCAGCGCTCCCTCAATTTGTTCCAGCGCGCGTTCAGCCGCCTCGATCTGGTGCTGCCCGCCGTGATCCTGGCCGACGCGGTGCTGTCGGGCCAGATGGAAGTGGGGCGAGCGATTCAGGCGGCTGGAGCGTTCTCTGCGGTGCTCTCCGCGGTTGGAGTCATCGTCGACAACTTTGAAAGCCTCAGCCGCTTCGTGGCGGGAATCGACCGCCTGCAGGCGTTGTCCCAACTGGTGATGCCGCACGCAGAGTCGAAGCCCGTTGCCCCCGATGCGCACCCGCGCATCGAGACGCGTTCGGGTCAGCACCTCGCGCTCGAAGCGCTGACGCTGCATCCACCGCAATCGGAACGGGTGCTCATCAAAGAGCTGAGCCTGGCCGTGATGCCGGGCGACGCCCTGCTCATCACCGGCGACAGCGGCTGCGGAAAAAGCTCGCTGTTGCGCGCGATCGCCGGTCTGTGGCACACCGGCAGCGGCGTGATTCAACATCCGCCGCTGGAACAGCTGTTCTTCCTGCCGCAGCAGCCCTATCTCCAGATGGGCACGCTGCGCAGCCAGCTGATTTATCCAAGCGCGCAGTCACCACTGAGCGATGAGCAGCTGTCGGAGATCCTGGAGCAGGTTCACCTGCCGCTGCTGGCCGGGCGCGTGGGCGGCCTGGACGCGGTGCACGACTGGGAAAAACTGTTGTCGGTAGGCGAGCAGCAGCGCGTTGCCTTCGCGCGGGTGCTGGTCCATCAGCCGAGCATCGTCATCCTGGACGAAGCGACCAGCGCGCTCGACAGTGAAAACGAAGCAGCGTTGTATGCCCGCCTGCGCGCAAGCGGAACCACGCTGATCAGCATCGCGCACCGCGCCGCCGTGTTGCGCCATCATACCCATGTGCTGCGCCTGATGGGCGACGGCGCCTGGGAGCTGGTGGAAGCGAGCGGCTACCAGTTCGATGAGCCGGTTGCCGAATCGCGCAGTGACGGCGCAGGGTCGCAGCGAGGACAGGAATCACGCAGCGTGGCCGCTGCCGGGTAGCGCTCGATGCGGCGCTCGATCGGATTCGCGATTGAAGCGCAAATTAGCGGACGCGGGGGGAACATGCGGAAGGAGCCGCCTCGATAGCCGCTGCCCGCGGCGGAAAATACCGCGCCAGGTTGCTTGCGATCTGGGTGAATTCCGCCCCGGTCAACGGCAACTGGCGAAACGCTGTCCAGCCTTCGCGCGGGCGCGGCGTGTCGCCGGCGGCGGCGTCCGAACCGTACAGGATCCGCGCGGCGCCGACCTGGCGGATGTGTCTGACCAGCAGCGCCATCTGCGCTGCTGGCAGATTGGGCGCGGCGTTTGACGCGACATCGAACCACAGATTGCGGGTGTGCGGGTCGCGCCGCTCGACCGCGGCGGCCAGCACTCCCATCACCGCCTGGGCAGGCGGATCGTCGTAGCCCGGTCCGGAACCGGCCATGTGCGCGACTTGGACCGGGATGTCTTCGGCGAGCGGCATCAGCTGTTCGAGAAATACCTTGGCTTGCTCGGCGCCATAAGGCCGCTTCAGGCTGATGCTCGCGCGCAGGTGCACGGCAATTGCCATGCGCTTGGCGTTGGCGAACCGGAACACCTGGCGCAGCCGTTCCACATGCTCCGGTCGCTACCGCTCCCAGTTCGGTCAAAATGGTAACAGTCGTCGTCCCGTATGCTGGCAAAGCACACCAAATGAGCCGTCGCCTGCGAGCGAAACTCGTCGCGGGCATCAGTCGAGGAACGGGAGAGCAGCATGACACTTTATCTACAGAGAACCAGGTCGCTTTTGATCCCACGGCGATATTTCTGACCGCTTGTCACCATCACAGCGATAACCAGGCGCCCAAGGCCGCGATTGCCATTTCACAGCCATCGGCGGACCAGGTCACTGCGTACGTCCTGTCTTCGGCAGCGAGCAGCGATGCGGACGGGAAGATTGTCGCCCAGCGGTGGGATTTTGGCGACGGCGCGACGAGCAGCGAAATATCGCCGCGCCACGCCTATGGCGCCTCGGGTTCGTACGTCTTGAATTTGACGGTCACGGACGACGACGGTGCTACCGCGTCGGCGAACCGCACGATTGAGATCACCACTCCCGCCGTTTCGGCAGCTGTGGGGAGCATGGCACTCAACGTCGCACTGCCCCAAGTGGCCTCGATCGAGGTACCCGCTGGCTCATTTACTGCGTCCACACGGATCGGGCTGTGGACCACCGCGACCGCGGAGACCGCCGCGGACTTCGACGTGACGTCGCAGATGTTCAAAACAGCGCAGCGGGCTGCGCGTGAGATCCGGATCAACACCGGCTCGGTCCAAACCGCAAATACGCTCACCGTTAGCGCGAATGTGCCTGCTGAGCTTGCGCAGCGCCTGCAGTCTAAAGATGAGCCGAGCGTCTTTGTTCAGGTGTTCCAGGATGGCGGCGAAGAAGTGCTGGACAGCTTTGAACTGGTGCCAGCAACGTATGACGCCGCGACGAAGACTCTGCGTTTTGAGTTGCAACCGGGCATGTTTACAAACAGACGGACCGCCGACGAGACATGGGAGGCGGTTGTCATCGTCGGATCCTTTGCACGACCGAAATTGGCGCATCAAACAATTGCTCGCTCGGTTCCTTGCGCGCCGGCTCTGCCACGCTGTCGATTACGGCCACGATCGCACCGGACGATGTCGGAACGTACGAGATCGCCCTGAGCGGGGGGCTCCCCTTCCAGGATGGATCGGTCAGCGTATCCGGGACGATCGGCCAGGGAGCGACAGCGTCGTTTGTCATTCTGATCCCGTGATGCGGCGGTCGCGACGTCGAACCGCCTGACGACGTTCGTGGCGCACAAAAAAAATAGCCCACGCGAACGTGGGCTATTTTTTTCGATGCTGGAGGCGAGGACGGGAATCGAACCCGTCTAAACGGCTTTGCAGGCCGCTGCATAACCTCTTTGCTACCTCGCCGAGGAAATACTGTCTTTGCTGCACAGCCCGCGGGGGCCGCTAACAAAAAGGGAAGCCAGGCTTCCCTTTGAATTCTGGAGCGGGAGAAGAGTCTCGAACTCTCGACCTCAACCTTGGCAAGGTTGCGCTCTACCAACTGAGCTACTCCCGCATTGGAGTCCTGCATTTTACCACTACCTGCATGCGCCAGTGAAGCACTGGAGCGGGAGAAGAGTCTCGAACTCTCGACCTCAACCTTGGCAAGGTTGCGCTCTACCAACTGAGCTACTCCCGCATTTGCAAGACAGCTATTATCGCTGAAAAGGTACTTTTTTTCAAGGACAACATTTCGACGTTTGCTCCAGAATTTATGGAGCGGGAGAAGAGTCTCGAACTCTCGACCTCAACCTTGGCAAGGTTGCGCTCTACCAACTGAGCTACTCCCGCGTCGTTCACAACAGGCACGCATTATAGAGGTTCCAGCCGGGGTGTCAAGGCTGCGGCCTTAGGTTTCTTTCAATCCAGCGCGGCCGACTTTTCCTTGATCAGCGGCCAGGCCAGGCGCAGGTAATAAAACATCGACCACACCGTCAGGATCGCGGCGATGTACATGAACGCGGTGCCGACCAGCTGGGTGTCGATCGCGCCCCACACGATGTCATGGAACAGCAGCATCGGGATCGCCGTCATCTGCGCCGCGGTCTTGATCTTGCCCAGCGAGCTGACCGCCACCGAGCGCGACGCGCCGATCTGCGCCATCCATTCGCGCAGCGCCGAGATGGCAATCTCGCGGCCGATGATGATGAAGGCGATGAAGTGGTCCACCCGGTCCAGGTGCACCAGCACCAGCAGCGCGCCGGCCACCATCAGCTTGTCGGCCACGGGATCCAAAAAGGCGCCGAACGCCGAGGTCTGGTTCCAGCGCCGCGCCAGGAAGCCGTCGAACCAGTCGGTGATGGCGGCGATGATGAACACCAGGGTCGCGGCAAGGTCCTGGTCGGAACGCGGCAGCCAGTGGATTGGAAGGTAGTAGACACCGACAACGAGGGGGATGAGCGCTACGCGTAACCAGGTCAGCAGAATCGGAATGTTGAAAGGCATAAGGGGTGAACTGGTTTACTGTTAGAAATGCTTGCGCCGCTAGTCTACCGTGCTATTGCTTTTTAAACTAGTTGGGACGTGCATATGTGCAAGGCGTATGTACGAAACTGCTTGACTTGCGTCCTGCGGCGACCAAGGCGGGGTCAGGTCCGGCGGACCAGCCCCAGACTCTTAATGCAGCTGCCTGTAGATTTCTTCGGCCAGCGACGTCGAAATGCCTTCGACCGACTTCAGGTCTTCGACGCTGGCGTTGACCACGCCGCGCAGCCCGCCAAAGCGCGCCAGCAGCCGCTGGCGGCGTTTGGCGCCGATGCCTTCGATCTCTTCCAGGCTCGACGTCTGGCGCGTCTTGGCGCGCTTGGCGCGCATGCCGGTGATGGCGAAGCGATGCGCCTCGTCGCGAATCAGCGCGACGAGCATCAGCGCCGCCGATTCCTTGCCCAGCTCCTGCGGCGCGCGGCCGTCGACGAACACCAGCGTCTCGAGGCCGACCCGGCGCCCCTCCCCCTTGGCGACGCCGACGATCAGGCTGATGTCCAGCCCCAGCTCGGCGAACACCTGGCGCGCCATCTCGACCTGGCCCTTGCCGCCGTCGATCAGCACCACGTCCGGCATCACGCCGTCGCCGTTGACCACCTTCTCGTAGCGCCGCATCAGCACCTGGCGCATCGCCGCATAATCGTCGCCCGGCGTGATGCCGGTGATGTTGTAGCGGCGGTACTCGCCGTTTTGCATCGCGTGGTGATGGAACACCACGCACGAGGCCTGCGTCGCTTCGCCCATCGTGTGGCTGATGTCGAAGCATTCGATGCGCAGCGCGTCGAGGTCTTCGGTCTCCAGCCCCAGCACGTCGGCCAGCGCGCGCGTGCGCGACTGCTGCGAACCCTGCTCGGACAGCAGGCGCGCCAGCGAGATCTCGGCGCCCTTCTGCGCCAGTTCGAGCCACTGGCGGCGCTGCTTCTCCGGCTGGAAAATCAAGTTGATGCGGTGCCCGCACTGTTCGATCAGCGCCGCCATCAGGGCCGGCTGGTCGAATTCGATATTCAGGATCAGCGTACCCGGGATGAACTTCTCGCTGTAGTGCTGCGCCAGGAAAGCCGCCAGCACTTCGACCTCGATGGAGGATTCGGTGACCGCCTCGGCCACCTGGGTCGGGAAGTAGGCGCGGTCGCCCAGGTGGCGCCCGCCGCGCACCATCGCCAGGTTGACGCAGGCGCGGCCGCCCTGCACCACCACGGCGATGATGTCGACGTCGGCGTCGCCCGTCGTTTCCATGCTCTGCTGGTGCAGCACTTTGGCCAGCGACTGGATCTGGTTGCGCACCGCGGCCGCCTGCTCGAACTTGAGCTGCTCGGCAAAACCGTGCATCTTCGCTTCCAGGTCGGCCATCACTTCGCTCTGGCGCCCGCGCAGGAATTTGCCGGCGTTCTCTACGTCGATGCGGTAATCCTCGGACGCCACCAGGTCGACGCACGGCGCGCTGCAGCGGCCGATCTGGTGCAGCAGGCAGGGACGCGTGCGGTTCGAATACACGCTGTCCTCACAGGTGCGCAGCATGAACACCTTTTGCAGGATCTGGATCGATTCCTTCACCGCCCACGCGCTCGGGAACGGCCCGAAGTACTGGTTGCGCTTGTCCAGCGCGCCGCGGTAGTAGGCCATGCGCGGCACGTCCCCGCCGGTGATCTTCAGGTAGGGGTAGGACTTATCGTCGCGGAACAGGATGTTGAAGCGCGGCTTGAGCGTCTTGATCAGGTTATTTTCGAGGATCAGCGCTTCGGCTTCGCTGTGCGTCACCGTGGTCTCGAGCCGCACGATGCGCTCGACCATCATGGCGATGCGCGGGCTGGCCAAATTCTTCTGGAAGTAGCTCGACACGCGCTTCTTCAGGTCGCGCGCCTTGCCGACGTAGAGCACCGCGTCGGCGGCGTCGAAATAGCGGTACACGCCCGGCAGGTTGGGCAGCTTGGCGACGGTGGCCAGCACCTGCGCGCGCGGATCGGGATTCACTTCTGACATTCTTAATTTAGCCTTGCGTGACGATGACGAAAGCGACGCCGTAATCGGCTTCGTCGCTGATCGTCACCTGTGCACTCAGTTTATGCTGCTGCATGAATTCTTGCAGCGCGCCGCTGCAGACGATCATCGGCTTGCCGCTGGGCGAGTTGAGCATCTGCGCCGAGCGCCAGGTCATCGGCATGCGCATGCCCAGCCCGATCGCCTTCGAAAACGCTTCCTTGGCCGAGAAGCGCGTGGCCAGGAAGCGCAGGCCGCGGATCTCGTTCTTGGCGCGGCGCGCGTGGAACTTGACCAGCTCCTCGGGACCCAGGATCTTCTCGGCAAAGCGCTCGTTGCGGCCCAGCGCCGCCTCGACGCGCGAGATTTGCACGATGTCCGTGCCGATCCCGTAGATCATTGCGCGCGGCCCAGGGTGACGCCGAGGCGCGCGGCGACCATGATCGCCTTCATCTCGCGCACCGCGTTCTCGAAGCCGGCGAACACCGCATGCGCCACGATGGCGTGGCCGATATTCAGTTCGCCGATGTCGGGCAAAGCGGCGATCGCCTGCACGTTGGTGTAATGCAGGCCGTGGCCGGCGTTGACCTTCAGGCCGCGCTGCACGCCGAAGCGGGCGCCCGCGCGGATGCGTTCCAGTTCGTGCGCCAGCTCGGCGCCTTCGGCTTCGGCGTAGCGGCCCGTGTGCAGCTCGATCACCGGTGCGCCCAGGTCGGCGGCGGCGCCGATCTGCGCTTCGTCGGCGTCGATGAACAGGCTGACGCGGATGCCCTCCCCTTGCAGCTGCTTGATGGCCGCCTCGACCTGCTTGTAGTAGCGAACCACGTCCAGCCCGCCCTCGGTGGTGACTTCCTCGCGCCGCTCCGGCACCAAACACACGTCCTGCGGTTTGACCGAGCAGGCGAAGTCGATCATCTCCTGCGTCACCGCCGCTTCGAGATTCATGCGCGTGACCAGCTGCGGCCGGATCGCGATCACGTCGGCATCCTTGATGTGGCGCCGGTCTTCGCGCAGGTGCAGCGTGATGACGTCGGCGCCGGCCTGCTCGGCAAGCAGCGCGGCGCGGATCGGGTCGGGATAGACGGTGCCGCGCGCATTGCGCAGGGTCGCCACGTGGTCGATGTTGACGCCGAGGTCGATGACCGGGCCGGATGGTTGCAGGAAGCTCATGGTGGTTCCGTTGTTGTGGTTATAGCTGCAGCAGGTCGATCAGGATCTGGCGCGTGTTGAGCGGCGCGCCTCCCAGCTGGTGCGCCAGCAGGAAGCGCATCAGCTGCTTGCCCTGCGCCTGCGTCAGCGGATCGGCGTAGTCGTCGCGCTCCATGTCGAGCAGGGTCTGGCCGTCGACCGCCGGCCAGGTGTCGGAGGCGCGCGCCACGCGCGGGCCGCGCTCGGGATCGACGACGTATTCGACGCCCGGCTCGATCGGATCGTGCGAACCGGCGCAGCGGCTTAAATCCGCAGCGACGCCTGTCTCCTTAAGTAAGGCCCGTTCGAATTTTCTCAAGACGATTTGTGCCGGCTCGCCGTGCGCCAGTTGGTTCAGCGTGGCGACGTATTGATCGAACAAGGCGGGATGCGGGTCGTCGCGCGCGGTCAGCTTGACCAGCAGTTCGTTGAGGTAGAAGCCGCACAGGAGCGCGGTTCGCTCCAGCGGCAGCATGCCGCCGACCCATTCGGCGTCGATCAGCGTGCGCAGCTCGGCGCGGCCGCTCCACGACGCCGACAGCGGCTGGAAGGTTTGCAGCACCCCGCGCAGCTTGGAGTGCGGGCGCTTGGCGCCCTTGGCGACCAGTCCGATGCGCCCGTACTCGCGCGTGAACATATCGACGATCAGGCTGGTTTCTTTGTAGGGATAGCTGTGCAGGACGAAGCCCGGCTGGCCGTTGATGCGGTCGCGCGGCAAGGCGCGGCTGCGTTTCGGCGCCGCCGCGGCCGGCACGGCGATGGCGAGGTCGGCGTCGAGGGTGTCCATGCGCGGCGGCAGCCGGAAGCTGCCTTATTCGTAGCCGTAGGCGCGCAGCCCGGCTTCGTTATCGGCCCAGCCCGATTTGACCTTGATCCAGATTTCCAGGTACACGGGTCCGCCGAACAGCTTTTCCATGTCCAGGCGCGACTGGGTCGAAATCTCTTTCAGGCGCGCGCCCTTGTTACCGATCAGCATGGACTTGTGGGTGTCGCGCTCGACCAGCACGGCGGCGAAGATGCGGCGCAGGTCGCCTTCCTGCTCGAACTGCTCGATCAGCACGGTGCTGGTGTACGGAAGCTCGTCGCCGACCAGGCGGAACACTTTTTCCCGCACGATCTCGGCGGCGAGGAACTTCTCGCTGCGGTCGGTGATGTCGTCCGGCCCGAAGATCGGCGCGTTTTCCGGCAGCAGCTTCTTGATCTCGGCCTGCAGCGCGTCGACCTGGAAGCGCAGCTTGGCCGACACCGGCACGATGGCGGCGAAGTCGTGCTTGGCGGCGATCTGCTGGGCGAACGGCATCAGCGCGGCCTTGTCCTTGACGCGGTCCGACTTGTTGATCACCAGGATCACCGGCACTTCTTTCGGCAGCAGGTCGACCACTTGCTGGTCGGCCGGCCCGAAGGTGCCCGCCTCGACCAGGTAGAGGATCACGTCGGCCGAAATGAGCGTATTGGTGACAGTCTTGTTGAGCGTCTTGTTCAGCGCATTCGAGTGGCGCGTCTGGAAGCCCGGCGTGTCGACGTAGATGAACTGGGCGTCGTCGATGGTCTGGATGCCGGTGATGCGGTGGCGCGTGGTCTGCGCCTTGCGCGAGGTGATCGACACCTTGGCGCCGATCAGCACGTTCATCAGCGTCGATTTGCCGACGTTCGGGCGGCCGATGATGGCAATGTAGCCGCAACGGAAATTATCTGGGGTGCTGCTGGAGGTATTCATGCCGACTTCGTTTCTGGATGCGTTTGTTTGGGAGCCTTGGCGTCGGCCTTGCCGTCCGCTTTGGCGGGGGCTGGGGCGGCTTCGGCCTCGCTCTGGATGGTGGCGATGCCGGCCAGCTTGAGCTGGGCGGCGCGCGGCTTGGTCTTGCGCGCGCCGGCCGGCGACTTCACCAGCGCCTGCTCGGCCACCTCGAGCGCCAGCTTGGCGGCGGCCTGTTCGCCGGCGCGCCGGCTGCCGCCGCGTCCGTAGACCTGGATGCCCAGCTTCGGCACCAGGCATTCGATTTCGAATTCCTGGCTGTGCGCGGCGCCGTGGGTGGCCACCACGTTGTAGGTCGGGAGCGAGATTTTTTTACTTTGCAGGAATTCCTGCAGCAGCGTCTTGGCGTCCTTGCCCAGGGTGCGCGGATCGACCGAGTCGAGGATCGGGATGTAGAAGGCGCGGATCACGTCGCGCGCGGCGTTGAAGCCGGCGTCGAGGAAGATCGCGCCGAGCAGCGCTTCGAGGGTGTCGGCCAGGATCGACGGACGGCGGAATCCGCCCGACTTCAGCTCGCCCTCGCCCAGCCGCAAAAACTGCGACAGTTCGAGCTTCTGGGCGATTTCGTACAGCGACTGCTGCTTGACCAGGTTGGCGCGCAGGCGCGAAAGGTCGCCCTCGTCGATCGCGGCGAAGCGCTCGTACAGCACCGAGGCGACCACGCAGTTGAGGATCGAGTCGCCCAGGAACTCCAGCCGTTCGTTATGCACGCTGCTATGGCTACGGTGCGTCAAGGCTTGCTGCAACAGGCCAGCATCCTGGAACGTGTAACCTAAGCGAGTTTGCAATAACTGAAGATTCATTGGGCGAATGGGTCGTGGTTCCTGGTTACTTGGCCGAGGCGTCCGGCATCACACCGCCAGGCGCCGTGGTGCCGGCGTAGTCGATCAGCAGGCTGACGTTGCCGGCGATCGGGATCTTCTTCTGGTAGGCGAAGCTGATTTCGGTCTGGCCGGTCTCGCGCGAGAACTCCAGGTCCTTGCCGTGGATCGCTTCGACGGCGTTGATCTCGGCGTTCTTGTCGAAGGCCTGCTGCATCGCCAGGGTGCTGCCGCCGGCTGCCTTGGCCGAGGCGATGCCCTGCTTGACCGAACGGTACTCGACCCAGGTCGGGAACACTTTCATCGCGAAGATCCCGGTTACGCCGAGGATGGCCAGCACGAAAATGAGCCCGATCAGCGAAATGCCGCGCTGGCTGCCGTTGAATACCTGTTTCGATCCTTGCATCTGACTGCTCCCTGAAAGACTTTAGTGAATGCTACCGATGCGCTTCAGATTGAACTTGCTGCTCATCCAGACAAAGAAGGCCTTGCCGACGATGTTCTTGTTCGGCACGAAGCCCCAGTAGCGGCTGTCCAGGCTGTTATCCCGGTTGTCGCCCATCATAAAGTAATTGCCCTCAGGCACGATACAAGTAAATTTCTCGTACGAGTACACGCAGGCTTCGC
Organism: Massilia sp. P1_C10; assembly: GCF_056406475.1. NCBI lineage: Bacteria > Pseudomonadati > Pseudomonadota > Betaproteobacteria > Burkholderiales > Oxalobacteraceae > Massilia > Massilia sp. P1_C10. The sequence goes on from NZ_JBFUAC010000002.1 coordinate 138,243, forward strand.
GGTGCGGGAAACTGTCGACCTGCTGCAAGTCGATGGTACGCCGGTTTTTCACGGTCAGGATGTTGTGTGGTACGTTTGTCAATTCTTCCTTGTATTGCTGACGCAATTCGAGGCTGTCCTCTTCCAGGTAATCGGGCATCTCGGAGTAATCGACCGGCTTGTCGTTGACCGTCAAGCGCTTGTTTTCATAGGTGATTTTATCACCCGGCACGCCGATGACCCGTTTGATGTAATCCTGGCTCATGTCCTTCGGATACTTGAACACCATCACGTCGCCGCGCTGCGGATCGCCCACTTCGATGATCTTCTTGTTGAGCACCGGCAGACGCACGCCGTAAGCGTACTTGTTCACCAGGATCAGGTCGCCGATCAGCAGCGTCGGCACCATCGACGACGATGGAATCTTGAACGGCTCGTACAGGAAAGAGCGCAGGAAAAACACCAGCGCGATGACCGGAAAGAAACTGCCCGAGTACTCGATCCAGGTCGGCTGGCGCAGCAGCGCGGCCTCGATCGCGGCGCGGCTGGTGTTGTCGGTCTTGATGCCGTCGGCGGCCAGCTTGGCGTTGCGGCCGTCGAAAGCCGCCAGCGCGGTATCGGCGGCGAGGCGGCGCTGCTTGGCGAACACAAAGATATCGAGGAACCAGATCACGCCCGTGATGACCATCAACACGAACAGGATCAATGCAAAATTTCCCAGGATGACTTGCAGGTTCATTTATTCGTCCACTTGTAAGATTGCCAGGAAAGCCTCTTGCGGGATTTCCACCGAGCCCACTTGCTTCATGCGCTTCTTGCCCGCCTTTTGCTTCTCGAGCAGTTTCTTTTTCCGGCTGATGTCGCCGCCGTAGCACTTGGCCAGCACGTTCTTGCGCAGCGCCTTGACGTTTTCGCGCGAGATCACGTTCACGCCGATCGCGGCCTGGATCGCCACGTCGAACATCTGGCGCGGAATCAGTTCGCGCATCTTGGCGGCGACCTGGCGGCCGCGGTAAGTGGCATTCGAGCGGTGCACGATGATGGCCAGCGCGTCGACCTTCTCGCTGTTGATCAGCATGTCGACCTTGACCACGTCGGCCGCGCGGTATTCCTTGAACTCGTAGTCCATCGAGGCGTAGCCGCGCGAGGTCGACTTCAGCTTGTCGAAGAAGTCGAGCACGATTTCGGCCATCGGCATTTCGTACACCAGCTTGACCTGGCGGCCGTGGTAGCTCATGTCCATCTGGACGCCGCGCTTGCCCACGGCCAGCGTGATGACCGAGCCGACGTACTCCTGCGGCATGTACAGGTTGACGGTGACGATCGGCTCGCGCACCTCGGCGATCTTGGTCGTCTCCGGCATCTTGGATGGGTTGTCGACCTTCAGGATCGAGCCGTCGCGCATTTCGACTTCGTACACCACGGTCGGCGCCGTGGTGATCAGGTCCATGTCGAACTCGCGCTCGAGGCGTTCCTGCACGATCTCCATGTGCAGCAGGCCCAGGAAGCCGCAGCGGAAGCCGAAGCCCAGCGCCTGCGACACTTCCGGCTCGTACATCAGGGCGGCGTCGTTCAGTTTCAGCTTTTCCAGCGCGTCGCGCAGCGCGTCGTACTGGTTCGCCTCGACCGGGAACAGGCCGGCGAACACCTGCGGCTGGACTTCCTTGAAGCCCGGCAGCGGCGTCGCGGCCGGCTTGGCCGCGTGGGTGACGGTGTCGCCCACTTTGGCGGCCTTCAGTTCCTTGATGCCGGCGATGACGAAGCCCACCTGGCCGGCCGACAGCTGCGGCAGCGGCTGCGAGCGCGGCGAGAACACGCCGACGCTTTCGACCAGCTGGGTCGATTCGGTCGCCATCAACAGGATTTTTTCTTTCGGCTTCAAGGTGCCGTTCATCACGCGCACCAGCATCACGACGCCGACGTAGTTGTCGAACCAGGAGTCGACGATCAGCGCCTGCAGCGGCGCGTCCGGGTCGCCCTTCGGCGGCGGCACCTTGGCGATCAGCGACTCGAGCACGTCCTCGACGCCGAGGCCGCTCTTGGCCGAGCACTGCACCGCGTCGGTCGCGTCGATGCCGATCACGTCTTCGATTTCCTTGATCGCGTTGGCCGGGTCGGCGTGCGGCAGGTCGATCTTGTTCAGCACCGGCACCACTTCCACGCCGAGATCGAGCGCGGTGTAGCAGTTGGCCACGGTCTGCGCTTCCACGCCCTGCGAGGCGTCGACCACCAGCAGCGCGCCTTCGCACGCCGACAGCGATCGCGAGACTTCGTAGCTGAAGTCGACGTGGCCAGGGGTGTCGATCAGGTTCAGGTTGTAGACGACGCCGTCGCGCGCCTTGTAGTGCAGCGCCGCGGTCTGCGCCTTGATGGTGATGCCGCGCTCGCGCTCCAGGTCCATCGAATCGAGCACCTGGGCTTCCATGTCGCGGTCGGACAGGCCGCCGCAGATTTGAATGATACGGTCGGCCAGCGTCGATTTACCGTGATCGATGTGGGCGATGATGGAGAAGTTACGTATGTTATTCATTAACCAATTCGAGACCAATAGAGTGAAGCGGTGCAACGAAAAAAGCGCTCCGAGGGGGATTATGCGATTCCCCAGACGAGCGCCTTATCAAGCGAGAGAAGCTGTTTGCCAGGACAGAAGCTTTTCCGACCCTCGCATTTTACCGGATTTCAGGGTAGAAAGCCCGGGTTTCTGCTGCGGCGCGGGAGGGAGCACGGCCAAAATTATGCAAAACTTTGCATAATTGCAACAGCCATCGCCGACCCGGGTACTCGGAACGGTCAGCGCCAGCGACAAACCCGGGGTCAGGTCCGCCGGACCTGACCCCGGATCTTAGGCTGCGGCGCTTTCCAAGTAGGCATTGACCGCATCGTGGTCAAGGAAATAATGGCACAGCTCCGGCGCCGACAGGTCGGCGCCGTACAGCACCGGCACCAGCTCATCGAAGCGCTCGACCAGGGCCGGGTCGGCGTCGACGTCGATCACGTCGATGTCGAAGCGCCGGCTGCCAGTCTCCAGTGCCCTCAACGCCGCCAGCATGTCGTCGCACAGGTGGCAGTAGCTGCGCGAGTACAGGGTGAAGCGGATCACTGGCGCGGACGGATCACGCGATAGGCCGTGACCGTGTCGCGCCGCACCAGCAGCGCCACCGGCTTTTTCGGATCGAGCTTGGCGACCATCGCGTTGAACTGCTTGGCGTCTTTCACTTCGACGTTGTTGACCTGCAGGATCAGGTCGCCCGGACGCACGTCGGCGCGCGCGGCGGCGCCTTCGGCCGAATCGACCAGCACCGCGTCCTGCTTGAGCTCCTTGCGCTGCGCGTCGGTCAGGTCGGACACGTGCAGGCCCAGCGCGTTCGGCACGGCCTCGGGCTTCGGTTTTTTCGGCGTCGGCCTGGCGGCCGGCTTCTCGTCTTCCAGCTGGGCGACGGTGACCGGGATGTCGATCTGCGACCCCTTGCGCCACACGGTGACGATGGCACGGCTGCCGATCGCGGTGCCGCCGACCTGGCGCGGCAAATCGCCGCTGCGGTCGATCGCCACGCCGTTGAACTTGAGGATGATGTCGCCGACCTTGATGCCGGCCTTGTCGGCGGGACCGCCCGGCTCGACCAGCGCGACTTCGGCGCCGCGCGCCTTGCCGAGGCCGAGCGACTCGGCCACGTCCTTGCCCACTTCGCCGATCTGCACGCCGAGCCGGCCGCGCGCGACCTTGCCGGTCTTGCGCAGCTGGTCCGAGACGCGAATCGCCTCGTCGATCGGCACCGCGAACGAGATGCCGTTGTAGCCGCCGGACAGGGTGGCGATCTGCGAGTTGATGCCGATGACCTCACCGCGCATGTTGATCAGCGGGCCGCCCGAGTTGCCGGGATTGACTGCGACGTCGGTCTGGATCAGCGGCAGGTAGTCGCCGGTGTCGCGCGCCTTGGCCGAGATGATGCCGGCCGAGACCGAGTTCTCCAGGTTGAACGGCGAACCGATCGCGATCACCCATTCGCCCACGCGGATCTTGCTCGAGTCGCCGGTCTTCAGGTAAGGCAGGTTGGTCGCCTCGAGCTTGAGCACTGCGACGTCGGAACGCTTGTCGGCGCCCAGTACCTTGGCCTTGAACTCGCGGCGGTCGGTCAGGGTGATCAGCACCTCGTCGGCGCCTTCGACGACGTGGGCGTTGGTCAGCACCAGGCCGTCGTTCGAAATGATGAAGCCGGAGCCGACGCCGCGCTGGACTTCCTCCTCCTGCTGCGGGGCGCCGCGCTTGCCGCGCGGCGAAGGGCGCGGCATCTGCTGGCCGAAGAAGCGGCGCAGGAACTCCTGCATCTCCTCGTCGCCGGGACTGCCCTGCCCCAGCTTGACCTTTTCGGTGGTGCGGATGTTGACGACGGCCGGGCCGACACGCTCGATCAGGTCGGTGAAATCGGGCAGGCCGGTGACGACCGGGACCGACACTTGCGAGGCGGCGAATGCGGTCGGCGCGGAAAAGGCGGCGAGCAAGGCGGCGGACAGGAGGATGCGGGTGGCGAAGGATGGAATGGTCATTGGGAGCATGGGATCAGTTCGACAATTGACGCAATGGTAAGCGAAAAAAAGCGGATTGTCGCGGCAGCTCACGCGCCGCCGACAAGGTAAGGGGTCAGGTCCGCCGGACCTGACCCCGGTGTTGGGCCGCGGCTCGTGCAAAAGCCGCAAGAACGTCAAGACGTGGCGGCGATTTTCTTCAGATCCGGCGTCACGGCGGCGACTGCCGCGGTCGCCGGCGGATGCGCCGCCCCGCGCCGCACCGGCGCCGGCTCGGCCGCCAGGCGCGCCRCCAGGCGCTCGCCGAACGCGTCGGACAGCTCGGGCGTCGCGCGCGCGCGCAGCTCGTCGCCGATCCGGTGGTACACGTCCCACGCCTGCTCGCCGTCGCGCGCGCGCAGCGCCGCGAACGCCAGCTCGAGGTCGGACGCCGCCAGTTCGCCGTCGCCCAGGGCCGATATGTGCTCGCGAATTTTCTTGTTTGTGTCCATCGTGCTTTCCATCGCCGTCCGTGTGATCAATTTACTACCAGCTATTGCCATCATGACTACGGCTGACGCCGCTTGTCAACCGGGAAATCGAGTAAGGGCTTCAATTTTTCGGCAATGACCTCGCGCGCCCGGAAAATCCGGCTGCGCACGGTGCCGATCGGACACGCCATCACTTCCGATATCTCTTCGTAACTCAATCCTTCAATCTCGCGCAGCACGATCGCGGTGCGCAGTTCCAGCGGCAGCGCTTCCATCGCGGCGTTGACCGTGTGCGCGATCTGCTTGCTCGCCAGCATAGACTCGGGCGTGTTGATGTCGCGCAGGCTGTCGGCGTCGTCGAACGTTTCGGCGTGCTCGGCATCGGACTCGGTCGATGTCGGCGCGCGCCGGCCCTGCGTCACCAGAAAATTTTTCGCCGTGTTGATGCCGATCCGGTACAACCATGTATAAAATGCCGAATCACCGCGGAAGTGCCGCAGGGCCCGGTACGCCTTGATGAACGTTTCTTGAACAACATCCTCCGCCTCCGCCGGATCGTGCACCAGGCGCGACACCAGGCGCATCAGCCTGCGCTGGTACTTGGCCACCAGCAGGTTGAACGCCTGCCGGTCTCCGCCTTGCACCCGCTCGACCAGCAACTGGTCGCACTCGCGTTCTGTCGTCACTGAACCATGCCCCGTTGGTGGCAGCGGCGTTGTCTCCTTGTGTATAAGAGTTGGCGCGCTGCAATAAGTTCAAAGTTTTTTATGTGTTTCCATGCGCCCGGCGAGATCGCGCAAGGCCACCGCCAATCGCCGGAACTGTCCGGCGCCGACGCTGTCCGGCCACAGCGCCAGCGCGCCGCCGCCGCCGTCCAGGCGCAACAAGAGCAAGCCGGGCCACAGCGTCGAACCAGGCAGCAAGCGCACGACGCCGTCCAACTCATCGGGCGCACCCTCTTGTTGTACCGTCAGGCGACATTGGCCGAGTCCAGATATATCAATCCGGCGCAGGTTTGCGGCGCCGCGCAAGGCGCGCAGCACCGGCACGGCCGCGAGCACGCAGGCGACGGCGGCGAGGCGCGGATGGGAGAAGTCGCCGGCGCCGCCGGCAATGGCGACCGAGGCGCCGAGGTTGGCCGCGCCATGGCACAGCAACACGCAGCGCATCAGGCGTGACGGGTGAACGACGGCGGACACCGCAAGCGACATAAGGCAATGAGGGTGGTACGGGGCGCCGACCGTGCTGGCCGGGCAAAAGGGAAGCCTGAAAAGTCAAACGCCCATCCTTGAGACAAGGATGGGCGCTGCAAGTTCCGCCGGCAGGCCGGCCGAACTGTCGCCTTACGGCGCTTTGCCGAACACCAGGGTGCCGTTGGTGCCGCCGAAGCCGAACGAGTTTTTCACCGCGTAATCGATCTTCATGTCCCGCGCGATGTTGGCGCAGAAGTCCAGGTCGCAAGCCGGATCCTGGTTGAAGATGTTGATCGTCGGCGGCGAGATCTGGTTGTGCATCGCCAGCACCGTGAACACCGCCTCGAGGCCGCCGGCGCCGCCCAGCAGGTGGCCGGTCATCGACTTGGTGGAGTTCACCACCAGCTTCTTGGCGTGCGCACCGAACGTCTTCTTGATGCCCTGCACTTCGGCCAGGTCGCCCAACGGCGTCGAGGTGCCGTGCGCGTTGACGTAGTCGATCTGGTCGACGTTGATGCCCGCATTGTCCAGCGCCGAGACCATGCAGCGGCTTGCGCCGGCGCCGTCTTCGACCGGCGAGGTCATGTGGTAGGCGTCCGCGCTCATGCCGAAGCCGATCAGCTCGGCGTAGATCTTCGCGCCGCGCGCCTTGGCGTGCTCATACTCCTCGAGCACCATGACGCCGGCGCCTTCGCCCAGCACGAAGCCGTCGCGGTCGACGTCCCACGGCCGCGATGCGGTTGCCGGGTCGTCGTTGCGCGACGACAGCGCGCGAGCCGAGGCGAAACCGCCCAGGCCCAGCGGCGAGACGGTCGACTCGGCGCCGCCGGCGATCATCACGTCCGCGTCGCCGTATTCGATCAGGCGGCCAGCCGCGCCGATGCAATGCAGGCCGGTGGTGCAGGCGGTGACGATGGCCAGGTTCGGGCCGCGCAGGCCGTACTTGATCGACAGGTCGCCCGAAATCATGTTGATGATCGAAGCAGGCACGAAGAACGGCGAAATGCGGCGCGGGCCGCGCTTGTCGTAGTCTTCCTTGGTTTCTTCGATCATCGGCAGGCCGCCGATACCGGAACCGACGATCACGCCGATGCGGTCGCGGTTTTCATCGGACACTTCGATGCCGGAATCCTGCAATGCCTGGATGCCGGCCGCCATGCCGAAATGGATGAAGGTATCCATGTGGCGCGCTTCTTTGCCGGGGATGTAGTCCTCGATATTGAAGCCTTTGACTTCGCCCGCGAAACGGGTCGAAAACGGCTCGGCGTCGAACTTGGTGATGTTGGCAATGCCCGACTTGCCGGCCAGGGCCGCGCTCCAGCTGTCGGCAATGTTGTTGCCGATAGGTGAAACGGCGCCCAGGCCAGTGATGACGACACGACGGTTTCGTGAACGGCTCAAGCGATTCTCCTGGTGCTAGCGAAACTTAGGCCTTGACGTGCGCCGTGGCGTAGTCGATTGCCTGTTTCACGGTCGTGATCTTTTCAGCTTGCTCGTCCGGGATTTCCATCTCGAACTCGTCTTCCAGTGCCATTACCAGCTCGACGGTGTCGAGGGAATCGGCGCCGAGGTCGTCAACGAACGAGGAATCGATTTTGATGTCTGCTTCTGCAACGCCCAGTTGTTCAGCGACGATTTTTTTAACGCGTTGTTCGATATCCGACATGTTATGGCTCCATTGTGTGTGTTACGGAAAGTGCGCGCATTTTATCAGGTTTGCGCGTTCTAGAACTAATTTCGGCGTCTGACGTCAACTCAACCGAAAGCACTGCTAAAAGACGAGATTTCACTGGAACAGGACCGTGGCGCCCCCGCCAATTCTGCCCCACTTCAGCCAAATCTGCATCAATTCATGAACATGCCGCCATTCACGTGCAGGGTGGTGCCCGTGATGTAAGCGCCCTGCGGCCCCGCCAAAAACGCCACGGCGTGGGCGATATCTTCCGGTGCGCCCAGGCGCCCCAGTGGAATCTGGGTCAGCAAGGCCGCATGCTGGTCGGCGCCGAGCGCCTTGGTCATGTCGGTGTCGATGAAGCCCGGCGCCACGCAATTGACGGTGATGTTGCGGCTGCCGATCTCGCGGGCCAGCGCACGGCTCATGCCTTCGACGCCGGCCTTGGCCGCCGCGTAATTCATTTGCCCCGGATTGCCCGACGATGCTACCACCGACGTGATGTTAATAATACGCCCATGTTTGGATTTCATCATTCCGCGCAGAACCGCACGCGACAGGCGGCCCACCGCGTTCAGGTTGGTGGAGATGACGCTGTCCCACTCCTCGTCCTTCATGCGCATGGCCAGCTGGTCCTGGGTGATGCCGGCGTTGTTGACCAGGATGGTCAGCGAGCCGAAGCTGTGACCGACGTCGGCGACGGCGGCGGCGCAGGCCGCGGCGTCGGTGACGTTGAGCGTGACGCCCTTGCCGCCGAACTCAGACAGGTATTCGGTGATGGCGGCCGCGCCGCTGTCGGTGGTGGCGGTGCCGACCACTTTGGCGCCCTGGCGCGCCAGCTCCAGCGCGATGGCCTTGCCGATACCGCGCGATGCGCCGGTGACCAGCGCGACTTGATTTTCCAGATTCATTGTTGTCCTTGATTTATAGTTATTGCGGCGGCCCGCGAGCCGCCGGGGCATTACACCAGCGTGGCGAGCACGCGCTCGAGCGACGCCTGGTCGACCAGCGCTTCACCGGCCAGGCGCGGAACGATGCGCTTGGCCATGCCGATCAGCACCTTGCTCGGCGCGCTTTCGATCACTTGCGTCACGCCCTGGTCGGCCATGAACTGCATCGCCTCGACCCAGCGCACCGGGCTCGCGGCCTGGCGCACCAGTGCGTCCTTGATGGCGGCCGGGTCGCGCACGACGGCGACGTCGACGTTGTTGACCAGGTCGATGACCGGCGCGGAGAATTCGATGCCGGCCATGTAGGCTTGCAGGCGGTCCGACGCGGGCTTGAGCAGCGACGAGTGGAAAGGCGCCGAGACCGCCAGCTTCATGGCGCGCTTGGCGCCCCTGGCCTTGGCGATTTCGCAGGCGCGGTCGATCGCGGCGGTGTGGCCGGCAATCACGATCTGGGTCGGCTCGTTGAAGTTGACCGGCTCGATCACGGCGCCCGGGATCCCGGCGGCGGCTTCGGCGCAGACGGCGCGCACGTCGTCGCTCGAGAGGCCCAGCACGACGGCCATGCCGCCCTGCCCGACCGGCACCGCGTCCTGCATGGCGCCGGCGCGGAAGCGCACCAGCGGCACCGCGTCCTTGAATTTGATCACGCCGGCGGCGACCAGCGCCGAGTATTCGCCGAGGCTGTGGCCGGCCACCATGGCAGGCGGCGGGCCGCCGGCGGCGATCCAGGCGCGGTACACGGCGACCGAGGCGGTCAGCATGACCGGCTGGGTGTTGGTGGTGAGGTCGAGGTCTTCCTTCGGCCCTTCGGCGATCATGCGGCCGAGGTCGAAACCGAGCGCGTCGGACGCTTCGGCGACGGTCTGGTCGACCACCGCGTTGCCGGCGAAGCCATTCAACATGCCGACGGCTTGCGAGCCCTGGCCAGGAAACAGGAATGCGAATTTAGTCATTGAAACGATCAGCTCCAAATATTGTTGTTATGGGTGCGGCGATTACATGCGCGCGAGCACGGCGCCCCAGGTGAAGCCGCCGCCGACGCCTTCCATCAGCACATTATGTCCCGGCTTGATCCGACCATCGCGCACGGCTGCATCGAGCGCCAGCGGAATCGAGGCGGCCGAGGTGTTGCCGTGCTGGTCGACGGTGACGACCATCTTCTCTTCCGGCAGCTTGAGCTTGCGCGCGGTGCTCTTCATGATGCGGATGTTGGCCTGGTGCGGCACCAGCCAGTCGAGCTGCTCCGGCTTCATGCCGGCATGCTCCAGCGCCTCGTTGGCGACCTGCTCGAGCACCGACACGGCCAGCTTGTAGACGGCCGGGCCGTCCATGTACAGGAATCCGCTGCCGGCGATCGCGCCGTTGGCCAGGTTGCCCGGCACCGACAGGATGTCGGCGTGGCTGCCGTCGGCGTGCAGCTTGGTCGCCAGAATGCCCGGCTCGCTCGAGGCGGTCATGACGATCGCGCCGGCGCCGTCGCCGAACAGCACGCAGGTGGTGCGGTCGTCGAAATTGAGGATGCGCGAAAACACTTCGGCGCCGATCACCAGCACGTTCTTGTTCGAGCCGGCCTTGATGAAGGCGTCGGCCACCGATACCGCGTAGACGAAGCCGCTGCACACGGCCTGGACGTCGAAGGCGGCGCTGTTGTTGCCCATGCCCAGTTTCTGCTGGACGATGCACGCCGTGCTCGGGAAACTTCCGTAGAAATCCGGGGTCGAACTGGCGACGATGACCAGGTCGATATCGTGCGGCTGCAGGTCGGCCATTTCCAGCGCCTTGCGCGCCGCGTTCACCGCCAGGTCCGAAGACAGCTCGTCCGCGGCCGCGTAGTGACGCGCCGAGATGCCGCTGCGCGAAACGATCCACTCATCCGAGGTTTCGATGCCCTTGGCGGCCAGTTGCGCCGTCAAGTCTTCGTTGGTGACGCGTTGCTTCGGCAGGTAGCTGCCGGTGCCGATAATCTTGCTGTACAAAGTCATTGCTGGCCGTCCACTTAAAGGGTTGGGTTTGGCGCCGCCAGGTCAGGCACGGCCCGCTCCGGCGCATTGGGCATCAGCTCGGCGATCATGGTCGACAGCTGTTCCTGGACATTATATTTCGCCGCGTCGAAGGCGCGCTTGATCGCCCACTCGTAGGAGTAGGCGTCGGCGCCGCCGTGGCTCTTGAACACCAGGCCGCGCAAACCCAGCAGGCTGGCGCCGTTGTAGCGCGACGGGTTGAAGCGGTCCTTGATCTGTTTCAGCGCGCCCTTGGCGATCAGCGCGCCGAGCATGGTCAGCGGGTTGCGGCGGAATTCGGTGTTCAGCACGTCCTTCATGAAGCGGCCCAGGCCTTCGACGGCCTTGAGCGTGACGTTGCCGACGAAACCGTCGCACACGACCACGTTGACGGTGCCCTTGAAGATATCGTTGCCTTCGACGTTGCCGTGGAAGTTCAGCAGGCCGCGCGCGTGGTCCGCGTGCAGCAGCTTGGCGGTGGCCTTGACCACTTCATTGCCCTTGATGTCTTCGGTGCCGACGTTGAGCAGACCGATGGTCGGGCGCTTGGCCCCTTCGATGGCCGAGAACAGCACCGAGCCCATCACGGCGAACTGGTGCAGGTGCTCGGCTTCGCAATCGACGTTGGCGCCCAGGTCGAGCATGTAGGTCGGCTCGCCCTTCTGGTTCGGCAGGATCGAGCAGATCGCCGGGCGGTCGACGCCGGGCATGGTCTTGAGCACGTAGCGCGAGACCGCCATCAGGGCGCCGGTGTTGCCGGCCGAGACGCAGGCTTGGGCGGCGCCCGACTTGACCGCTTCGATCGCCACGCGCATCGAGGAATCCTTCTTGCGGCGCAGCGCGATTTCGATAGCGTCGTCCATCTCCACCACTTCGGAGGCGTGCTGCACGGTGATGCGGGGATGGGCGTCGGCCTTGAGCTTGCGCAGCTCGGCGCGGATGTCGGCTTCGATGCCGACCAGAATCAGCGCGGCGTCAGGCTCGTGCTGGAGAAAAGAGATGGCCGCAGGAATGGTCACGGAACAACCGTGGTCGCCGCCCATGCAGTCGATCGATAGTGTAATTGTCATTTGTAAGGGGCGTGCCGCGGCTCGAACATGGCGGGCGGCAGGATGCGATCTGTGGGCGAGCGCCAGTCAGAGTCAGCGTAATTCAAAATGACGGTGTGCAAATTTTTGCAGCCGAAGACAAAGAAAAAGCGGTGCCACGCAAACAAGCTACGCTGCACCGCCTTCATCTTACTCAAGAAAAGGACGTCGATTACTCGTCGTTCTTGGTCTTGAGAACCTTACGGCCACGGTAGAAGCCGTTAGGGCTGATGTGGTGACGCAGGTGCGTTTCACCGGTCGTAGGCTCGATGCCCAGTTGTGGCGCGACCAGGAAGTCGTGCGAACGGTGCATGCCGCGCTTCGAAGGGGATTTCTTATTCTGCTGAACTGCCATGACTAACTCCTAATACATAAGTTCTAAAATTCTAACACATTCGACCAGCAAATACATGCGAATCGAGTATCCCAGCGGCAAATAATTACTTTGCCGACATGTTTAACGCTTGTACTGCATTTCCCTGCTTACTGCCATACTCGATTGCTACACGCGTTTGACACGTTTGTTACGTCCTGCTTATTCGGTTTTCAGGTCCTTGAGGCCGGCGAACGGCGACGGCTTGACGGCCTTCAGCGCATCGAGCTGCCTGGTATCGGGGCAGACTTCGTGCTTCGGCACCTGCGGCAGCGCCAGCAGCGCCTCGTCTTCGATCAGGTCGCGGATGTCGGTGGTGCGGCTGCCGACGATCACATCGATGCTCTCGTCGTCGAGGACTTCCTCGATCGCATCGGCATCCTCGTCGTCCTTGCCCAGCACCAGCATGGTCGACGAATCCATTTCATAGGCAAACGGGGTCAGGCATCGCTGGCATACCAGCTGCACGGTTCCGGAGACCGACAAGGTCATCGACGGATAGCCATGGCTGGTGACCGCGCCGTCGACTGCCCAGGCGATATCGCCAGACTGGTCGGCGCATTCCTTGCTCAAGCGGCTCATTTCAGCGACTGGCGTGACGCCATCGCGATGGCCGTTGCTTCGACTAAATTCAAAAGCGTCGATGACAAAAGCGCTCATTTGAGAAACCACCCCGAGAAAACCTGCGATAATAGCAGGGTTATCCCCATGCAGTCAAAGACTTGCCGCTTTTTTTTGCGGCGATGGGCCAGGCGTGTTGCCCGCGACACGAATTGGCAGGCTGCCTCCCCACCGAGCCTTCGATGATACCAAATTCCGCCCCGCCCCGCCTGATTCTTGCGTCGAGTTCGGCCTATCGCCGCGAGCTGCTGTCGCGTTTGCAACTGCCGTTCGAGGTGATGGCGCCCGACATCGACGAGACGCCGTTGTCGGGCGAACAACCGGAAACGACGGCGCTGCGGCTGGCGCGCGAAAAGGCGTCGGCGGTAGCGCGCCAGGCGCCAGGCGCGATCGTCATCGGCTCCGACCAGGTCGCCACGCTCGATGGCGAGCAGATCGGCAAGCCGGGCGACCATCCGCGCGCGCTGGCCCAGCTGCAGAAGATGCGCGGACGGCGCGTGGTGTTCCATACGGCCCTGTGCGTGTGGGACAGCCGCGCCTGCGCCCTCACCGGCCCGGCGCAGCTGGAAAACATCCAGACCATCGTGACCTTCCGCGACCTGCCCGACGCCGAGCTGGACGCCTACCTGCGCATCGAGCAGCCTTACGATTGCGCCGGCAGCGCCAAGAACGAAGGGCTCGGCATCGCGATCCTGGAACGGATCGACAGCAGCGACCCGACCGCGCTGACCGGCCTGCCGATGATTGCGCTTAGCGCCATGCTGCGCAAGGCCGGCGTGCGGTTTTTCGGCCTTTGAACCTCTTACCTCACCAATAAAAATATGCCCGGCATTCTGTACCTGATTCCCAACACCCTGGGCCCTGCCGACGCCGCTCCCGGCGCGCTGAACCATGTCATTCCCGAGCACGTGCAGGCGCTGACCGCGCGGCTCGACTGCTTTGTCGCCGAGAACGCGAAGACCGCGCGCGCGTTTTTGAAACTGATTGCGATCGACCATCCGCTGGCCAGGCCATTGCAGGAAATCGATATCGCGGAACTGAACGTCAACACGCCGCCGGCGGCGCTCGAAGGCTTGCTGGCGCCGCTGCTGGCGGGACGCGATTGCGGCCTGGTGTCGGAAGCGGGCGTGCCGGCGGTGGCCGATCCCGGCGCCGACCTGGTGCGCCTGGCGCATCAGCACGGCATCTCGGTCAAGCCGCTGGTGGGACCGTCGTCGCTGCTGCTGGCGGTGATGGCGAGCGGGCTGAACGGGCAGAGCTTTGCGTTCAACGGGTATTTGCCGACGGACGCGGCGCTACGGGTCAAGCGGATCAAGGAGCTGGAGCAGCGGTCCAGCCGCGAGAAGCAGACGCAGTTGCTGATCGAGACGCCGTATCGGAACGGCGCGATGCTCGAAGCGCTGTCGGGGTCGTGCCTGCCGGGGACGCTGATTTGCGTGGCGACCGATTTGTCGCTGCCGACCGAATCGATCCGCACCTTGAGCGCGGCGAAGTGGAAGTCGCAGCTGGCAGCCGGCAAGGCGCCGGACTTCCACAAGAAGCCGACCGTTTTCCTGCTGCTCGCGTAAGCGCCTGTCGTACCAGCGCAGGCTGGTACCCATGCTGAAGATGCGAATCGATCGGCTTGCTCAGTATAGGTACCAGCCTTCGCTGGTACGACGACCTGGCTAGTGGACTTCTTGGGCCAGCTCGTTGATCCACTCGAAGGCGGCCAGTTCGATCTCGCGCAGGTCCTTGATCGTCAAATCCAAATGGCGCAGCGCCGTCGTCAGCGACTTGCCGCATTTGTCTTTTTCCAGCATCTCGACGATGTTGAGCATCTCGCCATACTCGCCCTCGCGGTCCAGCAGCGCGGCGCGCGCCTCTCCCGCCACGTCGACGGTGTCGAGAATGTCCTGCATCGACATCGAAAACAGTGCATCGGTCAGCGACATGATGCCGACCGTGAAGCCGGTGTCGGCCGCGGCGCGCTGGCCCGGATGGATCTTCAGGCTCATCAGTTCGAGCATCTTGCCGCGCGTGGTGGCCATCTGCAGCAGCGGCATGTTCATTTCGACCTTGGCGCCTGGCGCCGCGTACAGCAGGATCTGCAACCAGCGCTGCAACTGCTGGCGCCCCAGCACTTCGATCGCCTCGCCCAAGGTGTCGATCTTGCCGCGCACGCCGGCGGCCGGCGTGTTCACCAGGCGCAGCAGGTTCAGGCTGATCAGGGCGTCGCGCTTGACCGCCAGCTCGATCGTGTGATTGTCGGCATCGGAGCGCACCAGTTCCAGCAGGTCGAGGATCGCCAGCTCGGACGGCGCGATTTTCTTGCCGCTCATGATGTCGGGATGGGCGAAATAGAAGCCCTGGAAATATTCGAAGCCCAGCTCGAGGCACAGGCGGAATTCTTCCTGCGTCTCCACCTTCTCGGCCAGCAACTTCTTGTTCTGCTGGCGCAGCGAGGCGGTCAGCGACGGCAGGCGCGCCGGGTCGACGCCCTTGACGTCGATCTTGATCACGTCGACCAGTTCGACCAGCGCGCGCACGTCCTCGGACACGGCGATCACGTCGTCGAGCGCGAACTTGAAGCCCAGCGTCTTGAGTTCGCGCACGCGCGCCACCAGCTCGGGCGTGGCCTTGACGGTTTCGAGGATTTCGAGAATGACCTTGTCGGCCGGCAGGAAGCGCACGTAGTCGCTCATCAGCGCCGCCTCGGTGACGTTGACGAACGCCAGTTGTGCGCCTACAACATGTTCCATGCCCAGCTGCGATGCGTGCGAGATCACCGCGGCCGTGGCGGCGGCGTCGTCGGTCACGTTTGCCTCGGTCGAGCCGGCCGTGCGAAACAGCAATTCGAACGCGACCAGGTGCTGGTCACGGCCGAGAATTGGCTGACGCGCGAGGAAAAACTCGTCGAACGGCAAAGACATTTGATTCGCAACTATGGACACGCGAAACTCCCTTGAATCGGTCAGGCACGCAAACTCCCGACGGTCGCACCGTCAGTGAAATGCCTACATACCGAATATACACCAATTTTCGATTTCTTTACATTTAGACATCGAAAACGTGTGCGGAGTTCACGGCCGGCGCGACCCCGGCGTGCGCGGGCCGGTCGGACGGCCGCTGGTCGGGCGCGACGACGTCTTGCGCGGCGCGGCAGCGGCCGGAGTGCCTGCCGGGGCCTGGCCAGGCAGGCGCAAGCTGCCGGTGCCCGAAGTCGGGCTGGCGCGGCGCGCGTTGCCGACCGGCACGCGGACCGTGCCGTTGGCGCCCACGCGGCTCGACGCCGAGCCGGTGACCTGCACGCCGGATTCGATCACGAAAGTGGCGCCCTCGTCCTTGCCGAGCACCTTCACCAGGTAAGGCATCACCTGCTGCAGGATCGGCTCGAGCGTGTACGGCGGGTTGACGATGAACATGCCGCTGCTGTGCAGGCCGAAGCCGTCCGGGCCGGGCGTCGCGACGGTCAGCGTGACGTTCAGCCAGTCCTTGCACGGCAGGCGCTTGAGCTTGTCGGCGAACTGGCGCGATTCCATGCGCTGCAGCAGCGGGTACCAGATCGCGAAGGTGCCCGACGGGAAGCGGCCGAGCGATTCCTCGACGGCGTCGCGCACCTTGCGGTAGTCCTGCTTGTCTTCATACGGCGGGTCGATCAGCACCAGCGCGCGGCGCGACGGCGGCGGCAGCAGGGTTTTCAGGGCGTGGAAGCCATCGCCGCGCTCGACCAGCACGCGCTTGCCGCGGCCGGCCGGGCGTTCGCCCTGGGCGGCGGCGTGCTCGGCGACCTTGCGGAAATTGTCGGCCAGGATCTTGGCGTCGGCCGGATGCAGCTCGAACAGGCGCAGGCGGTCCTGCTCGCGCATCGACTTGTCGGCGCAGTACGGCGAGCCCGGGTAGTAGCGCATCTTGCCGCTCGGGTTCAGGCCCTTGACCAGGTCGACGTAATCGGCCAGCGGCTTGGGCAGGTCCTTGCGGTCCCACAGCGGCGCGATGCCGGTTTCGTATTCGGCGTTCTTGGAAGCATAGCCACTGTCGAGCGCGTACACACCGGCGCCCGAGTGGGTGTCGATGTAAGAGTAGGCGGTGTCCTTTTGGTTCATGTATTCGTGCAGCTGAATTTGCACGAAGTGCTTCAGGACGTCGGCGTGGTTACCCGCGTGAAAGGCGTGGCGGTAGCTAAGCATGGTGTTTCCAAGTAGTGAATCGGGGGAATATCCCGACATTATCCACTACAACTGGAAACTGCTGGCGCGGGCTGTGCTGGCGGCGGCGACCAAAACGGGGTCAGGTCCGGCGGACCTGACCCAAATCTTGGTCGGCGGCGCGTGCTTAAGCGACCTTCTTCTCATCGAAGAATTGCTCGTCTTCGGTCGAGCCGTGCAGCGCCGTGGTCGAGCTCTGACCTTGCTGAATCGTCTGCGTCACCGCATCGAAATAGCTGGTGCCGACTTCGCGCTGGTGCTTGACCGCCGTGAAGCCCTTGTCGGCGGCGGCGAATTCGGCCTCCTGCAGCTCGACGAAGGCCGTCATGTTGCGGCGCGCGTAGCCATGGGCTAGGTTGAACATGCCATAGTTGAGCGCATGGAAACCGGCCAGCGTGATGAACTGGAACTTGTAGCCCATCGCGCCCAGCTCGCGCTGGAACTTGGCGATGGTCGCGTCGTCCAGGTTTTTCTTCCAGTTGAACGAGGGCGAGCAGTTATAGGCCAGCATCTTGCCCGGGAACTTGGCGTGCACCGCGTCGGCGAAGGCCTTGGCGAACGCCAGGTCGGGCTTGCCGGTCTCGCACCACACCAGGTCGGCATACGGACAGTAGGCCAGCGCGCGCGACACCGATTGCTCCAGGCCATTCTTCACGCGGTAGAAGCCCTCGACGGTACGCTCGCCGGTGCAGAACGGCTGGTCGTTGGGGTCGATGTCGGAGGTCAGCAGGTCGGCCGCCTCGGCGTCGGTGCGGGCGATTACCAGGGTGCGCGTGCCCATCACGTCGGCCGCCAGGCGCGCGGCGGTCAGCTTCTCGACGAATTCGCGGGTCGGCACCAGCACCTTGCCGCCCATGTGGCCGCATTTCTTGACCGACGCCAGCTGGTCCTCGAAGTGCACGCCGGCCGCGCCCGCGTCGATCATCGACTTCATCAGCTCGTAGGCGTTGAGCACGCCGCCGAACCCGGCTTCCGCATCGGCGATGATCGGCGCGAAGTAATCGACGTCGTCCTTGCCCTCGGACCACTGGATCTGGTCGGCGCGCTGGAAGGTGTTGTTGATGCGGCGAACCACCGTCGGCACCGAGTTGGCCGGGTACAGCGACTGGTCCGGATACATTTCGCCGGCCACGTTGGCGTCGCCCGCCACCTGCCAGCCGGACAGGTAGATCGCTTTCAGGCCGGCCTTGACCTGCTGCATGGCCTGGTTGCCGGTCAGCGCGCCGAGGGTGGCGACGAACGGCTCGGTATGCAGCAAGTCCCACATCTTGTCAGCGCCGCGCTGGGCGATCGTGTGCTCGATCTGCAGCGAGCCGCGCAGGCGCACCACGTCGTCCGCGCTATAGCTGCGCTTGACGCCGTTCCAGCGCGGGTTGGTGTCCCAGTCTTTTTGCAGTGCTGCTGCTTGCTGTTCACGCGATGCCATGGTGTTCTCCTGATTGAAAAGCCGAGTTAAAAAGCGAATGCCTTAGACACAGTGTAAGCCGGTATGGTGCGTAGCAACACACTCTTATATAAGACACATAAGCAAAATTTATTCGTTTAAAATCAATTACCTGAAACAGGTATTTCGGGATGCGGAATGAAATTTCTCGCCATGGGAGAAAACAGGAATATTTATCCGCGCACTTTTTCACAATGCGAAACGATATTTCCGTCAGATGAAAAGCGCAGCGATGGGCAAGAAATTGTAGGGGCAGGCAGCGGCGTCCGTGTTGACGCCGTGCAACTTCAAGAGGGAGTCAGGTGAGCTTCTTTTGCGACACGAGGATGCCGTCGGCGTCGGCGTAGATCCAGTCGCCAGGATTGATCGGCACGCCGCCGACGTAGACCGGCACGCCGTGGGTGCCGGCGCCGGTCCTGGCCGGGCGCTGCGGGTGCGCCGCCAGCGCGCGCACGCCGATTTCGCAGCTGTTGATTTCGTCGCAGTCGCGCACGCAGCCGTCGACCACGATGCCGCTCCAGCCGTTGTCCTGCGCCAGCAGCGCCAGCTGGCCGCCGACCAGCGCACGGCGCAAGCTGCCGCCGCCGTCGACCACCAGCACGTGGCCATTGCCCGGCCCTTCCAGGGTCGATCGCACCAGAGCGTTGTCCTCGAATACCTTGACGGTGATTGCGGGCCCGGAGAACTTCACGCGCTGGCCGTATAGCAGGAACACCGGCGGCAGCACCTTCACGCGGCCGTCGTCGAGCTCCTGCGGGTGGGCGTCGCAAAGATCGCAAGTGGCAAAGTCCATGGCGGTTCCAGGTAAATGAAGATAAGTGATTTTATGCCTGTTGCAGCACCGGCGCGCGTTTGCCGGCGCCGACGCCGACCGCGGTGGCGATCGCCAGCGCCTGGAACAGGCCGATGCAGACGAACACCCACGACGGATGGTGCGCATCCATCAGCGCGCCGAACATCAGCGGGCCGACCGCCAGGCCGGAGTCCAGGCCCGAATACACCACGCCGAACACGCGGCCGGTGGCGTTGGGCGGCGCGCTTGCGCGGATCAGGAGGTCGCGCGACGGGCCGGCCACGCCGGAAGCGAGGCCGATCGCGCCCATCAGCGGCACCACCATCCACGCCGGGACGGCGGCCATCGCCAGCAGCACGGCCAGCGCGGCGGCCAGCGCGAACGAGATCACGATCACGCGGTCGTGCTGGCTCGAACGGGTGGCGACGAAGCCGCCGGCGATCATGCCGCCGGCCGAGGCCAGCATGTAGGCCGTGTAGGCAGTGGTTGCCGACGCCAGCGACACGCCGTACAGCGCCACCAGGCTGGTCGAGGCGAAGCTCTGGATGCCGGCCAGCGCGACCGCCGACAGGAAGAAGAAGCCGAAGCACATCCACACGGTCGGCAGGCGCAGGAAGTCGAACGAGCCTTCCTGCTTGCTGCCTGCGGGTTTTGCGGGGGCCGGATCCGCGCGCAGCGCGTGACGATTGAAATACAGGAGCAGCAGCACGCACACAGGGATCGCGGCCGACGCCAGCACGGCGGTGCGCCAGCTCGACAGGACGGCGACGCCGGCGAGGAAGATCGGCGCCGCGGCCCAGCCGAGGTTGCCGCTGATGCCGTGCACCGAGAAGCCGTGCGCCAGGCGCGCCTTCGACACGCGCTGGTTCAGCAGCGTGTAGTCGGCCGGATGGAACACCGAGTTGCCGACGCCGGCCAGCATCGAACCGGCCAGCAGCATCGGGTAGCCGTTGGCGCCGGCCAGTAGCACCGCGGCCACACCGAGCAAGGCGACGCCGCCGAACAGCACGCGGAAGGCGCCGACGCGGTCGACCACGAAGCCGGCGAGCGCCTGGCCGACGCCGGAGACGACGAAGAACACCGTCATCAGCAGGCCGAGTTCAGCGTAGGTGAGATTGAATGCAGGCCTCAGCCAGGGGAACAGCGCGGCCAGGATCAGGTGATAGAAGTGCGAGGTGCCGTGGGCGAGTCCCACCAGCGAGATGACGCGCGCGTCGTGGCGCAGCGATGGCGTTTGCATGAATTATCCTGCTGTAGTCGAGCAGGATATTGTAGCGCCGATGGTTCGGGTTCGCTGGCGCCGCCGTGGCAAACAGGGATCAGGTCCGTCGGACCTGACCCCATCTTGCTTAGACGCCGGTGTCGTCGAAGACCAGGTTGCCGTGGCTGCCGACCCGCACCGGGATCGTGTCCTTCGGCCCGAACCGCCCCGACAGAATCAGCTTGGACAGCGGATTTTCGATCTGCTGCTGAATCGCGCGCTTGAGCGGCCGCGCGCCATACACCGGATCGTAGCCGGCCTCCGCGATTTTCTGCAGCGCCTCTTCCGACACGTCGAGCGACATCTCCATCTTGGCCAGCCGCTCCACCAGCTGGCGCAGCTGGATCTTGGCGATCGCGCCGATGTTCTTTTCGTCGAGCGCATGGAACACCACGATTTCGTCGATCCGGTTGATGAACTCGGGCCGGAAATGGTTGCGCACTTCGCCCATCACGGCCAGCTTCACCACGCTCGGATCGGCGTTGTCCATCGACTGGATCATGTGCGATCCCAGGTTCGAGGTCATCACGATCACGGTGTTCTTGAAATCCACCGTGCGCCCCTGCCCGTCCGTCATGCGGCCGTCGTCGAGCACCTGCAGCAGCACGTTGAACACATCGTGGTGAGCCTTCTCCACTTCGTCCAGCAGGATCACGCTGTATGGCCGGCGCCGCACCGCCTCGGTCAGGTAGCCGCCTTCGTCGTAGCCGACATATCCCGGCGGCGCGCCGATCAGCCGCGCCACCGAATGCTTCTCCATGAATTCGCTCATGTCGATGCGGATCATCGATTCCTCGCTGTCGAACAGGAAGGTGGCCAGCGCCTTGCACAACTCGGTCTTGCCGACGCCCGTCGGTCCCAGGAACATGAACGAGCCATACGGACGGTTCGGGTCGGACAGGCCGGCGCGCGAACGGCGGATCGCGTCCGACACCGCATGGATCGCTTCGTCCTGGCCCACCACGCGCTCGTGCAGCTTCTCTTCGATGTGCAGCAGCTTGTCGCGCTCGCCCTGCATCATGCGCGACACCGGGATGCCGGTCGCGCGCGACACCACCTCGGCGATTTCTTCGGCCCCGACCTGGGTGCGCAGCAGTTTCGGCTTGGCCTCGGCGCCATCACGCGCGGCCGCTTCCTCCGCGTGCTTCAGCTGCGACTCCAATTCGGGCAGCTTGCCGTACTGAAGCTCGGACATCAGCGCGTAGTCGCTGCGCCGCTTGGCCTCTTCCATCTGGTGGCGGATCCGCTCGATCTCCTCCTTGATGTGCGTGGTCCCCTGCACCATCGCCTTTTCAGCTTTCAGGATCTCCTCGTAATCGTTGTACTCGCGTTCAAGGCGCGCGATCTCCTCGTCGATCAGGCCGAGCCGGCGCAGCGACGCTTCGTCCTTCTCCTTCTTGACCGCTTCCTTCTCGATCTTCAGCTGGATGATGCGGCGTTCCAGCTTGTCCATCACCTCCGGCTTGGAGTCGATCTCGATCTTGATCTTCGACGCCGCCTCGTCGATCAGGTCGATCGCCTTGTCCGGCAGGAAGCGGTCGCTGATGTAGCGGTGCGACAGTTCGGCCGCCGCGATGATGGCCGGGTCGGTAATCTCGACCTTGTGGTGCAGTTCGTATTTATCCTGCAGGCCGCGCAGGATGGCGATGGTCGCTTCGACCGTCGGCTCGTCGACCAGCACTTTCTGGAAGCGGCGCTCGAGCGCGGCGTCCTTCTCGACATACTTGCGGTACTCGTCGAGCGTGGTGGCGCCGACGCAATGCAGCTCGCCGCGCGCCAGCGCCGGCTTGAGCATGTTCCCCGCGTCCATCGCGCCTTCGGCCTTGCCGGCGCCGACCATCGTGTGCAGCTCGTCGATGAAGACGATGGTCTGGCCCTCGTCCATCGCCAGTTCCTTCAGCACGGACTTCAGGCGCTCCTCGAATTCGCCGCGGTACTTGGCGCCGGCCAGCAGGCCGGCCATGTCGAGCGACAGCACGCGCTTGCCCTTGAGCGAATCGGGCACTTCGTCGTTGACGATGCGCTGCGCCAGGCCTTCGACGATCGCGGTCTTGCCGACGCCCGGTTCGCCGATCAGCACCGGGTTGTTCTTGGTGCGGCGCTGCAGGATCTGGATGGTGCGGCGGATCTCGTCGTCGCGGCCGATCACCGGATCGAGCTTGCCCTGGCGCGCGCGCTCGGTCAGGTCGATCGTGTATTTCTTGAGCGCCTCGCGCTGGCCCTCGGCGTCCTGCGAGTTGACCGATTCGCCGCCGCGCACCGCGCCGATCGCGGCGTCGAGCGACTTGCGCGTCAGGCCGGCTTCGCGCGCCACGCGGCCCGCGTCGGATTTGTCTTCGGTCAGCGCCAGCAGCACCATCTCGCTGGAGACAAACTGGTCGCCGCGCTTCTGGGCTTCCTTGTCGGCCAGGTTCAGCATCGCCATCAGCTCGCGGCTGACCTGGGTTTCGCCGCCGGTGCCCGACACCTTGGGCAGGCGGTCGAGCGAACTTTTCACCGCCGTGGCCAGGCCGCCGACGTTGACGCCGGCGCGCTGCAGCAGCGAGCGCGCGCCGCCGTCATCCTGGTTCAGCAGCGCGGTCAACAGGTGGACCGGCTCTATATATTGGTTATCGTTGCCAACCGCCAGGCTCTGCGCGTCGGACAGCGCTTCCTGTAGCTTGGTCGTGAGTTTGTCTTGCCGCATGGAATGCTCCTGAATGAGGATTTTTCAATAGAAACAAGATGGGTTCCGAAACCTGCTTTTCAAGAACCCTGGAAACCCGATCATGAATGAAAAATGCGCCCGAGGGCGCAGTGTTCGTTGCCAATGTTTTGCCGGGGTCAGGTCCGGCGGACCTGACCCCGCTCTTGTCGCCGTCGCCTGCTTCAACCGGCTAACGCGCGCCAGGTGGCAAAGCCGGCCACGCAGCACGCCAGCGCGCCGAACAGGTGCATCGCGGTGTGCGCAAGCGCCCAGCCGTAATCGCCGCGCTGGAGCAGCAGCATCGACTCGCCGGAAAATGTGGAGAACGTGGTCAGCCCGCCGAGGAAGCCGGTAATGGCGAACAGGCGCCATTCCGGCGACAGGTGCGGGTACGCGGAAAAGAAACCGAGCGCGAGGCCGATCAGATAGCCGCCGCCCAGATTGGCGACCAGGGTGCCGAGATTCAGTTTGCCGTGCACGCTGCCCAGGTACAGCGCCAGCCCCCAGCGCAGCCACGCACCGAGCGCAGCGCCGAAACCCACCGCCACCCAGCTCAAGACTGAGCCCACTTCGCCATTGCGGCTTCGTCGGTGACGCGCGCATCGACCCAGCGTGCGCCCTCCGGCGTCTGTTCTTTCTTCCAGAACGGCGCGTCGGTCTTCAGGTAATCGATGATGAATTCGCAGGCCGCGAACGCTTCCCCGCGGTGTGCCGAACTGACCGCCACCAGCACGATCTGCTCCATCGGCTTGAGCGGCCCGACACGGTGGATCACCAGCGCGCCGGACAGCGGCCAGCGCGCGCAAGCCTGTTCGATGATGTTCTTCAGCGACTGCTCGGTCATGCCTGGATAGTGTTCGAGCTCCATCTCGGCGACGCTGGCGCCTTCGTTCATGTCGCGCACCGCGCCGACGAACGTCACCACGGCGCCCACGCGCGGATTGTCGGCGCGCAGGCGCGCCACTTCGGCAGTCAGGTCGAAGTCCTCCTTCTGCACCCTCGCCTCTTTCATCGCGCCTCCTTGCCGATGCGCGCGAACAGCTGGCCGATGCGCGCGGCGGTGCGGTCGTCGACCAGCGCCGGCGTGGCCACCAGCTGCTGGAACTGCGCCGCCTGCGTCAGCGGCTTGTGGCCGGACTTGAGCGACGACTGCAGCACTTCGACCTGCATCTTCAGGCGGTCGCGCGCGAACTCGCTGCCGCTGTCGATGCCGGCGGCAATTTCAAGCCGCAGCACTTCCCGCAGCAGCGTCGCGCGGTTCTGTTCGAGCAGCTTGACGTAAGCGGCGCGGTCGCCGGCCAGCGCGGCAAGCGCGGCCTGGAAGCGCGTCGACAGGATGCGTTCGTAGTCGGGCTGCAAAGGCGCCAGCGCGGACCAGCGCGCGTCCCAGTCCTGCCCTTCGGCGGTGCCGGCGGCCAGCGCCGCTTCCAGGTCCTGGCACAGGCGCAGCTTGTCGCGCATCGCATTCGCCTGCGCGATGCCGGCGGCTCGGCGCGCGTTGTCGGCCTGTTGCTGGATGGCGGCGATCGCCGCGTGGTAGCGCTTGTCGACCTTGGCCTCGACCGCGCGCGGCACCGCCCCGATCGCGTGCCATTCGTTAGCCGCTTCGCGCAGCAGGCGCGTCGCGGTGGCGGCATCGAGCGTTTCCTGCGCCGCCGCTTCGAGGCGCGCCGAGATGGCGTCCTTCGACATCTGGTGCGTGCGCCGTTCGGCGTCGGCCGCGTGCGCAGTCTCCTTGCGCTTGGCGAACACGGCGTCGCAAGCGGCGCGGAAGCGATGCCACATCGCCTGCTCCGCCTTGCGTTCCAGCGGCAGCGCGCGCGCCAGTTCCTGCCAGCGTTCCTGCGCGGCGCGCAAGGCGTCGAGCGCGTGGCGGTCGGCCGGATTGAGCGCGGCCACCTGCTCGATCAGTTCTTCGCGGTGCGCCACTTCCGACTTGCGCTGCTGTTCCAGCGGTCCTTGCAGGATGTTCAGCACATCGGCGAACTGCTGGTCGAGCTTCTTCTTTTCCTTGCGGTCGATCGCGCCCAGGTGGCTCCAGCCGAGGCGCAGCTTCTGCACCGTCGACGCCATGCGCTTCCAGTCGACGCTGTCGGCGCCCTTCATTTTCTCCGCTTCGGCGTTCGCCTCGTCGATCAGGTGCTGCGCCTTGGCGGCGTTGGTGTGACGCTCTTCGGCCAGATGCTTGAAATGCGCGGCGGCCGGCGCGTACGCCGCCGTGCAGGCGGCGTCGAAGCGCTCCCACAGGCTTTTCGGCGCGGCGCCCGACAGCGTGTCGAGCGCCTTCCAGCGTTCGCGCATGCTGCCGACCTTCTTGGCCAGCTCGCTCATCGCCAGCGACTGCGACGTCAGCTGCTCGACCGCCTTGATCAGTTCTTCGCGCGAGACATTGCCGCCCCAGCGCGCCCAGTCCGACAGGCGTTTGAGTTCGGCGCGCGCGTGCGCCAGCCGTTCCGATTGCGCGCCGGTCAGGCGCGCGCCTTT
This sequence comes from Massilia sp. P1_C10, assembly GCF_056406475.1. Taxonomy (NCBI): domain Bacteria; kingdom Pseudomonadati; phylum Pseudomonadota; class Betaproteobacteria; order Burkholderiales; family Oxalobacteraceae; genus Massilia; species Massilia sp. P1_C10. Next base: position 163,968 of record NZ_JBFUAC010000002.1, read on the forward strand.
TAACTCCTTGAGCGCCTTGTCGTGCTCCGCCGCGCTGTGCAGCGAACCCTGTTCCAGCGCCGATTCCATCGCGGAGAGGTTGTCGATGAAGTGGGCGTCGGCGCCGGGCTGCTTCTGCTGCGCGGGCCGCTGTTCTTTATGCTTTGCCTGCGGCGGCGGAATGGTGGCGAGCAGTTCGTCGAAGCGCGCCTGCTGGCTGGCCGCGTCGTCGCCGGCGGGACTGGCGGGCAGCTTGCTCCATTCGCGCTTGAGGGTGTCGGCGTGCAGCGACGCCGGCGGCGTGGCCAGCCAGCCGGCCAGGATCGCCTCGCGTTTGGCGTGCGCGTCCTGCCCTTGCTCGAGCGCGCCCAGGCTGGCCGTGATGCGCGCGTGTTCGGCGGCGAAGTCGTTGAGCAGCTGGCGCGGCAGCGAGGCGTGTTCTGGCGCCGACAGCGCGGCGGCGTGGGCGTCGGCGAACTGCGCGAGCTGCGCGGCGATGTCGGCCGCCGGGATGCCGCCGGCACCCAGCTTGCGCAGCGCTGCCAGGCTGTCGATCACGGAGCGCTGCAGCGACACCTGCGCTTCGAGGCGCTGCGCCAGCGCGGCGCGCGCGGCGTCGAACTGCGGCGCCAGCTCGGTCGCCGCGATCACCGACCAGCGGCGATCGAGGTCCGCCACCATGTTGGGCGTGAGCTTTTCGTCCTTCAGCAGCTGCGCGGCCTGGTCGATGCAGGCCTGGCCGCGCTGCAGTTCGGCCTGGTGATGGCGGATCGCGTCGAGGCGCGACTGCATCAGTTTGGCCACGCGCCGGTCGGTATTGCGGATCGCGGCGTGCACGCGCTCCAGCTGGGCCGGCGTGTGGACGAATTCGGCCGCGGCCAGGCGCAGCTCGGAATACTCGGAGTGCAGGATGAATTCGACCGCTTGCGCCTCGTCGCCCGCCAGTTCGCGCACCTTTTCGGCTTGCAGCGCGCGTTGCGAAGCGCCCGGCGCGCCAGCCGGGTCGGCCTTCGCATCCGTCGCGGCCGGCGGGTCGCCCGGCTTGTCGCCCGGGCGCTTGAAAAGGAATTCGAACATGGCGTCGGCTCTATCGCTCAAAACCGCCATGATAGCAAGAAGGCAGGCTTTCGGGCGGCGAACCGGCGCCGGCGCCTGCTCAGTGCGCCAGCGTGGCCCGCCTGGCGCGCGCGGCGGCCAGGCGGCCCGACGACACGGCGGCCTCGTCGGGAGGGCGGCTGGGTTTGGTGGCCTGCACCCAGGCGTCGTGCGCCAGCATCTTGTTGGCGATCGAAAACCAGGCCTCGCCCGAGATCACGCTGCGCGCGACCGGGAACAGTTCCTGCTCCTCGCGCGCCAGGCGCTGCAGCAGCGCGTTGCAGAAGGTGTCGACCGAGGCGCAGAATTCGGCCACCCGGTCGGCCGAGTCGACCGACAGGCCGGCGAAGCGCTCGGCGATGTCGCCCAGCGCGTCGGCGGCGGCGCCGTTCAGGCGCTCGAGCTCGAGCAGCAGCTGGTCGGCCTCATGGGTGGCGCGATGGATCGCCGGAATCAGGAATTTTTCGATCTTGCGCCAGTGGCAAGTATCGTAGACGCGGCGCAGGGTGGCGCAGGCGTAGTCCACCTGGCCCGGAGTCAATGCCCGCTGTTGTATGAAATTGCTGTAAAGGACTTTTTGCAGGGACTGCAGACTCACCCGGACGCTGGCTTGCTCGACCGATAGTGCGACCAGCGTGTATGTGGCAGTTAGCATTCGTTCTCCTCCGGAAATACCCGGCCAGCAACCGGCCCGCGCGCTGCGCGGCCATTGCCAATCGGGAAAGGGGTTGTCGGGAACGGGCCTGGGGTGTTTTCTTTTATTCATCAGCCCGAAGGAACCAGTGTAAATAGCTCAACAGAACCGGGTTTGATCTAGCGCAAACTCGGCCGTCTGGCTCTGCGGGAACCAGCGTTGCGGGAGGCCAACGAAGGATGCCGGGCGCGCGCCGCGCCGGGGTCTGACCCGCACTTCGGGTCAGACCCCGGACGCGAGCGCAGCTTCGAGTTGCGCGCCGAAACCGGCGGGAATCGTCTGCGAAACCACCACTTCGGTGCAGCCGTGCCAGCGCGCGCAGCGAGTCAGCGCGGCGGCGACGTCGCGGGTGAAGCGATCGCTCACGCGCACGCCGGGTTCGAGTTCCAGCGCCTTCAGTTCGAACCGTCGGTCGCGCCGGTGCGCCTTGGCGTCGACCCGGCCGACCAGCGCGCCGCGGCGCAGGATCGGCAAGGTGAAGTAGCCGTAGCGGCGTTTCTCCGCCGGCGTGTAGCACTCGAGCCGGTAGTCGAAGCCGAACAGCTCCAGCGCGCGCTTGCGATCCCAGACGATCGGGTCGAACGGCGACAGAATCGCGGTGACGCTCGGCGCCAGGGCGCCATCGGCCGCGCTGCGGGCCAGGTCGGCGTGATCGGGATGCACGTATACAGGCGCCTCCCAGCCTTCGACGCGCGCACGCAGCAGCGCGCCCTGCTCCACCAGCGCGTCGGCGTCGGGATGCGGGCGGCGGGTGCGGTGATAGTCGGGAATCCACGCCGCCCTGGCGACGCCCAGCGCCTTCACCGCGCGCAGCGCCATGTCGCGCCGGGTCTCGGCAAGCGGCGCAAGCCGGCTGTCGTGCCAGGTCGGGTGGACCCGCTCGGCCAGGTCGTACACGCGCTGGAAGTTGTGGCGCCGCGCGATCATCAGCTGGCCGGCCGTGAACAGCACTTCGAGCGAACGCTTCTCGCTCTTCCAGCCCCACCAGCCGCCGGCCTCGCCGTCGGTGCGCTCGAAGTCCGACGACCGGGTGGCGCCGTGGGCGCGGATGTGATCCAGCACCGCCGCCACTTCGCCGGCCTTCTCGGTCTTCCAGCTTTCCGAATACTTCCATCCCATCGCGGACGGGTCGAGCATGCGATGGCGATACAGGCCGTAATCCTCGATCGGCACGAAGCAGGCCTCGTGCGCCCAGTATTCGAACAGGCGCCCTTCGGCCAGGTGCTGGTCCAGCCACGCGGGGTCGTAGTCGCCGAGGCGGCTCCACAGCACCAGGTAGGGGCTGCGCGCGACCACGCTGATGGTGTCGATCTGCAGCACGCCCATGGCGCGGATCGCGGCCATCACGTCGTCCTTGGTCGCCTTGCGGCGGCGCGGCTGCAGCATGCCCTGGGCAGCGAGGTGGAGGGCGCGCGCGGCGGCCAGCGATAGTGTCAGTTCGGTCATGCCCGCAATTCTAATACCGGCGGTCAAGCGCGCCGGGGATCGATGCCGCTGAACACGACGCGCCGGCCGCCCTCCCCTTTGGCGTCGATCAAGGAAGCGCGCGGCTCATCCTTATACGATCAACAATTCGACCAACGCCAACAGGACTCCATCATGAACGACCTGAACATCGAATTCAAACTCGACCGCATCCACTGTCACGACGAAGGCGACGGCCCTGGGAACGCCGAACCTTATCTCTGGACAGTGTTCTTCAAGGTGGATGGCGACACCGTCGTCGTCAATACCGACGACCTGAGCCACGTGTTCCTACAAGGAGCACCGACCGTCGCGACCACGCCGGGCAACCACGGCAATCTGGGCACCAGCGATGTCGACGAGGGCGACGACGTCGCCATTCCAGCCATTATTGGCGAGTACCGGACGATCCTGAAGCCCATTCCACTGACGACTCCGGTGCTGGGCAAGAGCGAAGTCGGCGGCATGATCGGCTGCATCGTGGTGCTGATGGAGGAGGACAACACTTCCGACTCCGATGCCGCGCGCGGCCATGAACGGCTAGACAGCACGGTGCGCGACAAGCTGTCCGAACTGCTCGGCAAGCTGAGCATCAGCAATCAGTCCCCCACCCAGGCAGACATCGACCAGATGACCGACCAGATCGGCTCGGCCGTGAAGGCGGCGATCAAGGATGGCGTGAGTGTCGTCGAATGGCTGCTTGGCTTCGGCAACATGGATGACCAGATCGGCAGCGCCGTATTCCGCTTTGCCCACGGCGAGCTGGAAGCGGCAGGCGGCCCGATCCCGTTCAGCCGTCGCTGGGATAACGAAGGCGACTGGGAATTGTTCGGCCACATCCAGGCGACACCGATCCGCCGTCCTGAATCGAAGTGCTGCGAGGAGCTCAAGCGCAAGAACAAGGAACTCGAACGCATTCTCGCCCTGCACGCGAAGCGCCTCGCCAAGCTGGAAGCGGAAACGCACGCGCAGGCTTCCGACTTCGCCTCGGCCATCGCGCGCGCTAAGGCGACCGCAAAACCCGTCAAACAAGGGTAGATTGCGCCGGGGGCCGGATCCCGCCGACCCGCCCCCGCTGGCTGCGTTATAGTGTGCGCCTTGCCGCCATTAACCGACTTACATGCGCCTGCTGCACACCTCCGACTGGCATCTCGGCCAGACCCTGCACAATTTCGACCGCGCGTACGAGCACCAGTGCTTCCTCGACTGGCTGCTCGACGCCATCGTGGACGAACAGGCCGACGCGCTGCTGATCTCGGGCGACGTGTTCGACACCGCCAATCCGTCGGCGGCGGCGCAGAAGCAGCTGTACCGGTTCCTGCAGCAGGCGCGCGCCCGCTCGCCGCAGCTCGATATCGTCGTCATCGCCGGCAACCACGATTCGCCCGGCCGCCTGGAAGCGCCCGGTCCGCTGCTCGAAGCGCACGGCACGGTGGTGGTCGGCCACGTAATGCGCAACGCCGGCGGCGAGATCGACCTCGAACGCATGCTGGTGCCGCTGCGCGACCAGCGCGGCGAAGTGGCCGCCTGGTGCGTCGCGATCCCGTTCCTGCGTCCGGGAGACCTGCCGCGCGCGATCGACGGCGAGGCGCCGGCCGATCCCTACTCGCACGGCATCGCCACGCTGTATCGGCAAGCGTACTCGCTGGCGCAGGCGCGGCGCCAACCCGGCCAGGCGATCCTGGCGATGGGGCATTGCCACATGGTCGACGGCCAGGCCTCGCTCGAATCCGAACGCCGCATCGTCATCGGCGGCACCGAGGCGCTGCCGGCCACCATGTTCGATCCGTCCATCGCCTACGTCGCGCTGGGCCACCTGCACCTCGCGCAGCGAGTCGGTCAGAAGGACCACATCCGCTACTGCGGCAGCCCGCTGCCGCTGTCGTTCGCCGAAGTCGGCTACCAGCACCAGGTGCTGCGCATCGACCTGGCCGACGGCGCCGCGCGCGAAGTCACGCCGCTGATGGTGCCGCGGCCGGTGCAGCTGCTGCGCGTGCCGCCGCAGCCGGCGCCTTTGGAACAGGCGCTGGCCGCGCTCGAGGCGCTGGAACTCGACCAGGACCTGCCGCCATGCGCCCATCCTTTCCTCGAAGTGCGGGTGCTGCTAGACGCGCCCGAGCCGGGGCTGCGCGGCCGCATCGAGGCGGCGCTGGCCGGTAAACCGGTGCGGCTGGCCAAGATCGAACCGACCCGGCGCCAGCAAACGGTGGCGCCGGAGACGGCGGCGATGACGCTCGACCAGCTGGCGCAGATGCAGCCGGACGATATCTTCCGACGCCTCTACCTGCAAAAGTATGGCGAGGAAGCGCCGGCGGACCAGCAATCCGCTTTTGCCGAACTGGTGCTGGCGGCCGGCGCGGAGAGCGCGCCATGAGGATCCTGAAAATCAGCGGCCGCAACCTGGCATCGCTGGCCGGCGAATTCTCGGTCGACTTCGAGCAGGAGCCGCTCGCGTCCGCGGGACTGTTCGCCATCAGCGGCCCGACCGGCGCCGGCAAGAGCACCCTGCTCGACGCCCTCTGCCTGGCGCTGTACGACGCCACGCCGCGCCTGCTCAAGCGCGGCGTCGGCAGCCAGTTGCCCGACGTCGGCAGCGACACGGTCACCGCGCAGGATCCGCGCTCGCTGCTGCGGCGCGGCGCCAGCGAAGCGGCCGCGCAAGTCGACTTCGTCGGCAACGATGGCGGCCGGTATCGCGCCAGCTGGAGCGTGCGGCGCGCGTACCGGCGCGCCAGCGGCGCCCTGCAAAGTTCGGAAATGGCGCTGCAGCGCCTGTCCGACCTGGTCATGCTGGGCAAGACCAAGACCGAGGTGCAGGATGAAATCGTGCTGCGCATCGGACTGTCGTTCGAACAGTTCACGCGCGCCGTGCTGCTGGCGCAGAACGAATTCTCGGCCTTCCTGAAGACCGAGGAAAACGAGCGCGGCGCGCTGCTGGAAACCCTGACCGGCAGCGCGATCTACAGCGACATTTCGAAGCGCGCGCACGAACGCTACAAGGCCGAGCAGAACGTGACCGCGCAGCTGGCGATGCGGCTGAAAGACCAGACTCCGCTGCCGCCCGAGGAACGCGCAGCGATCGACGCACAGCACGCCGCGGCCAATCTGGCGCTGGCCGCCGTCGACGCGCGCAAGGAAGCGCTGGAACAGCACCTGCGCTGGCACCAGGACGATTCCAGGCTGCGCCAGCACGAGGCGCAAGCGTCAGCGGACCTGGCCGCGGCCACCGAGCTAGCCGCCGCGGCGGCCGGACGCCGGCAGTCGCTGGCCACGCTCGACGCGGTGCAGCCGGCTCGCGCGCTGGTGGCCGAGTGCGAGCGGCTGGCCGCCGAACAAGCGACCCTGCATGCCGCGCTGGCGCAAGGCGAACTCGCCGTGCAAAACGCCGTCGCGGCGCAGGAGCATGCGGTTCTGGCGGCGACGAGCGCCGCCAGCGCGGTAGACATCGCGGTCAAGACCCAACGCGAGGCGGGTCCGCAACTGGATCGCGCGAAGCAGCTCGATGCGGCCCTCGCGACGCTGGCGCCGGCGCATGCAAAATCCGTCCTCGCCCGCGACGAAGCGATGCGCGACGCCGCGCTCGCGCAGGAGGCGCTGGCGGCCAAAGCCGCGCAGCTTGCGGAGACGCGTTCCGCGCGCGAAGCAGGCGAAGCCTGGCTGGCGGAGCATCGACATTTCGAACCGCTGGCGGCGCAATGGCCGCGCTGGAACAAACTGCTGGAGCAGGCCGGACAAGGCGCGGCGCTGCAAGCCACGCTTGCCGGCACACTGGCCACGGCGCAGCAAGCGGCGGAACGCGCCCGAACAGCGGACGCTGAAGCCCGGACAAAAGCTGAACAAGCCACGGCAATGCTGGCAGCCGCCGAAAGCGCGCGCCAGCAAGCGATCGCCAGGCTGGCCGCGTTCGACGCCAGCCAGATGCGCGCCGAGCGCACCCGGATCGACGCCCGCCGCGAGTCGCTCGCCGGCGGAGAAAGGATCTGGACCGACCTGGCGGCCACGCGCGCGCGCCTCCTGCAAGTGGTGGAGCAAGGCGCGCAGATCGCGGATTCGAAGGCTGTTGCGGAGGCAGCGCTGGCATTGGCGATTTCGCAATCCGCTTCGGTCGCAGCGGCCGCCGAACAAGCCGAACGTTCGCTCAGTGCCGCCGAACTGGCCTGCGCCGACAGCGTCGAGCACTTGCGCGCCGGCCTGGCCGATGACGAGCCATGTCCGGTGTGCGGCAGCGTCGACCATCCTTATCAGCACCAGGATGCGCGCCTGCACGCCATGCTGGCGACATTGCGCGACGAGGTCCAGCGTTGCCGCGCCCTGCTGCGCGAGAACGTGGCGCAGCAGGCCACCCACCGCGCCGGCGCCGATGCCGCGGCGGCCCAACTGGCCGTGCAGGCGCCCGAAGCGGCCGCGCTGGAGCAGCGTGCAAACGGTTTGACCGGGGATTGGCTGGCGCACCCCGCCAGCATCGAAGCGCCATCAGAGGACCAACGCGCCGGCTGGTTCGCCAGCCAGCTCGATGGATTGAAGGAACAATCGACCCGGCTCGACGCCCGCGAACAAGCAGTGCGGGATGCCGGCGCGGCGAAGGACGCAGCGCAGGCAAACTGCGACCAGGCGACCGCGAGCCTCGGGCGCCTTCAAGCCGAAGCAGTCGCGGCGCGCAGCCTGATGGTCGACGCAGTGAATGATCTCAACGCGCTGACCGGCCGGCGCGAGCAGGCCGCGTCCGCGCTCGCCGCGGTGCTGGAAGAACTCGGCGAGGCTTTCGAAGGCGACTGGCACGCGAAATGGCAGGCCGCTCCGGCGCGCTTCCGCGCCGCGCGCGAAGCCGACGCGCAGCAATGGAACGAACAGTCGGCGCAGCAGGCCAGGCGCGCGCTGGTGATCGGCACGCAGGAAGCGGAGCACGATGCGGCCCGGCTGCGCCTCGAGCAGGCGCGCAGGATCGAAACGCAGGCGCAAGCCGAATTTGCCCGCATCGACCTTGAGATCGCCGGGATGCGGCGCGAACGTGGCGATTTGTGGAACGGAGCGCCGGTGCGCGACGTGGAACTGGCGCTGGCCGGCGCCATCGATACGGCACGCGCAACGCTGGAACAGCAAAAGGCCGGCGCCGAACGTGCCGGCCAGGAGGTGGTCCGGGCCCGCGAGGCGCTGGCGCATAACACCAACAGGCGCGCGGAGGTCGCGGCCGCCGTCGATGCCGCCGCCGGGCGCGTGGCCGTCTGGCTGGCAGCCTTCCCCGCGCGCCATCCTGCGCTCGATCCGGTCGAGGGATTTGACGCACTGTCGGCGCTGCTGGCGGTGACGCCCGACGCCATCGGCCTTGAACGCGCCGCCATCGAAGCGCTCGACGCCGCAATGGCGAGGGCGTCGACAGTGCTGGCGGAGCGGCGCGCCCAGCGCGAGCAGCATCAACTGGTCGCGCCGCCGGACGCCGAAGCGGGCGCCGATCCGGTGGCTGCGGCGCTGGCCGGGGTCCTCGCCGAGCGCAAGGCCGCGGATGACCTGGCGGCCGGCCTGCGCCTGGCCGCGGCCCAGGACGACGCGCGCCGGACCATCGGCGCGGCGGTGCTGGCCGAAATCGAGACGCAGCAGGTGGCGGAGCGGCGCTGGGGCAAGCTGTCGGAGCTGATTGGTTCGCCTGACGGAAAGAAGTTTCGCAATTACGCGCAGCAGTTCACCCTCGACGTGCTGCTCGGGTACGCCAACAGCCACTTGTCGGAACTGGCCAGGCGTTACCGGCTGGAGCGGATTGTCAGCAACGGCGGACCGTCGCTCGGCCTGATGGTACGCGACCAGGACATGGGCGGCGAAGTCCGCGGCGTCAATTCGCTATCGGGCGGCGAGTCCTTCCTGGTGTCGTTGGCGCTGGCGCTGGGACTGGCCTCGCTGTCGTCGAATCGCGTGAAGGTCGAGTCGCTGTTCATCGACGAGGGCTTCGGCAGCCTCGATAGCGAGACGCTGCGGGTGGCGATGGATGCGCTGGACGGATTGCAGTCGATGGGCCGCAAGGTCGGCGTCATCTCGCACGTGCAGGAGATGACGGAGCGGATTTCGACGCGCATCGTGGTGCAGCCGTCAGGGGGCGGGAGCAGCAGCGTGACGGTGCAGTAAATACAAGAGGGACCCAGGTTCGCGGGACCGCGTCCCGAATGTTAAAATACCGCCCTCACCTTTCCTACAAATGCCTATCATGCTGAAACCTGCCCGCATCCTGACCTTTAAATGCGCCAAATGCTCGAAAGCGGTCAAAGTCTTCCTGCAAAAGGTATCGGCCTGCTCGCACATCCAGCCTTACCAGGGCATCTGCGACTGCGGCGAAGTGAAGCGCCACGCGACCGGGAACAAGGACGCCGTACAGTCATATCTCGCCTCGAACGGCGAGGGTTGGATGCATCATCATTAAAAATATCAAAAAAACAGCTAAAGTTATCAGATAACGCGTCGTTACCCTTCATATGCTCATCAACCACGATGAAGGCTGAACGATCATGTCACTGATTACCGCACTGGGCTCGCGCCCCTTCCAAGCGCTGTCGCCGCGTCCTGACTGGCAGGAAGGCGTCGGCGCGCAAGCCGCATCCGCTTCCGGCCAGTCGCCGGCGCCGATGCCCGTGGTCGAACCTGTCGCACAGGCGTCCGGCAACGTGAAGCTGTCGCAGCAGGCGCTGAATGCCCGCCTGGCTGACCTGGGCGACAAGACCGTCGACGCGGCCCAGAACCTGATCGGCAGCTTCGCGCAAAGCCTGTTCGGCGACGCCGCGAAAGGCGCCACCTTCAGCTTCGACGCGATCAGCATTTCGGCCGACACCAGTCTCTCTTCCCGGATAACCCACGCCTCGAGCGCCGGCGCCACCTTCGATTCGGCCGCGATCCGGTTCAACGAGAGCGCATCGTTCGTCGGCACCGGCAAGATCGTCACCAGCGACGGCCAATCTTACGATTTCACCGTCGAAGTCAATTACGAGGCGTCGGCATCGGCAAATGTCGAACAGGCCGCGGTGCCCGATTCCGTGAACCTGACCGGCAAGCAGCTGCCGCCGGTCGAATATCCGGGCAGCCTGTCCGACCTGTTCAAGGTGCTCGGCCGCCAGCTCGACGTAAAGACCGATTCCGGCAACGACGCCGAGGGCAAACTGTCGCTGCGCCTGATCCGCCTGGTGAACAGCGCCGCGCTGCTGGCGCCGAAGGTTCGCGCCGATGCGCCGGAAGCGACTCCCGCCGAGCGCAATCGCGCGCTGGCTTCCTACGCGCCGCCCGCCGACAGCACCACCGTCGCAACGGCGTAAAACCCCGGCCGGAAGGGCCGACCGCCTATAATGGCGGATTGTCCTTTTCGATTGTCCGCCATGTCCGATTCGCCAGTACCCGACGCCCCTGCCCGCATTTACTGGAGCGAAGGCGGCGCCGAGCGCTCGGCGCTATGGCGTTCCGAAAGCGGCATGCCGGCGCCAAAAAAGGTCGTCATCGCCAACGACCAGACCCCGGCCGACACGGCGTACCGCCTCGCCTGCGAAGGCACCGCCTTGCTATGGCGCGGCGACTTCCAGAACGCGCGCCAGCTGCTGCAGGCGCTGGCGCGGCGCGCCGACCACAAGGGAGGCAAGCGCGCCAAGGCGCCCAAGGTTCCAGCATCGCCGGCCGAAGCGTTCCACCTGCATCGCCAGGCGCAGTCGCAACGCGCGCGCACGCTGGCCATGCTGCTGATTCCGTTCGACGCCGACTACACGATTCCGCTGCGCCGCGCGCCCGACGTCACGCTGGCCTGCAATGAAGCCTACGGCCGCCCGACCGAGCCCTTCGTCGCCTCGCTGCGCGAACTGCTTGGCCTGATCGGCGCGCACGAGTGGCGCAAGAACGGCGTCGAGATTGCCGCGCTGGGCGCCCGCATCCATCCCTGGTACGGCGTGTTTTCGCCGATCCGCGGCGAGTACCTCGAGCTGGTCAACCAGGCCCCGCTGCCGGCCGGCGCCAAGCTGGCGTTCGACATCGGCACCGGCACCGGCGTGCTGGCGGCGCTGCTGGCGCGGCGCGGCGTGACAAAAGTGATCGCCACCGACATGGACCAGCGCGCGCTGTCGTGCGCGCGCGAGAACCTGCACCGTCTCGGCGTCGACGACCGCGTCGACGTCGTGCAGGCCGACCTGTTCCCGGAAGGCCAGGCGCCGCTCATCGTGTGCAATCCGCCATGGCTGCCGGGCCGCCCGAGTTCTTCGATCGAGGCCGCGATCTACGATCCCGAAAGCCGCATGCTCAAAGGCTTCATCAAAGGACTGGCCGCGCACCTCGCTCCCGGCGGCGAAGGCTGGCTGGTCCTGTCCGACCTGGCCGAGCACCTCGGCCTGCGTCCGCGCGAACAGCTGATGGCGATGATCGAAGCGGCCGGCCTGAAGGTCGTCGCGCGCCACGATGTGCGGCCCACGCATCCGCGCGCGAGCGACGCCAGCGACCCGCTGCATGCCGCGCGCGCGGCGGAAGTGACCTCGCTCTGGCGCCTCGCCGCACAATAGAAAAGCCCGCCATTGCGCGAGCGGCCCATCGTCTGTATAATCGGTCCTGCGGGGTGGAGCAGTCTGGCAGCTCGTCGGGCTCATAACCCGAAGGTCACAGGTTCAAATCCTGTCCCCGCAACCAAACACTGTGTTAAACATCAAGCCCGACTCTTGTAGCCGGGCTTTTGTTTTCTGCGGCGCGAAAAGCGCACAGCAAACAAAGCAGCGACGAAGCGACATGAGAGACAAAAAAGACAACGCGACGTTAGACCTGTTGGGCTTCGATGACGATCTGGCGCCGGCGCCCGCCGCGATGCCCGTACCGGCCAGGCGCGCCGCGCGCATTCGCACTGCCGGCCTGCGCCAGGAACAGCTCGAACTGCTCGACGAAACCGACGCCTCCGGCCTGCCCGTCTGGCGCCGCGACGAAGGCACCGACCTGACCGGCCTGCCCGTGTGGGCCGCCTCCTGCTAGACTGGCGCATTCGCCCACTCCGCAATTCCCTGCCCCTTTTGTATCGGCCCCACCAATGACGCTCAACGCCTTTTCCACGCTGCCGCTGGCGCCAGCCATGCTCGACAACCTCGACGCCCTCGGCTACCGCGAGATGACCACGATCCAGGCCGAAAGCCTGCCGGCGGTGCTGGAAGGCCGCGACCTGATTGCCCAGGCCAAGACCGGCAGCGGCAAGACCGCGGCGTTCGGCATCGGCATCCTGCACAAGCTGAACCCGGCGTGGTTCGCGATCCAGGGACTGGTGATGTGCCCGACCCGCGAGCTGGCCGACCAGGTGGCCAACGAGTTGCGCCGGCTGGCGCGCGGCGTCGGCAACGTCAAGGTGCTGACGCTGACCGGCGGCACAGCGATGCGCCCGCAGATCGCCTCGCTCGAACACGGCGCCCACATCGTGGTCGGCACGCCGGGACGCATCCGCGACCACCTCGGGCGCGGCACCATCAACCTGGACAAGGTGCAGACCCTAGTGCTGGACGAAGCGGACCGCATGACCGACATGGGCTTCTACGACGAGATCGCCGGCATCGTCAGCGCCTGCCCGGCGCGGCGCCAGACCTTGCTGTTCTCGGCCACCTACCCGGACGACATCCGCATCGCCACCGAGCACTTCCTGCGCGATCCGCTCGAAGTGACGGTCGAAGCGCAGCACGGCGCCGACCAGATCGAGCAGCGCTTTTACGAAGTCGGCTTCGACGAGCGCGATGCCGCGGTCGGCAAGCTGCTCAAGCATTTCAAGCCGGCGTCCACGCTGGCCTTCTGCAATACCAAGGTCCATTGCCGCGAACTGGCCGAAGAACTGCGCTCGCAGGGTTTCTCGGCCCTCGCGCTGTACGGCGAACTGGAACAGCGCGAACGCGACGAGATCCTGGTGCTGTTCGCGAACCGCAGCTGCTCGGTGCTGGTGGCGACCGACGTCGCCGCGCGCGGCCTCGACATCGCCAACCTGGGCGCCGTGATCAACGTCGACGTGTCGAAGGACACCGAGGTCCACATCCACCGCGTGGGCCGCACCGGCCGCGCCGGCGAATCGGGGCTGGCGCTGTCGCTGTGCGCGCCCAACGAAAAGAAGTGGGTGCGCCTGATCGAGGAGTACCAGGGCGCGCCGGTCAGCTGGCACGACCTGAAGGAACTCGACGACGAGCAGAACGAGGAAGCGGCGCCGGCGCCGATGGTCACGCTGGTCATCAGCGGCGGCAAGAAGGACAAGCTGCGCCCGGGCGACCTGCTGGGCGCGCTGACCGGCGACGCCGGCCTGCTGAAGGAACAAGTCGGCAAGATCAACGTGACCGAATTCCAGACTTATGTCGCGCTGGACCGCCATGTGGCCGAGCAGGCGTTCGCGCGCCTGAACGCCGGCAACAAGCTGGGCCCCGATTTCGGCAACATCAAGGGCCGCAGCTTCAAGATGCGCTTCATCAACGCCTGAAGCTGCCGTTGCGGATGACGCACGTTTGCGCGTGCACTCCAATGCCAAATCTGGCATTATTGCTGTAGATAAACATAAGGCGCTTCGCCGCCTGGATAATATGACAACGCAATCTGCTGCCGCCGCGGTCGCCGGGAACGAGTCGCCCGAAGCGCTCGCCCTGAAGCACGCTTTCCTGCGCGGCGCCGGGATCGCGCCCGAAGCCATCTCCGCCGAACTGACGCCGGACCTGATGGAATTGATCGGCAAGCTGCTGGCCGATTCGCTGCAGGGATCGATCGAGCAGCTCGCGCTGCGCTCGCTGGTGAAGCAGGAAGTGCATGCAGACCAGACGATGGTGTTGGTGCGCAACAACAATCCCCTCAAATTCTTCCCCGACAGCCAGACCGTGCTGACCCAGATGCTGCGCAAGAAGATGCCCGGTTTTATGGAACCGCTCGAAGCGGTGGCCGACGCGCGCCACGACCTGCGCGGCCACCAGCTCGGCGTGGTTGCCGGCGCCAGCGCCAGCGTGCGCGCGCTGATGGAGCGGGTCGAACCGGCCCGCCTCGAAGCGTCGCAGGCGGCGCCGGGCCTGCTCGACAAGCTGGCGCCGTCGCGCCGCCAGGCCGCGCTGTGGCAGCAGTTCGTGCGGGAGTACGGCGTCATCGCCGGCGAGTCGCACGACCAGTTCAAGACCGTGTTCGGCCCCGCCTTCCTCAAGGCCTACGAACAGGAAGTCGCGCGCTTCAACGACGAGGCGCGCAATGCATAACGGCGCCGCGGTGCGCCTGTCGTGGGCGCAGGTCAGCGAGACCGGCATGCGCGCATCGAACCAGGATGCGATCGGCGCGGCGCGCAACGGCGACCTGGCCTGCTTCGCGATCGCCGACGGCACGGGCGGGCACGAAGGCGGCGAAGTCGCCTCGCGCCTCGCGGTCGATTCGCTGATTCGCGCCTTCTGCGACGCGCCGGCGTTCGGCACGCCGGCATTGCTCGGCTACGTGGGACGCGCAATCGAGCAGGTGGAGAGCAGCAAGCGCAGCGACCCTGAATTGTCCGACATGAGCACCACGCTCGCCGCCGTGCTGGTCGATCAGCACGAAGGGCGCGCGGTGTGGGCGCATCTGGGCGACACCCGCGTCTACCTGTTCCGCGCCGGCCGCGTGCACGCCGTCACGCGCGACCACAGCCTGGCGCAGCAGCTGGTGGACGCCGGCTATGCGAATGCCGCGCAACTGCGCGAGCACCCGCAGCGCAATATCCTGCTGGCGGCCGTCGGCGCCCAGGGCGAGATACCGGTAGCCGCGGGCGAAGCGGTCGCGCTCGAAGCGGGCGACGCCCTGCTCGCCTGCAGCGACGGCCTGTGGGAATGGGTCCGCGAAGACGAAATGGAACACGCGCTGGCGCAAAGCAGCCGCAGCGAGGACTGGCTGGCCGCGATGTGCGCCACGGCCGACGCCGCGGTCAAGGCCGCCCGCAAGGCGCGCGACAACTATTCGGCGTACGCGATCCGCGTGCACCAGCCGGAAGCGGCGACATGAGCACTTTACCGGTAACGGGCGGCGGCGACGCCGCCACGGTCGGCCGCGGCTCGGAGAACTGCCTGCCGATCGGCACGCGGCTGTCCGACTTCGAGATCACCGGCATCCTCGGCGAAGGCGGCTTCGGCATCGTCTACATCGCCTACGACCATTCGCTGCACCGCACCGTCGCGATCAAGGAATACATGCCGTCGGCGCTGGCCATGCGCGGCGGCGACCGCGGCGTGTCGCTGCGCGCCGAGCGCCACCAGGACACCTTCAAGCTTGGCCTGAAAAGCTTCATCAACGAAGCGCGCTTCCTGGCGCAGTTCGACCATCCGTCGCTGGTGAAGGTGTACCGCTTCTGGGAACAGAACCGCACCGCGTACACGGCGATGAAGTATTACGAAGGCCGCACGATCAAGGAGATCGTTGCCGCAAGCCCTGAGCTGATCGACGAGGCGTGGTGCCGCAAGATCCTGCGCCAGATCCTGCAGGCGCTCGAGATGCTGTACACGATGCAGATCCTGCACCGCGATGTCGCGCCGGACAACATCATCATCCAGGAAAACGGCGATGCGGTGCTGCTCGACTTCGGGTCGGCGCGCCAGATCATCGGCGACATGACCAAGGGGCTGACGGTGATCCTCAAGCCCGGCTATGCGCCGGTCGAACAGTACGCCGGCGACGCCTCGCTCGAACAGGGCGCGTTCACCGACATCTACGCGCTGGCGGCCGTGATGTACTTCGCCATCGTCAAGCAGGCGCCGCCAAGCTCGATCGCGCGCATGATCAAGGACCCGATTACGCCGCTGGCGATCCAGGCGCCGGAAGGCTTCAGCCCGTCGTTCCTGGCGGCGATCGACAAGGGGCTGGCGGTGCTGGCGCAGGACCGGCCGCAGACCATCGACGCGTTCCGCGAACTGCTCGGCATCGTCTCGCTGGGACCGCCGCCTGTGCGCGCCGGGGGGGCCGCGCAGCGCGGGATGCCGCCGGTGCGCACCGACGAGCCGCCTGCCGAGATCCGGATGCCGGTCGAAGGCGCGCCGGAACAGGCGCGGCCGGCGGTTGCCATGCCGGCGCCGCGCAGCCGCTGGCCGTTCATCGCCGGCGCCGCCGCGGTGCTGGCGATCGCCACTGCCGGACTGTATGCGCTGGTTCACAACGCCGGCGACGACACCATCATGGTCGCGCAGCAGCATAACGCCGCGCCGGCGCCCGCTCCGGCGAAAGGTCTCGATCCGACCGAATCGGTGGTGGAAGTGTCGCCGCCGCTGGCGTCGACGCCCGCGCCGGTGGCCGAAGTACCGCCCGCGGAGGTCAAGCCCGCTCCGGCGCCGGTTTCCGCACCCGCTCCGGCAGCGGTGGAGACGGTGTCGTACACGCTCGCCATCAAGCCCTGGGGCACGGTGTATGTGGACGGCCGCGAGCGCGGCGTGACGCCGCCGATGAAAAAACTGGTTCTGCCGGCCGGCAAACACAAGATCCGCATCGTCAATCCGAGCTTCCCCGAGTACTCGATCAATCTCACCGCGACCAAGAATAAGAACGGCGCGATCGAACACGACTTCGCCACGGCGAAAAAATAACCGTATCAGGACTCACCATGAAGATTCGCATCCTCCTCCCGATCGCCTGCCTGCTTACCGGCTGCGCCAGCATGCCGTTCGGCGCCGGCAAGGACACCAAGGCCGCAAGCGCGCACGCCGAAGCCGCCGCGCCGGCGCCCGTGTCATCCGGCCTGAAGGAAGGCATCGCCTTGTACAACAACGGCGACTACAACGGCGCGATCAAGCGCCTGGGCCAGGCCGACGTCACCGGCGGCGCCAAGGCCACCCAGCTCGAAGCGCTTAAATACACCGCGTTCAGCTATTGCCTCACGTCGCGCACGACGCTGTGCCGCCAGCAGTTCGAAAAAGCGTTCAAGCTCGATCCGTCTTTCGACCTCGATCCGGGCGAGCACGGTCACCCGCTGTGGGGACCGGTCTTCGTCAAGGCGAAGAAGGCAAAGTAAGTCACAGCTTGCGCTCGTACGCGAGCCGGATCGTCGCCCAGGTCGGCGTCGCGACCCCGGTTCGCAGGCTGCCGCTTCCATCCGCGAAGCGCGACTGCGCCAGGTGATCCTGGCCCAGCAGGTTGGCGCCCGTCAGACGCCACTGGCTGTGCGCGTCGACGCGCCAGGTCGCCACCAATCCCAGTTCGCGTTGAACGCCCGCCCATCCCGCTCTCCCTTCCGACAGGCGCGACCTTGCGCCGCCCTGGAAACTGTAAGTCGCGCCCAGCGTCACCGGCACGCCCCGCATGGTGTGGTCGACGCCCAGGCTGGCACTGAGCGGCGGCTGGTTCGCCAGCCGGTTGTCCGGTCCCGGAACGCTTTCCACGCGCGACCAGTTGCGCGCGAGGTTGGCGCGCAGGTCGAACGCCTGCCACGGGAACCTGGTTTCAAGTTCGATGCCGCGGACGGTGGCGCGGCCCGCATTCACCGGCATGCTGATCCACGTTGCGCCAAGCTGCCGCACCCGCTCGATCGTCACGTCGTCGATCCGGCGCGCGTAGGCGCTTGCGCTGGCCATCGCGTTCTTGCCGAAGTAGCGCTCGTACGCCAGGTCGATCCCCAACGCGCGCTCGGGCAGCAGGTGCGGATTGCCCTGCATGTCGGCGCTGAGCGCGCTGTTGTGGTTGTCGACCGTGTAGCGCCGCATCGCCAGGTTGATCAGGGACGGCATCTTGAAAGTGCGCGACAGGCCGGCGCGCACCTGCTGCTTGTCCGATAGTTTGAACAGCGCCTGCATGAGCGGGCTCAGGATGCTGGTGCGCCGGTCGACCTGGTCGAATGCGTCGCCGCTTGTGGCGATGCGCATCGTCTCCCAGCGCAGGCCGCTGGAGAGGGACCAGGCCGGTGTGATCGCCCAGTCGTCCTGCGCGAACAGCGCGAGGCGATCGAGCTGCGCGGCGCTGATCTCATTGGCGGCGGCGCGGTCGAAGCGCTGCTCGGTGCGCCGGCCGTGCGCAGCGTCCCAGCCGGCTGTCAGCGCATGTCCGCCGTCGAACGAGCGGGAATATTTGCCGTCCAGGGTGGCGTTGTCCTCCACCGCCGATGAATCGACGATGCGCACTACCGTTCCTCCATCGAACCTGTTGGTCGCGCGGCGGCTGAAACGGTTGCGCGCCAGCCTGACGTCCCAGCGGCCGCCGCCTTCGGGCTGGTGCAGCCATTGCAGGTCGCTGCGGACGGTCTCGGCGTGCGCGTGGAAAAATGTCGCGTTATCCGGAAACGGCGTCGGCGCGCCAAGCACGGTGTCGTCGTGCGAACGCGTGGTCAGGTCCAGCCGCAGGAAGCGAATGAAATTCTGCGACGTCAGCGTGTCGCCGTTCGGCAACGTCCAGGTAAAGCGCGGCGTGAGGTTCAGCGTTGGGCGAACATCTTCCTGGCGAACCTGGGTCTGGCGCCGCAGGGTCGGACCGCCTGCGCTGTCGAACCCGAGTTCGTCGTCAAGCTCGGAGGTGTACGTATGGGCACCTGTCGCCACACCCGCCATCGTCGCCGACCAGCCGACACCCTTGATATTCCACTGCCCGCTCGCGTCCGGTGTGAGCGCGCCGTTGTTGGCGGCCAGTCCCAGCTTGAACTCCTGCTGGCCGCGCGGCGCGCTTTTGCGCAGCACGATATTGACCGTGCCTGCAATCGCCTGCGCGCCCGTGGCGGCGGTCGCCACGCGCATGATTTCAACGCGCTCGATCAGCTCCGGCGAGATGCTGTCGATCGAAAACCCCTGCGGCACGGGCTGGCCGTTCAGCAGCACCTGCGTGTAGCCGTTGCCGAGGCCGCGCATGCGGATCTCGCCGCCGCGGCCCTGCACGCCGCCGATGGTGATGCCGGGGACGCGCTTGAGCGCATCGGCCACGGTCTGGTCGCCGAAGCGCAGCAGTTCGTCGCGGCCGACGACGGTCGTCGCGGCGGTGTCCATCTGGCGCGCGCGGTCGCGGCTTCCGGTGATCTCCACGGTCTGGGCGAGCACGCCGGCGGAACATAACAACAGGGCCAGGCTTGCGGTACTGTGCATCTTCGATCCATTCAGGTAAAAAGAGTCCGCGCCGCGCGGTTGGCGCGGCGTTGGATGTGTTTCGGGGGATTAGCGAGGGCGCGAGCGCAGTGCCGACGCGGTGGCGTTTGCGCCAAGGCCGGACATGACGGTTTCGGGGTTCACGGGCTGCCCCGATTGCCGCACTTCGAAGTGCAGGTGCGGACCGGTTGCCTTGCCGGTCGCGCCCGACATGCCGATCACCTGGCCCGCCTTGACCGTGTCGCCCGCTGCGACCACGCGGCGGTCCAGGTGCGCGTAGAAGGAAGAGGCGCCATTCGCGTGCGCGACGAGGATGGTCTTGCCGAACTTGGCGCCGCCCGCATCGAGGTCGGTGGACGCGGTCACCACGCCGTCGGCGCTGGCCAGCACGGGGGTGCCGGTCCGTGCGATGAAATCGATGCCGCGGTGTCCGTTCGGCCGCGATGGCGAGACGACGCCGAAGAAGCTCGACACGCGCGCATGATCGAGCGGTGCGCTCCATTCGACCGGCGCCGGAGCCGCCATCGGCAGGCGCCACGCGAAGGCCGGCTGCAGCGCCAGGCTGGCGGCGAGCACCGCGCCGAAACCGGCCAGCACCGCGAAGCGCGCCAGGATGCCGGCAGCGGGAGCGCCGCCCTGGCGGATCATGAGCATTCGCGCGGTCAGCGATGGCCCGCCGAAGGCCAGCGCTGTACCGCCGCCGATGCGCTGGAGCTTGAACTGTTCGACCAGCGCCGCGGCGTAGGCGCGATGCTGCGCCTGCGGACGCTGCGCCAGCACCTGCCGGTCGCAGCCCAGTTCCTGCGCCCAGGCCAGGCGGGCGCCGAGGGCGCGCATCGCGGGATTGAACCACAGCGCGGTCTGCGCGGCGATGCTGGCGGCCATCCACATCGGATCGCGGCGGCTCAGGTGCGCCAGTTCGTGCGCGACGATCATCTGCCGCTGGACGGTGTTGAAGTCGCGCAGGTGGCGCGGCAACAGCAAAACCGGACGAAATACGCCGATCAGCATGGGCGAGACGCCGGCGTCGGTTTCGAAGACGTCGATCGAGGCAGCGGCAACATGGTCCGTCAGGCGCGTCGCGCCGTGAACCAGCCGGCGCAACGCGCGTTGCGCCAGCATCAAGCGGGCTATCGCGGCGAGCGCACCGGCGACGTAAATCACCAGCCATGCCTTCGCGGCGATTCCAAGCCAGTCGGCCGGCGCAACGGACGCGGGTTCGGCCAGCGCCATCGCGCCCGGCTGCGGACCTGGAGCGGCCACGGCGTCGATCTCGATGGCCGGCATCACGCTGAGCGATTCGCGTTGAGGCATGAGTACCAGCACCAGGGTGGCGACGGCCAGCGCCTGCGCCAGCAGCCAGGCGGTGCGCGACACCGCCAGCGCTGGCCAGCGGCGGCAGGCCAGCGCCAGCATCGCCCATGCGGCGCCGGCGGCCAGCACGCAGCCGAGGCAGGCCTGCAGGAACTGCAGCGCGATCAGGCCGGCGCCGTTCACTGGCCACCCTCTTTCTCGCCGGGCCAGTCCTGCAGCATCTGTTCGAGCTGTTCGAGCTCCTTCCGGTCGATCAGCTTACTGCCGGTGAACATATTGGCCGGCAGCGGGCCGTCCATCTCCATTACGCGGCGGCCGAAGTCGTGCGCGAACGCGGCCAGGGTGGAGACCTTTTCGAGCTGCGCTTCGTAGACTTGCACGCCGTGGCGCAGCTGCTGGCTGACCATCGATTTTTCCAGCATGCGTTCGAGGGTCTTGCGGGTCGACGAGAAGGACCAGCCAAGTTCGGGCTCGACGCGCTGGTGCAGTTCGCGCGCGCTCAGGGGCTGCTCTTTCCAGAGCGCCTTGAGCAGGCTTAGTTCGGACATCGATGGGACGGACATGCTTGAAACCTCCCGCGTGTGACGATGGAGGCAAGTATGCGACATATGTCGCATTCGCGTCAAGCGCTAATGTCGGGCCGCTCGCCACCGAGCCCCGAACAAAACCGGGGTCAGGTCCGGCGGACCTGACCCCATTTTCATGCGGGCAGATTGACCGAAGCGGGGAAGCGCGGGGCGCGGCGGTGCAGGGTCGCTTGCTCGTATGCGTAGGCCATGCGGATCAGCGCCGCTTCGCTCCAGGCGCCGCCGACGAACGACAGGCCGATCGGCAGGCCGTTGGTGTACCCGGCCGGCACCGTGATGTGCGGGTATCCGGCCACCGCCGCCGGCGTCGAGAAGCTGCCGCCGTAATGGTCGCCGTTGATGAAGTCCGTCAGCCACGCCGGCCCGCCGGTCGGCGCCACCAGCGCGTCGAGCCGGTGCTCCTTCATCACCTGGTCGATGCCCTCCGCGCGCGAATAGCGGTGGTTGTTGGCCAGCGCCTCGCGGTACTCCTTGTCCGCCAGCGCGCCCTTCGCTTCCGATTTGACCAGGTGCTCCTGCGCGAAGAACGCCATCTCCTTGTCGCTGTGCTTCGCGTTGAACGCGACCAGGTCCGTCATGTTCTTGATCGGCGCGTGCGGCGAGTAGCCGGCCAGGTAGGCTTCGAGGCCCGGCTTGAATTCGTACAGCAGCACTTCGGTTTCGCTGTCGCCGTACTTGTCGATGTTAGGCACTTTGACGTCGACCAGGATGGCTCCTTGCGCCTTGAGCACCGCGAGTTCCTTTTCGATGACGCCGTCGACGCCGTCGCCGCTGCCGAAGAAGTTGCGCGCCACGCCGAGGCGCATGCCCTTCAGGCCGTTCTTGTCGAGCGCCCCGGCGTAGTCGGCCAGCTTGATGCCGCGCGTGGCTTCGTCGGACGGGTCGGCGCCGGCCATTGCGGCCAGCATCAGCGCGGCGTCGGCGACGGTGCGCGTCATCGGGCCGGCGGTGTCCTGCGACGCGGCGATCGGGATGATGCCGCTGCGGCTGATCAGGCCAAGCGTCGGCTTGATGCCGACCAGGCCGCAGATCGAGGCCGGCGAGACGATCGAGCCGTCGGTTTCGGTGCCCACGGCCAGCGTGGCGAGGCTGGCGGCGATCGCCGCGCCGGAGCCGGAGCTCGAGCCGCTGGTGTTGCGATCGAGCGCGTAGGGATTCCTGGTCAGGCCGCCGCGCGCGCTCCAGCCGCTGGTCGAATGGGTCGAGCGCATGTTGGCCCACTCGGACAGGTTGGTCTTGCCGATGATGACGGCGCCGGCGGCGCGCAGCTGCGCGGCCACGTGCGCATCGCGCGTCGCGCGCACGCCGGCCAGCGCCAGCGAGCCGGCGCTGGTGCTCATCTTGTCGCCGGTGGCGATGTTGTCCTTCAACAGGATCGGGATGCCGTGCAGCGGGCCGCGCAGCTTGCCGGCGGCGCGTTCGCGGTCCATGTCCGCGGCGATCGTCAGCGCGTCGGGATTGAGTTCGATGACGGAGTTCAGGCGCGGGCCGCGCTTGTCGATGGCGGCGATGCGGGACAGGTATTGCGAGACCAGGGATCTGGAAGTGAGCCGGCCGGCGTTCATGGCGGCCTGCTGTTCGAGCACGCCGGCGTCGAGGACCGAGGATGGCGCGGTGGCGGCGCTTGAAGCTGTCGATGCGCCTGCGACGGCGGTGGCGGCGAGGCCGAGTCGAACAAAGTCCCTGCGATCCATGCGTGCTCCCTGTAGAGAAAACGATAATGTACAGGATAAGCGCACAGCAAATTCAAGCCCATAAAAAAACGCTGCGCGAAGGCAGCGTTTTTTGGGAGCGCGGCAGTGATTAGTTGCGGATCACGCGCTTGTACTCGTTGGTGCGGGTGTCGACTTCGATCGTGTCGTCCTGGCTCACGAACAGCGGCACCTGGATGGTGTAGCGGTTGGCTTCGATCGCGTTTTCCAGCTTCGCTTCCTTCAGGACGTTGCCCGAAGTGTTGCCCTTGACCGCAGGCTCGGCGTAAGCGACAACGCGCTGGATCGTGGTCGGCAGTTCGACCGAGATCGCCTTGCCGTCGTAGAACACGGCTTCGCATTCCATACCGTCTTTCAGGTAGTTCAGCGCGTCGCCCAGGTTCTCTTCTTCGATTTCGTACTGGTTGTACTCTTCGTCCATGAAGACGAACAGCGGGTCAGCGAAGTACGAGTAGGTCACTGGCTTCTTGTCCAGAACGACGACGTCGAACTTGTCGTCGCCGCGGAACACGTTTTCCATCGGGCTGTTGGTCAGAAGATTCTTCATCTTCCACTTGTAGGTGAAGCCGGTGCGGCTCGAGCCATTGACGTCAGAGCGCAGCACGATCATCGGCTTGCTATCAACCATAATGATGTTGCCAACGCGAATTTCTTTTGCAGGTTTCATAGTGAATATACGTAAAAAGGTGGTTGCATGAAAATCATCTGTCGCCGTGGCCGAACTTCGCCCAGAGCCCACGTTTGATCAAAAACTCGAAAATACCGTGAAGAGTAACCGCGCATTATACCCGATTGGATCGGCCATTCATCGTTTCGACGCGGCAAATTTCAGCATGTTGGAAACTAGATCACCATTCGCCAGCATCTCGGCATGCCACTCGGCAGAGCGGTCGGCAACCCGTTCCAGTTCGGCTTCGAACGGCGCCCAGGCCGCGGCGACACTGGCGCCCTCGCCGGCCGCGCCATTCCACAGCAGGTTGAAGCCGTTGGCGCTGTCGATGTCCGGCGAGTAGCGCTGGAGGAAGGCGCGCAGCTTCTTGTGGTGCAGGTTTTCGTCCTGCGGGTAGATGTGCCAGACAAACGGGCGCCCCGCCCACTGCGCGCGCACGATCGAATCCTCGCCGCGCACGAAGTTGAGGTCGCACGCCCACAGCAGCTTGTCGTAATCGGGCTGCGCGACGAACGGCAGCACGCGCACCGTCAGTGCGCCGCGGGTGGCTGCCGCGCCCGGCGCCGGATCGGCGTCCAGGAACGCGCGCACCGCATCGGCTGCGACGCCGTCCGGCACCAGGCACAGCACCGGTTCGGCGCCGGCTTGCCAGGCGGCGAACAGGTCGGCGACCGGCGCGTGCGGGTAGCAGAACAGCGACACCGTGCGCGCCGCCTGTTCGGCCGGCGTCACGCCCAGCCCGGTCAGGAAGGCCGCGCGCGCCTCGGGATCGGCCTGGAACTGCACGCGATGCTGCTCCAGCGCCGCTTCGCGCATCAGTCCGCCTGTTCGGGGCGTGAAGCCGGGGAAGTAGAAATACTTGGTCAGCGGCAGTCGCGGATGCGGCGAGGACAGGGTGTGGCAGCCCTCCACCCACTCTTCCGCGCTCAGGCCTTCCAGGTTCAGCCATACAGGGCGCGGATCGCGGTCGACCATCGCGGCAATGTAACCGGGAGGTATGTCGCAGCCAAAGAATTCGATGACGATGTCGGCCACCTCGGCCGGCGCGAACACGCCGTCCTGGCCGCGCCAGTGGCGCACGGTGACGCCGCCCACCTGCTGCGTTTCCGCATCCGGGTCGAGCGGAGGGCAAATACGCTTGAACGTTGCCAGGTCGTCGACCCACAAGGTGACAGCGACATCGTGCTCGCCCTGCAGTTGGCGCGCAAGGCGCCAGCAAATGCCGATGTCGCCGTAGTTGTCGACGACTTTGCAGAAGATGGCGAGCGATGTTTGCAAATTAGAATCGAGGCGCATGCTGAATCGGTGAACGCCGCGATTGCGGCAAGCGCAGATAATAGTCGAATCCGCGATTCGCCGCAGAATCGGTTAAGATATATACGAAATACTTGTTCGCCTGATCACCCGGAAAATCAATGCCATATCTTGAACTGAACAAAGAGTCGATCGCCACACTGGTGCATTCGTTTTATGACGGCGTGCGCGCGGATCCGGCGCTGGGCCCTGTTTTCGACCAGGCGATCGGCGATCACTGGGATACGCATCTGGGGAGGATGGTCGACTTCTGGTGCGCCACCATGCTCAAGACGCAGCAATTCCAGGGAAACGTGTTCGGCAAGCACATGGCGCTGAACGGCGTCGAACCCGACCATTTCCGGCGCTGGCTGGCCTTGTTCGAAGCGACGGCAGCGCGGTTGTTCGATCAGTCGCTGGCCGACGAATTCATTCTGGTCGCGCGCCGCATCGCCGCAAGCCTGCAATACGGCTTCTTCGGCAAGGTCGAAGCGGCCAGCGGCGCATAACGCCTGCCGTACCAGCGAAGCCTGGTACGACCAACGGAAATAAAAAAAGCCGAAGCACCTATGCGCATGCGCGCTGGTCTGCTCCGGCTTTTTAACTGGCGTCCCCAAGGGGATTCGAACCCCTGTACTCACCGTGAAAGGGTGATGTCCTAGGCCTCTAGACGATGGGGACAGAAATCTGTCCTGGGCGGTCATGATACCACCCTGGCCCTGCAAAACTCTACTACTCGAATCCTGGCGTCCCCAAGGGGATTCGAACCCCTGTACTCACCGTGAAAGGGTGATGTCCTAGGCCTCTAGACGATGGGGACCTTGAACTGCTTTACTGCGTTGTCTTGGTGGAGGTAAGCGGGATCGAACCGCTGACCTCTTGCATGCCATGCAAGCGCTCTCCCAGCTGAGCTATACCCCCCAAATTCGTAGCGCAAAAAAAACCCTGACTGGTCAGGGCCGTATCGAACCTCAACACTATTTCTGCACTACTCGAATCCTGGCGTCCCCAAGGGGATTCGAACCCCTGTACTCACCGTGAAAGGGTGATGTCCTAGGCCTCTAGACGATGGGGACCTGAACTGGCTTTTACTACAAAACATCTCTTCAACGTGGTGGAGGTAAGCGGGATCGAACCGCTGACCTCTTGCATGCCATGCAAGCGCTCTCCCAGCTGAGCTATACCCCCGTCCGGTGAAGAAGCAAAATTATAGACTACTCTCTTGCATTCCGCAAATGCCAGACGGCGATAATTTCAAGAAATTAAAGAAATTTCCGCAGGCGCGCCAGAATGATGTCGCGTTCGAACAGTTCGAGCACGGCATCGATCGCCGGCGTTTGCAGCTGGCCGGTGATCATCAGGCGCAGCGGCATCGCCAGCTGGGGCATCTTGATGCCGTTCGCCGCGATCACTTCCTTGATCATCGCCGCCAGCGCCGGACGGTGCCACTCGACCGTTTCGCAGCGCTCGGCGAACTGCGCCAGCGCCGGCTTCACCGCATCGGTCAGGTGCTGCGCCAGCAGAGCCGGATCGGGCTGCGGGTCGCGGTAGAACAGCATCGCCGCGTCGGCCAGCTCGTTGACCGTGTTGGCGCGCTCCTTCATCAGCGCGATCACCGGGCCGAGCGGCGGGTTGTGGTTGAACTCCGCGCCTTCGCCCAGCATGCGCGGGCGCGCCAGCGAGGCCAGGCGCTCGTCGTCGGCCTGCTTGATGTACTGGTTGTTGAGCCAGTTGAGTTTCTCCGGATTGAACTGGGCCGGCGAAGCGGTCAGGTTCGACAGGTCGAACCATTCGCAGAACTGCTCCATCGAGAACACTTCGTCGTCGCCATGGCTCCAGCCCAGGCGCGCCAGGTAGTTCAGCATCGCCTCCGGCAGGTAGCCCTGCGCCGGGTAATCCATCACGCTGACCGCGCCGTGGCGCTTCGACAGCTTGGCGCCGTCGGCGCCGAGGATCATCGGCAGGTGGCCGTACTGCGGCAGCGGCGCGCCGATCGCCCGCAGGATGTTGATCTGGCGCGGCGTGTTGTTGACGTGGTCGTCCCCGCGCAGCACGTAGGTGATCTGCATGTCCCAGTCGTCCACGGCGACGCAGAAGTTGTAGGTCGGGGTGCCGTCCGGGCGCGCGATGACCAGGTCGTCGAGTTCCTTGTTACCGATCGTGATGGTGCCCTTGACGACGTCGTCCCAGCTTACTTCGCCGTCCAGCGGATTCTTGAAGCGGACGACCGGCGTGCGGTCGCTCGGGACTTCCGGCAGGGTCTTGCCTTCTTCCGGACGCCAGGTGCCGTCGTAGCGCGGCTTTTCGCCGGCCGCGCGCATGCGCTCGCGCATCGCCTCGACTTCTTCCGGCGACGAATAGCACAGGTACGCGGTGCCGGCTTCGAGCATCTGGCCGATCACTTCGCGGTAGCGGTCCATGCGCTGCATCTGGTAGAACGGGCCTTCGTCGTGATTCAGGCCGAGCCACTGCATGCCGTCGATGATGGCCTGCACCGCTTCCGGGGTCGAGCGTTCCAGGTCGGTGTCCTCGATGCGCAGGATGAAGGTGCCGCCGAAGTGGCGCGCGTACGCCCACGAATACAGCGCGGTGCGCGCGCCGCCAAGGTGGAGATAGCCGGTCGGGCTGGGAGCAAAACGGGTGCGGACAACAGTCATGGCGATGGAAGCTTGTAGGAAAAGATGGTTATTTTACAGGCTTCGGCCCGTGATTCTGGCGCTGTCCCCGCTTTTCATCATGTCGATCACGCGGCAATCGCCGCACATCCGGATGCGATCGAGGTTGCCGGCGAACGCCGGGTGCGATCCCAGTTTGCCCAGCATGTTCTCGATCATCTGCAATGAGCCGAACGGCTTGGCGCAGCGGATGCAGCAGAACGGCGTCGACTCGTGCTTGACCACCGGCTTGTTCCAGTCCTCGGCGAACGAGATGCGCGGTTCGAGGGTGATGGCGTTTTCCGGGCAGGTGGTTTCGCACAGCCCGCACTGCACGCAGTTCTTCTCGACGAAGCGCAGCTGCGGCAAGGTGGTGCTGTCCATCAGCGCCGACGACGGGCAGGCGCCGACGCAGGCCATGCACAGGCTGCAGGCGCTGGCGTCGACCCTGACGTTGCCGAACGGAGCGCCGGCCGGCAGCGGAATCGCCGCGGGCTTCAACGGCGAATACCTGGCCAGGTGCGACAGTGCCAGGTCGAGCGTGTTGCGCTTGTCGGCCATGACGTGGAAGGTGGCCGCCTCGGCGACCACCGAGGACGACGGCGGCGACGCCAGCGCGGCGCCCAGCTGCCCCGCTTCCCGCACCTGCACCAGGCGGCAATGCCCGCCCTGGTATCCGAGGCCGTCGAGGATGGTATTGGCGATGTCCATCTGCGCGGCGACCGCGCTGCGGTACTGCGGCGCTTCTTCGTCCGTCATCAGCACCGTGATCGCGGCGGCGCCGTAGCTGACCGCGGCCAGCCATACGTCGATGCCGACCGATGCGGCGTGGTGCAGTTCGACCGGCAGCACCCACGCGGGGACGCCCTGGCCGCCCGCTTCCAGCGCGCCGATCACCGCCCTGCCATGTTCGCCGCTGTGGAACAGCAGTTCGGGGGCCCCGCCGCCGGCGTCGCGGTAGGCGCCGACCAGCGTGCGCAGGCGCTCGCCCGTGTAGGCTGCGCTCGGGTAGGCGTAGGTCAGCGCGCCGGTCGGGCACACCGTCGTGCAGGCGCCGCAGCCGGCGCACAGGTTGGGATCGACGCGGATCTTGTCGCCGGCGCCGAAAATCGCCCCGGCCGAACAGATCTCGATACAGGCATTGCAGCCGACCTGCTTGTTGCGGCTGTGCGCGCAGATCCGCTCCTTGTAGACGAAGTATTTGGGCTTCTCGAATTCGCCGATCATCTCGGCCAGCTCCTCCACGGCCCGCGCGCGCGCCAGCATGCCGGGGCCGGGCGCGAAGTAGCCGGCCGGCGGTTCATGGCGCGCGATCAGCGGCGCCGGCGACAGGTCCAGCACCAGGTCGAACCTGCCCTGCCCGCCGTCCCAGGTCGCCTCGAACGCTCCCAGCCAGCCCTTGAGGGCGATGTTGCGCACGCGTTCGGTCTGCAGCACGGTCAGTTCCAGCGCGGACAGCGCATCGGCCCAGGGGGCGACGTCGGCTGCGGCGCCGACGATCAGGGTCTTGCCGGCGGAACGGTAGGTCACCGACGGCACCGGGTCGGGGCCGGGCAGCGCGTGCGCGGCCTCCAGCGCCGCCAGCTTGGCGCGCTCCTTGCTAATCGGGTCGGGTGAATTCATTCGGGTTCCTGTTCGGGTGGAGCGGGTATGGGTTCGACGTCTTCGAGCACGTCCTCGACGACCTTGGCGAAGATGTTGCGGGCGTGCGCCAGCGAGGCGAGCATCACCGGGCTGACCGGGTCGGGCAGGTTGTAGTCGCCCATGTAGATATCGAGGCCGTCGACCACGTTGAAGTGCGGGTCGGCGAACAGCTTTTTCATCGCGAGGCGGCGCACCGAGGGGTCGATGCCGCGGGCGACGAACGACGAGAAGTCGGAATCGGCGGTCAGGTTTTCCGCATCGGCTAGGGTCGGCAGCGGCAGCTGCTCGATCGGCGCCTCCACAGGCGGGCTCAGGCCCGGCGGACCTGACTCCAGGGTCTCGGGCTGCGGCTCGGGCTCCGGGTGCGACTTCAGCCGCGACCAGCGCTGCAGGAATCCTTCGTTCGGCATCGCCCTCTCCTAGCTGCGCGCGCGCTTGCCGTGGCGCGTTTCGCCGCCTGGCTGGCGAGGCGTGTAGTGCACGCGCAGGTAGTCGGCCAGCCAGCTGTGGATCTCGATCGGCATCAGCACGCCGTCGGCCGCTTCGCCGCAATCGAACATGCGCGTGCCTTCGGCGTAGCTGACCGAAGCGCGCAGCGGCATCGCCCGGCCGTCCTGCATGCGCCACATGATGAATACTTTCGATTCCGGCGCGATCCAGTTTTCAAAATAGCCTTCGTTCTCGTCCGGGAACAGCTGCAGCTCCAGGCCAGACACCAGGTAGGACTCGCTGCCCGCGTCGTCGACCAGCGTCTGCACCGGCGGCAGGCCGCCGCCGTCCGCCATGACCGCGATCGCCGACCAGGCCTCGTCGGCCCACCGGTGATTCAGCTGGCGCCGCTGCATGAGGACAGCGATGCGCATGCTCGCCAATGCCGTCATCGTGTCTTTACCGTCGACGCGGGCGGCGATGGCGCCGGCTTGACGTCCTTGCTGGCCACCGCGGTACCGGACTTTTCGCTGGTCATGGGCGCCGCCGCGCCCGCCGCCGTCATCACGCCATTCGGCTGGCCGTTGGCGCCCGACTGCGTGGCCGGCGCCGTCACCGCGGCCACAGGCGCCGGCAGCGGCGTCGGCGGGTTGACCTTCAAGCCCTTGGACGGCGCCTTGGCGCGCCACGACGCGGTCAAGGCATCCATCTTCGCCAGCAGCGCTTCCTTGTCCTTGGCCGCCTGCGCGTCGGCCGCGGCTTTCTTGGCTGCCTGCGCCTCGGCTTCAGCCGGCGTCGGCTTCGGCAGGGTTGCCAGGGCAGTGCCGGACAGCGCCAGCATCAGCATGGCAATCGATAGTTTTCGCATGCTGCCTCCTATTGCCCGCTCGGGGTTTGCTTGGCGGCCGGCGGCGCCGTGTTGCCGGACGGACCGTGACCGGATTCCTGCACCGCGCCGGCCGTCGCCGTGCCGCCGGTGGTGCCCCCAGCGCCGCCCGCGTGGTAGGGCGTGCCACCGGCGTAGCTGCCGTCGGTCTGCGGCTTTTTGTTGCGCGCCATGACCTCGCCGCTGGTCCCGCCGCCCGCCGTCACCATGCCGGGAAAATTCGTCTTGCGCATGCCGGCGCTTGCGCCATCGCCGCGCGAACAACCGGCGCACAGCAGCGCGGCCAGCCCAATCATGAATACGGTTTTCATACGCGTCCCCTTGGAATCGGCGCCGGCGCGATCGGCGGCGGCGCCTGCTGCTGCGCCACTTCCTCGTACCAGATCTCGTGATGGGCGCGGGCCCAGTTGGCGTCGACCGTCCCGTGGCGCATCGCCTCGTAGGCGCCGGGCGTGCCGATCGTGCCCAGGTAGATGTGGCCCATCGAGCCGAAGATGTACAGCGTGGCGCCGCCGATGTGCAGGTAATCGGCGATCTGCAGCATGTAGCGGGTCTGGCCGAAGTTGACGAAATCGAGCATCAGGCCGGTGACCGACATCAGGAGCCCGAGCAGCACCACGGCGCCCCAGAACCAGATCTTCTCGCCGGCGTTGAAGTAGCCGGCCGGGACGTGCTTGTGCGAGACCAGGCCGCCGAGGTGCTTGATCCAGTTCCAGTCCCAGCGGCGCCAGATGTTGTCGCGGAAGTAGGTGAAGAACATGATCACCGAGCAGACGATGAACAGCGGGCCGACGAAGTTGTGGATCCATTTCGACAGCGCCGCCAGCCAGGCGAAGGCGTCGCGGCCCATCCAGGGCATGAACAGGTATTTGCCGAACATGAGCAGCAGGCCGGTGATCGCCAGCGCGGTGAAGCTGATCGCGGTCGACCAATGCACCCAGCGCTGCCAGCGCGTGAAGCGCTCGATGCGCACGCCGGCGTCCTGGCGCGAGCGGTCCGGGCCGACGGCAAAGAAGAAGCCGAGGATCAGCAGCGGCGTGGCCAGCAGCAGCCAGCCGCTGACGGTGGCGATCGGGCCGTTGCGCAGCAGGCGCCAGGTATTGCCGCCGCGCTGCAGCAGTACCGTGCCTTCCTCAGCGCCGTAGGGTCCGAGGTAGTGGCGGTCCATGTGCACCTTGCCGGACGCCGGCGAATCGAAGCCCTGCGCGATGGTGCGCTGCTCCGTTTGCATGATGGTCTGCTCTTCGGCGTAGGCCGGCTTGGCATTCTTGTTGGGGACTTCGGCCAGCGCCGGCGCGGTCATCATCAGGACGCAGGCCAGGGCGGAGATCCGCCGCAATGAGAGGAATGAACGCATCGCGAGTCCTTTCAGGGTTTGACCCGGTTGTATTCGTTCTGGGTCTTGGTGCGCTCGGCCAGCACCGCCGGCGCCGCCGCCTTGTTCTGGCCGGCGCCGGCGCCATCGGCGCGTGCGCGCTGGTCGACTTCCAGGCAGCCCGCCAGCGACACCGCGATCGCCGCGGCGAGGGTGAGGTTCACGACTTTCATACGCCCTCCTTCTTGCCGCCGTTCTGGGTTTCGTTCAGCTGGTTGACGCGCGGTCCGTCGGCCGGCGCCTGCCCCGGCCCCGGCTTGCGCTTGGAGCGGTCGTAGGCGATCTCCCAGCCCCACAGTTCGGCCCCGTAGCCGCGCGTTTCGACGCGCTGCTTGTAGATGTCGGCGATGACGTTGGCGTCGCCGGCCAGCAGCGCCTTGGTGCTGCACTGCTCCGCGCAGGCCGGCAGCTTGCCTTCCGAGATGCGGTTGCGGCCATACTTCTTGAATTCGGCCTCTGACTGGTCGGCCTCCGGTCCGCCGGCGCAGTAAGTGCACTTGTCCATCTTGCCGCGGTGGTTGAACAGTCCCGTTTCCGGGAACTGCGGCGCGCCGAACGGGCAGGCGTACGAGCAGTAGCCGCAGCCGATGCACTGGTCCTTGTTGTGCAGGACGATGCCGTCCTCGGTGTGATAGATGCAGTTGACCGGGCACACGGCCAGGCATGGCGCGTCGGTGCAGTGCATGCACGCGACCGATATCGAGTGCTCGCCCGGCAGGCCGTCGTCGACAGTGACGACGCGGCGCCGGTTGACGCCCCATGGCGTTTCGTTCTCGCTCTTGCAGGCGGTCACGCAGCCGTTGCAGTCGATGCAGCGCTCGACGTCGCAAATGAATTTCATCCGTGCTTGCATGGAGTTCCTCTCGATTCGATCAGACGCGCGCCAGACGGCACAGCGACACTTTGGTTTCCTGCATCATCGTCACGGCGTCGTAGCCGTAGGTCCAGCCGGTGTTAACGGCTTCGCCGCGTACGATCGGCGCCGCGCCCTCCGGATAGTGTTTGAGCAGATCCTCGCCCATCCACCAGCCGCCGAAGTGGAACGGCATCCACACCAGGCCAGGCGGCACGCGCGGCGTCACCAGCGCTTTGACCTTCAGTCGCGCCCCGGTCGGCGTTTCGACGTGGATGTAGTGGTCCGTGACCGCGCCGAATTTCTGCGCGTCGGCCGGATTGATCTCGACGAACATCTCCTGCTGCAGCTCGGCCAGCCACGGGTTCGAGCGTGTCTCGTCGCCGCCGCCCTCGTACTCGACCAGCCGGCCGGACGTCATGATCAGCGGGTAGTCCTTCGAGAAGTCGACCGCCTGCACCGACTTGTACAGGGTCGGCACGCGCCAGAAATTGGCCTTGTCGTCGTAGGTCGGATACTTGGCCACCAGGTCGCGGCGCGGCGACATCAGCGGCTCGCGGTGGACCGGCACCGGATCGGGGAAGTTCCACACGTTGGCGCGCGCGCGGGCATTGCCGTACGGGGCGCAGCCGTGGCTCATGACGACGCGGATGATCCCGCCCGACAGGTCGGTCTTCCAGTTCTTGCCTTCGGCCTGGGCCACTTCGGCTTCGGTCAGCTCCGACCACCAGCCGAGCTTTTTCAGGAACACGTGGTCGAATTCCGGGTAGCCGGTATCGAGCTCGCTGTCCTTGGTGGTGGAGCCGTCGGCCGCCAGCAGCGTCTCTCCGTTACGTTCCACGCCCCAGTTGGCGCGGAACGGCATTCCCCCTTCCATCACCGGCTTGTTGATGTTGTAAAGGATAGGGGTGCCCGGATGCTTCATCTCCGGCGTGCCCCAGCATGGCCAAGGCAGGCCGTAGTAGTCGCCCTTGCACGGGCCGTCGGACGCCAGCAGCGTGGTCGGGTCGAAGGTGTGCTTGTTCGCCGCGTGCAGCTTCAGGCGCTCGGGCGAGCAGCCGGTATAGCCGATGGTCCAGCACGTGCGGTTAATCTCGCGCAGGATGTCTTCGATCACCGGCTCGTTGTTGACCACCTTGATGTTCTTGCACAGCTGCTCGGCGAAACCGAACTTCTTGGCGAACAGGTACATGATCTCGTGGTCGGTCTTGCACTCGAACAGAGGCTGGATCACGCGCTCGCGCCACTGGATGCTGCGGTTCGACGCCGTCACCGAGCCCTGGGTCTCGAACTGGGTCGTGGCCGGCAGCAGGTAGACGCCGTCGCTGCGGCCGTGCATCGCCGCCGTCATGGTCGGATACGGATCGATCACCACCAGCAGGTCGAGCGCCTGCATCGCCGCCTTCATGTCGGGCAGGCGGGTCTGGCTGTTCGGCGCGTGGCCCCAGTAGAGGACCGCGCGCAGGTTGGACGGCTGGTCGACGTACTGGTTCTTTTCCAGCACGCCGTCGAACCAGCGCGACACCGCCATGCCGGGCTTCTCCATCAGCTCCTTGGAGCCGTAGCGCCCTTTCATCCATTCGTAGTCGACGCCCCAGGCGGTGCAGAAGTACTTCCAGGCGCCTTCGGCCAGGCCGTAGTAGCCGGGCAGCGAATCCGGATTCGGGCCGACGTCGGTGGCGCCCTGCACGTTGTCGTGGCCGCGGTAGATGTTGGTGCCGCCGCCTTCGACGCCGATGTTCCCCAGCGCCAGCTGCAGGATGCACAGCGCGCGCACGTTGGCGGTGCCGACGTGGTGCTGGGTGATGCCCATGCACCAGACCACCGACGAGGGCCGGTTCATCGCCAGCGTCTCGGCGACCTGGCGCACCGCCGCTTCCGGCACCCCGGTGACGTCGGCCACTTTGTCGGGCGTCCACTTGGCCACTTCCTTGCGCACCTCCTCCATGCCGTAGGTGCGCTGCTCGATGAAGCCCTTGTCCTCCCAGCCGTTCTGGAAGATGTGCCACAAGATGCCCCACACCAGCGGGATGTCGGTGCCGGGGCGCACGCGCACGTATTGGTGCGCGAAGCGCGCGGTGCGGGTGAAGCGCGGGTCGACCACGACGATCTTGGCGCCCTGCTCCTTGGCGTGCAGCGCGTGCAGCATCGAGATCGGGTGCGCTTCGGCGGGATTGGAGCCGATGAACATGATCGCTTTGCTGTGGTGCAGATCGTTGTACGAGTTGGTCATCGCACCGTAGCCGAAGGTCTGGGCCACGCCGGCGACCGTGGTCGAATGGCAGATGCGCGCCTGGTGGTCGCAGTTGTTGGTGCCGTACATCGAGGCGAACTTGCGCATCAGGTAGGACTGCTCGTTATTGTGCTTGCTCCCGCCGATCATCATCATCGAGTCTGGACCGGCCTTGGCGCGCAGGTCGAGCAGCTTGTCACCGATCTCGTTGATCGCCTGGTCCCAGGAGATGCGCTGGTATTTGCCGGCGACGAGCTTCATCGGATAGCGCAGGCGGTGTTCGCCGTGGCCGTGTTCGCGCACCGACGCGCCCTTGGCGCAGTGGGCGCCCATGTTGAACGGCGAATCGAAGGCCGGCTCCTGGCGGATCCACACGCCGTTCTGCACCACCGCTTCGACCGAGCAGCCCACCGAGCAGTGGGTGCAGACGGTGTGCTTGACGACCGGCGCGGCGGCCGCCGCGGCCGCGGCTTCCTGGGCCTCGGCGGTGTCGATCACGTTGAACGGCAGGTTGCGCGCGAGGCCGGCTGCGCCCGCGGTGAGGCCGGCGCGCACCAGGAAGGATCGGCGCTTGATGGTCGCGTTCGCGGCGCGGGCCAGGCCCTGCTGCAGGGCGGACCTGGCGCCGCTGGTGCTGGCGCCGGAGGTTTTTTTGACGACGGTCATCGATACGCTCCTGTTCTACCAGTATTTAGCGGTGCGATAGTACTGACGAATATGTTCGGTCTCGTGGTATCCGACCGGCTTGGCCTCGGGCGCGGGCGCCTTTGCTATCGGGGCCGCGGCGGGCGCATCGCTCGCCACGACGGCAAGCGCGCCGAGCGCCCCTGCCCCGCCGGCGGCACGCAAGAATCCGCGCCGTTTTTTGTCGACTGTTTTGCTATCGTCCATGGTGCCATCCCTGAAGTGGTTGAATCAGTCGGCCGGGTCGTCCTCGGCCACATCGAATGCTTCTTGCTCGATTGCGAAAAAGGCGGCGACCAGGTCGGCCACGCGCGCATAGAATTGGGCGCCTTCGGCCTGGCGCAGGTGGGCAAGGCATTTGCCGTGCCACGTTGCGAGGTGGGCGTCGAAGAACTGTTTTTGCGCGGCCAGGCTGTGGCGGTCGACGATCAGGCGGCGCATGGTTTCGCACAGTACGCCCAGGTGGTCTTCGGTTTCCACGGTGCCGCCGCGGCGGGCCAGGCCCAGTTTCGCGAGGTCGGCGCGCAAGGTGGCGAGCGGCTTCTCGTGGAGGAAACCGGCCAGGTAGAGCGAGCCGTAGGGATTGACGCGGGGCACGCCGGTACTGACGAACAGGTCGTTGAACTCATCGCGCACCAGTTCGAAAGGCAGCAGGCGCGCGGTCAGCGAGAGCTGGTCCCAGGCGCGGTCGAGCGCTTGTTCGGTATCGGATGAAACGATGGCGTCGGCGCCGGCGAGGCTGTCGAGCAGCGCGTCGTCGGGCGGGGCAAGCAGCAAGCGGGCGATCAGGCCGTAGATGTCGGCCCGCGCCTGCTCTTCCTGCGCCACGGGCATGCGCATCGCATGGCTGCCCGCGGTGTCAAACAGTGTCTCCGAGACGGAGGAATGCATTCGGCTATCCTCTCTTGATTGATGCCAATAAGTCTATTCCGCCATTGTGCAACTGTCCACGAAAATACGCGCGGAAAATTCAATCGTGCGCGGGTCAATATGCAAGAAAAAGCTATTGGAAGGATACTTGACTAGTCAAGTAATTTTCGGGCGCCGCCAATTCGAGCGCTACTTCGGAGACTTCAATTCTGTCTGGATCCGCTTGACCAGATGCCTCACTGCGGGCATCGGCCCAGAATTGCCGCAACTATCGACCTGAAACGCATCAGCAGCGCGAGACATGAACAACACGTGGTCCTCTCCCACCGAGATCGGATAGCGCGACGATGTATTTTCGTTGCGGAACACTACCAGCTTTGGCGGATTACCTTTCAGCCTGGCTCGTACCTTGACGGTCACGTTGTAGGCCGTAACTCCAGCGGGATCGCTCGGGTCTTCTCGAAGGCCCTGCTGCGACAGAGCGCGGCCAATCACGATCGCTTCGGCGGTACGCACTTCTGAGCCCAGCGGTATCTTATAACCAGACAGATGCGTCGCTGGATCCAGGCAAACAGCGCCCGCCACACAAAAACGCGCGGTTAGCACCATCGGGATTAATCGTTTGAATCGCAGCGAAGTCATCTTTGTCGAAACCGGATTAGATCGTGAACAGTCGTGGCAGAAGAATAACATTTTCGATGAGCGCGTTGTCACTATGCGCGTATGATGAACGCGACCCGAAGCGTAATCAGCCCATCCTGTAAAAAGTTGAAAATCGTTGAGAGACAATCACGATGAGCAATGCGAATACCGACAAGATTTTCGCCGGCGCGATTCCGAAACTGTATGAAACGTATCTGGTTCCGCTGATTTTCGAACCCTACGCACGAGACCTGGCGGAACGGCTTGCGTCAAAACCACTAAACCATGTTCTGGAGATTGCTGCTGGCACTGGGGTCGTGACTCGCGCCTTGTGTTCTGCATTGCCGGACCATGTCTCCATCGTCGCAACGGATTTGAATCAGGCGATGCTCGATCAAGCCGTGACCATCGGGACGCATCGGCCGGTCGAATGGCGCCAGGCCGATGCGATGCAGCTGCCGTTCGCGGACGGATCGTTCGACGCCGTGGTTTGCCAGTTTGGCGTCATGTTTTTCCCCGATAAATCCCTGGCCTTTTCCGAGGCGCGCCGAGTGCTGCGGCCAGGCGGCGTATTCATCTTCAACGTGTGGGATCGGATCGAAGAGAACGAATTTGCTGACACCGTCACCTCGGCGCTTGCGTCCCTCTTCCCCGACGACGTGCCTCGCTTCATGGCCCGCACGCCCCACGGTTATTGCGACGGATCGATCATCGAGCGGGATCTTGCAGCTGGCGGATTCACGAAATCACCCAACATCGAAACCCTGACGGCGCGCAGCAAGGCAGATTCTCCGGAGATAGCGGCAGTTGCATATTGTCAGGGCACGCCGCTGCGAAACGAGATCGAGGCGCGCGATGCCACGCGATTAGCCGAAGCGACGGAAACGGCGACCATCGCGATTGCCAGGCGATTCGGAAGCGGAGAGGTGGACGGAAAGATCCAGGCACGCATTGTCACAATCGAGGCGTGAGTTGAATGGATCGAATGACATACCGCAGAGGGCCATGCTAAATTCGCAGTCAGCGATCGAAGCCACTCAATCCAAGAAGCCGCCAAGGAGAACCTCGATGCCCCGAACCATTACCATCAGCTTGCCAGTGACAGACCTGAACGCGTCAAAGGATTTTTACGTTGCGCTGGGCTTTAAGATCAACCCGCAGTGCTCCGGCGATGACGCGGCGCTGATGAAATGGAGCGAGACGATCAGCGTGATGCTCTTGACGCACGCAAGATGGAGCACATTTACCACCCGCCCAATTCCGCCGTCGACATCGAGCGAGGTCGCGCTCAACATCTCGTGCGATTCGCGCGAAGCGGTCGATGCGATGAACAAGGCAGCGTCCGAGCATGGCGGCACTGGCGACATCAATCCCGTTGAAGAACACGGTTTCATGTACGGCCGCGACTTCGCCGATCCTGACGGCCACATCTGGGGAGCGATGTGGATGGATGCGTCCGCGATGCCACCCCGTTCATAAAGGAACCGTACGCGCACTGCGGATCGTATTACGGGCATGCGTCAACCTTTATATCGAATCGCATCGATGACCAGGCCCAGGGCGCGCGAAGAGTTACGCCGGCTCGGGTAGTAGGCGTGCAAGCCGGGGAATTTTGGACACCAGTTCTCCATCACGCTGATAAGACGGCCATCGCGCACGTGTTGCTCGGCCAGGTCTCCCGTGACAAACGCCAGCCCGTTGCCGCTCAGTGCGGCATTCACCATATGGTAACCGGTCGTGAAGACGCTCTGGCCTCGCACCCGCACCTCCATTGCATTCCCCTCGTGTTCAAGTTCCCATGCATAGATGCCGCCGCTGCTCGCCATTCGCAAGGTAATGCAGTTGTGTTTCATCAGGTCCTGCGCGGAGCGCGGAATCGTGTGCCACTCGAAGTAGCCCGGCGAGCCGACAATCATCGTCGGCATATCGGGCGTGAGGCGTGCCGCGACCATGTCCTTCTCCACTTGGTCGCCGAAGCGCACGCCGATGTCGAAGCGTTCGCCCGCGATGTCCACCAGCCGATATTCCGAATTCATTTCCACGTGCAGGTCCGGATATTGCGGCAGTATCGGCGCCAGCCGGGGCCATAAAACCTTATCGATCACACTGTCGATCGCCGTAATCCGAATCGTGCCGGCCGGCTTGCCGCCCAGATCGCTGATTGCCGCGATTTCCGCTTCGATCTCCTCGATCCGCGGCGCGACGTTCTGCAGCAGCCGCTCGCCCGCTTCGGTCGGCGAGACGCTGCGCGTGGTGCGGGTCAGCAGCTGCACGCCCAGCCGGGCTTCCAGCGCGCGCACGATATGGCTAAGCGCGGACTGCGACATGCCGAGTTTTGCAGCGGCGCGGGTAAAGCTGCGTTCCCGCGCAACGGCGAAAAAGACGAGGATATCGTTGATATTGTCGCGGGCCATGGTGATCCTTTGTGGCGGAATCGCGCTTGCGAGGAGTCGCCATTATATGGCGCCAAAGTCTTAATAAGCATATCGATTAATGATACGAGCGCATAAGCCCATCCCGTTTTCGATTCGTTTTCCCAACCTGCCTGCCACTACCATTCATTTCCCGGACACTTTTGCATGCGGTTCCAATGCAGCGCCACCCAAGAATGAAAGGAATTCCCCGTGACCGTCAAAGCTTTCGGCGCCCATGCCGGCGACCAACCCCTTGAATCGATTGACATTCCCCGGCGCGGTCCTGGCCCACACGATGTTCAAATTGACATCGCATTCTGCGGCGTATGCCACTCCGACCTGCACCAGGTGCGCGGCGAATGGGCCGGTACGGTGTACCCATGCGTTCCCGGCCACGAAATCGTGGCCGCGTAGCTGCCGTCGGTGCGCATGTTTCCGCCTTCCAGGCCGGCGACCTGGTCGGAGTCGGCTGCATCGTCGACAGCTGCAGGCACTGCGCAGACTGCGAGAGCGGGCTCGAAAACTACTGCAACGGCATGACCGGCACTTATAACTTCCCGACCGCGGACGCCCCGGGCCACACCCTGGGCGGCTACTCGGAGCAGATCGTGGTGCACGAGCGCTATGTGCTTCGGGTGCGGCATCCGGAAGCGCAACTCGCGGCCGTGGCCCCGCTGCTTTGCGCAGGCATCACCACTTACTCGCCGCTGCGCCACTGGCACGCGGGGCCGGGCAAGAAGATCGGGATCGTCGGCATCGGCGGCCTTGGTCATATGGGCATCAAGCTGGCCAATGCGATGGGCGCGCAGGTTGTCGCGTTCACCACCTCCGAATCGAAGCGCGCAGATGCGCAGGCGCTGGGCGCGCACCAGGTTGTAGTATCGCGCGATACCGGGGCAATGGCAGCGCATGCAATGAGCCTCGACCTGATCATCAATACGGTGGCGGCGCCGCACGACCTGGACCCGTTCATGGCGCTGCTGAAGCGCGATGGCACTATTGTCCTGGTAGGCGTGCCCGCCTCGCCGCACCCATCGCCCGCGGTGTTCAACCTGGTCGGCCAGCGCCGCGCGATCGCAGGCTCGATGATCGGCGGCATTCCGGAAACCCAGGAGATGCTCGACTTCTGTGCCGCGCACGGCATCATTGCCGACACCGAGATAATCCGCGCCGACGAAATCAATCACGCCTATGAGCGCATGCTCAAGGGCGATGTGAAGTACCGCTTCGTGATCGACAACACCACCCTCGCGGCGTGAGGATGTGCCCCGCCGCCGGCGCTTCCACCAACAATAGTCAGGAAACAATGAATCTGGAAATCTCTGCAAATCAACGTGCCGCGGTGCACAGCCCGGCGGCATGGAGCGCCGTGTTCGCGCTGGCGCTGGGGGCGTTCACCCTCGTGGCATCGGAATTTCTTCCGGTCAGTCTGCTGACGCCAATCGCCCGGGACCTCGCCGTTTCCGAGGGACAGGCCGGCCAGGCAATTGCCATCTCCGGCGCGTTCGCCTTGATCACGAGCCTGTGTATCCCGGCGCTGGCCGGCCGACTCGATCGCAAAGTGCTTCTGCTATCGATGACACTGCTGATGATTGCGTCGGGAACGCTGGTGGCATTCGCGCCGAGCTACGGCTTGTTCATGGCCGGCCGCGCACTAATCGGTA
Organism: Massilia sp. P1_C10; assembly: GCF_056406475.1. Taxonomy (NCBI): domain Bacteria; kingdom Pseudomonadati; phylum Pseudomonadota; class Betaproteobacteria; order Burkholderiales; family Oxalobacteraceae; genus Massilia; species Massilia sp. P1_C10. Next base: position 205,125 of record NZ_JBFUAC010000002.1, read on the forward strand.
TTGCGATCGGCGGTTTCTGGTCGATGTCGGCGGCGACGGTGATGCGTTTGGTCCCGAGCGACCAGGTCCCGCGCGCGCTCGCCATCCTCAACGGCGGCAATGCGTTGGCCACGGTGATTGCGGCGCCCCTCGGCAGCTTCCTCGGCGCCATCATCGGCTGGCGCGGCGCGTTCTTGTTCGTCGTTCCCGTTGCGGCAATCGCGTTCGCATGGAAATTTATCAGCCTGCCTTCGATGACGGTCCACGCCGGCCACTCTTCGGGAAATGTATTGAAGCTGTTAAAGCAGCCCGCGGTAGCGTTCGGCATGGCGGCGGTCAGCCTGCTCTTCATGGGGCAGTTCGCGCTGTTCACGTACCTGCGGCCTTTCCTCGAACGCGAGACCCACGTCAGCATCTCGACGCTGTCGTTCATGCTGTTGATCATCGGCCTGTCCGGCTTCGTCGGCACCACCCTGATCGGGACGTTCCTCAAGCAACGGCTGTACCCGACCTTGATTATGATTCCCGTGATCATGGCAGCGATCGCGATGGCGCTCATCTGGGTTGGCAACTCGGTTGTCGCGACCGCGATCCTGCTCGGGCTTTGGGGGCTGGTGGGAACGGCGGCGCCAACGGCCTGGTGGACATGGCTATCGAGAATCCTGCCAAAGGATGCGGAAGCCGGGGGCGGTCTGATGGTAGCCGTGGTCCAGCTCGCGATTATGCTCGGCGCGACAGTGGGAGGCATGCTGTTCGACGCCAACGGTTACCAGGTAACCTTTGGCGCCAGTGCAGCCTTACTGATTGTATCTGCTGTTCTTGCGGTGTTGGCCGCACGCGCCGCTCGCCCGCGGCACTTGAATTGCGGCGGGGACTAGTCGGGCCGCAGGAGAGTCAGCCGCGGCTCGCCGCTTCGATCCTGGCGACGTCGATTTTGCGCATCTCCATCATCGCCTCGAACACGCGTTTGGCCACCGTACGATCGGGATTGTTGAACCCGTCCGTCAGAACGCGCGGCGTGATCTGCCACGAGATTCCCCACTTGTCCTGGCACCAGCCACAGGCGTTTTCCTGGCCGCCGTTGCCGATGATCGCATCCCACAATCGGTCCGTTTCGGCCTGGTCGTCGGTCGCGATCTGGAACGAGAATGCCTGGCTGTGCTGGATCCCCGGACCGCCGTTCAGGCCGATGCACGGGATGCCCGCCACGGTGAAATCCACCACCAGGACATCGCCCTCCTTACCTGACGGGAAGTCGGCCGGCGCGCGATGGATGGCTCCGACCGAGCTATCGGGGAAAGTCCTGGCGTAGAACTGGGCGGCTTCTTCTGCATTACCATTGAACCAAAGGCAAATCGTGTTCTTGCTGATCATTCTTATTCTCCGATGGGTGGACGAGTCGATAGCTTAGACCATTTTGCCTCCAGGCCTAGAACGGCGCAGCCCATCGACTCGGGTCCACGGCGTCGCCGTGATACGACGTGTACGCCACGCCTTGTTGGTCCAGCACCCGTTTGCACAGGTTGCAGCACGGCTTGGACACGCCCATGTCGATGCCGGCAAGCGCCACGCCCGCAGTCCGCAAGTGCTTCAGGATCTTCATCTCCGCGTGCAGGTTGGGCGTCGGATCCCATACGATTTTGTAGAGGGCGTTCGGCGTGCCGAGCTCCCGAAGCATTTCCATTGCATCGGAATCGATAATCACCAGGTTGTTGGCGGCGAGGTACCAGCGGTCTCCGACATAGGCGGCGGCAACGCAATCGAGCTGGATGTCGAGCTGGCGCATGCTGCGCTCTTTCAGCCAATGGGCCGCCGAGCCTTCGGCTTCCGTGTTGGAAACCGTAACGGTCTTTTCGGTGTCTTTTAACAGCGTATCGGCCCTGCGCTTCGGTTTCGGATCGTCTTTGTTGACGACGACGGTAAACGGTACGGTCCGTTGCGCCGGCTTGGTGATGTCATGGGCAATGTAGCTGGCCGAATGCGGCGCGCCCTCCACGCCAGCAACGCCGCAGCTCCACACGACAGCGAGCATGTAGCACGCCACCCGGTCCGCTTTGGCCAGGTCGCGGTCCTCGATCAGGCTGTCGTACCTCTCCTTGTGATAATTTAATCCGCCACGACTTACAGCGCGATAGGGAGGCGACATGATCTTTCCTTTCGGGATTCTGATTCGAGCCGAAGGTCAAGATTATTCTTAACAAAACCGCAAGTCCAATTGATTTTACCTTGACGAAGAAAAGCAACAGTCAACGCAATTGGACGCTGTCGTTCGCGCGAAGGGAGGGCTGTCGACCGGGTCAGATCGGGCGGATGGAGATGCTGCGCGCCACGCGGGCGCGCAACTGGCCACAGCCGCCATCGACGTCCTGCCCCGCCGAGTCGCGCAGCTTGGTCAGCACGCCGCGCTGGTGCAGCGCCGCGGCGATCGCTCTCGCCTTCTCCCAGCTGGGCCGCTTGAAGGCAAGATCGCGGATGGTGTTGTAGGGGATCATGTTGAGCACCGCGTGTTTGCCTTTCAGCAGTTCGACGATGCCGTCCATCTCGTCGTCGCCGTCATTGACGCCCTCTAACAGAGTCCACTGAAACTGCACCGGATAGCCGGTCTGGCGCGCATAGTGCTCGCCATGTTCGACCAGTTCGCGCGGCGTCAGCTTCGGCGCACGCGGCAGCAGCTGTTCGCGCAGCGCCGGCTTGGTGGTGTGAAGCGACAGCGCCAGCGCAGGCTTCACCGCCGATGCCGCCAGCCGCTCGAAGGCGCGCAGGTCGCCGACCGTCGAGAACACCAGGTTTTTGTGGCCGATGTTGGCCGAGGTGCCAAGCAGTTCGATCGCCGCCATCACGTTGTCGAGGTTGTGGGCCGGCTCGCCCATGCCCATGAAAACGACCTTCTTCACCGGCCGCTGGCGCCGCGCCAGCACCACCTGGGCGACGATCTCGCCGCTGGTCACCTGGCGGATCAGGCCGTCGCGCCCCGTCATGCAGAACTGGCAGCCGACCGCGCAGCCCACCTGGCTCGATACGCATACGCCGTCGCGCGGCAGCAGCACTGTTTCGACCGCCTGGCCGTCGGCGAGGCCGACCAGCAGGCGCGCGGATCCGTCCTCGCCGGGGTGGGTGCTGATCAGGCGCGCCATGCCGTGCAGTTCGGCGTCGAGCGCGGGCAGCGCCTCGCGTACCGGCTTGGGCAGGAAGTCCTGCGGGCGACGCCGGCCCTGGTCGTAGGGTTGGGCGCGCACCCAGTCGCGCAGGATGCGCTGTTCGTGCAGGGGTTGGGCGCCGAGGGCGCGCAGGCGGGCGCGGATTTGTTCGAGGTTCATTGGTTTCTTATTCCACGGCAGTGTGCCACTCGAGGCCATACGGCAAGGACCGCGGTCCGAATACAAAATGCAGCACGCGGCGCAGGCTTTGGCCGGACGCCTTCGACGACGCATGCAGCAGCAGTGGCTTGAGCACGAGTGCGCCGCCCTGCGGGACTTCGCACGACGTTTCACCGGATCGCTCGCGCGCGATCTGCGCTTGCGCGGCCGAGAGCCGTCCCGACGCCTGCGAACCCGGCACGACCCGCAGCGGCCCGTCGTCCGTTCCGCAGGCATCGATGTGCAGCCGTACCGCCACCAATTGATTCAACACCTCGTCCGGCGGCTGGACGAACAGGGTTCCGTCCTTTTCCGACCATCCGCTCAAATTTGCGTCATCTACCCGCTCGCGAACCGGGATGCTCAAGTCCTGGTGCATTGGCACGAGCCAGTTCTGTCCAGTCGATTTCTGAAAAAATGTGCATTGCACCGCGACCGGGTCGGGCGGCAACAGCGGCGCGATCAGCGAATGGGTCCGGATTCGGCGGGCGAGCTCCATGCACCAGGGCTGGTCCAACAGATCGCGGGCGCCGACGCTGTCGATCGCCCTCAGCTGAAGCGACGAATCGAGATCTTCAAACAAAGGCTCGATAATCGCGAATCCAAAATCGTTAAGGCGGGTGATTTCTGTAGGCATGCTGAAGATGGGGTCAGGTCCGCAGGACCAGACCCCGGCCGTTGGCGGCTCTATTTGACGGTGACTTTGATCGACTTGGCCAGCGGCGCGCCGTACGACTGGTGCGCGCCGTTGGCAAACTGCATGGTCAGCACGTAGTTCCCCGGCGGGAGCTTCACTTCAGCCTCGGTCTGGCCTTTGCCGAAATGGAGGTGATGCTCGTCGGTCGGCACCACATCGCCCGCCTTGACGTTGTCGGCGTTGATCAGCAGGTGGTGGTGACCGGTGTTCGACGCCATGTCGCCCGCCGGCCGCACTTCCATGCCCTTCACCGCGAACTTCACCTTGAACGGGCTGGTGACGGTGGCGCCGTCGGCCGGCTCGAGGAAGGAAACCGATGGCGTCTGCGCCGGCGCCAGGCCGGCGATTCCACTCATTGCAACGGCTACCGCCAACTGCTTGTACGGAATACGCATACCGATCTCCTTGTTCTTGAAGTGGACGAAATCGTCAGTCGTTCTTGATGACGATGCTAGGGAACTTGCTGGTCATGTCCTTGGCCTTCTCGGCGATCTTGATGGCGACCTTGCGCGCGATGTCCTTGTAGACCTGCGCGATCGGGCCATCCGGCTCGGCGACCACGGTCGGGCGCCCGGAATCGGTCTGCTCGCGGATCGCCATCGTCAGCGGCAAGGCGCCGAGGAATTCGACGCCGAAGTCACGGCACATCTTCTCGCCGCCGCCGTGGCCGAAGATCGCTTCGGTGTGGCCGCAGTTCGAGCAGATGTGGGTGCTCATGTTTTCCACCACGCCGAGGATCGGGATGCCGACTTTCTCGAACATCTTCAGGCCCTTGCGCGCGTCAAGCAGCGCGATGTCCTGCGGCGTGGTGACAATCACCGCGCCGGTGACCGGCACCTTCTGCGACAGCGTCAATTGGATGTCGCCGGTGCCCGGGGGCATATCGACCACCAGGTAATCGAGGTCGCGCCAGTTGGTCTGCTCGAGCAGCTGCTGCAGCGCCTGCGTGACCATCGGGCCGCGCCACACCATCGGCTCGTCCGGGTCGATCATGAAGCCGATCGACGACACCTGCAGGCCGTGGTTCTCCAGCGGCTCCATGGTCTTGCCGTCGGTGGTCTCGGGGCGGCCCGAGATCCCCAGCATCATCGGCTGCGACGGGCCGTAGATGTCGGCGTCCAGGATGCCGACCGATGCGCCTTCGGCGGCCAGCGCCAGCGCCAGGTTGACCGCGGTGGTCGACTTGCCCACGCCGCCCTTGCCCGAGGCGACGGCGATGATGTTCTTCACGTTCGGCATGATCTTCAGGCCGCGCTGCACCGTGTGCGAGATGATTTTCGAATAGACGCTGGCGCTGACCTTGCCGGCGCCGGGAATTGCCTGCAGCGCGCGCGTCACGTCGGCGCTGATGGCTGCTATTTGACTCTTGGCCGGGTAGCCGAGTTCGATGTCGAGGCTGATGTCGCCGCCTTCGACCTTGATGTTCTTGACCGATTTCGACGAAACGAAGTCTTTTTGCGTGTTCGGGTCGATGACCGCTGCCAGTGCCGCCTTGACGTCTTCTGCTGTGATGCTCATGAATGTCTCCAGATGTGATGCCGAAGTTTAGCGCAAAACGGGTGGCCCGACTTGCAGGAATGGCAAACCTGACTGCCCCGCCGTGCGCACCGGCCCCCGGCGCTGGTAAAATGCTTATTTTCATCTATCGATAAGCGTATTTCGACCATGACCCGCAAGCTGTTCGTCACCACCGCCCTGCCTTACGCCAACGCAGCCTTCCACATCGGCCACATGATGGAGTACATCCAGGCCGATATCTGGGTGCGCTTCCAGCGAATGCAACGCGATGGCGGCGCCGCGCGCGAGGTCCATTTCGTCTGCGCCGACGACACCCACGGCACGCCGATCATGATCGCGGCCGAAAAGGAAGGCATCACGCCGCAGGAGTTCGTCGCCAAGATCGCCGCCGGCCGCCAGCAGTACCTGGACGGCTTCCACATCGGCTTCGACAACTGGTACTCGACGGATTCGCCGGAAAACGTCGAACTGTCGCAGGGCATCTACCGCAAGCTGCGCGACGCCGGCCTGATCGTCACCAAGACCGTCGACCGCTTCTTCGACCCGGTCAAGGGCATGTTCCTGGCCGACCGCAACATCAAGGGCGAGTGCCCGAAGTGCGGCGCCAAGGACCAATACGGCGACAACTGCGAAGTGTGCGGCGCGGCCTACCAGCCGACCGAACTGGTGAATCCGTTCTCCGTGTTTACCAACGCGACGCCGATCCTGAAACCGTCGGAGCAGTACTTCTTCGCGCTGTCCGACCCGCGCTGCTACACCTTCCTCAAGGAGTGGCTGAACACGCCTGGCCGCCTGCAGCCGGAGATGGTCAACAAGGTCTCCGAGTGGCTCGGCGAAGCCGGCGAGAAGCTGGCCGACTGGGACATCTCGCGCGACGCGCCCTACTTCGGCATTCCGATCCCTGACGCGCCGGGCAAATTCTTCTACGTGTGGCTGGATGCGCCGGTCGGCTACCTGGCCAGCCTGAAGAACTACTGCGCAAAAAAAGGCATCGACTTCGACGCGCTGCTGAACGATCCGGGCACCGAGCAGGTGCACTTCATCGGCAAGGACATCGTCTCGTTCCACCTGCTGTTCTGGCCGGCGATGCTGAACTTCGCGCAGCACCCGATCATCGACAAGCTGAAGGTCAACGTGCACGGCCACCTGACCGTGAACAACGAGAAGATGTCGAAGTCGCGCGGCACCGGCATCTCGCCGCTGCGCTACCTGGACCTGAAGATGAACCCGGAGTGGCTGCGCTACTACATCGCGTTCAAGCTCAACGCGAAAGTGGAAGACCTCGACTTCAACGGCGACGACTTCGTGGCGCGCGTGAACAGCGACTTGATCGGCAAGTACATCAACATCGCCAGCCGCTGCGCCGGCTTCATCGCCAAGAAGTTCGACGGCAAGCTGGCGGCCGAACTGTCACCGACGGCAATGGGCTGGATTTCGAAGGCCCTGAGCGTGGACGGCGTCGAGCGCCAGGCGAACATCGCCGCCAATTTCGAGAACCGCGAGTTCGGCAAGGCGCTGCGCGAGATCATGGAGATCGCCGACATCACCAACCAGTACGTCGACGAAAACAAGCCGTGGATCCTGGCCAAAGACGCGGACAAAGCCGCGGAGCTGCATGACGTCTGCACCACCGCGCTGATCCTGTTCCGCCAGTTGACGATTCTGCTGTCGCCGGTGCTGCCGCAGATCGCGGCGCGCGTGGCCGAGATGCTGGGCGATGCGCAGCTGTCGTGGCAAGATACTCAGGGCGCGGCGGTGTACCAGCCGATGCTGGGCCGCACGATTGGCGCTTACAGCCACTTGATGCAGCGCGTCGATGCGAAGATGGTCGAGGATCTGTTCGACCGTCCGCCAGTCGCTGCCGCGGCTGCGGTCGCGGCGCCGGCAGAGGCGGGGTCAGGTCCGACGGACCTGACCCCAGGCATCGAAGAACTGGCCCCCGAAATCAAGATCGACGACTTCACCAGGATCGACCTGCGCATCGCGAAGATCGTCAACTGCGAGCAGGTCGACGGTTCCGACAAGCTGCTGCGACTGACGCTGGACGTGGGCGAAGGCCGCATGCGCAATGTTTTCTCGGGCATCAAGTCGGCGTATCAGCCGGAACAGCTGATCGGCAAGCTGACGGTGCTGGTGGCGAACCTGGCGCCGCGCAAGATGAAGTTCGGCGTCTCCGAAGGCATGGTGCTGTGCGCGTCGGCCGCGGACGAGAAAGCCGATCCGGGCCTGTACGTGCTGGAACCGTGGCCGGGCGCCAGGCCGGGCATGCGCATCCGCTGATCCGATGGGGTCAGGTCCGCCGGACCTGACCCCATTTTTTCGGTTCTTCGCCTACCGCGTCTTGTATTCCACCGCCATGTTGTCGTCGGTGATCCGCCACAGCCCCTGTTTCGCCAGATACTCGTCGCGGCGCGGCTGCAGCGGCATCGTCGCCAGCCGGTCCAGTTCCGCGCGATATCCGCTGAACAGACGCAGGTTCGCCCTTCTCTCCTCCACGCTCATGTCGAAAGGCGCATCGCTTGCCGCCACGAAAGTCAGGTACGTCGTCACGTGATTGAACACCGTGGCCGCCGTGTAGACCACGTCCAGCGATCCGGTCGCGTTGTAGTACACCACCCCGCCCGGCCTCAAGTGCCGCTTCGCCATCTCCAGGAATTCCGCCGACAGCAGATTGGTCGCATTGCTGCGCCAGTAATACGTGGTGTTCATGACGATGACGTCGAAGCGCTCGTCCGGATGGTTGCGCAGCCAGCGCCGGCCGTCGTCGATATGCACGCGCACTTTGGGATCGGCCAGCACGCTCGCGATCTGCGGATAATTTTCCATCACCGAGGTGTAGCCCTTGTTGATCTCGACGATCGTCAGCGACTTCACCGGCTCGTACGTGGAGATCACCTTGGCCTAAGAGCCGGTGCTCAGGCCGATCTCCAGCACGCGCTCCGGCTTGCGATGCAGGCTGGCGATCAGGTAGGCGCGGTCGATCAGATTGACGTTTAACAGGGGATCGAGGTTGTAGCGTCCATCGTAGATGCCGTGCCCGTACATGATGTCGGCGTCCTGATGATGGTCGACGGTGATGATGCCGCTGCGATTCTCAAGCCGGTGCACGAACGCCGGATGGCGCGGCTTGCCGAACTGCAGCCGCTCGAGATGGCCCTGGTACAGCCATCCATGCAGTCCGCCCGCGACGACGACCATCGCCGCCGCCAGCGCCGCGGCGCGCAGCTTCGATTCGCGCTCGATCGGCAGCGCAGCCAGCAAGGCCAGCAGCAGCGCCATGGTCAGCGCGCTCAGGATCGCGATGTTCGCTTCCAGCGTGAACAGGTCGAGCAGGATGAAGCCGGTCGCCAGCGGGCCGAACGTGGCGCCGACGATGTTGGCGAAGTACAGCCACGACACCGAGCGCGCCGCGTCGTCCGGCTCGCCCGGCACGCCCAGGTGCATCAGCATCGGCAGGATGCCGCCGGTGAAGAACGCGACCGCGGCGATGGCAAGGTAGGCGACCATGGCGCCGGCGTCCTTGGCCACCCACGCCGACGTCGCCGCAACCCCCGGCAGCGCGAGGTAGAACACGACGATCGCGCAAAACAGCGCGCGCACCAGGTAGGACACCGGCCGGCCATCGGGCAGGCACGCGCGGCGCGAATGCAGGGAGCCGGCGCCGATCCCGGCCAGGAACGCGGCCAGCATCAGCCCGAACACCTGCGGCCGGTTCGCCGTCATGAAGCCGAGCATGCGGAACCACAGGATTTCCTGGCTGAGGGAGATGAAGCCGATCGCCAGCAGGATCGCGCACACCAGCGGGTATGGCAGCAGCGCCGGGCGCGCCGGCTCGGGCTCCGGCAGATCGTCGCCGATGACGCCGGCGCGCGCGATGCGGCGGCTGGCCTCGTAGATCAGCGCCGCAGTGGCGAAATTGCAACATGCGGCGACCAGCACCGCGCCGTGCTGGCCAGTGAAGCGAAACAGCACCTGCACCGTGAACCACGCCGCCAGCGCCGAGCCGAAGGTGTTGAACGCGTACAGCAGGCCGACCGACTGGCCGACGTTGCGCAGGTAGCCCTGCAGCCAGGCCACCAGCACCGGCAGGGTCGCGCCCATCATCAGCGTCGGCAGCGCGAGGATCAGGTAAACCCACAGCACCAGCGCGCCGGTCGAGGTGTCGCCGGCGGCCTCGCTGACCAGGCGGATCAGCGCCAGGCTGGCCAAGCCGTACAGGCCGATCACCACTTCCAGCGCGAGGAACAGGCGCAGCAGGTGGCGCGGGAAGTGCCGCTGCAGCCAGCCGCCGGCCAGCGCGCCCACGCCCAGGCCGAACATGAAGACCGAGACGATCACCGTCACCGATTCGCTGTTGATGCCGAAGGTGGCGAACAGCGTGCGCTGCCAGACCACCTGGTAGATCAGCGCCGAGAATCCGGACACCAGGAACAGCAATGCGATGTAGCGGGAAGTCGGCGGCGCGCGCATTCTTGCCTTTCGATCAAGTTTTCTCATTCGATGATAACGCAGCATCGGGGTCACGTCCCTGACCGAACCCCCGACTCAGCCCCGGGAACTGGTTTGACAGCGGCGACGGGGTTTATAATGTGCAGTTGATGAGAAATCCGCGCCATGACGCGCCCACATTTGAAAAGCGACACCCGACATGACTGAACTGACCTCTTTACGGCATATCCCGCAAGCCAACCTGTTTCGCAAAGGCGACGTGTTCGTCCTGTTCGGCGAACTGTTCGGCCGCGGCTACGCCAATGGCCTGATCGATGAAGCGCGCAAGGCGGGCATGACCATCGTCGGCATCACCGTCGGCCGCCGCGACGAGAACAACGCGCTGCGCGCGCTCAACGCGGAAGAGCTGGCCGAAGCCGAAGCCAAGCTGGGCGGGCGCATCATCAACGAGCCGATGATGGCCGGCTTCGACCTGGACGCCCCCGAAGGCGAGCAGAACCCGACCGAGATGCTGTCCGGGATCACGCTGAAGAGCTGGCAGGAAGACAAGCTGGACTGGGACAAGATCGAGGCATGCCGCCAGGCCGGCGTGCAGCGCTTCTCGGCCTCGGCGGCAATCGTCATGGCCGAGATCGACAAGCTGGTGCCGGACGGCGCCAATGTGTTCTTCGCCCACACCATGGCCGGCGGCATCCCGAAGATCAAGGCTTTCCTGGCCATCGCCAACCGCATCTACAAGGGCCGCGGCGAGCGCTTCATGTCCTCGCGCGCCCTGCTCGACAGCGACCTGGGCAAGCTGATCCTGATGAACTTCGACGAAGTCACCGCCAACACGCTGCAGCACCTGATCACCGCCAGCGCGGCGATCCGCGAGCGCGTGACGAAGGCCGGCGGCGAAGTGCGCTACAGCGCCTACGGCTACCACGGCACCGAGATCCTGATCGGCGGCGAGTACCAGTGGCAGACCTACACCAACTACACCCAGGGCTACGCCAAGATGCGCCTGGAAAGCGTGGCCGAGGCGGCCTGGAAACAGGGCATCGCCGCGACCGTGTTCAACTGCCCGGAAATCCGCACCAACTCGTCCGACATCTTCGTCGGCGTCGAGCTGTCGCTGTTCCCGCTGCTGAACGCGCTGAAGAAGGAAGGCGGCGGCGCCTGGGTCGACGAGCAGTGGGCGATTTGCCAGGCGCTGCTGGAAGACGGCGTGTCGCTGCAGTCGATCCTCGACACCATCGAGGCCTACAACCAGGACGCCACCAGCGCCACCTTCCGCAACTTCGAAGCCTGGCCGATGGACAACACGCCGGCGCTGGCCGACGTGATGATCGGCACCTCGGAAGACATCACCAAGCTGCACAAGGACCGCAAGGAACTGATCACCGATCACCTGTCGAGCCTGGTGCTCGAAGGCACCGGCCCGCTGATGTTCCATGCGGCCGCCGAAAAGATCGCGCCGGTGCTGTGGCTCAACCACGACATCATCGCGCGCGAGCTGAACGCGCTGCACAAGTAATCCCGTTTTCCCCGGCGCCGCGCGCCGGGGTCCTGCTCGCGGTAGAATACCGTGTCCGCAACACACTTGCCTAATATGAAACTCTCCAAACAACACGACCGCTACGAATCCGAGCACACCCTGTTCATCAAGAAGCTGAAGGAAGCCAACCCGGAAATCGAAGTGGGCCAGCGCGAAGGCCGCGCCCTGCTGTGGGAAAAGGCGCCGACCGCGCTGTCCGAGCAGCAGCGCAATGCCGACTCGCGCGTCAAGCAGCAAGCCTACGTGTACCAGAACAAGCTGTAAGCGAAGCCATGTTGCCAGACGAGGGGACGGCGCTGTTGGCCGAACCCGGCGCCGATGCAGTGCCCGACGTTGCCGCCACGGCGCGCCTGTACGGCGAGCCGCTGCTGCGCATGCCGACGGACCTGTACATCCCGCCCGACGCGCTGGAAATCTTCCTCGACGCCTTCGAAGGTCCGCTCGACCTGCTGCTGTACCTGATCCGCAAGCAGAACTTCAACATCCTCGACATCCCGATGGCGCAGGTCACCCTGCAGTACCTGAAGTATGTCGACCAGATCCGCCTGCACAACCTCGAGCTGGCGGCCGAGTACCTGTTGATGGCGGCGATGCTCATCGAGATCAAATCGCGCATGCTGCTGCCGCAGCGCCATCACGACCTCGAGGCCGAGCACGACGACCCGCGCGCCGAACTGGTGCGGCGCCTGCTCGAGTACGAGCAGATCAAGCTGGCCGCCTACGACATCAACGCCCTGCCCCAGCTCGACCGGGACTTTGCGCGTCCCGAGCTGTTCATCGAGCAGAGCAACGTGCCGGTGTTCCCGCAGGTCGAGGCGAGCGATTTGCAGCGCGCCTGGCTCGACGTGCTGCGCCGCGCCAAGCTCACCCAGCATCACAAGATCAGCCGCCAGGAGCTGTCGGTACGCGAGCACATGTCGGCGATTTTGCGCCAGCTGCAGGCATCGCGCTTCGTCGAATTCGCCGACCTGTTTTCCGGCCAGGCCGGCGTGCCGATCGTCGTCGTGCATTTCGTCGCCATGCTCGAACTGGCCAAGGAAACGCTGATCGAAATCACCCAGGCCGAGCCGTTCGCGCCGATCTACGTACGGCTGGCCTATTCGCCGGCGTGACGCCGGCATTACCACTATCATTGAATCACCATGAAAATTATCTCGTCCATCGAAGAATTGCGCGACCAGCTGAGCGGGCAATTGCGCACCGCGTTCGTGCCAACCATGGGCAACCTGCATGAAGGGCACCTGTCGCTGATGCGCCTGGCGCGCAAGCACGGCGACCCGGTGGTCGCGTCGATCTTCGTCAACCGCCTGCAGTTCGGGCCGAACGAGGACTTCGAAAAATATCCGCGCACGTTCCAGAGCGATGTCGAGAAGCTGGAAAAGGAAGGCGTCTACGTGCTGTTCGCGCCGACCGAGAAGGACCTGTACCCGGAGCCCCAGGAGTTTCGCGTGCGTCCGCCGGACGACCTGGGCAACACGCTCGAAGGCGAGTTCCGGCCGGGCTTTTTCAGCGGCGTGACCACCGTGGTGCTGAAGCTGTTCTCGTGCGTGCGCCCGCGCGTGGCGGTGTTCGGCAAGAAGGACTACCAGCAGCTGATGATCGTGCGGAACATGAGCCGCCAGTTCGCGCTGCCGACCGAGATCATCGCGGCCGAAACCTATCGCGCCGAGGACGGGCTGGCGCTGTCGTCGCGCAATATGTACCTGTCGGAACTGGAGCGGGCCGAGGCGCCGTCGCTGTACCAGGCGCTGAATATGGTGGCGGGCGAAGTGCGTGCCGGCCACCTCGACATCTTCTCGCTCGAGCGCCACGCGATGGACTCGCTGGCGCAGCGCGGCTGGGCGCCGGATTACATCTCGGTGCGCAAGCGTTCGGACTTGCAGGTGCCGTCGGCCGGCGACCTGGCGCAGGGTGCGCCGCTGGTGGTGCTGGCCGCGGCCAAGCTGGGCACGACGCGCCTGATCGACAACCTCGAGATCTAGGCTTCTGCGCTTAGGGTCTGACGGGGACGCCTGGTCCTGTGGGTCAGACCCAAGTATCCTGCTGGCTGACGTACCAACCGGCTGATACTTCGTCAGCCGGTTTTTCCGGATCGACCGGATTTATGGCTGTCCCGACCGCCAGAAGGCGTCGGCAAGGGCTCGCCAGCATCGATTCCCAGCAAATACAGCGAGCGCTCCAGTCGGTCCATTTCATTTTCAAAATGGAGCGTACCGGGAACACCATTCATGATGATGGTGCTGCCATTTGTCAACCGCATCGCAAACAGCGCACGATGCAACGAGTCGATCAAGACCGCGTCCCGCACCGCACCTGCAAGATAGTCCTTTATCTCCATATGATCTCCCGTTGCCTCCGAACCTAGGGGTCGATGTCCCAATCCGCGAGCGGAGCCAGCTTGACGACGTGTCCGCGCTCCGCCATCGCCAATTCGAAATCGGTCCGCCTTCGTTGCGCGTCATGGTACAAGACGCGCGCGGCGACCGTGGATGGCACTTTGTGTGTCAGGTAAAGAAGTCTTGCGGCGCTGTCGCCAAGGGAAAATCTGCAAACCACGCCAGTATCCACAAGCAAAGCCAAGGGCCGATTGCGGGCGTCGCGCCGTTCAGGCTGTTCGTGCGGGGCCATTCGCGCACCTCCCAAAAAAGGAAAAAATGACAACGAAATTTGATAGTTAGTATAGATCGGATCGCTACCCAAGGCGCATACCCAATCAACATAATTTGGCTGATGTGAAATTTTCGCGACGCACTCGGTGTTGGCGGTACCGCCCAATCAAACGAATTCGAGACGATCTCAGCACCGCTGAAGGGTACGTTCCAAAAAGCAACAAATGTGCGGATTGCTTCCAATTGTCCAGGACAATCCTAGCGTTGACATATGTTGCCTGTTATCATCCCACATGCTTCTTCGATTCCCGCGTGCAGTATTAACTCATTGAGAGGGGCAGTAATGACGATCAACCAGCTCGTTTATATTAGTCAGTCCGTGCGTAAAATGTCCGGTGAGGAGCTTAACGCCATCCAGCGCACCTCGAAGGAAAATAACCAGAAAATCGATGTAACCGGAAGCCTGTTCTACAACGGCGGATGGTTTTTACAGGTGCTCGAAGGGCCGATCCAAACCATTACAGATCTCTATCACAAGATCGAAGGAGATCCACGTCACAAGCACTCCCGCCTCCTCTACAATGAACCGGCCAAGTTCCGTACTTTCACGCGTTGGAGCATGAACATGACCAACCTGGACGATCGGCAGGCGGACAAATACGAGGACTTGATCGAGGTGATTGACGCTGCGAAGAATGACCGCAAAATTGGAGCGGCCTCCCCTGCAGTGACCTTGCTTAAAATTTTCAATGGCTGATCCGACAGGCTATCGATCGTCAGACGCGTAAAAAAACCGGGAAATTACCCGGTTTTTTTGTTTGCCGCCTGGAGCCTCGTGCGACTGCCGCGTCCCGCCGGTCAGCCTGCCATGTGCGATCTCAGGTCGTGACGTTCTGCGCCCACGCCAGCGCCGACAGGTGCGCCTTGTTCACTTCCAGCGGGCTGATCCCCAGCGACTGGGCCAGCGACGCCACCAGGTGCGAATTGAGCTCGCACGCCTCGGCCAGCGCCAGGTACGGCCCGTACATGCCGCCGCGCGTCAGCAGCGCGCGCACCACTTCGTCCGGCAGCTGGATGGTGTCGAGCACTTCCTTCATCGGCAGGCCCAACAGGCGATCGAGCAGCGAGAACATGCCCGCCACAAAGAGGTTCTCGCCTTCGCCGCGCGGCAGGAAACGCGCGCCCAGCAGTTCGGCCAGGCGGCCGCGCACCACCGCCGTTTCCATCAGCACCGGCGAATAGCCGCTGGTGCTGGCGGTGGCCAGCAGCAAGGTCAGCCAGCGATACAGCGGCGCATAGCCGAGCAAGGTGATGGCTTGGCGCAGCGACTGGATCTCGCGCCCGCTGCCGAAGCCGGCCGAGTTGATGAAGCGCAGCAGCTTGTACGACAGCGCCGGATCGCGCTTGAGCACGCTTTCGATCTTCGGGATGTCTTCGTTGGCCGTGACCATCTGCATCAGCTGCAGGATGATCTGCTGCGCCGGGTTCATGCCCTTGACCGGATTGCCCGGCCGCGGCGTCAGGTGAAGCTTGCCGACGAAGGCGTCGAGCCCAAGCGCGGCGCAGGCGTCGAAGTCGGTCCAGGTCGACACCGGCCGCCCCACCATGCGCACGGTCGACTGCTTGACCGCGGCGTAAGCGCGCGCCTGGCTGGCGACGTCGCCGCCGGAAAATTTCACTTCGATATAAGAGGCGCTCTGCCCGAGGTTCTTGCCCAGGTGTCCCAGGTCGCCGCGCAGCGAGATGCCGACCCCGCCCGCGCGCAAGCCCTGCACCGCCGCCAGCACGTCGGCGTCGGCCATGTCGGCCGCCTTCATCGTCAGCACCGTGCGCTCCGGCGGCATCGCGTGCAGCGCGTCGGTCGACAGCATCGGCGGCACCGCGTCGAGGAACAGCACCTTGTCGCGCAGCAGCCAGCCGGTTTCTTCGTCGTTGACGTTCTCCGCCACGAAGCCGATCAGCGCTTCGAGCGCCTCGTCCGTCACCGGCTGGCTGTCGTCCTGCCGCCACGACAGCTCGTATCCGATCACCCGCTGCTTCGGATCGAGCAGCGGTTCGCGCACAATGAAATTAGTCTGATGCATGGAGAGATCGCTTCGGTGTTGCTACTGCGGGGAGAAAATTCAGAAGCCCAGGCTGTCGAGCAGGTCGTCGACCTGGCCCTGGTTGGCTACCACTTCGCTGTTGCCGGCCGGGTTGATCTGCGGCCCGTTCAGCAGGCTGTTGTCGAACTCGCGCTTGACCTCGGCCGGCGCGAAATCGACCAGCATCTGCACCAGCTGCTGTTCGAGGTTCTGCGCGATCGTCGTGACCTTGCCGATCACCTGGCCCGTCAAGTCCTGGAAGTCCTGGGCCATCATGATGTCCATCAGGTAGGCCTTGGTGTCGACCGTGGCGCCGCGGGTGGCGTCGAGCGTCATGATGGTGCGCTCGGCCAGCGCGCGCCAGTCGGCGTCGGACGTCTCCGGCGCGTCGAGCAGCTTGTCCCACGCCGCCGACAGCTGCTGCGCGTCGGTGTCGATGCGGTCCTGCAGCGGACTGGCCGCGTCGGTTGCATTGAGCACCTTCTGCGCCGCCTGCTCGGACATGCGCGCCACGTAGTCGAGGCGGTCGCGCGCATCCGGGATGTCGCTGGCGGCTTTTTCGATCAGCTTGTCGAGCCCCAGCCCGCGCAGGCTGTCGTGCAGCGTGCGCGTCATGTGGCCGATGCGGCTCAACACTTCTTCGTGCGAATCGCTCCCCGCCGGCGCGGCCGTGTCGGCCATGCCGGCGGCGTTGTGCTCACCCATTTCAGGCTCCGGCTTTTTCGAGTTTCTCGAAAATTTTGTTCAGCTTTTCATCCAGCGTGGCGGCCGTGAACGGCTTGACCACGTAGCCGTTGGCGCCGGCCTGGGCCGCCGCGATGATGTTTTCCTTCTTCGCTTCGGCCGTCACCATCAGCACCGGCAGCTTGGCCAGGCTCGGGTCGGCGCGGATGTTCTGCAGCATCGTCAGGCCGTCCATGTTCGGCATGTTCCAGTCGGACACGACGAAATCGAAGGGCTCGCTGCGCAGCTTGGCCAGGGCCATCACGCCGTCTTCGGCTTCGTCGACGTTTGCGTAACCCAGTTCCTTCAACAGATTCCGGACAATGCGACGCATCGTCGAGAAATCGTCAACAACTAAAAAACGCATTTTTGGGTCAGCCATGAATTACTCCGTTGATTCTTTAATCTGGTTATCAGCACACTTCTTCACACGGAGAAGCAGCCTAAAGGATAGCATTTTTGTTGCCGTACGGCGATAAAACTCACAAGGAAAGCGGATATATCCGGTCAGACGCGCAACGAGCGTCCGCCTTGCGTTGCTAAATGATTCAGGACTTTACCTGGAAGCTCGGTCAGCGCCGCCACTTCGTGGGTGGCGCCCACCGCGATCGCTTCGCGCGGCATGCCGAACACGACACAAGAAGCTTCATCCTGCGCGAAATTATACGCGCCCGCATTTTTCATCTCGAGCATCCCGAGCGCGCCGTCTTTGCCCATGCCGGTCAGGATCACGCCGACCGCGTTCTTGCCGGCCGCCGTCGCCGCGGAGCGAAACAGCACGTCCACCGACGGCCGGTGCCGGTTGACCGGGTCGTTCTGGTCGATCCGCGTCATGTAGTTGGCGCCCGAACGCACCAGGGTCAGGTGCGAGTGGCCCGGCGCGATGTAGGCGTGGCCGGGCAGCACCCGCTCGTCGCCTTGCGCTTCGCGCACGCTGATCTTGCACAAGGCGTCGAGGCGGCGCGCGAACGAGGTGGTAAAACCTTCCGGCATGTGCTGGGCGATCAGGATGCCCGGGCAGTCCGACGGCATCTGCGTGAGGAACTCGCGGATCGCCTCGGTGCCGCCGGTCGACGCGCCGATGATGATCAGCTTTTCCGACGAAATGAGCGGATTGCGCAGCTGCTGCAGCGCCTCGCCCGGCTTGGCCTGGGCCAGCGTGCGCGCCTTGACGCGGGCGCGCGCGGCGGCGCGGATCTTGTCGGAGATCAGTTCGGTGTATTCGCGCATGCCGCTCTGGATCGAGATTTTCGGCTTGGTGACGAAGTCCACCGCGCCCAGTTCCAGCGCGCGCATGGTGATTTCGGAGCCGCGCTCGGTCAGCGAGGACACCATCAGCACCGGCATCGGGCGCAGGCGCATCAGCTTTTCGAGAAAATCGAGGCCGTCCATCTTGGGCATCTCGACGTCGAGCGTGAGCACGTCCGGGTTGGTCTGCTTGATCAGCTCGCGCGCGACCAGCGGATCGGGGGCGACGCCGACCACTTCCATGTCCGGCTGGCTGGAAATGATCTCGCTCATGACGCTGCGAATCAGCGCCGAGTCGTCCACGATCAGTACTTTGATCTTCATGGGCATTGCCTTCACGTTCAAAACAGGTCGATCTCGCCACCGACGGGCGCGACCTTGAGGCGGCCGGCGTATTCCTGCTCGCGCCGCGCCAGCGTATCGTTATGAGTCTGCATCAGTTTCTTGACCAGCACCTTGCCCGTGCGCGGGAAGAAATACACCTTGCGCGGGTAAATATCGTTCAGATCCTCGGCCAGCACCCGGATCTTCTCCATTTTCAGGTAGTTGATCACGAACGAGGCGTTGCGCTCGCCGACGTTGATCGCCGTGAAGCCCTTGAGCACGGCGCCGCCGCCGAACACTTTCGCTTCGAGGTTCTCGCGCCGCGCGCCGGACTTGAGCAGTTCGTTGATCAGCACCTCCATCGCGTAGGTCCCATAGCGCATCGAGGCCGACACCGGGCTGTTGGCGTCGCTGCCGCCGCCGTCCGGCAGCATGAAGTGGTTCATGCCGCCCAGGCCGGTGACGCGGTCGCGGATGCAGGCCGACACGCACGAACCGAGCACCGTCACGATCAGCATGTCCTTGCCGGTGTGGTAGTACTCGCCAGGCAAAATCTTGGCCGCGTCGCAATCGAACGTCCGGTCGTAATAGACGTTGGTGGCAAATTGTTCTTTTGAATCCATGATCGCTTCTTTCGTGCGGGCTAGCTGGCGCCGGCACGGCCTTCTTCGAGTTCATACACCGTCTTGCCGCGCAACTTGAGCGCTTCCGAGACGTACAGAAAGTTTTCCGAGTGGCCCGCAAACAGCAATGCGTGCGGCTTCATCAGCGGTACAAAACGCGCCAGGATCTTGCGCTGGGTCGCCTTGTCGAAATAGATCATCACGTTGCGGCAGAAAATCACGTCGAACTGCCCGGTCAGCGGCCAGCCGTCGGCCAGCAGGTTGAGCGGCTTGAACGTGACCAGCTGGCGCAGCTCCGGGCGCACGCGCACCAGGCCTTCCTGCTCGCCTTTTCCGCGCAGGAAAAAGCGCTTGGCGCGCTCGGCCGGCATCTTGTCGAGCCGCTCGATGCCGTAGACGCCCTTGGCGGCGACCGCCAGCACGTTGGTGTCGATGTCGGTGGCGATGATCTGCACCGGCGGGCTCAGGCTGTTGAACGCCTCGCAGGCGGTCATCGCGATCGAATACGGTTCCTCGCCCGTCGAGCTGGCAGAACACCAGATGGTGATCGGGCCCGGCGGCAGCCGTTTCAGGTGCTCGGCCAGCAGCGGGAAATGGTGGGCTTCGCGGAAAAACGAGGTCAGGTTGGTGGTCAGCGCGTTGGTGAACGACTCCCATTCCTCGCCCAGCCGGCCGGCCTCCAGTTCGTCGAGGTAGGTCGCGAACGAGACCAGGCCGGTCGCCCGAAGGCGCCGCGCGATGCGGCTGTAGACCATTTCCTGCTTGCTGTCGGCCAGCGAGATGCCGGCACGCTTGTAGATCAGCGCGCGGACTCTTTCGAAATCACTGCGGGTGAAATCGAATTCCTTGGCGGACTCTACTTTATTTTGCAACACGGTGCTTCACCTTCCAGGGTCATGCCAGTCGAGCCGCTGACTTCCAGCCCGTCGTTCCTGCGTAGGGGGGGCGCCTGGCCGCAGGAACGACAAGCGGTTTTATTACGCGGCGATCTTTTCGATCAGGCCCATCTCGCCCGACGACATCAGCTTGTCGATGTCGACCAGGATCAGCATGCGCTCGTCGACGGTGCCCAGGCCGATCAGGTAGTCCGAGTTGAACGCGGTGCCCATTTCCGGCGCCGGCTTGACCTGGTCCGGCGACAGGGTCGTCACGTCGGAGACCGAATCGACCACCATGCCCATGATGCGGCCGCCGATGTTGAGGATGATGACGACCGTGAACTGGTCGTACACCGGGGTGCCCAGGTTGAACTTGATGCGCATGTCGACGACCGGGATGATGATGCCGCGCAGGTTGATCACGCCCTTGATGAACTCGGGCGCGTTGGCGATGCGGGTGACCGCTTCGTAACCGCGGATCTCCTGCACCTTCAGGATATCGATGCCGTATTCCTCGGAACCGAGGGTGAAGGCGAGGAACTCGCTGCCTGCGCCGTCATGTGCGTCGGCCTTGTTGGTGATGGATGTCATCGACATGGTGGTTTCCTATCTGGTGTAGAGCGAAAAAAACGTGAATGAAATGAGACTAATTATGAAAACACGGCGTCGTCGGCCAGCTGGCGCGACGACCGCATCAGCGCCGCGACATCCAGGATCAGCGACACGCCGCCGTCGCCGAGGATGGTGGCGCCGGAAATCCCGGTCACCTTGCGGTAATTCGATTCGAGGTTCTTGACCACGACCTGCTGCTGCCCGACCAGTTCGTCGACGAACAGCGCGGCCTTGCGCCCGTCCGACTCCAGGATCACGACGATCCCTTCGCTCGGGTTGGTGAAGCGCGGCGTGATCTCGAACATCTGGTGCAGCGGCACCAGCGGCAGGTACTCGCCGCGCACCTTCAGCACCCGGCCGCGGTTGGCGATTTCCTTGATGTCTTCCGGCGCCGGCTGCAGCGACTCGACCACGAAGCCGAGCGGCAGGATGTACACTTCCTCGCCGCAGCGGATCGACATGCCGTCCAAAATGGCCAGCGTCAGCGGCAGCGAGATCGACATCGTGGTGCCGAAGCCGCGCGCCGAGCGGATGTCGACCGTGCCGCCCATCGCGGCGATGTTGCGCTTGACGACATCCATGCCGACGCCGCGGCCCGACACGTCGGTCACCGTTTCGGCGGTCGAGAAGCCCGGCGCGAAAATCAGCTGCCAGACGTCGGAGTCGCTCATGTTCTCGGTGACCGGGATGCCGTTCTGCTGCGCCTTCTCGAGGATGCGCTCGCGATTCAGCCCGCCGCCGTCGTCGGACACTTCGATGACGATGTTGCCGCCCTGGTGGGCAGCCGACAGGAACAGGCGGCCGGTCTCGGTCTTGCCGGCGGCGATACGCGCGGCCGGCATCTCGATGCCGTGGTCGATCGAGTTGCGCACCAGGTGCGTGAGCGGATCGACGATGCGCTCGATCAGGCCCTTGTCCAATTCGGTTGCGGCGCCGCTGGTGATGAAGTCGACCTTCTTGCCCAATTTGGCGGCCAGGTCGCGCACCATGCGCGGGAAGCGCGAGAACACGAAGTCCATCGGCATCATCCGGATCGACATCACCGCTTCCTGCAGGTCGCGGGTGTTGCGGGTCAGCTGGCTGACGCTATTGAGCAGGCGCTCGTGCACCATCGGATCGAGTCCGTCGCTGCGCTGCTCGATCATCGCCTGGGTGATCACCAGTTCGCCGATCAGGTTGATCAACTGGTCGACCTTCTCGATCGACACGCGGATCGACGACGACTCGGCGCCGGGTGCCCCGCTCTTGTCATTTTTTGCGGCCTTCTTCTCGGCCGCCACTTCGCTGATCTCGAGCGCTTCCGGGCGCTGCGACGACGGCAAAGGATTGCTTTCCTGCGCCGGCGCCGATGCGGCGGCGTTGGCGCGAATCTGTTCGATCGGCTGGAAGAAGCCGTAGCCGCGCTCGTCGTCCGACAGCTCCGGCTCGGCCGCCGCTTCGTCGTCGGCGTCGAGCGGGTCGAAGAAGCCGTAGCCCAGCTCCTTTTCCACCTTGGCGCGTTCGGCGTTCTCGATCTTGCGCTGCTCCGGCGTCAGCGCCGGCGCTTCAAATATTTTCAGGTCGTCGGGATTGAGCACGAACGAGCAGATGGCGACGATGTCTTCCAGGCTTTCGTGGGTGGTGAGGATCAGCGCGTGGCGCCCGCCCTCGATCGGCGCGACCGTGATGCGGCCCAGCAGGCCCAGTTCGGCGGCCAGCGCGTTGACGTCGCGCTGCTCGCAGACCGGCAGTTCGACCTTGTAGCGGCGCCCGCCCGGCGCGGTGCTGGCTTTCGCTTCGGTTTGCACGAAGGCCGGCGCCACGGCGGGCGTCGCCAGCGGCACCACGTCCTGCGACAGCTCCTGCAGCATCATGCGCACGTCGGCCACGGCGTCCTGGTCGACGGCGGCGCCGTTGCGGTGACCGTCCAGCTGCATCTTCAGGATGTCCTTGGCGGCCAGGAAGGCGTCGACGTGGATGGCGGTCAGCGCCATCTCGCCCTTGCGGATGCGGTCGAGCAGCGACTCGAGGATGTGGGTGACCTCGGACATGTCGTTCAGGCCGAACGTCGACGCGCCGCCCTTGATCGAATGGGCGGTACGGAAGATCGCGTTCAGGTGCTCGGCGTCCGGCGCGTCGATGTCGACGGCCAGCAGCAGGCGCTCTTTTTCGGCCAGCAGTTCTTCGGCTTCATCGAAGAAGACCTGGAAGAACTGACTGATGTCGATGGTCATGGTGAAACTCCGTGATGCGTCATGCTATACCCCTGTTGCCGGTCGCGGCCCTTAGCCGATGACCTTCTTCACGACTTCGATCAGGCGCTGCGGATCGAACGGCTTGACCAGCCAGCCGTTGGCGCCGGCCGCGCGGCCCTTCGACTTCATTTCGTCGGACGATTCGGTGGTGAGCATCAGGATCGGCGTCTTCTGGTACGCCGGCAGCGCGCGCAGCAGCTTGATCAGCTCGAGGCCGTCCATGCGCGGCATGTTCTGGTCGGTCAGCACCAGGTCGACCGCCTGCAGCTTGGCTTTCTCGAGCCCGTCCTGGCCGTCGACCGCCTCGACCACCTGGTAGCCGGCCGCCTTCAGACTGAACGCCACCATTTGGCGCAACGAGCTCGAATCGTCGACTGCGAGAATTGTTTTGGCCATTTTCTGCTCCTGCTTTTTTAAGTCTGGTTAGTGTGATTGGGGGGCGAGCTTAAAACAGCTCGATGTCGCCGCTTTCGAGATGCTGCTGTTCGACCGACTTGCGCAAGGTGCTGCGCAGCTCGAGCGACTGGATCGCCAGCGCCATGCTGACCTGGCCAAGCAGTTCGACGATTTCGTCGCTGCCGGTTTCGGCCTCGATGCGCGCGCCGTGCTCGCCCACCGTGCCGAGAAAGGCGCGCAGTCCGGTCACCCGTTTCAGCGTGCGGTCGATCAGCTGGCTCGTCATGTCCTGGAACTGCATGCTGGTGATCGCGCTGTTGACGTGGATGCCGATCTCGCCGGACATGCCGCGCATGCGGTCGATCTCTTCTTCGCTCGGGGTGCCGCCGTTGAGCATCAGGTTGATGCTGTCCTGGCGCGCGCCGACCGTCTTGTGGATCGCCATGAAACTGCGCGTGAGCTTTTCCACCGCTTCTTCGAGCAGCAATTCGGTTTGCACCAGGTCGGTCTCGACTTCGGTCAGGTGGCGCCGGCCGTGGTCGGACACGCCCGACAGCAGGCGCTTGACGTGCGAGCCGAGGATTTTCTGGCGGTGCGTCATTTTGCGCCCGCCGCTGGTGATGGCACGGGCGCGGCGGCTTCGGCCGGGGCCGGCGTCTGCTGCGACGCGTTGTCGCTCATGACCATCTCTTCGGTTCTCTTGTTCATGACGATGATGCTGATGCGGCGATTGATCGGATTGAAGGGATCCTTGCGGTCCAGGTTGGCGGCCGATGCGAGGCCGACGACGCGCAGGATCTTGCTCTCGGCCATGCCACCGATGATCAGCTCACGGCGCGACGCGTTGGCGCGCTCGGTGGACAGTTCCCAGTTGCTATAGCCGATGTCCGACAGGTAGGGGGTCGAATCGGTGTGGCCTGACAGGCCGATGCGGTTCGGCACCTCGTTGAGGACGATGCCGATGACGTGCAGAATTTCACGAGTGTAAGGCTGCAGTTCGGCTTTCGCCAGCGCAAACATCGGCCGGTTCTGTTCATCGACGATCTGGATGCGCAATCCCTCGCTGGTGATGTCCAGCAACAACTGATTCTTGTATTTCTTCAGCAGCGGGTTCGCTTCGATGGTCGCCTCGATCTTGGCCTTGAGCTGTTTCAGGCGCATGCCCTCCTCGCGCTCGAGCGCTTCCTTGGCCGCCTTCAGGTCGTAGGTCTTCTTGGTCGCCGGGATCTCGCCCTTCTTGATCTGGCCGTCGCGCCGGGTCAGGTCGCGTCCGCCGCCCTGGATCACCGACGAGCTGTCGCCCGAGCCGGAGCCGCCCGACATCGCCACCTTCAGCGGCGTCTTGAAGAAGTCGGAGATGCCGTTCAGGTCGCCCTTGGTGGTCGAGCCCAGCAGCCACATCAGCAGGAAGAAGGCCATCATCGCCGTCACGAAGTCGGCGTAGGCGATCTTCCACGCGCCGCCGTGATGGCCGCCCGCGGTCTTCTTGATGCGCTTGACGATAATCGGCCTCAAGCCCTCATCGGCCATGGTCGCTCCGGTGATCAGTGTTCATGTGGGCCATGGCAATTACTTCGCTTTTGCTTTCTTGATGTGGTCTTCCAGCTCGGCAAACGTCGGGCGCTCGGTCGAGTACAGCACCTTGCGGCCGAATTCGACCGCCAGCGCAGGCGCGTAGCCGTTCAGGCTGGCCAGCAGCGTGACTTTGACGCACTGGAACATCTTGGTCGACTCTTCCAGCTTCTGCTCGAGCAGGCTGGCCAGCGGGCCGACGAAGCCGTATGCCAGCAGGATGCCGAGGAAGGTGCCGACCAGCGCGTGCGCGATCAGGATGCCCAGCTCGGCCGGCGGGATACCCACCGACTCCATCGTGTGCACCACGCCCATCACCGCGGCGACGATGCCGAACGCCGGCAGGCCGTCGCCCAGCTTGGCGATGCAGTGGGCCGGCACGGCGCCCTCGTGGTGATGGGTCTCGATTTCGTTGTCCATCAGGTTTTCGATCTGGAAGGCGTCCATGTTGCCCGACACCATCAGGCGCAGGTAATCGGTCATGAACTCGACGATGTGGTGGTCGGCCAGCACCCCCGGGTACTTGGAAAACAGCGGGCTCTCTTCCGGCTTGTCGATGTCGCCTTCGATCGACATCAGGCCTTCCTTGCGCACCTTCGACAGGATCTCGAACAGGAGCGACATCATCTCCATGTACAGTTCCTTGGTGTGGCGCGAACCCTTGAACAGGGTTGGCAGGGCCGCGATCGTCGCCTTGATCGCCTTGCCGTTGTTACCTACCAGGAATGCACCCACCGCCGCGCCGCCGATCATGAGCAACTCGAGCGGCTGGAACAGCGCCGCCAGGTGGCCCTTGTTGAGCACGAATCCGCCGAACACCGAGGCGCAGACGACGATATAACCAATGATGACTAACAAGAGCGCTGACTCCCAAGGTGCACCGCGCGGCGGGGGCCGGGGTGTTCAAGTTGATAATTACGGTGCCGAATATGGCAAGGGCGCCAACATCGCAGTCCGGCGCCCCACCAAAAAATTGTTCTAGGGAACTACAATAGCGTGAGAAGGATTTCCCTGCAAGCAAAACCGCCCCCTTGTTAGAGGTATGTCGTCTAAAAGCGCCATCCGTAAAGCAGCGGACCGGGACCTGCAGGCACGATGGTCATGTCCGGCGATTTCGCCTCGATGACGAATTCATAACTGAGCAGAAGCGTGCCCGGACGCATCTCGGCGGAGGCCTTGCGCCACAGCGCGGCCATCGCCGCCGGCGATAGGTAGGCGAACACCACGTCGAAGTCGGCGAAGTCGAGCCGCTCGTAGTCGCCGCGCACGAAATGGGCGTTCGGGCGGCCGATCGCGCGCAGCCGGCTGGCCAGCCACGGCAGCGGCGCCAGTTCGATGCCGGAAAAGGTCGAGTCGGGCCGGCGTTTGGCCAGCTCGAGCACCAGGCCGCCGAGGCCGCTGCCGATGTCGACCAGGCGCACCGGGCGCTCGGGCGGCAGCAGTTTCGCCACCTCGTCCCAGGCGCGCCGGCCCGACGGGAAGTACGGCACCTGGGTGCGGAAGGTCGACCAGTATACTAATAGCAGGATCAGGAAGCCGGCCAAAAACAGCCCGGACGGCAGCTGCAGTGCGGCGCCGGCCACCAGCGCCAGCGGGAACGCGAACTGGATCGCCAGCCACCAGGGGGCGAGCTTGCGCCACCAGCTGAGCAGCGCCGCGATGGCGCCTTGCACCAGCGCGGCGGTGAGCAGGCCGGCGGGCGCCAGCAAGAGCAGGACTATATAAGTAAGGGGAAGCGCGGCAAGCTGGATCAGCAGCGCGCGAACGGCGGGGGCGCGCATTACCGGCGCCGCAGAATGCAAAATGGGGTCAGGTCCGCAGGACCAGACCCCAGCTTCGTGGTGTTGCGCCCGATCACGCTGCCAGCAGCGCGGCGGCGGCGTCTTTCGATTTCTTGGTCTTGCCGGCGCGCGAAGGCATGTGGCACAGGCCGCACTGGTAATCCTGGTTCAGGTCCAGCCCGTTGACGACGAACTTGCCCTGACAGCAGGAGCACGCCGCGGTGGTCAGCATGTTGCTCTGGAAGAAGCGCACCAGGGTCCAAGCGCGCGTCAGCGACAGCAGCGGCTCTTCGCCCGGCTCCGGCGGCATTTGCTCGAGGTACAGCTTGTAGGCTTTCATCACCGCCTCGATGCCGGTGGCGCCGGCGTGCTCGACGAGAAACTTGTGGATGTTGATGAACAGCGAGGAGTGGATGTTCGGCTGCCAGGTCAGGAACCAGTCGGTCGAAAACGGCAGCATGCCCTTCGGCGGCGACATGCCCTTGAGTTCCTTGTACAGCTTGAGCAGGCGTTCGCGCGACAGCGTCACTTCGGTCTCGAGCAGCTGAAGGCGGGCGCCCAGCTGGATCAGCTCGATGGCCAGTTGAATTTCCTGGGCTTCCGTAACGACGCTTTTCTTGCTCATGTGTCTATTCCCTGTCGAATGCTGATCAATGCGAAGTACTGCGGCGGCGCGGCAAGAGCTTAAGCGATCTCTTCGACAGGCTGGCCGGCCATCAGGATCGCGGCGTGCGACTGGGCCAGGCTGCGGTCCTTGTTGTAATTGGTCAGCATGGACAGGATGGCTCCGTCATCGAATCGAAATCGGGCCAGCATCATGTTGCCTCCGGCCAGCTTCAGGATCTGGGCGTTGCTCATGCCCTGGATCAGGTCGGCGATCTCGGCGGAAATGCCGAGACGGAAAATCGCGGTGACCTTGTCAGCACGGATCATCTGTTGCGCGAGCATCAGGTAGCTCAGGTTCGCATCACGAATTTCCGCCATCATGTCGTTTGCAGTCATTTCCATCTCCTAGATCCGTTGAAAACTGGCCCGTTTTGTTATTGCCAGTGGGATACATTCTGACCGTACGGAAACTATCCGTGAATAGGCCGGGCTCTGTATTTTCGATAGGGGAATGGCGAACGCGACCCGTCCGAGTTTGTCTGACAAACTCGCCGCGATCACTGGCGCGCCCCTATGAGAACGGGGCGGAATTGACTGGTAGAAACTTCAAATAACTCGTACTTCGGGACAACTTTTTTCTGCTGCCTTGTACCGGTTACGTCAAACTGTTTGGAAACTTTAGGGTTTTTTTGAAATAAATCGAAATATTTTCCAAATTCCTTCAAGTTGGGATGAACTTCCCCGCTTCTTGCAACCTGTAACGGCCCCGGTTTCGGGAACTTGAGGGTTTTTTTGAAATTATTTTTGAAAACCGCTAAACCTGGGTCGGGAAAGCCGAAAACCAGGGTCTGACCCCGCCGGGTCAGACCCCACCCCTCGGCGGCGGAGGGTTTCTTTGTTAGACTGCCATCCTCACGCGCCAACTTGTCTATAAAAGGTACCGCATGCACTCTCCCGCCTTGTGGGACATCAGCCCGACGATCTCGGCCGCCACGCCGGTCTGGCCGGGCGACACCCGCTTCGACGCCGCGCCCACCTGGTCGATCGGCGGCGGCTGCCCGGTCCACGTCAGCCGCATGACCATGACCACCCACCTGGGCGCCCACACCGACGCGCCGTCGCACTACGACCCCGCCGGCCGGACGATCGATGCGGTCGGCCTGACTCCCTATATAGGCGCGTGCCGCGTGATCCACTGCATCGACGCCAGGCGGGTCGAGGCGGCCGACATCGCCGGCTTCCTTGACGGCGTGCCGCCGCGCGTGCTGCTGCGTACATACGCGAGCGCCCCGCAGCGGGAATGGGATCCGGAGTTCGCGGCCGTCGCGCCCGAGGCGATCGCCCTGCTCGCCGCCAAAGGGGTGATCCTGGTCGGCACCGACACCGCCTCGCTCGACCCGCAGGACTCGAAAACCCTCGACGCCCACCACGCCGTGCGCAAGCATGACATGGCGATCCTCGAAGGGGTGGTGCTCGACGAGGTGCCGGCCGGCGACTACGAACTGATCGCCCTCCCCCTCAAACTGGCCGGCATGGACGCCAGCCCGGTGCGCGCGATCCTGCGCCCCCTTACCAATAAAGACTCCGCATGACCACTCGCCAAGACTGCCTCGCGCTCGACGCGCAGGACCCGCTCGCACCGCTGCGCCAACAATTCGACCTGCCCGAAGGCGTGATCTACCTCGACGGGAATTCGCTCGGCGCCCGGCCCAAGGCGGCGCTGGCGCGCGCGCAGCAGGTCATCGCCCAGGAATGGGGCCATGACCTGATCCGCAGCTGGAACACCGCCGGCTGGTTCGACATGCCGCGCCGCCTGGGCGACCGCCTGGCGCCGCTGATCGGCGCGCGCGCCGGCGAAGTGGTCGTCACCGACACGACTTCGCTGAACCTGTTCAAGGCGCTGGCCGCCGCGCTGCACATGCAGAAGGACGGCGCGCGCCGCGTCATCGTCACCGAACGCGCCAACTTCCCGACCGATATTTACATCGCGCAGGGGCTGGCGTCGTGGCTGGACCGCGGCTACTCGCTGCGCCTGGTCGACTCGCCCGAGGAGCTGGCCAGCGCGGTCGGCGCCGACACCGCGGTGCTGATGCTCACCCACGTCAACTACCGCACCGGCTACCAGCACGACATGGCGGCGGTCAGCGCCCTCGCCCACGCGCACGGCGCGCTGGCGATGTGGGACCTTGCGCATTCGGCCGGCGCGGTGCCGGTCGACCTGCACGCGGCCGGCGCCGACCTCGCCGTGGGCTGCACATATAAATACCTGAATGGCGGCCCGGGCGCGCCAGCCTTCATCTGGGTGCCGAAGCATCACCAGGCCGCGTTCCGCCAGCCGCTGTCCGGATGGTGGGGCCACGCGGCGCCGTTCGAGATGTCGCCGCAGTTCGCGCCGGTGGACGGCATCGGCCGCGCGCTGTGCGGCACCCAGCCGATCGCCTCGCTCGCGCTGGTCGAATGCGGTCTGGAGATATTTGAGCAGTCAAGTATCTCCGCGATCCGCGCCAAGTCGCTTGCGCTGACCGACCTGTTCATTGCGCTGGTCGAAGCGCGCTGCGGCGGTCATCCGCTCGGGCTGGTCACGCCGCGCGAGCATGCGCGGCGCGGCAGCCAGGTCAGCTTCACGCATCCGCACGGCTACGCGGTGATGGCAGCGCTGATCGCGCGCGGCGTGATCGGCGACTACCGCGAGCCGGCCATCATGCGCTTCGGCTTCACGCCGCTGTACACCAGCTTCACCGACGTGTGGGACGCGGTGGAGATCCTGCGCGAGATCCTCGACGACCAAGCCTACGACATCGCCGCCACCCGCGGCGCCGTCACCTGATAGAGACATATATATGAGCGACGACCAAAAACCCGCGGCCGAGTGGCATGGCGCAAAGATGGATTTCAGCAGCGCGATGAGCTACGGCGACTACCTGGGCCTCGACCAGATCCTGCATGCGCAGCATCCGCGCTCGCCGAATCACAACGAGATGCTGTTCATCATCCAGCACCAGACCAGCGAGCTGTGGCTCAAGCTGATGCTGCACGAACTGCAGGCGGTGCGCGCCAACATGCGCGCGGGCGAACTTGCGCCGGCCTTCAAGATGCTGGCGCGCGTGGCCCGCATCATGGACCAATTGGTGCATGCGTGGGACGTGCTGGCGACGATGACGCCGCCCGAATACACGGCGATCCGCCCGTTCCTCGGCGCCTCCTCGGGCTTCCAGTCGCACCAGTACCGCGAGCTCGAATTCATCCTCGGGAACAAGAACGCAGCCCTGCTGTCGGTGCACACCCCGGTGCCGGAAGCGCACGCGATCCTCGAGCGCGAGCTGCACGCGCCGTCGGTGTACGACGAAGCGGTGATGCTGCTGGCGCGCAGCGGCTTCGAGATATCGCCGGAGCGGCTCAACGCCGACTGGACCCTGCCGACGCGCCACGACGAGTCGGTCAAGGCCGCGTGGCTCGGCGTGTACCAGGCGCCGGACAAGCACTGGGCGCTGTACGAACTGGCCGAGAAGCTGGTCGACCTGGAGACGGCGTTCCGCTTCTGGCGCTTCCGCCACGTGACGACGGTGGAGCGCATCATCGGCTTCAAGACCGGCACCGGCGGCACGGCCGGCGTGAGCTACCTGCGCAAGATGCTCGACGTGGTGCTGTTCCCGGAGCTGTTCTCGCTGCGCACCGCGCTCTGACCGCAGCGAGGGGTCTGGTCCTGCGGACCTGACCCCATTTTGCTAGTTACCCGATCGCTTCAAGCGCTTGCCACGATGTCCCTGATGTCGGCGCGCGCTTGGGAAGTCCATCTACGGAGCAGCTTCTGATTGACGCAATCCGAGGACTGTCCCGACCAGTTCGTGGAGCGCCGGGTCGAAGGCGTTGTATCTTGGGATCCACTGCGCCAGTTCGCTCGACGCCAGCAGCCGGGTAAGCGGCGGCCGATCCGGCGGCAGCGCCTTGGCCATGCGGTCGAGCGCCGCCATGTCGGGCGTGGGCAGCGGCGGCGGCTCGAAAGTATCGCCCCGCTCCAGCTCTGCGAGCCCCTGGCGCACCGATGCTTCGAATTCGGGCCCGCCCTTCCATCCATCCATGAAGTCTGCAGGATCGAGTTGTCCCAGCAGTTCCAGCGCCTTTGCCTCCCGCGCCGCATCGGAGAGCACTGGATCATCGGGAACTTCGATGGCGTCTATTTCGGCAGAGAGCTGATCGAGCGCCATATCCGCCAGACGCATCGAGTTCAGGTGCCGGATCCCAGCACGCGATTATGGACATTAGCACGGGTTTCAACTCCCGCCACTGGCGCAGCATTGATCCAATCCTTGAGAGTGAAATAGCAGTTGGTGGCGATATAAGCGGCTTCTTGCGGGGTCAATACATCGAGAACGGGCATGGCGAAACCTCCGCGCGATTATTGAAAGGACCTAAAGCACCTTGCTCAAGTCGAGCGACCAGATCTTGTCGGCCGCCGACTTCCGCTTGTCGTGCGTGCGCAGCCAGAGCGTTTTTTCGACGATCGCCCATTGGCGCAGGTTGCCGTCGTCGACTCCCAGTTTGACCACCTCCAAACCGTCGGGAAAACGCGAGGAAAATAACAGGATGTGGTTGTGCCGATAGACGTAGTTCCCGCTGCCCAGTCGAATCGCTCCGGTGCGGAAGTTGACGAGCTTCGCGCTGGCCGTCGCAGAGAGCGTTTCGAAGGAGTTGAAAGGCGGAGGTCCGGACATCTCGGGCTCGATCGTGTCAATGCGGCGAAACTCGTTGGTAGCTTGCGAATAGACGTAAAGCGCTTCTTTCATCGCAGGTGCGGTGTAGCTGACCGAAATCGCCACCCGGTCGCCCGGCAGGCATGACATCGCGACAGGAAAGTACATCAGCCACGATGCCTGGTCCGGGCCGAGCGCGACCGGACGCTCCCGGATAAAACGCGGCGGCGCATCCCGCGACAGTTCCCAGATATGCATCCGCGCCTTGGGATCGGACACAAGCGCCAATGCGGGCTGCCCATGTGCGGCCGGCACGAGGAACACCGGGCGGGTCTCGCCGGCGACTGCCTCGTCGCTCCATGCGCCGTCCGGTGGCTGACCGCGCAGTTGCAAGACGCGGCAATCCGATTGATTTGGTGCGCCGATCGCGGCAAGTGTCGAGGGGCCCGTTCGCTGCGCTTGCAACGACGAGCCCGCCTCGGGAGCGACCGAGGTCACCGGTGTATCGGTCTTCTTACCGCCAAACAGTCCGAACATGCCTGCTCCGCTTTTTGGTTCTAAAGGTCCGGCCGCCACCGCTACGACGATGGCGCCCAGAAATGAGAGACCGCATAGGATTGACGAGCGGTTCATGGATGTTTTCGGGAGAACGGTCTTTCAGGCTAGCCGAGCGCCATGAATGAGGCTATTAGCAGATCTGACGGGTTGACACGGCCCGCGGAGGAAGCGACGTACAATCATCGCTGGCGCTTCGACCGCGGGAGGATCTATGGATTGCGACGTATTGACACTGGCCGGCTTATGGAATTCCGGGCCTGGGCATTGGCAGACCCTGTGGGAGAAAAAGTACCCTGCCTGGCAGCGCGCGCCGCATCGCGACTGGAACAATCCCGAGCGCGACGAGTGGGTGGCGGAGCTGGACGCGGCGATCGCCGGCAGCAACCAGGGGCCGCCAATCCTGGTGGCGCACAGCCTGGGGTGCGCGCTGGTGGCGCATTGGGCGGCGTCGGGATCGGCGTTGAAGATCGCCGGTGCATTCCTGGTGGCGCCGAGCGATGTCGAAGCGGCGTCCTATCCGAAGGAGGCCGGCGGGTTCGCGCCGATGCCGATGCAGAAGCTGCCGTTTCCCAGCATCGTGGTGGCCAGCGCGAACGACGAATACGTGACGGTCGAACGCGCGCGGCAGTTTGCCGAGGCGTGGGGCAGCAGGTTCGTCGAGATCGGGGCGGCTGGACACATCAACGGCGCCAGCGGGTATGGGGAGTGGCCGGAGGGCGAGCAGATGCTGCTCGAGTTCTGCACGCAGCTCGGAAAATGAAAATGGGGTCAGGTCCGGCGGACCTGACCCCATACTTCGCTTACTTCGACAGCAGCATTTCGTTCAGGCGCTTGACGAACGTCGCCGGATCGGCCAGCGAGCCGCCTTCGGCCAGCAGCGCCTGGTCGAACAGGATGTGCGCCCAGTCCGCAAAGCCGGAGCCTTCCGCATCCTCATACTTCAGGCGCGTCACCAGCGGGTGGTTCGGGTTGATCTCGAGGATGGGCTTCGACTCCGGTGCGTCCTGCCCCGCCGCCTTCAGCATGCGCAGCAGGTTGCCCGACAGCTCGTGCTCGTCCGCCACCAGGCAGGCCGGTGAGTCGGTCAGGCGGAACGTGACGCGCACGTCCTTGGCCTTGTCGCCCAGTGCCGTCTTCATCTTCTCGACCAGCTCCTTGTACGAGCTCTCGGTCTCCTCGTGCTGCTTTTTCTCGGCCTCGTCTTCCAGCGCGCCCAGGTCGAGGCCGCCCTTCGCCACCGACACCAGCTCCTTGCCTTCGAACTCGGTCAGGAACGACAGCATCCACTCGTCCACGCGGTCCGTCAGCAGCAGCACTTCGACGCCCTTCTTGCGGAAGATCTCGAGGTGCGGGCTGTTCTTGGCCGCGGTGTAGTTGTCACCGGTGACGTAATAGATCTTCTCCTGGCCTTCCTTCATGCGGCCGATGTAGTCGGCCAGCGACACGGTCTGGTCGCCGTTGTCGTTGACGGTCGAGGCGAAGCGCAGCAGCTTGGCGATGCGGTCTTTATTGGCCGCGTCTTCGCCGATGCCCTCTTTCAGCACCTGGCCGAACTCCTTCCAGAAGGTGACGTACTTGTCCTTCTTTTCCTGCTCGTCGGCGTTGGCCATCTCTTCCAGCATGCCCAGCACGCGCTTGGTCGAGCCCTCGCGGATCACCTTGACGTCGCGCGACTCCTGCAAAATCTCGCGCGAGACGTTCAGGGGCAGGTCGGCCGAGTCGATCACGCCCTTGATGAAGCGCAGGTAGGCCGGCATCAGCTGCTCGGCGTCGTCCATGATGAACACGCGCTTGACGTACAGCTTGATGCCGCCGCGCTTGCTGCGGTCCCACAGGTCGAACGGCGCGTGCGCCGGCACGTACAGCAGCTGGGTGTACTCGCTGCGGCCCTCGACCCGGTTGTGGGTGTACGCCAGCGGCGCCTGGAAGTCGTGCGACACGTGCTTGTAGAATTCGTCGTACATTTCCTGCGTCACGTCGGCCTTGTTGCGGGCCCACAGCGCGCTGGCCTGGTTGATGGTCTCGAATTCGTCCTTCAGGACCGTTTCCTTCTTCTCCTCGTCCCACTCTTCCTTCTGCATCTGGATCGGCAGCGAGATGTGGTCGGAGTATTTGCGGATGATCGATTTGAGCTTCCACGACGACAGCAGCTCTTCCTCGCCGCCGCGCAGGTGCAGGATCACGTCGGTGCCCCGGTTCGGCTTGTCGATCGACTCGACCGAGTAGTCGCCCTCGCCGCGCGATTCCCAGCGCACGCCTTCGGAGGCGAAGGCGCCGGCGCGGCGCGTGTTGACGATGATGCGGTCGGCCACGATGAAGCCGGAGTAGAAGCCGACGCCGAACTGGCCGATCAGCGCCGCGTCAGCCTGCTGGTCGCCCGACAGCTTGCCGAAGAACTCCTTGGTGCCCGACTTGGCGATGGTGCCAAGGTGCGAGATGACCTCTTCGCGGCTCATGCCGATGCCGTTGTCGGAGATGGTGATGGTCTTGGCGTCCTTGTCGAAGCTGACGATGATCTTCAGTTCGTGGTCATTGCCGTACAGCGCGTCGTTGTTGATCGCCTCGAAGCGCAGCTTGTCGGCCGCGTCGGAGGCGTTCGAGATGAGTTCGCGCAGGAAGATCTCTTTGTTCGAATACAGCGAATGGATCATCAACTGCAGCAATTGCTTCACTTCCGCTTGGAAGCCAAGGGTTTCTTTTTCGGCGACTGCCATATTATTCCTCGTAAGAGTCAGGTTGAACGGATTTGGGCAATGTTGGGGTCAATACGGCCATTTCAAGAGGCGTTCTTGGGTGCAGGAGCGTACAATACCGCCTTTCTTCACCCAACCGCAGGAGCGCACATGACCATTGCCCAAAAACTCAAAGAACTCAACATCACCCTGGCGTCGCCGGCCGCCCCGGTCGCCGCCTACGTCATGTACGTGCAAACGGGCAACCTGGT
Source organism: Massilia sp. P1_C10 (assembly GCF_056406475.1). Classification (NCBI taxonomy): domain Bacteria; kingdom Pseudomonadati; phylum Pseudomonadota; class Betaproteobacteria; order Burkholderiales; family Oxalobacteraceae; genus Massilia; species Massilia sp. P1_C10. The sequence continues at coordinate 240,544 of NZ_JBFUAC010000002.1, forward strand.
GTTCATTTCGGGCCACATCGCCAAGAACGCCGACGGCAGCCCGAACGTGGGCCAGCTGGGCAAGGACAAGACCACCGCCGACGGCCAGGCCGCCGCGCGCGCCATCGCCATCGACCTGATGGGCACGCTGCAGGAAGCCGTCGGCGGCGACCTGACGCGCGTCAAGCGCATCGTCAAGCTGATGAGCCTGGTAAATTCGACCCCCGACTTCACCGAGCAGCACCTGGTCACCAACGGCGCCTCCGAGCTGCTGGGCGAAGTGTTCGGCGACGCCGGCAAGCACGCCCGCTCGGCCTTCGGCGTGGCCCAGATCCCGCGCGGCGCCTGCGTCGAGATCGAAATGATCGTCGAAGTGGCGTAATCCCGGTTTTTTGCAGCACCCGGGCGGCGCTTACCCAGCGCCGCCTGTCGAAAGCCGCCTATCCGGCGCGCTCTATATAATGGCCTGCTACCGCCGCGGCCGCTTCCTCTGTGAGACCAGCATGAAAATTGAAAATCCCAACCCGATCACCTGGCACTTCTCCGAACGCGCAGCGCAGATGCAAAGCTCGTTCATCCGCGAGATCCTGAAGGTCACCCAGCGTCCCGAGATCATCTCGTTCGCCGGCGGCCTGCCGTCCGCGGATACCTTCCCGGTCGAGGAGATGAAGGCGGCCTTCGACAAGGTGCTGTCGACCAGCGGCCGCACCGCGCTGCAGTACGGCCCGACCGACGGCTTTCCGCCGCTGCGCGAGTGGATCGCCAATTCGCTGTCCACGCCAGGCTGCAAGATCGCGCCGGAACAGGTGTTGATGACGTCCGGCTCGCAGCAGGCGCTCGATTTGCTGGGCAAGGTGCTGATCGACGAAGGCAGCCGCGTGCTGGTCGAAACCCCGAGCTACCTGGGCGCGCTGCAGGCGTTCTCGGTGTACCGTCCCGAATTCGCCTCCGTTTCGACCGACGAACATGGCCTGGTGCCGGCGTCGATCGAGGCCGTCGTCAAGGGCGCGCGCATGCTGTACGCGCTGCCGAACTTCCAGAACCCGACCGGCCGCAGCCTGTCGGTCGAGCGCCGCCTCGAACTGGTGGAGACCTGCGCCCGCCACAACCTGCCGCTGATCGAAGACGACCCGTACGGCGCCCTGAGCTACAACGGCGAGCCGTATCCGAAGATGCTCAACATGAATCCGGACGGCGTGATCTACATGGGTTCCTTCTCGAAGGTGCTCACGCCCGGCATCCGCCTCGGCTACGTGGTGGCGCCGCTGCCGCTGGTGCGCCGCCTCGAGCTGGCCAAGCAGGCGGCCGACCTGCACACCGCGCAGCTGACCCAGATGGTGGTGCATGAAGTGATCAAGGACGGTTTCCTGGAGCGCCACATCCCGACCATCCGCACGCTGTACGCCAAGCAGTGCCAGGCCATGCTCGACGCGATGGACGCGCACTTCCCGAAAGGCGTGAGCTGGACCCGTCCGGAAGGCGGCATGTTCATCTGGGTGACGCTGCCGAAGAACATCGACGCGATGCAGCTGCTGGACCAGGCGATCGCCGCCAAGGTCGCGTTCGTGCCCGGCGCGCCGTTCTACGCCAACGAGCCGGAGACCAACACGCTGCGCCTGTCGTTCGTGACGGTGTCGCCGGAGCGCATCCGCGAAGGCATCGCCATCCTCGGCAAGCTGATCTCCGCGCTGGTGTAATCCGCCGTAAGGGTCTGGTCCTGCGGGCCAGGCCCCTCCATCATGTTCACTACCTCTCGTCAATACGCAGAAGTAATTAGCGGTTGTGCGCCTGCAACATGAGTTCGTAACCTTCCGGCAAGTATTATTCCCGTACAAGACCAAAGCGGGTATGATTTTGACGCATGAACCTGTCCGCCGCAGTGCCTCCCCCGTCGACCCAGCGGCGTCCCGCGATCCTGATCGTGGACGACGCCCCTGATACCATCGGCGTGCTGCGGACCATGATGGCGCAGAAGGGCTACCAGACTTTCGTCGCCACCTCCGGCGAGCGCGCGCTCTCGATCGCCGAGCGGGTGCGCCCCGACCTGATCCTGCTCGACGTCGTCATGCCCGGCATGGACGGCCTGGAAACCTGCCGCCGCCTCAAGCAGCACCCGCTGACCGAAGCCATCCCCGTCATCTTCATGAGCGCGCGCTCCGACACCGACGACATCGTCGCCGGCTTCGACATCGGCGCCGCCGACTACATCGCCAAGCCGCTGCGCATGGCCGAAGTGTGCGCCCGCGTGCGCGCCCAGCTGCAGATGCGCGGCTCCAGCGAGGCCCAGAAGGAACAGGCCGACCGCCTGCGCCTGATCGTCAACGCGATGGACGAAGGCCTGATGGTGATCGAGGCGAACGGCCGCATCCAGTACAGCAATCCCGCCTGCGAACGCTATCTCGGTTACGGCCATGCCGAACTGGCCGGCTGCCAGATCGCCGACCTGCTGGGCGGTACGCTGGCCCAGGAATACCTCGACTACTTCGCTTCCTGCACCGGCAATCCGCACGACGTGCCGCTGGCCGGCGCCCGCGAAGTGCTGATCCGCCACCGCGACGGCGCCCTGCGCGCGATGGACCTGACGGTCACGCCGATGCTCGCCGAAGAGACGCTGTTCGTCGGCCTGCTGCACGACATCAGCCATCACAAGCGCTCGGAGACGGCGCTGCAGCAGGCCGCGCTGGTCGACTCGCTGACCCAGATCGCCAACCGGCGCCACTTCGACAGCTTCCTCGAGCAGGAATGGCACCGCGCGATCCGCAGCGGCCAGCCGCTGTCGCTGGTGGTGCTCGACGTCGACCACTTCAAGCTGTACAACGACACCCTCGGCCACGCCGCCGGCGACCTGTGCCTGCAGAAGGTGGCGGCCGCGCTGCAGTCGCGCGCGCTGCGCACCACCGACCTGGCGGCGCGCTTCGGCGGCGAAGAGTTCGTGCTGCTGTTTGCTGAAACCTCGCTGGCCGCGGCGACGGTGCTGGGGGAGTCGATCCGCGCGCTGGTCGAATCGCTGCAGCTGCCGCACCCGCGTTCGCCCACCTCGCCATGGCTCACCGCCAGCATCGGCGTGGCCACGATGGTGCCGACCCAGTTCGACCGCATCGAGCAGTTCTTCGTGGCCGCCGACCGCATGATGTACGCGGCCAAGGAAGCCGGGCGCAACCGCGTGATGGCGATCGACCAGGGCGGCCAGGCCTGGGAATCGGCCGCCTCGTCGCTGATCTGAGCTAGCGCGGCGCCGGGTAGCCGGTGATCTCGGCGATGCGGCGGTAGATTGGCTGCAGCCGCCCGTACATCTTGCGGTACACCTCGCGGTACAGCCGGTCGTAGATGGCCCGGTTGGCCGGCACCGGCTCGAACACCTTGCCCACCCGCGTCATCGCCGCCACCGCGCTGGCGAAATCCGGATACAGTCCGAGTCCCACCGCCGCATCGATCGCCGCGCCCAGCGCGGACGTCTCGTACACGTGCGGGCGCGCGGTCGGCAGGCCGAAGATGTCGGCCGTGAGCTGCATCGCCGCGTCGCTTTGCGAGCCGCCGCCCGACACCCGCAGCTGCGTGATCGGCACGCCGCTGCGCCGCTCGATGCGCTCCTTCCCCTCGCGCAGCGCATACGCCAGGCCTTCCAGGATCGCGCGGTACATGTGGGCGCGCGTGTGGACGTCGCCAAAGCCGATGATGGCGCCCTTCGCTTCCGGCCCCGGCACCTTGATCCCCGGCGTCCAGTAGGGCTGCAGCATCAGCCCCATCGCGCCGGGCGGCACCGCGTCGGCCAGCTCGTCGAACAGCCGCTCGGGCGCCACGTCCTCCTGCAGCGCGCGCGCCCTCTCATGGTGGCCGAACTGCTCCTTGAACCAGCTGACCATCCAGAAGCCGCGGAAGATCTGCACTTCGGTGCTGTAGGCGCCCGGGATCGCGGCCGGATACGGCGGGATGAAGCGCGTGACCTCCACATATTTAGTGCCAGTGGTGTTGATGGTCGCCGTGGTGCCGTAACTGAGGCAGCCGACGTGCGGTTCGATGCAGCCGGCGCCGATCACTTCGCAGGCCTTGTCGGCGGCGGCGGCCAGCAGCGGCGTGCCGGCCGGGATGCCGGTGGCGGCGGCGGCCTGTTGGTCGATGACGCCGATGCGGCTGCCCGGCGGCGCCAGTTCGGGCAGCATCGACGGTTTGATCGCCAGCGCCTGCCATTTCCAGTCGCGCTTTCCGGCCCAGCGATGGCGCTTGTAATCGAACGGCAGGTATGCCACTTGCGACGCGGCCGAATCGACGAAGCGGCCGCACAGGCGGTAGTTCAGCCAGCCGGACAGCAGCAGGAACTTGTCGGTCTTGTCCCAGACTTCGCGCTGCTCGGCGCGGATCCAGTTGATTTCGGCCTGGCTGCGGAAAGTGTCGATGGTGGCGGACAGGCCGGCGATGCGGAACGCGGCGCGCCACCATGGGCCGACCGGCGGCAGCGCGGAGGTGGTGCGCTGGTCCAGCCAGGTGATTGCGGGGCGCAGCGGCCGGCCATCGGCGTCGAGGTTGACCACCGTGCCGCGCTGGGTCGTGACGGCAACGCCCTGCACTTGCGCCTTGTCGACGCCGGGCTGCGACCACAGGCCCTGGCAGGCCTCGCATACCGCCCGCCACCAGCCCTCGGGGTCGTGCTCGTGCCAGCCAGGATGAGTAGCATGGTACTCATCGAGGTGGACCTGCGATTTGGCGACGATGTCGCCGTTCAGGTCGAACAGGACGGCGCGCACGCTCTGGGTGCCGTTGTCGATGGCGAGGATGGTTTTGGTCGGCATGTCTCTTATCGTTGTCGTGAGCCCGGGGTCAGGTCCGGCGGAGCGACGGGGACGCCTGGTCCCCGCCTTTGCCGTCGCGGTGGATAATGCCAGAGAAGCGGTGCGGGCGGCTACCGGCCCAGTCGATTTATCGGCGCTATAATGACAACGCTATGTCGCACCACGCTAACCCTGGTACCGCCGTGAACCCACAACTCGAAAAACTTCACCCCTACCCGTTCGAAAAGCTGCGCCAGTTGTTTGCCGACGTGACGCCCAACCCGGCCTTCACGCCCATCAGCCTTGGCATCGGCGAACCGAAGCACCCTACCCCGGCCTTTATCCAGCGCGCGCTGATGCACAGCGTGCAGGGCCTGGCCAATTATCCGAGCACCCATGGCAGCGATCCGCTGCGCGCGGCCATCGCCGGCTGGCTGGAGCGCCGCTACGCCGTGCCGCCGCTCGATCCCGCGACCCAGGTCCTGCCCGTCAACGGCTCGCGCGAGGCGCTGTTCGGCATCGCCCACTGCGTCATCGATTCGTCGAAGCAGGCGCTGGTCATCTGCCCCAACCCGTTTTACCAGATCTACGAAGGCGCGACCTACCTGGCCGGCGCCGACACCTACTTCGTCAATTCGGAACCGGCCCGCAATTTCGCCTGCGACTACGCCAAAGTGCCGGCCGACGTGTGGCCGCGCGTGCAGCTGCTGTATCTCTGCTCGCCCGGCAATCCGACCGGCGCGACCCTGTCGCTGGACGACTGGCGCCAGCTGTTCGACCTGGCCGACCGTTACGGCTTCGTGATCGCCGCCGACGAGTGCTACTCCGAGATCTACCACGGCAGCGCGCCGCCGTTGGGCGCGCTGGAAGCGGCGCACGCGCTGGGCCGGGCAAGCGGCGAGCATCCGTACCGCCACCTGGTGGTGTTCTCCAGCCTGTCGAAGCGCTCCAACGTGCCGGGCATGCGCTCGGGCTTCGTGGCGGGCGACGCCGCCATCCTGAAGAAATTCCTGCTGTACCGCACCTACTGCGGCGGCGCGATGTCGCCGCCCGTACAGGCGGCGTCGATCGCGGCCTGGGGCGACGAAGCCCACGTGGTCGAGAACCGCGCCAAGTACAAGGAAAAATTCCACCTCGTGACGCCGCTGCTGCGCCAGGTACTCGACGTCGAACTGCCCGACGCCGGCTTCTACCTGTGGGCCGATGTGCGCCGCAGCGGCCTGTCGGACACCGAATTTGCCCGCCGCCTGTATGCCGAATACAATGTGACGGTCCTCCCGGGCAGCTACCTGGCGCGCAGCGCGCACGGCATCAACCCGGGCGAAAACCGCGTGCGCATGGCGCTGGTCGCCGAAGTCGACGAAGGCCTCGAAGCGGCCCAGCGCATCGTCCAGTTTTGCACCGCCTTAAAAGCATCCTCCCACTAACACCAGAAACCATCATGACCCAACAACTGCAAAGCATCATCGACACCGCCTGGGAACAGCGCGCCGAAATCACTCCAGCCAACGGCAGCGCGGAACTGCGCGACGCGGTCGCCCACGTCATCGCCGGCCTTGACGACGGCTCGCTGCGCGTGGCGCAAAAAAGCGGCGCCGACTGGGTCGTCAACCAGTGGATCAAGAAGGCCGTGCTGCTGTCGTTCCGCCTTGAGAACAACAGCGTGATGGCCGCCGGCGACGCCATGCAATTCTACGACAAGGTGCCGGGCAAGTTCGCCAACTACAGCGCCGACGATTTCGCCAGGGGCGGCTTCCGCGTGGTGCCTGGCGCCACCGCGCGCCGCGGCAGCTTCATCGCCAGGAACGTCGTGCTGATGCCGTCGTTCGTCAACATCGGCGCCTACGTCGACGAAGGCTCGATGGTCGACGCCTGGGCCACGGTCGGTTCGTGCGCGCAGATCGGCAAGAACGTCCACCTGTCGGGCGGCGTCGGCATCGGCGGCGTGCTCGAGCCGATGCAGGCCAATCCGACCATCATCGAAGACAACTGCTTCATCGGCGCCCGCTCGGAGATCGTCGAAGGCGTGATCGTCGAAGAGAACTCGGTGATCTCGATGGGCGTGTACATCGGCCAGTCGACCAAGATCTACGACCGCGCCACCGGCGAGGTCACCTACGGCCGCATCCCGGCCGGCTCGGTGGTCGTGTCGGGCAACCTGCCGTCCGAAGACGGCAAGTACAGCCTGTACTGCGCCGTGATCGTCAAACGCGTCGATGCGAAGACGCGCGCCAAGACCGGCATCAACGAACTGCTGCGCGGTATTTAAGGAGCGAATCATGGCGATGGACCGCTTGTTCCAGCTGATGAAGGAAAAGAACGCGTCGGACATGTTCTTCGCCGTGAATTCGCCGGTGCACATCAAGATCAACGGGAACCTCATCCCGATCAACCAGCAGAAGCTCGAGCCGGAAAACATCGAGTCGCTGCTGGCCGAAGTGGCCACGCCCGAGCAGATGGCGGAACTGGCGCGCAGCAATGAGCTCAACATGGGCATCTCGGTGCCCAACCTGGGACGTTTCCGTCTCTCGGCGTTCCGCCAGCGCGGCAGCATCTCGGCGGTGTTCCGCTTCGTGCCGGCGAATATCCCGGCGCTGGGCGACCTCGGTTTGCCGCCGGTGCTGGCCGAACTGATCATGGAAAAGCGCGGGCTGATGCTGCTGGTGGGCGCCACCGGTTCGGGCAAGTCGACCACCATCGCCTCGATGCTGGACCACCGCAACGAACTGCGCGCCGGCCATATCCTGACGCTCGAAGACCCGATCGAGTACCTCTTCAAGAACAAGAAGTCGATCGTCAACCAGCGCGAGATCGGCAGCGACGCGCTGGACTTCGCGACGGCCTTGCGCAACTCGATGCGCCAGGCGCCGGACTGCATCCTGATCGGCGAGATCCGCGACAAGGAAACCATGGCGGCGGCGCTGGCGTATGCGCAATCGGGCCACCTGGTGCTGGCCACGCTGCACGCGAATAACAGCTACAACGCGCTCAATCGCATCATCAGCTTCTACCCGATCGAGAACCGGCCGGCGCTGCTGCAGGACCTGTCGTCGGCGGTGCGGGCGATCGTGTCGCAGCGGCTGGTGAGGTCAGCCGCCGGCGGCACGCGCCAGGCCGCGGTCGAGGTGATGGTCAACACGCGCTACGTGGCGGACCTGATCGAAAAGGGCGAGATCGGCCAGATCAAGGAAGCGATGGAGAAGAGCCTGTCGCCCGGCTCGCAGACGTTCGAGGCGGCGCTGCTGGAACTGGTGCAGAGTGGCCTGGTGACGCAGGAAGAGGCGCTGGCCAATGCCGACTCGGCAACCAACCTGCTTTGGCTGCTCAACAACGCCCCCGGCACCAAGGAAGCGCAGAAGGCGGAAGCATCCAAGCCTGCCGACGAAGGCCCGTCATTCACCGAGTTCACCCTCAATACCTGATCGTAGCGGAAGGGGTCTGGTCCTGCGGGCCTGCCCCATCTTTCATGCCGCCGCGCGTCAAAAACCCGTCGAAAATACCCACCCCGCATAGCCAATAGTTTCGGCCTCCGAAGCGATATATTTCGATCAATGCTTTAAATATAACTTTGGCAAAATTGTACTTATACTTGAGCGACCGCTCGGGCTGACGTACGCCATCGTCGACGAGACAACCTGTTTCCGCAGACTAGGAGGTCGCATGTTTGGATCCGGCGTGCTCGATACCGTCATCGGCCTGACGTTCGTCTTCCTGCTGGTGAGCCTGCTGGTCACCACATTCAATGAATTTATTTCGGCAATCCTGCTGTCGCGGGCGAAATGGCTCGAATACGGCATTCACCGCCTGATCGGCTCGAAGTGGGCGCTGGCCTTGTATCAGCATCCGCTGATCGAAAGCTCATCCCAGCGGTGGACCGCGCCTTCGCCGCTCAACAGATGGCGACGATTGATTGAGTGTTTGCCTGGAATGAAACGAACAGCCGTTCCCAGCGGTGCGGATGCGGAGGCCCAACTGCGGTGGCGCGGCGCCGGGCCGTCGTATATCCCGTCGCGAGCTTTCGCGAACGTGCTGATGGAGCTTCTCCAAGGCGAGGACAAGGTGGTGCGGGAGGCCGAACGCGCCTTGCAAAAGATGCTTCAGGATGCATCGATCGGCGCTAAAACCGCGGCCGCAATCCGGACCGAGGTGGCAAAATTCCAGGCAGCCCTGCCGCAGGACATGGCCGCCGAAGTCAAAAAGGTGATCGGGCCCTCCCTCCAGCGACTTTCGGCGATCCTCGACAGGAATGCGGAGGGCCGGATGGATGGATGGCTGGCGGAATTGGAAGCCTGCGCGCGCGACATGACCGACGCTGCCCTTTCCCCCACCCAGACCGGCCTGGCAAAGCTCGTGACGAAGGCCAGGAGCAGTTCACCCGGCTTGGCGCAGATCCGCGCGGACATGGTTGCAGCCATCGACGAACTGCCGAGCGGGGTGATTGGCGACATGCCCAAGGCCAAACTGAATCTGTTGCTGTCCCGCCTGGAGATGGGGTACAGCGTGGGGGACGCGATCGGCGACGCCCAGCAATTCATTCGCGGCCTCCCGGCCGACTACGTCCGCGAATTGATCCAGAACCTTCCGAATACGGGCGATGACGACCGCCTGCGCAAAACCCTGCTGGCGCTTTACGATGATGCCGCCAACGACGTCGAAAAATTCAAGCAGAACATCGAGGTCTGGTTCAACAATGCGATGGACCGGGTGGGCGGCTGGTACAAGCGGCAGGCGCAATGGGTGACCTTCGGGATCAGCCTGGCGGTCGTGGTGCTGATGAACGTCGACGCCCTCCTGATCGTCAGGTACCTGGACTCGAACCCGAATGTGGCGAAGGCGCTGGCCACCCAGGCGCAGGCCTTCGTCGACGCGAAGGCCAAGGAAACGCATGCCAGGGAACCCGCCGCGCCGGCTCCGCCCGTGGCCGGCGATAAGGTCACCGGCACATTGCACTTCAGCCCCGCGCCGAAGACTGCCGTCAAAGCCGTGTTTACAACGACGGAGGGCGGGACTTTCCGGCCCCCATGGGTTATGGTCGAGGCAGGTGCAACCAGCGTCCCTTACACGCTCGACACCGCATTTGCGGAAAAGCCGGCGAAGGCGACGATTTCAGCCGATATTCCTGACGCCGGAGTGACGCCCGACATTCTCGAACTGCAACCAAGTTATCCGGCCCAGCTCAGGCATATTCAGGAACAGCTGATGGGACTCAGGCTGCCGATCGGCTGGTCGCGCAATCCGACCCAGGCGGAACAGGACATGCACCTGGGCTTGGCGGATTGGGAGGACCGTTGGGAATACTGGGATGCGTTTGTTTTCCATTGGCTAGGCTGGCTGATCACCGCCATCGCGGCGACGCTGGGCGCGCCGTTCTGGTTCGACATGCTCAACAAGGTGATGTCGATCCGCTCCGCCGGCAAGGCGCCGGAAGAAAAATCGAAGTCGCCCGACGTTGTGCAAGCGCCGATGGCGCCCGGGCAGTCGCCGAAAGAGGCCAGCCGGCTCGCCGCCCTGGCCGAATCCGGGAAGCGTTGACGCGGCCATGCCGCGCCGGGCGAATCAGTCTCCCGATTCGCTCAGCTCGGCGATGCGCCGCTTGACGTCTTCCACCCGCTCGCCCACCTCGTTGATCGCCCGCGCCAGCAGCGCGCGCGAGACGTCGAGCTCCCTGGTCCAATACTCCAGCTCCGACTCGACCAGCACGTTGATCCGGTCGTTCGGCTGCGCGCCCGGCTCCAATGGATTGTCGCTCATGATTCCTCCAATCTGCGTGAAACGTCAGTCTCGCACGTTGTCAGCTTCGGTGACGCACTGGGCGCCTGCAAACGCACGCGGCGGCGACAGGAACGGGGACTCGGCGTCCCCATCGCTCCGACGGACCTGGCCCCGGCCTTTGGACCGCGCCGCAAATCAGGGCTTGAGCTTTCCCTCGATTGAGTCGTCCAGCGTCTTGCCGATCACCGCGCCCACCAGGATCTTCACGCCGGCCACCGCGCTGCCATGCTTGTTGTCCCAGTAGTAGGCGTCGGCCGGCGTCACCTTGATCGCCGTGATGCGCGGGTCGTCCTCGCCCTCGGTGAACCAGGTCTTCAGCACGAAGTTCCACAGCTTCTTGATGCGCGCCTTGTCGCGCGTGATGGTCGCCCTGCCCTTCACGGTCAGGAACTCCGAATGCGCCGATCCCTGGAAATACAACTGCACCGCCGGGTTACTTTCGATGGCCAGGTTCTTGTGGCTGTCCGACGCGCTGAGGAACCACAGGTCGCCGTTGTCGTCGACCTCGCGCACGCTCATCGGCCGCGTGCCGGCGGTCTGGCTGCCCGCGTCCGCCGTGCAGAAGAAACAGGTGTCGGCGTCCTTGACCATTTTCTTCAGCCGCTCGATGGCGTCCTTGCCGGCCAGATCCTTGTGGTTTTCCTCGGCTTGCTGCTTGTTGATCGAATCCATGGTGTCTCCCTGACTTGGTTTGTCCTGAACAAATGATACTTGGATGGCCACTTTCTGAACGTTCGATATCTAACGCAAATGTGCTACGCTTGCCGTGTGTGTTTGCGCAGCGGAGGTTGCGATGAGCATCCAGCTCGATCACTTCATAGTGCCTTGCAAGAATCAACTTGCTTCCGCCCGACAACTGGCGGAACTGCTCGGCGTACCTTGGGAAGCATCCGCCCTGGGCGGCTTCTCGCCGGTCTACCTCAACGACGGCCTGACCCTCGACTTCCAGCAGACCGGCGAGCCCTACCCGGTCGCGCACTACTGCTTCCGCGTCGGCCAGGCCGAATTCGACGCCATCGTCGCGCGGCTGCAGGCCTCAGGCATCGACTATCGCAGCAGCGTCTCCGGTCCGGTCGACCGCAAGAGCAACAAGGACTACGGCGGCGACATGGTCTACTGGAACGAACCGGACGGCCATCAGTGGGAAATGCTGACCGTCAGCTACGCGCGGAAGCCGTCATGAAAGCGCTCGCCGCCCTGCTGACGGCCGCACTGCTGTGCGGATGCGCCGCCGCTCCGTCCGCGCCGGCCCCGCCTCAGTTGTTCAGCGATGCCTCGTTCGCGGCGCCGACAGAACCGATTCGCGCCGACGACCTGTTCACGCTGACGCCGGCGATGCGCCAATACCTGGCCGGCGAGTCGTTCCGCGCTTCCGTGCGCAGCAAAGGAATCGAGCGCGGCCTGGTCGATGCGCTGTACCAGAAAAGCCAGCTGAAGCTCGAATACGACGCCGCGAAGACCCGCACCGCCGCTGAAACCTTCGAGGCGCGCACCGGCAACTGCCTGTCGCTGGTGATCATGACCGCGGCCTTCGCCAGGGAGCTGGACCTGAACGTCAACTTCCAGAGCGTGGTGGTCGAAGAAACGTGGCGCCGCAGCGCCGGCATGTACCTGGCCAGCAGCCATGTCAACCTCACACTGGGCGCGCGGCGCGCAAACGTGATGAGCTCCGCGCTCGAACCGATCTACACGGTCGACTTCCTGCCCTCGGCGGACGCCGACCGCTTGCTCACCTTCCCGCTCGACCAGAATGCGATCGTCGCCATGTACATGAACAACCGCGCGGTGGAGTCGCTGGTGCAGGACAAGATCGACAACGCCTACTGGTGGGCGCGCGCCGCGGTGAGGCAGAATCCGGCGTTCGTCGTCGCGTACAACACGCTGGCGGTGATCTATCAGCGCCACGGCGACAAGGAGATGGCCGAGAAGACCTTCCGCACGGCCTTGCAGCGCGAGCCGGAAAATGTGGTCGTGATGCGCAACCTGGCGCCGCTGCTGAAAGAGATCGGCAAGACCGCTGAATCGCAACAGCTGCTCGAGCGCGCCGCCGCCATCGAGCCGAACCCGCCCTTCCACTACTTCAGCCTGGGCATGAAGGCGATGGAGCGGCGCGACTTCAAGACGGCGCAGGCGATGTTCGCGCGCGAGGTCAAGCGGGCGCCCTACCATGACGAATTCCATTTCTGGCTAGGTATCGCCAGCCTGCGCCTGGGCCAGACCAGCCGCGCGCGCGGGGAGATCGAACTGGCGGTGGAAAACAGCGGCAAGGGCGACAACCGGGCGCTGTATTCGGCCAAGCTGGAACACCTGCGGGCGCAGCTGCCGCGCTAGAGCGACAACCGTCGTACCAGCGCAGGCTGGGACGACAATCTATATAGGGCCTGTGTGTGATATCCTCTCGGGTTCCCCCGAATTATCGACAGCCCGCTCTTTTTTGGCGCGGCGCGAGCCATGCGACCATGAAAACAACCCTCTACGGCATCCCCAACTGCGACACGGTCAAGAAAGCCCGCACCTGGCTGGCCGCGAACGGCCAGGAATTCGACTTCCACGACTTCAGGAACCAGGGCCTCGAGCGCGCCACCGTCGCCGCATGGCTCGAACAGCTGGACTGGGAAGTGCTGGTCAACCGCAAGGGCACGACCTGGCGCAAGCTCTCCGAGGAGCGCCGCGCCGCCGTGGTCGACAAGGCCGGCGCGCTCGAGCTGATGCTCGAAGCGCCCTCCGTGATCAAGCGCCCGGTGCTGGCCGGCGCGGGCCCGCTGCACGTCGGCTTCTCGGACGACGCCTACCGCACTCTGTTCGCCCGCCAGGCGCCGTGATGACGCCATCGCGCACGCTGGCGCTGTCCGAAGAGCTGATCGCGCTCTCCTCGGTCACGCCAGACGACCAAGGATGCCAACGGCGCCTGGCCGAGCTGCTGTCCCCGCTCGGTTTCGAATGCGAGACCATCGTCTCGAACGGCGTGACCAACCTGTGGGCGCGCAAGGGCACGGCGGCGCCGCTGTTCGTGTTCGCCGGCCACACCGACGTGGTGCCCGCCGGCCCGGCCGACCAATGGGCCTCGCAGCCCTTCGTGCCGACGCGCCGCGACGGCAAGCTGTATGGCCGCGGCGCCGCCGACATGAAAACCTCGATCGCCGCCATGGTGGTCGCCTGCGAGGAGTTCACCCGCGCACATCCGGAGCACAAGGGCTCGATCGCCTTCCTGATCACCAGCGACGAGGAAGGCCCGGCCACTGACGGCACCGTGATCGTGTGCGAGCAGCTCGAAGAGCGCGGCGTGCAAATCGACTACTGCCTGGTTGGCGAGCCGACCTCCGCCCACGTGCTGGGCGACATGATCAAGAACGGCCGCCGCGGCTCGCTGTCGGGCCATCTCGTGATCAAGGGTGTGCAAGGCCACATCGCCTACCCGCAACTGGCGCGCAACCCGATCCACCAGGCCGCGCCGGCGCTGGCCGAACTGGTCGCCGAGCGCTGGGACGACGGCAACGAATACTACCTGCCCACCTCGTGGCAAATGTCCAACATCCATGCCGGCACCGGCGCCAACAACGTCATCCCCGGCGCGCTGGCGATCGACTTCAACTTCCGCTTTTCCACCGCCAGCACGGCCGACGGGCTGGAAGCGCGGGTGCACGCGATCCTCGACCGCCACAACCTCGACTACGACCTGGCGTGGACGCTGTCCGGGCAGCCGTTCCTGACCCCGCGCGGCACCTTATCAAGCGCCGTCGCGGCGGCGATCCTGTCCGAGACCGGCGTGCACACTGAATTGTCGACCACCGGCGGGACCTCGGATGGCCGCTTCATCGCGAGAATCTGCCCGCAAGTGATAGAATTCGGCCCTCCGAATGCCAGCATCCACAAGATCGATGAGCATATCGAGGTGCGCTTCATCGATCCGCTGAAGAATATCTACCGCCGCACCTTGGAAAACCTGCTGGCGTAACGCGCCCAACCGAGAACCGCCATGACCACGACCCAATTCACCACCCCGCGCGACCTGCTGCGCTATGCCGTCACCCGCTTCAACACCGAAAAGCTGTTTTTCGGGCACGGCAGCGCCGAGGCGCTCGACGAAGCGGCCTACCTGATCCTGCACACGCTCAAGCTCCCGCTCGACAAGCTCGACCCGTTCCTGGACGCGAAGCTGCTGCCGGACGAAGTGCTGCAGGTGCTGGCGGTGATCGAACGGCGCGCCACCGAGCGCGTGCCGGCCGCCTACATCACCAACGAGGGCTGGCTCGGAACGTACGCGTTCTACGTCGACGAGCGCGTGATCGTGCCGCGTTCCTTCATCGCCGAGCTGATCCCCAATTCGTTCAGCCCGTGGGTCGAAGACGCGTTCGCGGTGGAGAATATCCTGGAACTGTGCACGGGTTCGGGCTGCCTGGCGATCATGATGGCCGACGCCTTCCCGAACAGCGTGGTCGACGCGGTCGACATCTCGCCGGACGCGCTGGCCGTGGCCGAACATAACATCCGCGAGTACAAGCTGGAAGGCCGGGTCAATCCGATCCAGTCCGACCTGTACGCCAATGTGCCGTTCAAGAAGTACGACCTGATCGTGACCAATCCGCCGTACGTCAACTCCGACTCGATGGGCAAGCTGCCGCAGGAATACCTGCACGAGCCGCAAATCGCGCTGGCCGGCGGCGCCGACGGCATGGACCTGGTGCGCAAGATCGTCGAAGGCGCGGCCGACTACCTGACGCCGGAAGGCATCCTGATGGTCGAAATCGGCAACGAGCGCGAGTATGCCGAAGCGGCCTTCGGCCACCTCGGCCTGACCTGGCTGACCACCAGCGCCGGCGACGACATGGTGTTCATGCTCAGCGCCGACCAGCTGAAAAAATAAATTTCGCAGTAGCGCAAAATCAGCATGGGTTCCTGCCTCCGCAGGAACCCATACCGCGCTAGCGCAGCCGTACACACATTGAGAAAAGACCAGCATGATCCGCTTTATTAACGTTAGCCTGATGCGCGGCACCAAGCCGCTGCTCGAAGGCGTCGACCTCACCCTGAACCCCGGCGACAAGATCGGCCTGATCGGGGCCAACGGCGCCGGGAAATCGAGCCTGTTCGGCATGCTGCGCGGCGAAATTCACGCGGACCAGGGCGAGATCGACTTCCCCGCCAAGTGGCGCATGGCCTACGTGGCGCAGGAAACCCCGCCGCTGGAGCGCTCGGCGCTCGACTATGCGATCGACGGCGACGTCCACCTGCGCAAGCTGGAAGCCGAACTGGCGCGCCTCGAAACCGAACCGGACACCCACGAAAACGGCATCGCCATCGGCGAGATCTACAGCGCGCTGGCCGACGCCGACGCCTACACCGTGCAGTCGCGCGGCGAACAGCTGCTGCTCGGCCTGGGCTTCACGCTCGACCAGATGCAGCAGCCGATCGTCAGCTTCTCCGGCGGCTGGCGCATGCGCCTGAACCTGGCGCAGGCGCTGATGTGCCCTTCCGACCTGCTGCTGCTCGACGAGCCGACCAACCACCTGGACCTCGACGCGATCATCTGGCTGGAAGACTGGCTCAAACGCTATCCGGGCACCCTGATCATCATCTCGCACGATCGCGACTTCCTCGACGAAATCGTCAACGTCGTCGTGCACATCGACGAGCGCAAGCTGAAACGCTACTCCGGCAACTACTCCGGCTTCGAGCGCCAGCGCGCGGCCCAGATGATCCTGGCGGCCAGCGCGCTGGAAAAGCAGATGCGCCAGAAGGCCCACCTCGAGTCGTTCGTGAACCGCTTCAAGGCGCAGGCTTCGAAAGCGCGCCAGGCGCAGAGCCGCATGAAGGCGCTGGCCAAGATGGAAGAACTGGCGCCGTTGCGCGCCGCCGCCGAATTCTCGTTCGAGTTCCGCGAGCCGCTGGCCGCGCCGAACCCGCTGCTGGTGATGGAAGACGTCAACGCCGGCTACCACATCCTCGACGAGCACGGCGACAAGGTCGGCGACAAGACCATCGTCCGCGACATCAAGTTCTCGCTGCAGATCGGCCAGCGCATCGGCCTGCTGGGCGTGAACGGCGCCGGCAAGTCGACGCTGATCAAGACCATCGCCGGCGAGCTGGAGCCGC
Organism: Massilia sp. P1_C10; assembly: GCF_056406475.1. Lineage (NCBI taxonomy): Bacteria > Pseudomonadati > Pseudomonadota > Betaproteobacteria > Burkholderiales > Oxalobacteraceae > Massilia > Massilia sp. P1_C10. Next base: position 257,154 of record NZ_JBFUAC010000002.1, read on the forward strand.
TGACCGGCGACGCCACGCTCGGCAAGGGTCTGTCGATCGGCTACTTCGCCCAGCACCAGGTCGAGATGCTGCGCCACGACGAATCGCCGCTGTGGCACCTGGCGAAGATCGCGCCGACCGTGCGCGAGCAGGAGCTGCGCAACTTCCTGGGCGGCTTCAACTTCCCCGGCAACATGGTCACCAGCCCGATCCGCCCGTTCTCCGGCGGCGAGAAGGCGCGCCTGGCGCTGGCCCTGATCGTGTGGCAGCGCCCTAACCTGCTGCTGCTCGACGAGCCGACCAACCACCTCGACCTCGAAACGCGCGAAGCGCTGACGATGGCGCTGGCCCAGTTCGAAGGCACGCTGGTGGTGGTGTCCCACGATCGCCACCTGCTGCGCGCGACGACCGACCAGTTCATCATCGTCGCCGACGGCAAGCTGCAGCCGTTCGACGGCGACCTGGACGACTACAAGGACTGGCTGTTCCAGACCAAGCTTGGCAAGGGCACCAGCGTTCTGCCGGCGGCGGGCAAGGACAACAAGACCGAATTTCCGGTGGCGTCGGCGGTAGCGCCGCCGACCGCCGCGCCAGCGGTCAACACCAAGGAACAGAAGCGGGTCGAGGCGGAACAGCGCCAGAAGGTCGCCGCGCTGAAGAAGCCGATCGAGAACAAGATCAAGCGCCTGGAAGAACAGATCGCCAAGCGCAACGGGCAGAAGGCGGAAGTCGACGCCAAGCTCGGCGAGCCGGGCGCCTACGACGCGGCCAACAAGGCCAAGCTCAAGCTGCTGCTGGCCGACCAGGCCTTCTTCACCAAGGACCTGGCGCAACTGGAAGCGGAATGGCTGGAGCTGCAGGAGCAGCTCGAAGGGATCGCGGCGTAACGGTCGTTCAGGCGACCTGCTTGCTGCCTTGTTCGACGCGCCTGATCGACATCAGCTTGTCGATGTCGATCAGGATCAGGCGCCGTCCTTCGCATTCGCCCAGCCCGATCAGGTAGTCGACCGCGCAGCCGCCGTCGGCGCCGGGAACGGGCCGGATCTGCGCGTTCTCGAGCGTGACGACGTCGGTCACGCCGTCCACCACCATGCCCATCACGCAGTTCGCCAGCTGCAGGATGATCACGTCGGTCAGCGGGTCGGGCGTGTCTCGGCGCCCGCTCATGGCCACCCGCATGTCGACGATCGGCATGATCACGCCGCGCGACACCGCCACCCCGCTGATGATTTCCCCTTCCGAGGCAAAGCGCTCGAGCGACTTGAGCACGCGCAGTTCCTTGACCTTGCTGAAATCGAGGCCGTACGCGAGCCCGCCGAGCTGGAAGCTCAGGAACTGGGTCTGGCCCGGCAGGATGGCGCTCGCCTCGGTGCTGTGCATGATGCTCCTCTCGTCTGTCGCGGGGATAGGGCTTTCAACGAAGTCCTATCGTAAAGCCGGAATCGATTGCCTCTGTTGAGTGCCGTCAATATTTCCTGCCGACATTAATTGATTGCAAGCGGGCTCGAACGCTTTACAATGAGGGCGCGATGTTCACGGGATAACATTGCACCTCAAAGGAAGAACAATGTATCAGTGGTTGCAGCGATTGTTTTCGCGTCGGCCGGCGCACGAACCGGAGCAAGCGCAGCCGCCGGCGCCGGCCGCCGTCGCGGCGCCGGACGCGCCCGCCGCGCCGCTGCCGGCCGCCGCGCGTCCCGTGGTGTCGTTCGACCAGCTCGACGACGTCAACCGGCGCTTCCACCACTGGCTGTTCGAGGTCGAGGGCGAACCCGAATTCGACCTCAGCGAAGTCGAGACGCAGGCGCTCGAAGCGCTGGCGGCGATCGTCAATTCCAAGCAGTCCGGCTCCGCGCTGGTGCGGCGCATGCCCGGCATGCTGCCGCAGTTGCTGCAAAGCCTGCGCAGCGATAACTTCTCCGGGGCCCAGCTGGCGCGCACGATTTCCAGCGACGTGGTGCTGGTGGCGGCGGTGATCCGCATGGCCAACGGCTCGCTGGTCGGCACCGGCACGCAGATCTCCAGCGTCGAACACGCGGTCATGCTGATCGGCCAGGAAGGCTTGCGCCACCTGATCACCAGTGTCGCCTTCCGCCCGATCATCGACATGAATTCGGGGCATTTCACGCGCAGCCTGGCGCCGCGCATCTGGGACCATTCGGAGCGCTGCGCGGTGGCCAACCGCCAGCTGGCCGAGTCCATGGGCATCGATCCGTTCGAGGCCTTCCTGGCGGGGCTGGTGCAGAACGTCGGCCTGATCGTCGCGCTGCGCATCCTGGACCAGACAGCCAGGGAACGGCGCCACCTCGGCTCGGAACTGTTCTGCGCGGAGCTGGTGCGCCATGCGCGCGCGCTGACCTGCGGCATCGGGCGCGAGTGGCACTTTCCCGAGAACGTCACGCGCGCCATCGGCGAACAGGGCGGCATGAAAAAAGGCGCCGTGGTCTCGCCGCTGGGGCGCCTGCTGACGCTGACCGACTACCTGGGCAAGGTGCGCATCCTGGTCGAGAACGATCTCGCGATGTTCAACGATCCGGCGCTGTTCGGCAGCCTGTCGGCGAATGCGGGCGACGCCTACCGCGCGCTGGCGCCGATCGACGATCCGGCCGCCGCGCCGGCGGAAGCCGGCAGCGCGCCGTGAGCGCCCAGGTCGATCCCGCCGAAGTGCAGTTGAGCGCGATCCGCGCACAAGGCCCCGGCGGGCAGAACGTCAACAAGGTGTCGTGCGCGGTGCACCTGCGCTTCGATATAGTCGCGTCTTCACTTCCCGATCACATCAAGGAGCGCCTGCTGGCGCTGTCGGACCAGCGCATCACGCAGGATGGCGTCGTGGTATTGAAGGCGCAGCAGTCGCGCAGCCTGGAACAGAACAAGATGGATGGGCTGCGGCGCCTGCAGGAGCTGGTCGACAGCGTGGCGATGCTGCCGGCCGCGCGGCGCGCGACGAAGCCGACGCGCAGCTCGCAGCGCAAGCGGCTCGACTCGAAAGCGCGCAGCGGACAGACCAAGGCATTGCGCGGCAAGGTGGGTTTTTCGGGCTAGGCTCGACTGGCGTCAATCATCTCCGCCGAGTACTTCCAGTCCATTCCGAATTGCTGGAGCAGCGCTCCTGGCGCATGAAACAGGCGGTGATCCGGACCGCGTACTCGGGAAGCACTAATTCTTGGGAATCCAGTTCATCAGGCGATCGTACTGCGCGCGATAACTGCGCGCGAGGCAATCCGACATATCCGGCGCAGCAGCGCAGCTCGCGTCGCGTTCCTTCAACCACGCGCGCTGCAGTTCGACCAGCTGCCGGCGCGCGCCGACGGTGGCGTGGCCATGGCGGCTCTCGCGCACATGCACGGCCAGCGCGAGGTCCAGTTTGGCCAGCTCGCGATCCGTGCAAATGCGCTTCTCCACGGCAGTCGACGCCCGCGCGCAGTCGAACGACGGGCCGCCGGGCGGCGGCTGGAAGCGCGCACGCGGCGCGAATCTGGCGGCATCGAGTTCGACAGACGCGTTCGAGACGCCGATGAATTCTGCCGACGCCACGCCGAGGTCCTGGTCGGTGATCCAATCGATCAGTGCCCGCATCGCCGGCGTTGGAATCTCGCCCGCGACCAGGCCGTTCGAACCGATCCGCAATGCCCCTGGTTCGAAGTAATAACCGCCGTCGCCAGGGCGCGATTGCAACCGACCCGGGCGGTAGGTGGCTCCCAGGCCGATGCCCGTCACGGTATCGAACCAGAAAAAACCCTTGTCGGGACAATCATGAGGCACGCACGCCGACACGCTGAAATAGCGCCCGCCGGCCACCTCTACCGGGTCCGGCGGCCCGCCGAGCGCCGAAAGCACATCGGCCGACAGCGCCGCCGGCAGCCGCGATTCGACCAGGCCCCTGGTGCGCTTGTCCCAGATCCACTGGTTGGTGGACTTCCCTTCGTAGGACAGCACCCAGGTTCCCGATGGCGGGGACGCCGCGCGCGCCGCGCCGCCGGCGATGAGCATGCCGATGCACATCGCCATAAGAAAACGCCAGGTTGAATTCATCTTGCGCATGATCCCGATCCTTTGAACGCCGGTTGATTCGATGTGCCTAGGCTAGCACCGAAACCGGTTTCAAAATGCGCGGATTATCACTAGTTGCTGGTCCAGTCGATCGTGCCCTGGCTGCCGGAGAAAATCCGTTCGCCGCCGGCGCCCGAGGTACGCAGCTTGAGCTTGATGTCCTTCGGCGAAATGTCGTACGTGGCGCTGCCGTCCGGGTTGAAGCCCATCACGCGCACGATGGTGTCGCCCTGGACCATGCGCACCTTGACGGACCCGACGCCTTCGCTGTCGCTGCGCTGCTGCTGCAGCTGCGCCACCAGCGCCGCACCGGCCTGGCGCTCGGTCTCGGCCGCCTTCACGTCGAGCGACACCTTGGCGATCGCCTTCAGCGCCGGCCCCACCGCCAGCGCCATCCGCTGAAACTGCGGCTCCTGCTCCGGCGTCAGGGTCAGCTCCTGCTTGCGGATTTTCGCCGCCAGCATCACGTACTTGCGCACTTCCGGCTGGCTGGTCATGCGCTCGAGCTCCGCCTTGTGCTTCGCCACCAGCGCGTCGAATTCGGCAACGCGCGCGCCCATGGCCTCGAGCACTTCGTCGATCTTGCCGCTGTCGGGGCGCAGCACGTACAGCAGCATCTCGCTTTGCTTGCGCGGCGCCACGCTCTGGATCGCGATCCGCCGCGCCGCCACCGCACATCCTTCGGCCTGGCCGATCTCGACTTCGTCGGCGATGATTTCGCAGTTGACCGCATGTTCGACCACCACCCGCGTCCCCGAGATGACGCAGTTCTCGGCGCGGTTCATCACCACTTCGCCGCTGCTCGCCTGCACCACCGCGCCCGAGGCGATGCCTTTGACGCGGATGTCGCCGCGCGCGTTGCGGGCGCTGCCGCCGACCAGGTTGCGATGCAGGATCACCGTGCCGCCGCGCGAAATCACCTCGCCGAACACGTCGGCGTGAATGACGATGCCCTCGCCTTCGAGCACGCGCTTTTCCTGCACCTCGCCGAATTCCTCGTAGTCGCCAGTCAGCTGCAGGTTGCCGGTGGTGCGGGTCGAGACGCCTTCGCGGCTGACGATCTTGTCGCCGATGGAAATCTGCCTGGTTTTCGGGTCGACCGACAGGAAGCCCGGCACGATCGAGACCAGGAATTCGCCGTCGCGGGTGTGCTGGACCTCGGTGCCCAGGCCGGCCATCGGCGCCAGGTCGATGTCGGCCGGGATCGCCGGCTCGAGCGGAATGCCGGACAGCTCGAAGCCGACCACGCCGGCCACCCGCGGCACTTTCTTGAGCAGCCTGACGTTCTCGCGGATCTGCGGGAAGCGGTTCTGGAACGACATCAGGTCGAGCTTGCCGTTGGCGAGCTGGCGCGGCGCGTCGCTGCGGTGAATGTCGTCGGACACTTCGATGATGTGGGCGTCGGTGCCCGGCGCCGCGTCCAGGCGCCGCGCGACCGTCACGCGCTCCGCCTTGCCCGAAGCGATCGCTTCGCGCACCGCGGCGCCGTCGATGCCGAAGCGGATGCCCTTGCCCCACATGTCGGCGATGAATTCGTCCACCTCCAGCGTGGTGGGCGTGCCGTTGCCGTCGGGGTTGGCCGGATCGGGCAGGAACACCGGCTCGAAGTAGTATTCAGCAACGCCTTCGTTGATCTTCACCGCCTTGTACAAGGCGCGCCGCGCCGGGTCGAACGGCGCGACGTCGGACGCGAAGCGCACCATCGGCTCGCCGGCGCCCGAGCGCGGCAGGTCCGGGCCGCAGTCGTACAGCGCCTTGATCACCAGCGCGTAATCGATGTCGGTGAAGTAGAAGCCGCCTTGCAGGACGTGGTCGAACGCCACCAGGAATGTCTTGCCCAGCATGGTCGGGTCGGCGTACACGCCGTCGCGGCGACGGAAGATGCAGTGCTCCAGCCCGACCGCGTCGAGACCGCCGACGGGCTCAAAAATGTGACTGGCAACAGGGGAATCAGATGACACGGAAGCGCTCCAACAATCGTGCGAAAAGTTGCTTTCCGGGCTAGTTAAATTCGCCCATGGTAATTTTTTTCACAGCGTATCACGATGCCGGGCGTAAATAAACAAATTGACAAGCAAAAGCTGCCAAATGGCGAGATTGTTGCGTGGGGAGCGAAGGCGAGGTGGCAAGGGACGAAGCGCAGCGGGGTCGGTCCGCAGGACCAGACCCCGTCCGGATTCAGCGGCGCGGCGTGTTCGGATACAGGTCGGTGCCCGCTTCATTGATCTGGCGGCGCAGTTCGCGGCGCTCGTCGGGCGTCAGGCGGCCGCGGCGGACGCCCTGGTCCTGCTGCTGCGCCTGCTGGCGGCGCTGTTCCTCGGCACGCACGTCGTACATGCGCGAATCGAACTGGCGCGAGTCGAACTGGCGCGGCTGGGGCGGCGGCGCCATGTGCTCCTGGCGCGGCTGCTCGCGCACCTGCTGGGCGGGCGGCGCATTGCGCTGGACGTCGCGATCGCGCTGGTCCTGGCCGGCGAACGCCGACGCACTGGCAACCGTGACGGCGCAACCAAGCACCAGCGCACGGACGAACGCCTTCTTGCCGCAAAAACCGGCAATTGCTGCTACAGGGGTGTCGATGAGCGCGTTATTCATGGTGTTCCTCTTCCGCGATGCCGTATAAACAGATAAGCTTAATTCCGCTATGACCCCAGTGTATGGGCAATCGTTTCCAAGGGTTAGACGGATTGGGTAAAGTTTGTAACAGTATGTAATGACTTGAAAGCAACGCTGTTTGCAAGGCGATAACACGTTACCATAGCGACATCAATATGACAATTCAAGCTGAGCCATGACGACACAATCGACACCGAATACAACGCCGGCCGCCGCGGCTGGCCACTCCGCCAAGATTATGGTAGTGGACGACGACGTGCGCCTGCGCGACCTGCTGCGCCGCTACCTGACCGAACAGGGCTTCTCGGTCGTCACCGCCGAAAGCGCGACGGCGATGAACAAGCTGTGGCTGCGCGAGCGCTACGACCTGCTGGTGCTCGACCTGATGCTGCCGGGCGAAGACGGCCTGTCGATCTGCCGCCGCCTGCGCGGCGCCGGCGACCAGACCCCGATCATCATGCTGACGGCCAAGGGCGAGGACGTCGACCGCATCGTCGGCCTCGAGATGGGCGCCGACGACTACCTGCCGAAACCGTTCAACCCGCGCGAGCTGGTGGCGCGCATTGGCGCGGTGCTGCGCCGCAAGGGCCCGGACGAAATCCCGGGCGGCCCGTCCGAGACGCCGCAGACCTTCGAGTTCGGCCAGTTCGTGCTCGACCTGGGCACGCGCACGCTGAAGAAGAACGGCGAGACGGTGCCGCTGACGACCGGCGAATTCTCGGTGCTGAAAGTGTTCGCGCGCCATGCGCGCCAGCCGCTGTCGCGCGAGAAGCTGATGGAACTGGCGCGCGGGCGCGAATACGAAGTGTTCGACCGCAGCCTGGACGTGCAGATTTCGCGCCTGCGCAAGCTGATCGAGCCCGATCCGTCGAGCCCACTGTATATCCAAACCGTGTGGGGCCTGGGCTACGTCTTCATCCCTGAAGGCCAGCCGCGCTAGTGGTCGCCCCGGACGCCCAATCCGCCCCGCGCCTGAGCTGGTTCAAGAGCGGCCTGTTCTGGCGCACCTTCCTGCTGCTCGGCCTCCTGACCACGGTGTCGATGGCCTCCTGGATCGGCATGATCAGCGTGGTCCAGCGCGGCCCGCAGGTCAAGCAGACCGCCGAACTGGTGATCTCGGTGGTGACGATCACCCGTGCCGCCCTCACCCACTCGGCGCCGGATCTGCGCGTCGAGCTGCTGATCGAATTGGTCAGCAACGAAGGCATCCGCATCTTCCCGCTGGTGGCCACGGACGTGGTCGAGCCGCCGCCTGACAGTCCGCTGATGCCGGAAATCGAAGCGCTGGTCAAGGAAAAGCTGGGCAAGGACACGCGCTTTTCGAGCCGCGTGAACGGCTCGCCCGGCTTCTGGATCAGCTTCAAGATCGATGGCGACGAATACTGGATGATGCTCGAGCGCGAACGCCTGCCCGGCCTGTCCGGCGTGCAGTGGCTCGGCTGGGCCGGCCTGGTCGGCGTGCTGTCGCTGCTCGGCGCCGCGCTGATCTCGAGCCTGGTGAACCAGCCGCTGGCGCGCCTGACCGCGGCCGCGCGCGCGATCGCCGAGGGCAAGCGCCCCGAGCCGCTGCCCGAGCGCGGCGCGCAGGAGATCATCGAGGCGAACCGCAGCTTCAACCAGATGGTCGACGACCTGCAGCAGGTCGAGTCCGACCGCGCGCTGATCCTGGCCGGCATCTCGCACGACCTGCGCACCCCGCTCACCCGCATGAACCTCGAGCTGGAGATGGCCAACCTGTCGAGCGAGGCGCGCGAAGGCATGCAGTCCGATATCGGCCAGATGGACGCGATCATCGGCCAGTTCCTCGATTACGCCAAGCCGACCGAGGCGGCGAGCTTCGTCCCGGTCGACATCAGCGCGCTGCTGGCCGACGTGGCGCGCGCCGCCGAGCGGATTCCCGGCATGCGCGTGACGACCGACATCGAGCCAGGCGTGCACGTGATGGGCAACGAGACCGATCTGCGGCGCGTCTTCAACAACCTGGTCGAGAATGCGCGGCGCTACGGCGCCACGCCGGGCGGCGACGACACCGAGATCGACATCAGCTGCCACGCGAAGGCGGTCAGCCAAGGCAAGCGCGCCGTCATCGTCCTGCAGGACCATGGCGGGGGCGTGCCGGCCGAGCAGATCGAGCAGTTGCTCAAGCCGTTCACGCGGATGGACTCGGCGCGCGGCCAGGCCAACGGCGCCGGGCTGGGGCTGGCGATCGTCGAACGGGTGGCGGGACGCCATCACGCGGCGCTGACGCTGCGCAACCGCGAAGGTGGCGGCCTGCAGATCGAACTGACGATGCCGGTCGTGTGAACACGGGGTCAGGTCCGCCGGACCTGACCCCGCCTTTGTCCGCGCCGAATGAAGAAGCTATCAGCAACCCTATACAGGAATACCCACCATGACCCAATTGCAGTTCAGCGACGTGCAGCAGGCGGCAGTCCGCATCGCCGGCGTGGCGCACCGCACGCCGGTGCTGACTTCGCGCACCGCCGACAGCATCGCGCGCGCGCAGCTGTTCTTCAAATGCGAAAACTTCCAGCGCGCCGGCGCCTTTAAATTTCGCGGCGCCTACAACGCGCTGTCGCGCTTTTCCGACGAACAGCGCCGCGCCGGCGTGCTCACTTACTCGTCGGGCAACCACGCGCAGGCCGTCGCGCTGTCGGCCAGCCTGCTCGGCATGGCCGCGGCGATCATCATGCCGCACGACGCGCCCGCGCTGAAGGTGGCCGCGACCAAGGGCTATGGCGCCGAGGTGATCGTCTACGACCGCTACAAGGAAAACCGCGAGGAGATCGGCCGCCGCCTGGCACAGGAGCGCGGCATGACCCTGATCCCGCCGTACGACCACCCGGACGTCATCTGCGGCCAGGGCACGGCGGCGATGGAGCTGATCGAAGACACCGGCCAGCTCGACATCCTGCTGGTGTGCCTGGGCGGCGGCGGCCTGCTGGCCGGTTCGGCGCTGGCCGCCTCCGCGCTCAGCCCCGGCTGCCGCATCATCGGCGTCGAGCCCGAGGCGGGCAACGACGGCCAGCAGTCGCTGCGCAGCGGCACGGTGGTGCACATCCCGGTGCCGGACACGATCGCCGACGGCGCGATGGTCACTCACCTGGGCGCGCACAATTTCGAGGTGATCCGGCGCAGCGTGGACGACATCGTCACGGTCAGCGACGCGCAACTGGTGGAGACCATGAAATTCTTCGCCGAGCGCATGAAGATCATGGTCGAGCCGACCGGCTGCCTGGCCGCCGCTGCGGCCCTGCACGGGGTGCTGCCGGTGGAAGGCAAAAAGGTCGGGATCCTGGTCAGCGGCGGCAACGTCGACCTGGCGCGTTTCGCCAAGCTGGTGACAACGTAAATACCCGGCTCCAAGCGGACACATCTGTTACATGCCTAAGCGCGGAAGCGCACATACCTTTCTCGATGAACACTCTATAACGTTAGTACATCAACCAACGAGGAGATTCATCATGATGAAGAAACTGCTGCTTGCAACCCTGATCGCCGGTTCCACCATGGGCGCCGCCGTCGTCACCGCGCCGGCTTCGGCCGCTGTCGTCGTCGTGCGCGAAGCGCCGCCTGCGCCGCGCGACGAAGTCATCCCGGCCCCGCGCCGTGGCTATGTCTGGCAAAACGGTCACTGGGAATGGCGCCGCAATCACCACGTCTGGGTGAAAGGCACCTGGATCAAAGTTCGCCGCGGCTACCACTACAATCAGCCGACCTGGGCCGAGCGTGATGGCCGTTGGGAAATGCATCGCGGCGCATGGGCACGCGGCGACAAGGACGGCGACGGCGTGCCGAACGCGCTCGACAATCGCCCGAACAATCCGAATCGCCAGTAAGCAGCATGGGGGCCGGGTCCCACGGACCTGGCCCCGTCGCAGCACCTCCCCGCCCGACGCCCCGCATTAACCCCAAGCAGTGCATTCCACTGCGCAAATCCTGCAAGACAGCTCCTACACACAGACGATCCACGGCTTGTGAGATGGCGAACAGATATCTTTTTTACAAGAGAGGATACTGGGTTCATCGCAAGACATTCGCCAGACAGGAGCATCACCATGAACCGCCCAACAGTACGCACCAGCATCTTCCTCGCCGCCATGCTGGCAGCGTCCGCCGCCTTTGCCGGCGCCGACATCGTCAAGTGCGTCGATCAGAATGGCCGCATCACGCTGACCGAGAACCAGTGCAGCGAAGGTGTGCAGACCGTGCTGGTGGCGGGCGCTGCCGACACGCCGGCGGCGCTGCCGTCCGAAGCCTCGCCCGCCCTGCAGGCGGCGCCGGCGCGCCGCGTTCAGCGCATCGCCTACGCGCCGCCGGTGATCCAGCATGACAGCTGGGCCGCCACGCTGCCCCGCGCGAAGATGCTGTCGCGCGACGCCGCCACGCTGAAGGCCGCGCGCACCAGCATGCAGGTGCTCGATGAAGCCTCGTCGGCATTGCGCCATCAGCGCCTGGCCGGCGTCAACTGAATGTGACCGCGCCTAGTGCAGGTCGTGCTGGCGCGGCGTCTCCACCACCGGCGCATTGCTGGCCGCGCCCAGCGTGCGCACCAGCTGCGCCAATTCTTCGTTCTGAATGAAACTGGCGGAAGACGCGGCCGTCAGCATGCGCTCCGGCGGCTGCGAGCGCGACACCGCCCAGCCCTGCACGTAATCGACCCCGATCTCGGCCAGCGTGCGCACCGTCGCCGTGTCCTCGGCCCACTCCGCGATCGTCTTCATGCCCAGGTTGACCGCCAGGTTGACGATCGCCTCGACGATGGCGACGTTGGCCGGATGGTCGTTGATGTTGACGATGAAGTTGCCGTCGATTTTCAGCACGTCGGCCGGCAGCTCCTTCAGGTAAGAGAACGAGGTGTAGCCGGCGCCGAAGTCGTCCAGCGCGACCTTGACGCCGAAGTTGCGCACCTGGTCGATGAAGCGGCGCGTGTTGTCCAGGTCGTGCAGCGCCACGCTTTCGGTGATCTCCATGCACAGGCGGCTGGCCACGTGCACGTGGCGGCCCAGGATGTCGATGGTGTCTTGCACGAAGCGCTCGTCGTTGAGCGAGGCGCCCGACAGGTTCATGCAGACGAACTGGGTGTTGGGGAGGCTTTGCAGGTTGTTCTGGATCCAGGCCAGCGTGGTCGCCAGCACCCAGCGGTCGATCACGCCGGCGCGGCCGCTCTTCTCGGCCGCCGAAATGATCGGGCCGGCCGGGGTGATGCTGCCGTCCTTTTCGCGCATCCGCAGCAGCACTTCGAAATTGAGCGACTCGTGCGGCGCCTTCAGCGACATGATCGGCTGCATCTCGAGGAACATGCCTTCGGTCGCATTGGCCGACGACAGGCGCGCCACCAGCTCGAGCTCCGCTTCGCGCTCATGGAAGGCCGAGGCGTTGCGCTCGTAGACCACCAGCCCGTCCTTGCGGCCGGTCTTCGCTTCGCGGCAGGCGCGGTCGGCGTTCGACACCGCATCCTTGATCTGCATGCCCGCGCTTACTTCGATCAGGCCGATCGAGCCGCGCACGTGGAAAGCCTTGTCGCCGACCCGGTACGGCGTATTGCCGATGCGGTCGACGATGCCGCGGCAGATCAGCGACGCCAGCGGCACCGCGGTGTCGGGCATCACGATGACGAATTCGTCGCCGCCGACGCGGCCGATCTGCTGGCCGCCGGCGAGCATGGTCTGCATCCGTTCGCACACCTGCTTGAGCACTTCGTCGCCGGCGCCGTGGCCGAACAGGTCGTTGATCAGCTTGAAGCGGTCGAGGTCGAGGTAGGCCAGCGCCAGCGGCTTGCCGGCCGCGACCGAGCCGGCCAGGCTGTCGAACATCTTCTCGATGCCGCGCCGGTTGAACACCTTGGTCAGCGGATCGTTGTTGGCCATAAAGCGCAACTGTTCGGTTGCCTTTGCCTTTTCCGTGGTGTCTTCCAGCACGCCCTCGATGCGCCCGCGCGCCAGCGTGGCGCGCACCAGGAAGCGCTTGGTGCCGTCGCGGTTCTGGATTTCCATCTCGGCGTCGGCGTGGGTGTGCACCATGTCGTGCAGCTGGCTCCACACGCCTTCGGCGAAGAACTGCTTCCAGCGGGTGCGCCCGGCCACGATCTTGGTCTCGCCCAGCATCTTGCGCAGCGCCGGATTGGTGGACAGGAAGTGGCCGTAGACGTCCAGCGTGAACAGGCCGACCGGCATCGCCTCGTAGGCGTGCTCGAGCTGCTCCTGGGCTTCGATGCGGCGTTCGGTCTCGAGGCGCATCTGCTCGGCCACGGCGAGCGCGGCCAGCAGGCTGGACGCGAGCGCGGCGGTGACGCTGTTGATCACCCCGACCATTTCGCGCAGCCCGAGCGCGGCGGCCACCACTTCGGCCACGCCGGCGGCGAAGGTGACGACGAACGAAGCGGCGAACCAGAAGGCGGCGCGGGTGTGCGAGCGGAACATGATGCTCAACAGGGCCGCACCCATCACGCACACGCCCAGTCCGGTAATGACCCACAGGACCGGCAGGAAGATGTGGTAAGGCAACAACATCGAGCTGGCGATCAGCGGCAGGCAGCACCATTCGGCGATCCGCAGCGGCATCACGTAACGCGATTTGAGCAGGTCCTTGCCGAACAGGGTCTGGAACAGCACCAGCGTGACGACCGGGTACATCGCCAGGGTCAAGGCACGACTGAGCATCAGGAATTGTTCGGGCACGATCTGGCCCAGCCACTGGATGTCCCAGCCGGCCGACAGCGCGGCCGCGCGCAGGTTGAGGATTAGCCAGCCGGCGAACAGCACGTACAGCATCTGGCGGTTGATCAGCGCGGTGATGAGCACGAACAGGGCCAGCACGACCATGCCGCCGTCGAGCAGGCCGGACTTGCGGTGGTAGCCCTGCACCGACAGATTGAGCTGGTCGGCCGGCCATTGCAGCGCGGTCAAGTGCGCCGGCCCAACAAAGCTGGCGCGACACAGCACGTGGGCCGGGGTCACGGTCAGGTTCAGGGCGAAGCCGGCCTTGACCGGCGCCAGGGCGCCGCTGGCGGTGTTGCGCGTGGTCGCGCCCAGCGATTGCAGGGACGCCTGGTCCCAGCACGCCATGTCGAGCGCGTGGCGCGACGGGAATTCGACGGCGTCGGCATCGCCCGGCTTGCCCAGCGTCGTAAAGCTGAACCAGACCGGGGCCTCGGACAGGTGGGTGTCGTAGGCTTCGACGGTGCGGCGCGCCTGCAGCGCGGCCAGCGCCGCCGCCGGGGTCAGCTGGGCGCCGCTCTGCGCGACGACCTTGAACGGGAGCGGCTGTTCGCCGCTGGCGACGTAATGGCTATTCCACAGCGCCATCGCGATCACCGACATCAGGGCGATCCCCAAAGGCACTATATAGAAGGCGAACAGACGCAGCGACTTGGCTATCGCCCGTTGGGCGAGCGCAGGCAGCGGTTTGCGCAACTCAAAATTCGTATCTGGCATTAGCGGTATCCAACTGCGGAGAAATCGCCCGTTTTTGAGACGGACAAACGTTTATTCTACGCGAAGGATACCGCAAAAATTGATACTGTAATGCAATATGAATAAATTTAGGCGAGCAACATTTCCCGGGCGCGCACCACCGACGGCGGCGCCATCGGGCGGGCCAGCCGCGAAGGCCGCACGCGCGGGGTGCGCCGGGCGCCGATATCGATGTCCGGATGCTTGATGTGGCGGAAGAAACCGAGCATCGGATGGCCCGCTTCGGTCCAGCGCTGCTCGCCGGTGGCGATCTCGAACTGCATCACGCGGTGCGGGATATTGCCGACGTGGCTGAGCGGGACCGGCGCCTTGTCCTCGAACACGTCGGAAAACAGCAGCTGTTCATATTGACGGTCGATCGGCGCGCGGCCGGTGACCACCGCGTATTCGATATTGTTGGCTTCGCAATACTCGAAGCTGGCCTTGATCAGCGCCACCTTGACGACGCGGCCGATGCGGCCTTCGCCGATGCCCAGGCGGGTGACTTCGGCCAGGCGGCGTCCCTGCAGGTAGGCCGGCAGCGCCACCGAATCTTCCACCGACAAGGCGCGGTGCAGGTTGGTCTGGATCCGCAGGCTGCCCAGCGCCGAGCCGTCCAGCTTGGACTGCGCCAGCAGTACCACGCAGTCGTCTTCGTAATCGGCGTGCTCCGGCTCGATCAGGGTCTGGGCGAATTCAGGGATGTGGCGCGCATACGCGGCATGGCGGATCTGCACCGCCAGGCGCATGTCGTCGTCGCTCTGGACGCGCTTGATGGTGAATGGCAGGCGCTCGATCGCCTGCTCGTGAGTGCGGCCGACGGCGCCAGCGAGCATGCGGGCGGTGCGGGAAGGGATGGCTGCCACTGCGTCGAACTGTTCCATTTTGACACTCCTGGGATAATTGGTTGGATTGCGTTTTGTCAATTATCTGCCCGTAAGAAATTATCAAAGTGTCGATAAGCTATCGATTTATGGTCTATTTCAATGGATTTGTTTCATACGAGAATATTGAGGTTTGACCCTCATAACCGTAAGTCACGCCAATTTCGTGCTTCTGCGCGAATCATGAACATCAAGCTTGTGACGAAAGCGTAATGCTGCTTTTGTGGCAGCAATTGGCCCCTGAACGGGGCGTATCGGTGGCGTTTGCAGGAAGGCATGCCAAAGCGAGTAGCCTGTTTGGATAGCGATTTTCGCAATGGCAAAAGCGAAATGTCGCCACAAGGCAAATACCTCAAGTCAACATTGAGGCCGCGGTTTTTGAAATCCGTTCCATTTCCATTCAGGTCACATTCGACTGGTTTCGCCCAGGCCCGATCGGAAAACAAGCAACAGCGCGCGTCGCCGCGTTACGGATCGAGCCTGGCTTCGGCCAGCTGCCTGGCCAGGAATTCGACCAACGCCGCCACCCGCGGCGCCAGCGCGCCCTGCTTGTAGAACACCGCCCACACGGGCTCCGACCACGCCAGGGTAAGCTCGGGCATCACCTCCACCAGTGCGCCGGCCGCGACATCGTCGCGCGTGAGGAAATCGGACAGCCGCACGATGCCCGCGCCGGCCAGCGCCAGGTGGCGCAGCGTCTCGCCGCTCGACGCCGTCACCGCCGGGCTGACCGCCACGCCCTCGCCGCCAGCATGCGCCAGCGGCCAGATGTTCAGCGAGGCCGGCGCGGTGAACCCGAGCAGCCGGTGCGCCGGCAGGTCGGCCACGTCGCGCGGGCAGCCGTGGCGCGCGATGTACGCCGGCGCCGCCAGCAGGCGCACGCGGCTGCTGCCAAGCCGGCGCGCATTCAGGGTCGAATCGGCCAGCGGTCCAATCCGGATCGCCATGTCGGCGCGCTCTTCGATCAGGTCGACCACGGTCTCGCCGCCGGTCAGCTCCAGCTTCACCAGCGGGTAGGCGTCGAGGAAATCGGCGGCCAGCGGCGCCACCAGGTGATTGAGCGCCGGCGTCGAGGCGTTCACCCGCACCAGGCCGGACGGCTGCGAGCGGCGCGCCGCCACCTGCGCCTCGGTGTCTTCCAGTTCAGCGATCACCGAGCGCGCGCGCGCCAGCAGCCAGCTGCCCTCCTCGGTCAGGTCGAGGCGGCGCGTGGTCCGATGCATCAGCGTCATCTGCAGCTGCGCCTCCAGCCGCGAAATGGTGCGGCTGACGCCCGACGGCGTCTGCCCCAGCCGCTCGGCGGCGGCGGAAAACGAGCCGGTATCTATCACCGTCGCGAAGGCAATCAGTGCATCGACATCGATCATTTGTGACTCCAGATCAAAAGTCTATTGTACGGCCGGGGATTTTTCTTTGCGCCGCGCGCGCCCACACTGCATGCCTCTCTCATTTAAGGAACCACCATGCCACTCGCACTCTGGGCGCTGACGCTGTCGGCATTCGCCATCGGCACCACCGAATTCGTCATCGTCGGCCTGATCCCGACCATCGCCGCCGCCGTCGGCGTGTCGGTCCCCTCGGCCGGCCTGCTGGTCAGCCTGTACGCGCTCGGCGTGGCGGTCGGCGCGCCGGTGCTGACCGCCCTGACCGGCCGCGTGCCGCGAAAGCAGCTGTTGATCGCCCTGATGGTGCTGTTCACCATCGGTAACCTGCTGGCCTGGCAGGCGCCCGGCTACGCCACGCTGATGGCGGCGCGCGTGCTGACCGGCCTCGCGCACGGCGTGTTCTTCTCGATCGGCTCGACCATCGCCACCAGCCTGGTGCCGAAGGAGAAAGCGGCCAGCGCCATCGCCCTGATGTTTTCCGGCCTGACGGTGGCGCTGGTCACCGGCGTGCCGCTGGGAACCTGGATCGGCCAGGCTTTCGGCTGGCAGGCGACCTTCCTCGCAGTGTCGCTGCTGGGCGTGCTCGCGATTGCCGGCAGCGCGCTGCTGGTGCCGCGCGATATCGCAGGCGCCGAGCCGGCACCGCTGATGACGCAGCTGGCGGTGCTGCGCAAGCCGCGCCTGCTGCTGGTGTATGCGATGACCACGCTCGGCTACGGCGGCACCTTCATCGCCTTCACCTACCTGCCGCCGATCCTGCAGGAAGTCTCGGGCTTCGGCGCGTCGTCGATCAGCCTGGTGATGCTGGTGTACGGCGTGTCCGTCGCGGCCGGGAACATCTGGGGCGGCAGGCTGGCCGACCGCAAGGGCCCGTTGCGCGCGCTGCAGATCGTGTTCGCGTTGCTGGCGGCGGTGCTGCTGGCGCTGACGTTCACCGCGCCGCACAAGCTGCTGGTGCTGGCCACGGTGCTGGCGTGGGGCGCGGTCGCCTTCGGCAACGTGCCGGGCCTGCAGGTGTATGTGGTCAAGCGCGCCGAGCACGACGCGCCGCGGGCGGTCGACGTGGCATCGGGCCTGAACATCGCCGCTTTCAACGTCGGCATCGCGCTGGGCGCCTGGGGCGGCGGCCTGGTGGTCGCGCATCTCAGCCTGATGGCCACGCCGTGGATCGGCGCGGGGGTGGTGCTGGGCGCGCTGGCGCTGACCACGCTGGCCGCCTGCCTCGACGAGCGCGACGCGGCGGCGGCGCCGGCGCCGGAACAACTCCGGCACGCTGCCTGACCTATTTATCCAGCTCGGGATAGTGGCGGAAGATGCCTTCTTCATTGAACGGTATCCGCCGCTTCGACATAAGATAAGCGGCGATGTTCGGCCTTGCCGCCACCTGTTCGCGAAGCGCCATCAGCCGCGGATACCGCGGCCCGATCCGCGCCATCGCCTTGGGAAACGCATAGCGCAGTCCTTCGATCACCTGGAACATCGACAGGTCGGCATAGGTCAGCTTCGCGCCATTCAGATGCCCGCCCTTGCCTGCCGCCGCCAGCACGCCCTCGAAATAATTGAAGTACTTCGGCACCCGCTCGGCCAGGAAGTCGGCGGCGCGCTTCTTCGCCTCCTTCTTCTGGTCTTCGTAATACAGCGAGGACGAAATCGGATGATGGGTGTCGTGCGCTTCGGCCACCAGGTCGGCGATCGTCAGTTGCAGCTGGTGGACCCACAGCCGGCCCGCCTGCGCGCGCGGCGCCAGTCCATGCGCGGCGCCCAGGAACATCAGGATGTTCGCGGTCTGGCCGATCAGCCGGTCGCCGGCCGCCAGGAACGGCGGCGCGAACGACGGCGTGCCGGCCTCCTTCATCCGCTTCATCATCGCGCGCACGCCGTCGCGCCCGCGCGCGACGTCGACATACTCCGCCTGCGCTTCCTCGAGCGCCAGCCGGACGAATTCGCCGCGGCCCTGGATCGTGGGCCAGTAATACAGCTGGTAGACCATCGCCGCCTCCATCGTTTGCCGGGCCTTCGATTATCGGCCAAATTCCTTTCGCCGGCGCCGGCTTCCGTGCTAGTCTCCGGCTACCGTCGCAGAGCGGTCACAAGAGGCCATCAACAAGGAGAAAAACATGCTGAAGAAAATCGCACTCGTCATATTTGCAGCCCTGGTCATCATCGTCGGCATCGCCATGACGAAGCCGGACACCTACACGGTCAAGCGCACCGTCACGATCAAGGCCACGCCGGAAAAAATCGCCCCGCTGATCACCGACTTCCACCAGTGGGCCAGCTGGTCGCCATGGGAGAAGCTCGACCCCGCCATGCAGCGCACCTTCAGCGGCGCCGCCTCCGGCAAGGGCGCCATCTACGAGTGGAAAGGCAACAAGGACGTCGGCCAGGGCCGCATGGAGATCACCGAGGCGGCCAGCCCGGCCAGCACGAAGATCGACCTGCTGTTCAAGGAGCCGTTCGAGTCGCGCAACACCACCGAGTTCGTGCTGGTGCCGCAGGGCGCCGAGACCCAAGTGACCTGGAACATGGCCGGCCCGATGAATTTCATGACCAAAGTCATGAGCGTTTTCACCAGCATGGACGCCATGATCGGCAAGGATTTCGACAAGGGCCTGGCCAGCATGAAGGCGGTAGCGGAAAAGTAACTCCATTGAGCGAGATCACCGCTCGATCCGAAAGGTAAGTCAAGATGAAGTGAGGGTTGTCCGGCCATGCTGCCGGGCGGCCCGCACTTTTCGACAACCGCGGAGCCGCCCCGATGATCATCGCTCAACTCGTGAAGCAGTGGCTGACCCGGCGTGCGCGATACGGAATCAAATCTTCTCTGGCCTTCATCGCGCGCAGCCTGCGCGTGCTGCTCTACCGCAGCGAGCACCGGCGCCTGTGCCGGCTCGACGTCTACCGCAACTACGTCGCCGCGCCGCCCAACGACGACCTGTTCCATCACCTCAGCCACAAGTACTACCTGATCAGCGAGCTTGGCCGGCGCGCGCGCATTGCCTGCGTGCTGCGCCACTACGGCTTCGAGGACGAGACTTTCAACACCGCCTACAAATACGCCGTCTACCGCGCCGGCGGCCTGACGCTGTGGCAGCGCCGCGCCAACGGCTGCCGCTTCGCCATCACGCTGTCGATGGCCTCGCGCATGGACGCCGAAGGCGACCTGACTATCATGTTCGATGCCGACGGCACCTGCCTGCACCGCCTCAGCTTCAGCTGGATCGACGGCCGCTTCGCCGGCGTGGCCGCGCCTCTGCTGCCGTTCGTGGCGCGCAACCAGGGCAGCCCACCCGAGTCGCACCTGGCGATCGCCGCGTTCGAGCAGGCCTTCCCGCACAATTCGCCCAGCCTGTTCTGCACCGCCGCCATGCAGGGCGTGGCGCTGGCCGTCGGCATGACGCAGATCGCCGCGATCAAGCACAGCTTTCATCCGGTCGGATATCGCGCTTCGCCCGAGCGCGCCGCGCGCATGGAGGCCGCCTACGACAATGTCTGGAAGCTGCTCGGCGGCGTCGAGCAGCCGGGCCCGTGCTGGCTGATCGCGCTGCCGTACCGTCTCAAGCCGCTGTCGGAAATACCGGCCAAGCACCGCAAGCGGGCAGCCACGCGGCGCGCCCACTGGCACGAAATCGGCGAGGCCGCGCGCGCCATGCTCGAGTCCAAGCTCAAGCGCGTTCCCAAGCCGGTGCCCGCGCATGCGCCCGGCCGCGAGATCACTTCCGCTTTTTGAGCCGTCTTCGCCTGCATCAGCCGGCAACACGCGCCCCATCGGTTCATGATAAACTCTGCGCTCGCTAGGGGTCCCGGGATGCGTTCCGGGTGAGAGATACCCTCCGTACCTGATCTGGATAATGCCAGCGTAGGAAAGCGCAAAGTAGTTCCCCCTTTGTCCGCTCCCCTCCCGTCTGGCTCCGGTTTTTATAGTACGCACCGGCGCGTCCGGTGCATGAAACGAGCAGACAATGTCCCAACCAATCCTGAAGTATTCCGTACTCGCCTTCGCCGTCATGCAGGCGTGTTCCGCCATCGCCCAGACCACCATGACGGAAGTGGTCATCACCGGCGCCAGGCCGGCCGGCAGCGAACGCGTCGCCATCGGCGGCTTTGCCGAGGCGCCGCTGCTGGAAACGCCGGCCTCGGTCAGCGTGATCGACCGCCAGCGCATGCAGGACCTCGGCATCCACAACAGCACCGACGCCATGAAGCTCGACGCCGCCGTCAGCGATTCGTACAACGCGGTCGGCTATGCCGAGAACTTCTCGATCCGCGGCTTCAGCCTGGATAACACCTCGAGCTACCGCAAGGACGGCCTGGCGATCCCGGGCGACACCCAGATCCCGCTGGAGAACAAGGAGCGCATCGAAGTGCTCAAGGGCCTGGCCGGCCTGCAGGCGGGCGTCGCCGCGCCGGGCGGCATCATCAACTACGTCACCAAGCGTCCGACCGCTACCGCCCTGCGTTCGGCGACGTTCGAAGTGCGCGAGCGCGGCACGCTGTACGGCGCGATCGACCTGGGCGGCCGCTTCGAAGATCGCCGCTTCGGCTATCGCATCAACGCCGCCGCCGAAAAGCTGCGCTCCTACGTCAAGGGCGCCGACGGCGAGCGCCAGTTCGTCTCCGGCGCCTTCGACTGGCAGATCACGCCGGACGCGCTGCTGCAGCTCGACCTCGACTACCAGCACAAGTCGCAGCTGTCGGTGCCGGGCTACCAGCTGATCCGGAACGTCAGCCTGCCGACCGGGATCTCGCAGGCCATGCTGCTCAACGACCAGCCGTGGGCCAGGCCGGTCGACACCAGGAGCACCAACGCCGGGCTGCGTTTCGAGTACCGTCTCAGCGACGACTGGAAGGCCAGCGTCAGCATGAACAAGCACTGGTTCAAGCGCGACGACTTCACCGCCTTCCCTTACGGCTGCAGCAACGAGGGCGAGGGCTTCTACCCTGGCTTCTGCTCGAACGGCGACTATGACGTCTACGATTACCGCAGCGTCGGCGAGCGCAAGACCCCGTTCGGCGCGCAAGCCATGGTGCAGGGAAAATTCGCCACCGGCGCGGTCAGGCATGACCTGACCGCCGGCGCGTCGCTCTTCACGCGCCACGACAAGGCCAACGACTACGTCTACGAGTACGCGGGCTTCAGCAACATCTACCACAACATCATCGTGCCGCCCGCGCCGGGCACCCTGATTCCCGGACCGGACGACCGCAACGAAAACGAGCGCGCGCTGTTTGTGCAGGATATCGCCGCCCTGTCGCCGCAGCTGAAACTGCACGCCGGCCTGCGCTACGTGCAGGTGAAACGCGACCAGGGCCTTGCCCACACCGACGAAGGCTTCGCGCTGCCGAACGTCGCGCTGGTGTATGGCGTCAACCAGGACTGGAACGTGTATGGCGCGCTGACCCATGGCCTCGAGCACGGCGGCATTGCACCCGTCGATCCGGCGCATCCACTCACCAACGAAAACCAGGCGCTGGCGCCGAGCCGCTCCAGGCAGATCGAAGCGGGCATCAAGGGAGTGATCGGCAAGGACACCGTTGTCTCGGCCGCGCTGTTCCAGATCCGCAAGGGCCACGAGTTCACCGACGAATCGATCAGCACCTACGTGCGCCGCGGCGAATCGACCCATCGCGGCTTCGAGCTGTCGGCGCAGGGCCGCGTCTTCGCCGGCCTGGAATACGGCGCGTCGCTGCTGGCGCTGCACACCGAACAGGAAGGCACCGGCCAGGCGGACTTCGACGGCAAGCGCGTCACGGATGTGCCGAACTTCAAATCGAGCGCGTGGCTGGAGTATGCGGTGCCCGCGGTGGCGGGCCTGAAGGTCAACGCGGCGTGGCAGTATTCGGCGAAGAAGTACTTCGACCTGGCGAACACGGTCGACGTGCCGGCCTACCACCTGTTCGACCTGGGTGCGTCGTACGCGACCCGCGTGGGCGGCATGTCGACCACGCTGCGCTTCGGCGTCAACAACGTGTTCGACAAGTTCTACTGGCGCGACGTCACGCCGGCGCTGGGCGGCTACCTGCTGACCGGCGCGCCGCGCACCTTCCGCGCATCGGCGCAGTTCGACTTCTAAAAAACGTACTGGATCCGCATCGCGACGCTCTTGGCGTTGCGTGCGGAGTTCTTGCCGATCAGGTAAGCCGCTTCGTACTTCCACTCATGTCCGCCCGCCAGCAGCCAGTTGCCCGCAACGACAGGCCCGGCGCGGTGCGACTGCCGCTCGCGCGGCAGCCAGTCGTTCCACTTCCCCATCTCGCCGAAGCCCTGCACGCCGAACTGCAGCTTTTCAATCCAGCGGTACTTCACCTGCCATTGGTAGGCGATCGTGGTCGGCTCGGCCGGCGCGACGCGCAGGTGGCGCTGCAGGAACACGTTGACGTTCAATTGGGTGCGCCCGAATTCGGTCTGCAGCACCGGGCCATATTCGACGCCGATTTCGCCCGATCCGTCGGCGGCCCGTTCGACGTTGGTGTGGAAAGCGACGTCGACCGGCAATTCGCCCTGGGTCAGCATGAAGTCGTTCTGCCATTCGATCGCGGACAGGTGATTCGAGCCCGGGCTCATCTGAAACCACTGCGCCGTCACTTCCGTGTACCAGCGCGAGCTGACGTTCCATGCCAGGCCCAGTTCGGGCGCACTGCGCATTGTCTTGCCGGTCGGGTGGGCACTCCAATACTTGAAGTCGGCCGAGACCTGCCCTTCGTTGGGATAGGTGGTGACCAGGTAGTAGCCGGTGTCGGCGAGCGCGTGCTGCGCACTTAAGACCAGGGACGTCAACAACAGAATTTTCTTCATCGACGGATTCTCGCGGTTGATTCAGTGATCGATTTGTTCGAGCAGGCCGGCGGCGCGCTCGAGGCGCCGATCCAGGCCGCCTTCCAGCAGCGTGTAGGCGATGCCCTGGCGCGCCAGCCGCTCGACCAGCGCCTGGTGCACCTCGAGGCGCACCGCTGCCGACTCGCGCTGCAGGCCATCCGGTATCCACGGGCCGTCGGGCGCCGCCACCAGCGTCAGCGCGTAGTCGTGATGCCGGGCCAGCGCGTCCAGCTGCGGGTCGACGCGGCCCCAGTACACGCCACTGTAGACCGCCGTCATCAGCGGCGTGGTGTCGCAAAACAAGAAGCGCTGCGCCATCGGCTCGGCCGCATCCTCGCGCGCGCGCTGGGTTTGCGCAATCCCCAGCTGGTCTTGTTCGAAGGGCACGCGCGCCTCGGTCTCGACGAACTCGCGCAGGTATTCGCGCACCCAGACGGTGCCGTAGCGGCTTGCCAACGCCGTTGCCAGCGTCGACTTGCCGGTCGATTCGGCGCCCAGGATGGCGATGCGCTTCACGCTCATCGCGCCACCCGGCTCCACGCGCGCAGCCCGATCACCGCCATGACGACGAACAGCGCATACAGGATCGCCGTCAGCACCAGGTTCTTGTACACGTACAGGCCGACGTACAGCACGTCGACCGCGATCCAGGCGTGCCAGTTCTCGACCTTCTTGCGCGACAGGAGCACCTGGCCGAGCAGGCTGCCGGCGGTCAGGAAGCCGTCGGTATGGGGCACGTCGGTGTTGGTCCACGTTTTCAGGAACCAGGACAGCACCAGGAAGCCGAGCGCCCAGCCGGCCAGCGACATCATCCAGCCGCGCCGGTCGAGCCGCGTGACGTCGAGCACCTGGCCTTCCGCGCCGCCGTGCAGCCAGCTGTACCAGCCCCACACCGAGACGACGATGAAGACGACCTGCAGGCCGGCGTCGCCGTACAGGCGCGAATTGAAGAAGACCACGCCGTAAGCGGCCGACGAAATGATCGCGAACAGCCAGGCCCAGTGGTTGCGCCGGATGTTGAGCAGCACGGTGATGACCGACAGGACAAAGGAAATCAGTTCAAGCGGGGTGGTGGCAAAGCCGAACAGCGGAAGCGTGTCGTTCATCGGGATGGGGTCAGGGTCAATCGGGGCTGCATGCCGGCGCGCGCGGCCAGGCGCACCAGCAGGTCGAGGCTGAATTGCGCGGTCTTGCCGTGCTTGATTTCGGACACCCGCGCCTGGGTGGTGCCAAGCACCGCCGCCGCCGCGGTCTGGGTCAGGCCGGAATGCTCCAGCCACGCCTCGAGCGCGTCCGTCAGCGCGGCGCGCATGGAAAGTTCTTCGGGGGCGGGATGATTGAGTTGGTTCATGGGCCGGTCCAGTATGCGGCAGGCGATGAAATTATGCAAGATCTCGCATAATTGTCGCATTCTTGCTCTGTACAAAAAGTTGCTTTGCTTTTAGGAAAGTCGTGGATATACTTTTTCGCAATCTTTCCCGCGCCGCAACCGGCGGCGCGCCACCCTTGGAGTCCGAAGATGCGCCTGCGCCACCTGCTACCCTGCACCATCCTTGCCGCCGCAGTCCAGACACTCGCCCACGCGGCCGATCCGCTGGTGCCGATCGACGCCTTCGTCGAGCCGATCCGCTTCAGCCAGCCGCGCATCTCGCCGGACGGCAAACACATCGCCGTCAACGTCCGCATCCAGCGCGGTGAGCGCAGCGTGCCGACCATGCGGGTGTATGCGCTGCCCGGCCTGCAGGTCGTCAGCACCATCGGCCTGCCCGGTTTCGAAATCCCGGTCGATTTCCAGTGGATCAGCAACCGCCGCCTGATCGTCGAAAAGGGCATGGAAGTAGGCCTGCGCGAACGGCCGATGCGCACCGGCGAAGTGGTGGCGGTCGACCTGGACGGCACCAAGCCGGAGTACCTGTACGGCTACAAGGGCTTCCGGCAGTCGAGCCGGGGCGACCGTTACGGCGACGATCACGGCTGGGGCGAAGTGGAACACATCCCGCTGAGCCGCGACGGCCACATCTTCCTCGGTGGCCATCTGTGGGGCGAAAGCGGCCACAGCATGTTATACGACATCAATTCGAACACCTCGGTTCGCAAGCTGGTGGCGGACATCCCGATGAAGGACGCGAACTTCGTGTTCCAGAACGACGCCAAGCCGCGCTTTGCATTTGGCGAGGACGACGACAACGAAGCGTTCGTATACCGCCTCGACGACGCCAGCGGCGAGTGGCGCAAGATCGAACGCGAGCCGCGCACGCCGCGCTTCCATCCGCGCGCTTTCACGCCTGACAATAGCGAGGTGTATGGCTGGCTGAGCACCGCAGGCGGGCCGTGGGCGCTGGTGCGCGAGAACATGGCGACCGGCGCGCGCACGGTGATCGCGAAAGACCCGGTGGCCAGCATTCAGGAGCTGTACTTCGGCAGCGGACGGCCGGCGACACCGTTCGCGTATTCCGCCTCGAACGGCAAACCGCTGGTGCGCTACTTCGACGAGAACAGCGCCGACGCTATCCTGCACAAGACCCTGTCCGCGCAATTCCCCGGCGAGTTCGTCCACTTCCTCAATTTCAGCGACGACGGCCAGAAGCTGGTGTTCAGCGTGAGAAGCGACCGCGACCCGGGTTCGTACTACCTGTTCGACAAACAGAGCGGCAAGGCCCAGATGCTGTTTGCGAACATGGAGCAAATCGACCCGGACCAGATGGCCGAGCGGCGCCCGATCCAGTTCGCCGCGCGCGACGGGCTCACCATCACCGGCTTCCTGACCATGCCGAAGAACCCGACCGGGAAGAAGCTGCCGATGGTGCTGATGCCGCACGGCGGGCCGCTCGACGTGTCGGACACCTGGTATTTCGATGACAATGCGCAGTTCCTCGCCAGCCGCGGTTACGCCGTTTTGCAGATCAATTACCGCGGCTCGGAGGGGCGCGGTCCGGCTTACCGGCGCGCCGGCTACCGCCAGTGGGGCGGCAAAATGATCGACGACCTGACCGATGGCGTGAAATGGGCCAACGGCCAGGCCGGCATCGATCCGGCCCGCGTGTGCGTCTCCGGCGGCAGCTACGGCGGCTACGCGGCGATGATGCTGGCCGTGCGCGAGCCGGACTTGTTCAAGTGCGCCGCGGGCTATTCGGGACTCTACGACCTGGCCGACCGGTTCAACTTTGAAGGCGTCAAGGGAAACAAGCAGATTACCAATTTCCTGAAGAAGACGGTGGGCGAGGATATTTCGGAGCTGAAGGCCATTTCGCCGGTGAACCTGGCCGCACGCATCAAGATTCCGGTCTTGCTCGTTCATGGCAACAAGGACAAGCGCACCCCGCTCGGCCAGGCAGAAACGATGCGCGACGAATTGACCAAGGCTGGCCGGCCGCCGCAGTGGATGTTGGTGAAGGACGAGGGGCACGGCTTCTACGACGAGGAACACCGCAAGCAGTATTACGAGACGCTCGCGGCCTTCCTCGACAAGCATATCGGGCACTAAAAGAAAAAGGCCAGGTTCGACAGACCTGGCCTTTTTTTCGACTGGCAGCCGATTACTTCTTCGGGTACTTGATCGTCATTTCCTTGAGCAGGTTGTCGGCGTGGTCGACTTCCTTCATCACCCACAGCATGTAGCGGATGTCGACGTGGATCGCGCGCGTGATGGCGGGGTCGAAATACCAGTCCTTGGTGATCGACTCGTAGGTCGAATCGAAGTTCAGGCCAATCAGCTCGCCACGCTTGTTCATCACGGCCGAACCGGAATTGCCGCCGGTGGTATCGGCGCTCGACAGGAAGTTGACCGGCACCGTGCCCAGCACCGGATCCTTGAATACGCCATAACGCTTGTCCTTGATCGCCTCGAGCAGCTCCTTCGGCGCGATGAACGGATCCTTGCCGGTGTGCTTCTCGGTGATCCCTTCGACCGTGGTGAACGGGCCCTTGGTCACCCCATCGCGGGACACGTACGGCGCCACGGTGCCGAAGGTGACGCGCAGCGTCGAATTCGCGTCGGGATAAACCGGCTTGCCCTGGCTCTTCTTCCACGCGATCACGGCCGCCATGTACTGCGGGACGATGCGTTCGAGGTTGCCGGATACTTCCTTGCGGCGGTTTTCCAGGTTCATGCCGACGTCGCTCATGTGCACGGCCATTCTGATGAAGGCGTCGTCCGACTTGCGGAAGGCGTCCGCGTCCTTGCCGATCCAGGCCAGGCGCTTGGCGGTGTCGCCCAGCTCCGTCGCCTTGTACAGCGCAGGCACGGCGGCCTGCGCCGGCACCAGCGCGTCGAGGCCCTGCGGATGCATGCGCGGCGCCATCTTGCTGTAGCGCTGCAGCGCGGCCGAATAGCGCGCTTCGTCGACGCTGGCGACGAACGACTGCTCCAGGCGGGCCAGGCGCGCCTTGATGAACGACAGGTCGCGTTCCTGGTAGCCGGCTTCACGCCTGGCGTTCGGCTTCTGCTGTTCCAGTGCGAGGCGGTACAAGGTGCGCGCGCTGGCCAGCAGGTCGCTGTGGGTGGCGACCGACCATGCGTACTCCTCTTCCGACAACGCCATGTCGGCGGCGATCACCGCGTCCAGGTCGGCCATCAGGGTCTTCGGCGCGGCCGAAGGGTTCTTGGCCAGCCAGGCGCGGAACTCGGCGTCCTGCACGTCCTTGATCGCGGCGATGTCCTTGCGCGCGAAGCCGTCCATCAGGCCCTGGGTTTTCTTGAGCACGTTGTTGATGCTCTTGACGTTGTTCGCGTAGCGCACGTCGTAGGCGGGATTGCCCATGGTGGCGGCGGCGATCACGGCCAGGTCGGCCTGCATGCCGGCCACGCGCAGCGGGAAGTCGGCGTCGCGCGCGAAGCGGATTTCCGATGGCAGCTTGTAGCGGCTGGTGCGGCCAGGGTAGCCGGCCAGCAGGACCGGGTCGCCGTTCTTCAGGCCTTCGGCCGACACCACCAGGAAGTCCTTCGACTTGAACGGCACGTTGTCGGGCGACGGATCGGCCGGGCGGCCGTCCTTGCCGACGTAGGCGCGCAGGAACGAGAAGTCGCCGGTGTGGCGCGGGAATTCGTAGTTGTCGATGTCGCCGCCGTAGTTGCCGATCTTGTCGGATGGCGCGTACACCAGGCGCACGTCGCGGATCATCATCTGGCGGATGCGGTAGTACTCGAGGCCGCGGTGGAAGGCCGGCACCGAGCAGCGGTACGCCTTGTCGGTCTCGCACTCGGCGATCAGCGC
This sequence comes from Massilia sp. P1_C10, assembly GCF_056406475.1. Classification (NCBI taxonomy): domain Bacteria; kingdom Pseudomonadati; phylum Pseudomonadota; class Betaproteobacteria; order Burkholderiales; family Oxalobacteraceae; genus Massilia; species Massilia sp. P1_C10. The sequence continues at coordinate 285,552 of NZ_JBFUAC010000002.1, forward strand.
CTTGATCCGCGACTGCACTTCTTCATGGCGCTCGCGGCCCGGCATCGAAGGCGACAGGCCTTTCAATACGCGGTCGGTGACGTTCTCCACCTTCTCGGTGACGTACACCTGCAGCGTCGGGCCGCCAGCCAGCTCGGACGCGCGGTCCTTGGCCAGGTAGCCGTTGGCGATGTAGTTGTGCTCCGGGGTCGAATTGCGCTGGATCGCCGCGTAGCCGCAGTGGTGGTTGGTGACGATCAGGCCGTCCGGCGACACGAACGAGGCCGAGCAGCCGCCGGTCGAGACGATTGCGCTCATCGGATGCTTCGACAGGTCGGCCAGTTTTTCGGCCGGCATGGTGATGCCGATGCGTTTGAGTTCGGACTTGAGCTGGGTGAGCTGGTGCGGCTGCCATTGGCCTTCGTCGGCGCTGGCGGTGGCGCAGGCGCCGAGCAAGGCGACTGGCAAGACGATTGATTTGAACAAGATGGTGTCCCCGGATTATAAAAAGCAAGCGGGGAGTATAGCTGCCTTGGAAACGGCTGGGAATCGGTTTTTGCTGCGCCGACTGCCCGGATCCGGACACCGGTGCCCGTCTGCGGTCAATACACCGCCCTCGCCGTCGCCCTCATGCCCGTGCGACGCTCTGGCACGCTAATTGCAATGGATAGCCGCAAGCACAACATTTATCTAATGAGCACATGGACCAACCCGTCAGCCAGGCCGCCACGCGGCGCCGCCGAAATATCCAGTTAGCCGCCGGCGCGGCGCTGCTGGCGACGCTGTGCGCGACCGCCTGGGGCATCAACCGCGCCGTCCGGCCCAGCGTCGGCGCCGCCGACATCCGCGTCGCCGAAGTCCATCGCGGCGCCATCGCCAACACCATCAGCGCCTCCGGCGTCGTGATCCCGGTCCACGAGGAGCTGGTATCGAGCCCGATCCAGACCCATGTCGCCAAGGTGCACGCCAAGCTTGGCCAGCAGGTCAAGGCCGGCGAGCTGCTGCTGCAGCTGGACGACCGCGCGATCCGCCTGGCCCTCGACGGCGTCAAGGAGCAGCTGGCGCAGCAGGACAACCGCATCCTCGCGCTGACGCTGGAGATGGAGCAGAAGCGCAAGCAGCTTGTCAGCAGCATCGAGCTGCTCGAACTGGACCTGCAAAGCACCCAGGTCAAGTGGCAGCGCTTCCAGACCCTGCGCAAGAGCGGCGCGGTGTCGGGCGAGGACATGCTGACGGCGGAACTGAACGTCAAGCGCACCGAGATCCAGTTGCGCCAGCAGCGCGAGCTGATCGAAGACGGCAAGCGCGCCACGCGCAGCAGCATCGACGGCACCCGCTTGCAGCAGGCGATACTGCGAAAGCAGCTGGCGCAGCAGGAAGCGCTGCTGGCCCAGGCCAGCGTGCGGGCGCCGTTCGCAGGCATGCTGACCGCGCTGATGGCCGAGGAAGGCGCCAGCGTCGCCACCGGCCAGCTGGTGGCCAAGGTCTCCGAATTGAACAACTACCGGGTCGAGGCCACGCTGTCGGACTTCCACGCGCGCTCGATCGAGACCGGGCAACAGGTGCGGGTCGAGCAGAACGGCAGGCAGCTGGCCGGCCGGGTCCAGACCATCCTGCCCGAAATCCAGAACGGCGCGATCAAGCTGCTGGTCGCGCTCGACCAGCCGAACGATCCGCAGCTGCGCAACAAGATGCGGGTCGACGTCAACATCGTCACCGAGCAGAAAACCGGCGCCCTGCTCATCGACGCCGGCGCCGCCTTCAATGGCCGCGGCCCGCAGGCGGCCTTCGCGGTCGACGGCGGCGTGGCGCGCAAACGCACTATCGACCTCGGCGCCGGCGACGGCAAGTCGGTCGAAATCCTCTCCGGCGCGCGTGCCGGCGAACGCCTCATCGTTTCCGACGTCGCCCGATTCAAGGACGTCGACACCCTTCGCATCTCCAACTGATTCCTTTCCACCGAAAGCCACCATGATCCAGCTAAAGAACGTCAGCAAAACCTACCGGACCGACAAGGTCGAAACCCTGGCGCTGAACGGCATCGACCTGCACGTCAAGAAGGGCGAATTCGTCGCCATGATGGGGCCTTCGGGCTGCGGCAAAAGCACGCTGCTCAACGTGATCGGCCTGCTCGACCGGCCAGGCGCCGGCGTCGTCAGCATCGACGACATCCCGCTCAAGTCCTACCGCGACAAGCAGGTGGCGCAGCTGCGCAACAGCACCTTCGGCTTCATCTTCCAGAGCTTTCACCTGATCCCCGACCTGCGCGTGATCGACAACGTCGAACTGCCGCTGCTGTATCGCACCATGGGCGCGGCCGCGCGGCGCCAGGCGGCGCGCGAAGCGCTCGAACGGGTCGGCCTGGGCGCGCGCATGGACCACTATCCGAACCAGCTGTCGGGCGGCCAGCAGCAGCGCGTGGCGATCGCGCGCGCGATGGTGGGCCGGCCGCAGGTGCTGCTGGCCGACGAGCCGACCGGTAACCTCGACAGCAAGATGGGCGCCGAGGTGATGGACATCCTGCTGTCGCTGAACGCCGAAGGCACCACCGTGGTGATGGTGACCCACGACGAGCGCGAGGCCAAGCTGGCCGGGCGCATCGTGCGCGTGTTCGACGGCCAGCTGGTCGCGTAAGGGGAAGCGCATGCTACGAAATTACCTGCTGACCGCATGGAACGTGTTCATGCGGCGCAAGCTGTTCACCGCGATTAACCTCTTGTGCATCGTGCTCACGCTGGTGGTGCTGATGGTGATCACCGCGCTGCTGGAGAACGCGATGTTCCCGCGCGGCGTCGAAGGCAAGAGCGAGCGCTTCCTGCAAGTGATGATGCTCGACGCGAGCGGACCGCACACCCGCATCAACAGCCCGCTCGGCTACAAGCTGATCGAAAAGTATCTCAAGCCGATGAAATCGGTCGAGACAGTGGCCATCACCAGCATGCCGCGCACCGTCGCGGTGTACCAGGACGGGCGCGTCAGCCAGCTCGAGATGCGCATGACCGACGCCGAGTACTGGAAGGTGCTCGATTTCACCGTGCTGGCCGGACGCGTTCTGAACGCCGACGACGTCGCGCACGGCCGCATGGCCGCCGTGATCAACGCCGCTACCGCGCACCAGCTGTTCGGCGCCGCCAGCGCGATCGGCCAGAAAATCAGCGTCGGCGGGCAGGTGTTCGACATCGTCGGCGTGGTCGCCAACGAGATGCACATCAACGCCTATGCCGACCTGTGGACGCCGGTGACGACTTCGCCTTCGTCCGACTATCGCGAGAAGTACACGGGCGATTTCACCGCCCTGCTGCTGGCGAAGGACAAGGCCGACCTGCCGCAGGTGCGGCGCGAAGTCGAGGCGATCGCCGCCGGCGCCCAGTTCGACGATCCGCGCGAAATCACCAAGATTCAGTTCTGGGCCGACAGCAAGGTCGACCTGTTCGCCCGCAACCTGCTCAACAACACGCGCACCGCCGCCTCGGGCGCCGGCACGCTGATTGCCATCATCAGCGCCTTCATGCTGCTGTTCATGGTGCTGCCCGCGCTGAACCTGGTGAACCTGAACACCGGCCGCATCATCGAGCGGCGCTCCGAAATCGGCGTGCGCAAGGCCTTCGGCGCCACCAGCGCGCAACTGGTGTGGCAGCTGATCGTCGAAAACATGCTGCTGTGCGCGGCCGGCGGTTTGCTCGGCCTCGCCTGCGCCAACGCCGCGCTGTGGTGGCTCGAGCACTCGGGCCTGATCCCCTACCTGAAGGTGGACATGAACCTGGCCATCTTCGGCTACGGCATGCTGCTCTCGCTCGTCTTCGGCCTGATGTCCGGCGTCATCCCCGCCTGGAAGATGTCGCGCCTCGATCCTGTCCACGCCCTGAAGGGAACCACCTGATGCTGCGCCACATGCTTAAACTGATCTGGAAGCGCAAATCGCGCAACCTGATGCTCACCGTCGAAATCCTGATCGCTTTCCTGATCGTGTTTGCGATCGCCGCGGTCGGCGCCCGCTTCCTGCAGCTGTACCGGATGCCGGTCGGCTTCGATGCGCAGGACGTCTGGTCCGTGCGCATGAGCAGCGGCGCGGATGGCGGGGCGAAGCTGGATCCGGCCGCCTACGACACCATCAAGCGCAGCCTCGAAGGCATGCCCGAAGTGCGCGGCGTGGCCTTCGCGACGTTCTCGCCTTACCGCATGCAGATCATGCGCACCGATTTTATCGCGCCGGGCGGCGGCGCGCGCGTCGATGCGGACATGCTGGACGCCAGCGACGACTACCTCCGCGTGGCCGGCATCAAGCTGGCCGAAGGCCGCTGGTTTTCCGCCCTCGACGACGGCGCGACGACGGTGCCGGTAGTGATCAACCGCAGCATGGCCGAGCGGCTGTTCCCCGGCCAGTCGGCCATCGGCAAGCAGTTCACCGACAGCGAACCGGACGCCAAGGAAAAACGCATCTTGAAAGTCACCGGCGTGACCGAGGCGTTCCGCAGCCAGGGCGAGCTGATGACGCCGCGTCACTTCATCTTCATGCGCTTCGTGCCAGCAACGCACAAACGCGGGGTCAACACGATCCTGCTGAAGGTCAGGGCGGGCACCGCGCGCATTTTCGAGCAGGCCTTGAACAGCAAGCTTAAACTGATCCGCAGCGACCTCAGTTACGAGATCACTCCGCTGTCGGAGCTGCGCAGCTCCCTGATCAGGGCGCAGTTCACGCCGCTGATCGTGCTGGGCGTGATCGGCGCCTTCATGCTCGCGATGGTCGGCTTCGGGCTGTTCGGCGTGCTGTGGCAGAACACCACGCTGCGCATCCCCGAGATCGGCCTGCGCCGCGCCGTGGGCGCCACCAGCGCGATGATCTACCGCCAGATCATCGGCGAGCAGGTACTGCTCAGTTCTTTGGCGATGCTGGTGGCGCTGGCGCTGCTGGCGCAGCTGCCGCTGACAGGCGCGTTTGGCGACAGCATGAACTGGCAGGTCTTCGCCGCGGCGTCATTGGTGTCGATGGGCGTGATCTATCTGATATCCTTGCTGTGCTCCGTCTACCCGGGCTGGCGCGCCAGCCGGCTCACGCCGAACGAAGCGCTGCATGCAGAATAGCGAACCAAGGAACCTTGCAACAAAGATGATCGACTCACCCCGTACGCAGCGCATCCTGGTCGTCGACGACGACCAGGCGGTCCAGGTCTCGCTGGCACTCCTGTTGAAACAAGCCGGCTACCAGGCGCGCTGCTGCGACGACGCGCAGCAAGCCCTGGCGCTGCTCGTCGCCGAGCCGTTCGACCTGGTTTTGCAGGACATGAATTTTTCGCTGCAGACCAGCGGCGAGGAAGGCCTCGAACTGCTGGCGCGGATCAAGGAACGCCAGCCGCAGCTGCCGGTGCTCTTGATGACGGCGTGGGGCTCGATCGGCCTGGCCGTGAAAGGCGTCCAGGCCGGCGCCGCCAACTTCTTCACCAAGCCGTGGGACAACCTGCAGCTGGCGCAGCTGGTGGGCGCCACCCTGCAGGCGCAGGCGCCCTCGCCTTCGCGCATTACGCGCGCCTCGCTGGACGCCCAGTTCGATTTCGCAGGCATCGTCGGCGAGCATCCGAAGCTGCTGCGCGTGCTGTCGACCATCGGCCAGGTCGCGGCCACGCGCGCGCCAGTGCTGATCCTCGGCGAAAGCGGCACCGGCAAGGAGCTGGTGGCCGACGCGATTCATCGCAACAGCCCGCGGGCGGAAAAGGCGGCGGTCAAGATCAACATGGGCGCGATCACCCCGTCGCTGTTCGAGAGCGAGATGTTCGGCCACGTGCGCGGCGCCTTCACCGACGCCAGGGCCGACCGCAAGGGACATGTCGCCTGCGCCGACGGCAGCACCCTGTTCCTCGACGAGATCGGCGAGCTCAATCGCGCCGACCAGGTCAAGCTGCTGCGCGTGCTGCAGGACCAGCGCTACCAGCCGGTCGGCGCCAGCCGAAGCGAGCAGGCCGATATCCGCGTGGTCTCGGCCACCAACCAGGAGCTGGCCGAGCTGGTGGCGTCGGGCGACTTTCGCGAAGACCTGTTCTACCGCCTGAACCTGATCACGATCCGGCTGCCGCCATTGCGCGAACGGCGCAGCGACATTCCGCTGCTGGCCGCGCACATCGTCGCCAGCGTCGCCGCCAGCTACGGACTGGGCGAAGCGTCGATCACGCCGCAGGCCATGGAGTGGCTCAGCGCGCAGCCGTGGCCGGGCAATATCCGCCAGCTCAAACAAACGCTGGAACGCACCCTGCTGCTAGTCGGGAAAAGCCAGCTGACCCAGGCCGACTTCATCGCCGCCGGCCAGGTCGACGACGGCGCCGCAAACCGGCTGGGCGTGGACGGCATGACGCTGGAACAAGTCGAGCGCCACATGATCGAGGCGGCGATGGAACAGCACGCCGGGAACATCTCGCGCGTGGCAAAGGCGCTGGGCCTGTCGCGCACCGCGCTGTACCGCCGGCTCGAGCGCCATGGCTTCGGCGACGGCGCGGCTGAGGGCGACGCATGACGCTGCGGCGCCGGCTGCACGCCTATCTGCTCGCCATGCACCTGCTGTTCATCGGCGTGGCAGCGCTGCTATGGCTGCGCGACCCGCTGCTGTTCGTCGGCGCCGAACTGCTGCTGGTGGCCAGCCTCGCGCTGGGCTTTCGCCTGATCGCGCGCGCGCTCGAACCGCTCGCCTACACCCAGCGCTTCCACGACCTGCTGCAGGACCAAGATTACGCCGGGCGGCTGACTCGCACCGAGGTCCCGGAGCTCGACGAGCTGGTTGCGGTCTTCAACACCATGCTCGGCATGCTGTATCGCGAACGCCTGGAGATTGGCGAACAGCGCGGCTTCCTCGACCGCCTGCTCGAAGCGACGCCGGGCGCGGTGATTGTATTGGACTTCGACGGCGCGGTCAGCCTGGTCAACGCCAGCGCACTGGCGCTGCTGGAGCTGGATCGTCCGCAGGGCAAGCGGCTACCCGATTGCGGCAACGGCGACCGGTCGCGCGACCTGCTCGCCCAGCTCGACGCGCTGCCGCTCGGCGACAGCCGGTTGCTGACCGACCTTGACGGCCGCCGCTATCGCAGCCAGCGCGGCCAGTTCTTCGATCGCGGCTTCGCGCGCCACTTCCTGATGGTGGAGGAACTGACGGCGGAACTGGAGAGCTCGGAGCGCGCGACCTACGAGAAGCTGGTGCGGGTGCTGGCGCATGAAGTGAACAACACGGTGGCCGCCACCGGCTCGGTGCTCGACTCGCTGCTGTTCTACCGCGCGCAGCTGGCCGAGCGCGACGGCGTCGATTTCGCCACCGCGATCGATGCGGTCAAGCGGCGCAACGCCAGCCTGGGCGAATTCATCGAGCGTTTCACCCGCGTGGTCAAGATGCCCGAGCCGGAACTGCGCCCTGCCAGCATCAAGGACATCATGGACGATATCGTCTGGCTCAATCGCGAACACTGCAAGCGGCGCGGCATCCACATCGGCTGGACCCGCTGCGACGAGGTTGCGCCGCAGCCGATGGACAGCCAGCTGATGGAGCAGGCGCTGATCAACATCGTCAAGAACGCCATCGAAGCGGTCGAAGCGGGCAAGCGCGAAGGTGGCCATGTGCACCTGGCGCTGGCGGCCGATGCGGGCAGCGGCGCCACGCTGTCGGTGATCGATTCGGGCAACCAGCTGGGCCAAGTGCCGGCGCGCCAGCTGTTCATGCCGTTTTTCAGCACCAAGAAAGGTGGCCAGGGAATCGGCCTGATGTTTGTGCGCGAGGTGCTATCCCGCCACGGCTTCTCGTACAAGCTCGCGGCCGACGAAGGCGAAACCCGGTTCGATATCGGTTTCCCCGGTTAGCGATTGAGTGCGGGCCCCGTGTACTTCATCAGCAGTCCTTTCGGTCCGATCGCCCATCCGGTTACCGGCGAGGCGAATGCGACGGTGTTCATCGGCGTGCGATCGAGCGCGGTCCAGCTCCTGCCCGCGTCGAGCGTATAGCCCGATCCGGCCAGGCCGGCCGCCACAAAGCTCATTGGTGCGCCCTTCACCGGCATCACCACGGACATATAACCAGTCGGCAGGATCGACACCGGGGCCCAGGTCGCGCCGCCGTCTTCGCTGCGCGCGCCGTTGACTGCGGCGAGCGCCGGCTCCTTGTAGTCCCCGCCCGCGGCCAGCCCGAGGCGCGGATTGGCGAAGCCGACCGAAAAAGCGCCGCGCGCGGCCGAGCCGGCAGGGATCGGCAGCGACGCGGCCTGCCAGCTGGCGCCACGGTCGCTCGAATGGAATACGCGCGACGCCCTTGCGCCGCCGGTGACGATCCAGGCGTCGCTGGCGCCGGCCACCGACAGGCAGGTGCCGCTGGCGGCGAAGGCGCCCTCGTTCGCCAGCGCGTCGAGACCCTTGCCGTCCATCTGGCGCCAGGTCGCGCCGCCGTCCGACGTCACGTAGGTCTGGAAGCGGCCCTTGACCGGGTCGCCGAACAGGATGCCGTTATTCGCATCCCAGAACGCGATCGCGTCCCAGAAGCCTTCGGAGAACTGGTTGGTCGCCATCAGGCGCCAGGTCGCGCCGCCGTCGTCGGTGCGGTAGATGCGCGAGGCGGCGCCGGGGCCGGCGCTCATCACCAGCGCGGACTTTGCGTCGATGGCGTGGATGTCGCGGAAATCGAGCTTGTCGGCGTCCGGCACCTGCATCGCCTGCCAGTGCGCGCCGTCGGTGGTGCGCAGCACGGTGCCCCTGGCGCCGCTGGCCCAGGCCACGGTTTCGCTGACGACCGACAGGCCGCGCAGTTCGGCGGTGGTGCCGCTCGCCTCAACGCGCCATGGCTGGACCGGCGCCGCCGGCGGCAAAGGCGCGCAAGCGGAAAGGCTGGCAATCAGGAAGGGGATGCAGGCAAGGTCGCGGCGCATGAATAAACCTGTCGATGAATTGAGAAGCTCAGATCATACGATACAAAAGGGCCTGATCCAACGGGTCAGACCCGGTTTCACTGGGGCGTGTGCCAACCGCCGCCGAGGGACTGGATCAGCGCAACGGCGGTGGTCTGGCGATCGGCCTGCGCCTGCACCAGCGCACGCCGCGCCGACAGCGCCGTCGCCTGCGCCTGCACGACTTCGGTGTAGCTTACCTGCCCCGCCTTGTACCGGTTCAGCATCTGCTCTTCGACCAGGTTGGCCGCATCGGCCGCCTGGCGCCGCAATACGGTCTGCTGCGACAGCACGCGCGTGGCCGCCAGCTGGTCCTCGACATCGCCGAACGCCACCAGCACGGTCTGGCGATAGCGCGCCGTTGCCGCCTGCTGCGCCGCTTCCGCGCCGGCGACCGCGGCGCGGGTGGCGCCGCCGTTGAAGATCGACTGCGCGGCCGACAGGCCCAGCGACCATACCGCGTTCGAAACGCTGAACAGGTTCGCCACGCTGCTGCCGCCGGTGCCGTACGATCCGCTCAAGCCGATGTTCGGGTAGTACGCCGAACGCGCGATGCCGATCTGCTCGTTGGCTGCTGCGACGCGCCGTTCGGCCGCCGCGATGTCGGGACGCCGTTGGAGCAGCGCCGACGGCACGCCAACCGGCACGTCGGGAATGTTCGCTTGCCACGGCGCCACGGCCAGGGTGAAGTCGGCCGGCGCCTTACCCAGCAGGATCGCGATCGCATGTTCGAGCTGGGCTCGCTGGCGCACCAGCGTCAGGTCGTCGCTTTGCGCATTGGCCAGCTGGGTCTGCGCCTGCAGCACGTCGGACTTGGCGGCGATGCCCGCATTGAAGCGGTTCTGGGTGATCTGCAGCACGCGCTGGTAGCCCGCGATGGTCTGCGCCAGCAGCTCGCGCTGCGCATCGGTCTCGCGCAGCGTGAAGTAGTTGGCGGCCAGTTCGCCCTGGGCCGACAGGCGCGCCGCGGCCAGGTCGGCCGCGCTGGCCGCCGCGCTGGCGTTGGCGCCGTTGACGCCGGCGCGCAGGCGGCCCCACACGTCCGGCTCCCAGCTGCCTCCCAGCGTCAGGTGGTAGCGCTTGTCCGACGAGCCGGACGAACCGGGGCCGCCGCTCTTGTCGGCGCCGGCGTTGAGGGACAGGGTCGGGAACAGCGACGCGCGCTGCTGCTGCACCAGCGCCCTCGCCTGGGCGTAATTCGCGACGGCCGCCGCGACGTTCTGGTTGTTCACCTCGACGCTGCTGGCCAAATCGTTCAGCAGCGGATCGCGGAACAGCGTCCACCACGGGCCGCGGTCGAGCGTGTCGGCCGGGGCCGCGGGCTGCCAGGGTCCGGCCTCCTTGAATGCCGCCGGCTGCGGCGTCGACGGCAGCTTGTAGGCCGGGCCGACCGCGCAGCCGCTGAATAGGCCGGCTGCCAGCAGGCAGGCGGCGATGGTGGCGTGGCGTGGAGTCATAGGCTTGGTTCTCATGGTCAGGTTGGCGCCGGCACGCGGCTCAAGGCGCCTTCTTCGGGGCTGCGGCGGCGCAGTTTGTCGAGCAGGATGTAGACCACTGGGGTGGTCAACAGCGTGAGAAGCTGGCTGGCGATCAGGCCGCCGATGATGGCGATGCCGAGCGGCTGGCGCAGCTCCGATCCTTCGCCGAAGCCGATCGCCAGCGGCAAGGCGCCGAGGGCGGCGGCCATCGTCGTCATCAGGATCGGCCGGAAACGCAGCAGGCAGGCTTCGCGCACCGCTTCCACGGCGCTGAGTCCGCGCGAACGCTCCGCTTCCAGCGCAAAGTCGATGATCAGAATCGCGTTCTTCTTCACGATGCCGATCAGGAGGAACACGCCGATCAGCGCGATGATGGTGAACTCCATCTTGAACAGCAGCAGCGCAAGCACCGCGCCGACGCCGGCCGACGGCAGGGTCGAGAGCACCGTGATCGGATGCACCAGGCTTTCGTACAGGATGCCGAGCACGATGTAGATCACCACGATGGCCGCGAGAATCAGCAAGGGCTGCTGCTGGTTCGATTCCTGCGCCGCGCGCGCGGTCCCCTGGAAGCTGCCGCGCACATTGGTCGGCATGCCGATGTCGGCTTCGGCCTGGTGCACCGCGGCCTGGCCGTCGGCCAGGTTGCTGCCCTCGGCTAGGTTGTACGACACCGTGGTGGCCAGTTCGCCGTCCTGGTGGTTGACCGAGGTCGGCGTCGACTCTTCGGAGAAGTTGGCGATCGCCGACAGCGGCACCATCGCAGTCGCCGCCCCGGACAGCGCCTGTCCGCTGGAAGGATCGCGCGCCGCCGTCAGGTTCGCCGGCGCGCCGGTCGATGCGGCTGTGGCCCTGGACGGCACGTAGACGTCGCGCAGCGCTTCCGGCGTCTGCGCGTATTCCTTGGCCACGCCCATGATCACGTGATACTGGTTCAGCTCATCGTAAATGGTGGCGACCTGGCGCTGGCCGAAGCCGTTGTACAGCGCGTTGTCGACGTCGCGCGTGGAGATCCCGAGCCGCGTGGCGCTGTCCTTGTCGATCTTGACGAACGTCTCGACGCCGTTCTCGGCCTGGTCGGTGTCGACGTCCACCAGCGCCGGCTGGCGTTTCATCGCGTCGGCCAGCTTGGCAGCCCACAGTTTCAGGTCGGCGCGGTTGTCGCTCTTGAGGGTGTACTGGTAGCTCGAATTGGACTGGCGCCCGCCCATGCGCAGGTCCTGCACCGGATTGAGAAAGATCGACACGCCGGTGACCCGGGCCAGCTTCGGCCGCAGGCGCGCGATGACCGCCTGTCCGGCATCGCCCTTGGCGCGTTCCGACGCGGGCTTCAGGTTGATGAACATGAAGCCGCCGCCGGCGCGCGAACCGCCGGTGAAGCCGACCACGGTCGCCACGGCGGGGTCGCTCTTGATGATATTGACCAGCTGGCGCAGCTTGCCCTGCATCGCCTGGAACGAGATCGACTGGTCGGCGCGTAGGCCGCCGTTGATCTGCCCCGTGTCCTGCTGCGGGAAGAAGCCCTTGGGCGCGGCCGAGAACAGGTAGACGTTCAGGCCGACCACGAAGGCCAGGATCAGCATCACCAGCAGCTTACTGTGCAGCGCCCAGTCGAGCGAATGCTCGTAACCCTTCAGCACCTTGTCGAAGCCGCGCTCGGCCCACTGCGCCAGCTTGCCCGGCTTGCGTTCGATGCCACCCTTCTTCAACAGCCAGGCGCACATCATCGGGGTGGTGGTGAGCGAAATCACCAGCGAGATCATGACCGCAGCCGACAGCGTCACGGCAAATTCGCGGAACAGCCGCCCGACCTGGCCGCCCATGAACAGCAGCGGGATGAACACCGCCACCAGCGACAGGCTGATCGACAGCACCGTGAAGCCGACTTCGCGCGCGCCCAGCAGCGCCGCCTTCATGCGGTCCATGCCGTCCTCGATGTGGCGGCTGGTGTTTTCCAGCACGACGATGGCGTCGTCGACGACGAAGCCGGTGGCCACGGTCAGCGCCATCAGCGACAGGTTGTTCAGGCTGAATCCGAGCAGGTACATCACGCCGAAGGTGCCGAGCAGCGAGACGATGGTGGCGACCGCCGGAATGATGGTGGCGCGCACGCTGCGCAGGAACACGCTCACGACCAGGACCACCAGCAGGATCGAGATCATCAGCGTCATCTCGATTTCGTGCAGCGAGGAGCGGATCGAGTTGGTGGAGTCGGATGCGACTTCGATTTTCACGTCGGCCGGCATCTGCGCCTGCAGGGTTGGCAGCAAGGCGCGCACGCCGTCGACGGTGTCGATCACGTTGGCGCCGGGCTGGCGCGTGACAAGCACGATGACCGCCGGCTCACCGTTGAACAGGCCGAGCGTGTTGACGTTTTCGACGCCGTCGGTGACCGCGGCCACGTCCTGCAGGCGGATCGCGGCGCCGTCGCGCCAGGCGACGACCATGCTGCGGTAGTCGGCGGCGCTGCGCCCGCCGCTGGCGCCGGCCGCCTGCGAATAAATCTGCAGGCGCTTGCCGTTGCCTTCGATCGCGCCTTTCGGGCGGTTGGCGTTGGTGGCCTGGATCGCAGCGCGCACGTCCTCGGTCGAGACACCGTACTTGTTCAGCGCATACGGCAGCAGGTCGACCCGCACCGCCGGAAGCGAGCCGCCGCCGATCTCGACGTCGCCCACGCCCTGCACCTGCGCCAGCTTCTGCTGCACCAGGTTGGACACGGTTTCGTAGATCTGGCCGGGCGTGCGGGTCTTCGACGTCAGCGCCAGGATGATGACCGGCGCGTCGGACGGATTGGCCTTGCGGTAGGTCGGGTTGCTGCGCAGGGTCGACGGCAGGTCGGCGCGCGAGGCGTTGATGGCAGCCTGCACTTCGCGCGCGGCCGAATCGATCTTGCGGTTCAGGTCGAACTGCAGGCTGACGCGGGTCGAGCCGCTGCCGCTGTTCGAGGTCATCTCGTTGACGCCGGCAATGACGCCCAGGCGCCGCTCCAGCGGCGTGGCGACGCTGCTGGCCATCGTGTCCGGACTGGCGCCCGGCAGCGAGGCCGATACCGAGATGGTCGGATAGTCCACTTGCGGCAGCGGCGACACCGGCAGCACGAAGAACGCGCCGATGCCGGCCAGCGCGATCCCAAGAGTCAGCAGCACAGTGGCGATCGGGCGCCGCACGAATGGCTGCGACAGGTTCATGCCGCCGCCTCTCCCCGCTTGGCCGAAGCGCGCGCCTCGACGCGGCGCGCCAGGCGGTCGAAGCCGAGATAGATCACCGGCGTCGTGAACAGCGTGAGCAGCTGGCTGACGATCAGGCCGCCGAAGATGGCCAGGCCCAGCGGACGGCGCAGTTCGGCGCCCTCGCCCCAGCCCAGCATCAGCGGCACGGCGGCGAACAGCGCGGCCAGCGTCGTCATCAGGATCGGTCGGAAGCGCAGCATCGCGGCTTGGTGGATCGCCTCGCGCGGCGCCATGCCTTCATCGCGCTCGGCCTCGATCGCGAAGTCGATCATCATGATCGCGTTCTTCTTGACGATGCCGATCAGGAGGATGATGCCGATGATGCCGATCACGCCCAAGTCCTGGCCGAAGATGATCAGCGCCAGCAGCGCGCCGACGCCGGCCGACGGCAATGTCGAGAGAATCGTCAGTGGGTGAATGTAGCTCTCGTACAGCACGCCGAGCACGATATAGACGCACACCACGGCGGCCAGGATCAGCCACAGCTGGTTCGACAGCGAGGCCTGGTAGGCGCCGGAAGCGCCGAGGAAGGTCAGGCTGACCGACGCCGGCAGCTTGATCTCCCTGGAGGCGGCCTTGATCGAATCGACCGCGGTGCCGAGCGAGACGCCGGGCGCCGTGTCGAAGCCGATTGTGGTGGCCGGATACTGCGCGACGTGGGTGACCTGCAGCGGCGCCGGCTGCTCGGTGATGGTGGCGATGGCTTCGAGCGGGGTCGGCTTGCCCGAGCCGGTCTTGATCGGCAGGCGCTTGAGCGCTTCGATCGACATGCCGGCGTCGCGCTTCGCTTCCAGGATCACTCGGTACTGGTTGGTCTCGGTGAAGATGGTCGAGACGATGCGCTGGCCGAAGGCGCTGTACAGCGCGTCGTCGATATTGGCGGCGGTGACGGACAGGCGCGAGGCGCTGTCGCGGTCGATGCTGACGAAGGCCGCCACCCCGGTGGCGCCAGCGTCGGTGACGACGTTGCGCACCTTGGCGTCGTTCTGCAAATGCGCCACCAGCTTGCCGGCCCACTCGTTGACGCTGGCGTTGTCGGCGCCCTCGATCGACACGCGGTATTGGGTCGGACCGGTTTCGGCGTCGATGGTCAGGTCCTGGGTCGGCTGCAGGTACAGCGTGACGCCGGCGATCTGCGCCACACGGTTGCGCAGGCGCGCCATGATCGCTTCCTGGTCGCTGCTTCGCTTGTCCTTCAGGTTGATCAGCATGCGGCCGGTGTTGAGCATGGTGTTGTTGGCGGCATCCACGCCGACGTTGGAGCTGAGCGAAAGGACGTCCGGATCGTCCAGGATGACTTTCGCCGCCGCCTGCTGCAGCTCGGCCATGCCGTCGTACGAAATCGCCTGGCGCGCTTCGACGCGCGCCTGCAGCTGGCCGGTGTCCTGGGTCGGGAACAGGCCTTTGGGGATGAACAGGTACAGCAGCACGGTCAGTATCAGCGTGACCAGCGCGACGATCAGGGTCAGGCCCTGGCGCTCGAGCACCCAGTTCAGCGCGCCGTCGTAGCGGTGGATCACGCCGTCGAAGAAGGCCTGGGTCTTCACCGCCAGCTTGTTCGGTTTTTCGTCCTCGTGGCTGCGCAGCCAGCGCGCCGACATCATCGGCACCAGGGTCAGCGACACCACTGCTGAAATCAGGATGGTGATCGCCAGCGTCACGGCGAACTCGCGGAACAGGCGGCCAACCACGTCGCCCATGAACAGCAGCGGAATCAGCACCGCGATCAGCGACACGGTCAGCGAGATGATCGTGAATCCGATCTGCGCCGCGCCCTTGATGGCGGCCGCCATCGGCTTCTCGCCCTTCTCGATGTAGCGCGAGATGTTCTCGATCATGACGATGGCGTCGTCGACGACGAAGCCGGTGGCGATCGTCAGCGCCATCAGCGACAGGTTGTTCAGGCTGTAGCCGAGCAGGTACATCGCGCCGAAGGTGCCGATCAGCGAGATCGGCACCGACAGGCTGGCGATCACGGTGGCGCGCACGCTGTGCAGGAAGGCGAAGATCACCAGCACCACCAGCACGACGGCCAGCACCAGCTCCATCTCGACGTGGGACACCGAGGCGCGGATGCCGGTGGTGCGGTCGGTCAGCACGTCGAGGCGCAGCGCGGCCGGCAGGCCCGCCTGCAGTTCGGGCAGGCGGGCCTTGATCGCGTCGACGGTGGCGATGACGTTGGCGCCGGGCTGGCGCTGCACGTTCAGGATGATCGCGGGCTTCAGGCCGGACCATGCGGCCAGCTTGACGTTTTCGGCGCTGTCGACCACCTGAGCCACGTCGGTCAGGCGTATCGGGGAGCCGTTCTTGTAGGCGACGATCAGGTTCTTGTAGTCGGGGACGGCGAGGAGCTGGTCGTTGGCGTTGATCGAATAGGAGCGAGTCGGACCGTCGAAGCTGCCCTTGGCGCTGTTGGCGTTGGCCGCGGTGATCGCGGTCCTCAGCGTGTCGAGGCCGAGGCCGTACGATGCGAGCGCTTCGGTGTCGGCCTGGATGCGCACGGCGGGACGCTGGCCGCCCGACAGCGTGACCAGGCCGACGCCGGTGACCTGGCTGATCTTCAGCGCGAGGCGCGTGTTGACCAGGTTCTGCACCTCCGTCAACGGCACGGTGTCGGAGGTGATCGCCAGCGTCAGCACCGGCGCGTCGGCCGGGTTGACCTTGGCGTAGACCGGGGGCGCCGGCAGGTCGGTCGGCAGCAGCGATCCGCCGGCATTGATCGCGGCCTGCACCTCCTGCTCGGCGACGTCGAGGGTCTGGCCCAGGCTGAACTGCAGCGTGACGACGGAGACGCCCGAGGCGCTGGTGGAGCTCATGCGCGCGAGGCCGGCCATCTGGCCGAACTGGCGTTCGAGCGGCGCGGTGACGGTGCGCGCCATGACTTCGGGGCTGGCGCCGGGGTACAGGGTCTGCACCTGGATGGTCGGGAAGTCGACCTGCGGCAGCGCGGACAGCGGCAGGAACTTGAAGCCGACCAGGCCGGCCAGCACGATCGCCAGCATCAGCAGCGAGGTGGCGACCGGGCGCTGAATGAATGGGCCGGACGGACTCATGGCGACACCGATCGCATCAGCCTGTCGTTCCTGCGAAGGCAGGAACCCATGCTGAGCGCGAGTCGCCCGAGCGCATCTTCAGCATCCGCTGGGGCGACGGTTTCGAGGCTGGTGGAGCTAATCATTGCGCGGCGCCCTCGGGACGGCGGCGGCGGCGTTCGCCCTCGGCCGGAGCGGAAGCGGCGGGAGCCGAAGCAGCGGGGGCCGAAGCGGCTGGCGCGGCGCCTTCGGCGTTGCGTCGCCCGCCGCGGCGTCCGCCCTGCCCGCCCGCTGCCGGCTTGTCGCCCGGGAGGATGACCTTCGCGCCATCCTTCAGGCGGTCGGCGCCTTCGGTGATCACCTGTTCGCCAGCCGTCAGGCCGGTCTTGACCTGCACCTTGTCGACCGTCGCCTGGCCGCGCGTCACGGGACGCAGCGCGACCGTGCGCTCGGTCGCGTTCAGCACGTAGACGAAGTCGCCGGTGGAGCCGTGGCGCAGCGCCGTCACCGGCACCACCACCGCATCCTTGATGTTGCGCACCTCGAGCCGCAGGTTGACGAACTGGCTCGGGAACAGCTTGCCGTCGGCGTTAGTGAAGCGCGCCTTCGCCTTCACGGTGCCGGTCTGCACGTCGACCTGATTGTCGAGCGCGTTGAATTTGCCGCTGGCGAGATTGGTGGTGCGGGTGCGGTCCAGCGCGATGGCCGGCAGCGGCGCGCCCTCATGGATGCGCGCCTGCAGGTCCGGCACCTGGTCCTGCGGCACCGAGAATTCGACGTCGATCGGCGCCAGCTGCGTGATCACGGCAATGCCATTGGCGTCGCCGCTGCCGACCAGGTTGCCCATGTCGACCACGCGCAGGCCCACGCGGCCGCTGATCGGCGCTTTCACTTGCGTGTAACTTAGATTGAGCTTGGCCACGCCTTCGGAAGCGCGATCGGTCATCACGGTGCCTTCGAGCTGCTTGACCAGCGCCGCCTGGGTGTCCACCTCCTGGCGCGCGATCGAGTCCTGGGTCAGCAAGGTGCGGAAGCGTGCGAGCGTGACCTTGGCGCTTTCGAGCTGCGCTTCGTCGCGCTGGCGCTGGCCGGACGCCTGCAGCAGCGCCATCTCGAATGCGCGCGGGTCGATGGTGACGAGCACCTGGCCGGCCTTGACCAATTGGCCTTCGGTGAAATTGATCTTCTGGATCACGCCGGAGACTTGCGGGCGCACGGTGGCGGTGGCCGCCGCGGTGACGGTGCCCAGGGCGTCGAGCACGACCGGGATGTCGGCCTTTTCGGCCGTGGCGACGCCGACCGTGGTGGCTGGGGCGCCGCGGCCGCCAGGCCCGCCGCGGCCTCCTCCTCCGCCACCACCTCCACCCGGGCGCTGGCCGGCGGCGCCGGCGGCTGTGGGTTCGGTCGAAGCATGCGTCAGGTGCCAGGCGAGGTAGCCCAGGCCTGCCATCGCCAGCACGGCGATGATGCTGCCGATGATCCGGCCGCGCCGGCTATGGCGACGAGGGAGGGTTTTATCGGTAACGACGGGCGGGAGCTCCATGCTGATCCTTGGTCAAAAGCACAACAAATGTGACCAAACTGTAGCATGGGCACACGGTTCGGTATGTTTCGGACCGAACACTGTTCACGA
Source organism: Massilia sp. P1_C10 (assembly GCF_056406475.1). NCBI lineage: Bacteria > Pseudomonadati > Pseudomonadota > Betaproteobacteria > Burkholderiales > Oxalobacteraceae > Massilia > Massilia sp. P1_C10. The sequence goes on from NZ_JBFUAC010000002.1 coordinate 303,807, forward strand.
CAAAACCAGGGGGAAATGAGGGCAGGAAATACGGAGAAGATCGGCGAAACGCTGTGAATACAGGAGGCAGCCTCCGCCAGGGATGGGCTACATGACGTTACAAAGCTGCTACAACTCTGTCGCGCGTTGGCGGGAATTCGGGGTCAGGTCCGGCGGACCTGACCCCACTCTTAATACGGCAGCGCGCAGAGGCAGTGCGTTACGGCGGCGTACGGCTTTTTGCCGTCGGCCAGCTCGGACAGCCACGCCAGGTCGCGCGTGACATCCGTTACCGCCGCCGCCGGCAGGCCGGCCGGCATCAGCCCCAGCTTGACCTGCACGTTGAACATCTGCGCGGCCGACACGCCGAACATGCCCAGGAAATGCTCCACGGCCGAACTCTGGCGCTCGATGTAGGCCACCCGGTAGCCTGGCGCCAGCTTGGCGCGCGCCGCCGCCGACGTCAGCGCGTCGCCGTAGGTGCCGAGCCGGTCGACCAGCCCGCGCTCCTTGGCCTGCGCGCCGGTCCACACGCGTCCCTGCCCCACTTCGTCGATCTTCTCCGGCGTGGTCTTGCGCGCCAGCGCGGCCTTGGTCGTGAACTCGCTGTAAATATGGTTGATGCTGCTCTGGACCAGCTGGCCGAAGCGCGGGTCCATCGGCCGCAGCGGATTGTAGGCGTCGGCCAGCCAGGTCGTCGTCGTGCCGGCGGTGTGGATGCCCAGCTTGTCGACCACCTTCTCGGCCGTCGGCAGGATCGCGAACACGCCGATCGAGCCGGTGATGGTGGCCGGATCGGCGATCACTTCGTCGGACGCCATCGAGATCCAGTAGCCGCCCGATGCGGCCACGTTGCCCATCGAGACCACCACCGGCTTGCCGGCAGCGCGCGTCAGTTCCAGCTCGCGCCTGATCAGCTCCGAGCCGAAGGCGCTGCCGCCGGGCGAGTCGACGCGCAGCACGATGGCCTTGATCTGTTCGTCCTCGCGCGCGCGGCGAATCAGCTCTGACGTCGATTTGCCGCCGATGGCGCCCGGTCCCGCGGTGCCGTCGGTGATGTCGCCCGACGCGACGATCACGCCGACCGCGTCGCCGAACAGCTTGGGACGATGGCGCCCGACGTAGTCGTCGAAGCTCACCTGGCGGAAGGTTTTGCCTTCGAGGTCGGGCACGCCGCGCTTGATCATCATGGCGCGCAGCTCGTCGCGCGTCTTCAGGCCGTCGACCAGCTTCGCGTCCAGCACCAGCCTGGCGGCGTCGCCCTTGGCGTCTTCCATCAGCTTGGGCAGGTTGTTGATCATCGTGTTGACGGCGCCGGCCGGCAGCTTGCGCTGCTGCTCGACCTGCGCGGTGTAGCCGTCCCACAGCGCGTTGTACAGGAAGGACTCGGCCTCGCTGGCCGCGTCCGACGGACCGTTGCCGATGTACGGCTCGGCGAAGCTCTTGTAGGTGCCGACCTTCATCAGGTTGACGGTAACGCCGACCTTGTCGAGCGCGTCGCGGTAGTAATTGCGGTGGCGGCCGAAGCCCTTGATGTTCAACACGCCCATCGGGTGCAGGTAGACCTCGCTGGCGTGCGAGGCGACCAGGTACTGGCGCTGGTCGTAGTTGTTGGCCCAGGCGATGACGGGCTTCCTGGCGGCCTTGACGCGGTCGACCGCGGCGCCCACTTCGTTGAGCATCGCCATGCCGGCGCCGTCCATGTCCTCGAGCAGCAGCACCACGCTGCCGATCGCGTCGTCTTTGGCCGCGTTGTCGAGCGCCGTCAGGACGTCGCGCAGCTGGACGGTGCGCTTGACGTCGCCGCCGCCGACATTGGCCAGCAGCGCGTCGCGCACGTTGCCGCTGCTTTGTTCAACCATCGTGCCTTTGACGTCGAGCACCAGCGCGGTCTTCGGCACCAGCGGCTTGACGCCGCCGCCGAACATCGCCACCACGATGAAGATGACGATGGCGAGGAAAATCAGGTTGAGCAGCGTGCGGCGCGTGGCGTCGATGAAGCGCCAGAACATGCCGAAACCGCGGCGCAGGGAAGTCATGGGTTTGAAGGACATCGGGACTCCGGCATTGGGTTAGGTGGAACAGCTGTCACTGTAAAGGATAAACGTCAGGCCGGCGCGGCGACCGGTTCCAGCTTTTCCGGCCGCGAAATCGCCCACAGGCCGGCAAACACCAATATGCCATTGACCATCAACAGTTCAAGCCCCAGGCGATAAGTTCCGAACAGTTGCTCCTGATAAAGCTCAAGCAAGGCGCAGATCACCGGCGCGCCGATGGTGATGAACGGGACCAGACGGTCGTTCAGGGTGCGGCGGGTCAGGATGCCGAAGCCGAACAGGCCGAGCAAGGGACCGTAGGTGTAGGCCGCCAGTTTCAGGATCACGCCGATCATGCTGGCATTGTCGACCCATTTGAACACCAGCACCAGCAGCAGGAACACCGCCGCGAAGCCGAGGTGGACGCGCTGGCGCCACTTCACCTTCTGCGCCTCGGTCAGGTCGTCGCGCCGCTTGATGCCCAGCAGGTCGATGCAGACGGTCGAGGTCAGCGCGGTGATGGCGCCGTCGGCGCTGGGGAACAGCGCGGAGACCAGCGCGATCAGGAAGATCACCTGCACCGCGGCCGGCAGGTGGCCGGTGACGATGGCCGGGAACAGCTGGTCGCCCTGGGCGGTCACCCCGACCAGCGGCGCGTACAGGTGCAGCAGGCCGCCGAGGAACAGGAACAGCGACAGCACGATCACCAGCACCACGGTCAGGCTGAGCAGGTTTTTCTGCGAATCGGCCAGGGTCTTGACCGAGATGGTCTTCTGCATCATCTCCTGGTCCATGCCGGTCATGGTCAGCACGATGAAGGCGCCGGCCACGACCTGCTTGAGCCAGAAACTCGGGCTGTCGGGCGCGGTGGTGAAGATGCGCGACAGGCCGCGTGCGTCCATCTGCGCCAGGCTGGCGCCGACCGACAGGTCCAGCTGGCCGAGCAGGTACACCACGCAGGCGACCAGGCCGATCAGCATGCAGGTGGTCTGCAAGGTGTCGGTCCAGACGATGGTCTTGACGCCGCCCTGGTAGGTGTAGATCAGGATCATGCCGAGGATGACCAGGGTGGTCAGCCAGAACGGCACGCCCAGGCTGTCGAGGATGATCACCTGCAGGATGTTGACGACCAGGTACAGGCGCGCGGTGGCGCCCAGCAGGCGCGACAGGATGAAGAACGAGGCGCCGCTCTGGTAGGCGCGGCGGCCCAGGCGCACGTCGAGGTAGTGATAGATCGAGGTGAGCTTCAGGCGGTAGTACAGCGGCAGCAGGATATAGGCGACGGCGATGTAACCGAACACGTAGCCGAGCAGGATCTGGCCGTAGCCGAAGCCGTCGCGGCCGACCGCGCCGGGCACGCTGATGAAGGTGGCGCCCGACAAGGTGGTGCCGACCATGCCGAACGCGACCAGCATCCAGTTGCTGCTCTTGTTGCCGATGAAGAAACTGTCGTTGGTGGCGTTGCGGGAAGTGGCCCAGGCGACGCCGAGCAGCAGCGCGAAATAGGCGATCAGGATGCAAAAAAGTAAAACTGGAGACATAGGAATGGGGCAAAAGGATCAGGTCGCCAGCAATATACACCCATCGACGCCCCGGACCAACTTGCTACCACCCTGCCGTTGACGCCGGCGCTAGATTTCTTCGCCCCTGACCCGTTCGAACGGCCCGATGCACGCTTCCAGCGATTCGTTGGCGCACATCAGGAACAGATGGCCGGACGGATGAAACTTGAGGTAATTGGTCGCCTTGGTGCCGACCTTCATCACCTCGCCCGAACAATCCTGCTTGCCGTTGTCCTTGACGATCTTGTCGTCCAGCCGGTAGAAGCCTTTCTCGCTCGGTTTGTCGATGATCGCGAACTCGCTCTCCGACACTTCGTGCGCGCTGGTCACCAGGCTGGTGCCGTCGCTGCGAAACCGGTAAGTCTCGGAGCAGCGCCCGTCCGGCAAGGTCAGGCGCCACACGCCGATGATCGGATGATTCGACGCGGGCGGAGCAGCGCCCGCCCCCATGCACACCAAGGCCAGCGACAACCCCACTCCCGCAAGCGAACGCATGACGCACTCCTCAAGATGATCGTGTTTCCGACACCTTAGTGTGCGCCGATTTCGTCCGTTCGTCTCGTCCTGCCGAGCGGCAAAAATCAGCCCTGCTCGGCCGCCTTCGGCTTGGCCGGACGGCGCGGACGGGCCGGCGCCTTGCGAGCAGCCGTCTTGCGCGGTTTTTCGGCCGGCGCCGCATTGCCGTCGACGTCGACCGGTTCGGCTGCCACCGTATTGCCGTTCACCTCGACGGCTTCAAGGGAACCCGCCTGCTTTGCGCTGCCCTTGCGCGGGGAGCGCGCGCCGCGGCGTTTTTCCGCGGCCGGCGGAGGGAACGGCGAATCTTCGTTCCACTCCTGCGCCTCGGCGGCCGGCGCTTCGGCAGCTTCCGCTGGCATCTCGGGCTGCGACTCCGGCTCGCTCACCACCGGCGCGCGGAAGTCGGTGCGGCCGCGGCCACGGCCACGGCGCGGTTCCGGCTGGGGCGCGACCTGTTCGACCGGCTCGGACGCCGCTTCCGGCTCCTGCACTTCCTCGACGGGCGCCTCGACGGCCGGTTCGGCCGGCGCGCGGAAATCGCTACGGCCACGTCCGCGGCCGCGGCGCGGCTCCGGCTTGGCGGCGACTTCTTCATTGGCCACTTCGGCCGTTGCGACCGGCTCCTCGCCGACCGCCACCGGCTCGGCCGGGACGCTCGGCGCCGCGGCGCTGCTGCGATACACGTACGCGCCGGACTTCTCGTCGCGGCCGAATTCGAGCATGCCGCGCGCCTGCGCCTCTTCCAGCAGGTTGCCGAAGGTGCGGAAGCCGAAGTAGGTCTCGTTGAAGTCCGGACGGCGGCGCTTCAGGGTGTCCTTCAGCAGCGACGCCCAGATCTTGCCGCTGTCGCCGCGCTCGGAGACCAGCGCGTCGAACATTTCGACGACCATCTCGATCGCCTGCGACTTGCGCGACTCCAGTTCTTCCTTGCGCTTGTTGCCGCCTTCGTCGGTCGACGCGGCCGCGCGCTTCTGCTGCGGCTGCGCCTTGCGCTCGTCGCGCTTGGCCGCGGCGCGTTTCACTTCGCGCACCAGGTCGTCGTAGAAAATGAATTCGTCGCAGTTCGCCACCAGCAGGTCCGAGGTCGACTGCTTGACGCCGACGCCGATCACCTGCTTGTTATTCTCGCGCAGCTTCGACACCAGCGGCGAGAAGTCCGAGTCGCCGGAGATGATGACGAAGGTGTTGACGTGGGACTTGGTGTAGCACAGGTCGAGCGCATCGACGACCAGGCGGATGTCGGCCGAGTTCTTGCCGGACTGGCGCACGTGCGGGATCTCGATCAGCTCGAAGTTCGCTTCGTGCATGGTGGCCTTGAACCCCTTGTAGCGCTCCCAGTCGCAGTAAGCCTTCTTGACGACGATGCTGCCCTTGAGCAGCAGCCGTTCCAGCACGGGCTTGATGTCGAATTTTTCGTAGTTGGCGTCGCGGACGCCCAGTGCGACGTTTTCAAAATCGCAGAACACCGCCATGCTGATGTTTTCGGGGGATGAAGCCATAATGTTGTTTTCTGTGGAGGTGTGGAACTGACAATCCGCAGATTATACGCAACAACATCCGAATGGCGTCACCCCTGACGATTACAGGCGGTCGATGGTGGCCTGGTCGGGCGCGCCGTCGAAGAATTTGTTGATGCACTCGACGAACACCGCCTCGTCCGGCGCCACCTCCGAAAACAGCGTCATCGACGAATGGAATTTCAGGTCGTCGGGGGAATCGAAGATCTCCCCGATCGGCTTGTCGTCGATTGCCGCGACCAGCGCGCTGCATTCGCGCAGGCGCGCGCCGAGCAGCGGGTGGGCCAGGTAGGCGGCCGCCTCGTCGGCCGACGCGATCGCGTACCGCTGCGCCATCGCGCTGTGACCGAGGCCGGCGATCTGCGGGAAGATGAACCACATCCAGTGAGTCTGCTTGCGGCCGGCCTTGAGTTCGGCGACGACCTTGCGGTAGACGGGTTCCTGCGCTTCGACGAAGCGGTCGAGGTTGAATTGGGTGTCCATGGCGGGCCTCCTTCCGATGGCATTCTAGCGCGGGCGCGTGCTACAGTGGCGCGCATGAAAACGGAACACCTGCAACTGCTGCTGACGCGCGAAATGCCGTATGGGAAGTACAAAGGGCGCAAGCTGGCCGAGCTGCCGGGGCATTACCTGGGATGGTTTGCGCGCGAGGGATTCCCGCGCGGCGAGCTGGGCGAACTGATCGCGCTGATGTACGAGCTCGATCACAACGACCTGCGGTCCTTGCTCGATCCGCTAAGGCGCTGAACAAAGTGGGGGGTCAGGTCCGGCGGAGCGACGGGGACGCCTAGTCCCCGGGTTTGTCGCCGCCGCGGGAGCTTGCCAGTGTCAGCGCCCAACCTGGAGGCGCTGGCCGCTCTGCTGCATGCGCGCGAACTCGCCGCCCGTCACCGCCGCACTGAACAGCCAGCCCTGCAGCTGGTCGCAGCCCAGGTCGCGCAGGAACGCCATCTGCTCCGGCGTCTCGACGCCCTCCGCCACGATCTCCTGGCGCAGCTGCTGCGCCATCGTCACGATCGCCCGCGCGATGGCGCAGTCGTTCTCCTCTTCCGGCAGCCCGACCACGAAGGAGCGGTCGATTTTCAGTGTGCTGATCGGGAATTTCTTCAGATAGGCCAGGCTCGAATAGCCGGTGCCGAAGTCGTCCAGCGCCAGCGCCAGTCCCATCGCCACCAGCTCGTTCATGATGGCGATCACGCTGTCGCTGCCGCCCACCAGCAGGCTCTCGGTAATCTCCAGCATGATCTGCTCGGGCAGCACGCCGTGCAGGTCGAGCACCGCGGCGACGCGCCCCGGCAGGCGCCGGTCGAACTGGCGCGCCGACAGGTTGATCGCCACCGGCGGCATCGCCAGGCCCGCGTCCTTCCACGCGCGAATCTGGCGGCAGGCTTCGTCCATTACCCATGCGCCGATCTCGAAGATCAGGCCGGTCTCTTCGGCCAGCGGGATGAATTCGGCCGGCGACACCATGCCGCGCTCAGGATGGCGCCAGCGGATCAGCGCCTCCGCGCCGACCATGCGGCCGCTGCGCAGGCTGACCTTCGGCTGGTAGTGCAGCTCGAGCTGGCCACCGGACAGCGCCGCGCGCAGCTCGGTCTCGAGCCGCAGGTGGTCCTTGGCGCGCTGGTCCATCTCTTCGCTGTAGAACAGGAAGCGCTCGTCCGCGCCCGCCTCCACCTTGGCCATCGCGACGTCGGCGTAGCGGATCAGCGAGGCGGTGTCGGTGCTGTCCTCGAGGTAGACGGCGACGCCGATGTGGGCGCCCACGCGCAGGCTGTGGGCGCCCGCGCCGACCGGCTGCGCCAGCGTCGCCAGCAGCTTCTGGGCGACGATGCCGGCGTGCTCGCGCTTTTCGATTTTCGGCAGCGCCACCGCGAACTTGGCAGTGTCGATGCGGGCAAGGATGTCGGCGTCGCGCAGCACAGCGCGGAAGCGGCGCCCGATCTCGCGCACCACCTCGTCGGCGACGTCGGCGCCGAGCGACTCGCGGTAGGCGGCGACCCGGTCGACTTCGATCACCAGCAGCGCGCCGTACTGGCTGGCGCGGCGCGCCTCGCTGAGCATCTGGTCGACCAGGTGGTTGAACAGGCTGCGGTTAGGCAGGCCGGTCAGGGTGTCGTAATTGGCCAGGCGCTGCATGCGCGCTTCGGCGTCCTTGTGCACGGCCAGGTCGGAAAACAGCGAGAAGGTGTGGGTGATGGCGCCGGCCGCGTCGCGCACCGCGCCGATCGTCACCGTCTGCGGGAGCAGCTCGCCGTTCTTGTGCTTGCCGACGATTTCGCCGCGCCAAGGGCCATGGCCTTCCATCGCGGCGCGCACCTTGGCGTCCAGGTCGGCGTCGTGCACGCCGGAGCGCAGCAGCTCGGGGCCCTGGCCTACCGCCTCGGCCTGCGAGTAGCCGGTAAGGCGCGTGAAGGCGGCGTTGACCGAGACGATGCGCTGCGCGGCGTCGGCGATCAGCACGCCCTGGTCGCTGTCTTCGATGATGCGCGAATGCAGTGCGATCCTGTCCTGCTCGGCAAGGGCGCCGGCGGCGGGCGCCAGCCGCACCATCACGCCGGCCGGGTCGCCCGCGTCGTCGTGGATCATCGACAGCGCCATCGACAGGCGCACGATGTCGCCGTTTTTCTTGCGGCGCAGGACATCGACCGGCGCGCTGCCCTGCTCGGCGAACCAGTCGGCCAGCTCGTCGCCGTCGTCGGCGTCGAGGAACAGCGCGTGCCGGCCGAGCGCTTCTTCGCGCGCGTAGCCGAACAGCGCCTCGGCGCCGCTGTTCCAGCCGGTCACGTAGCCGGCCAGGTCGAGCGTCAGCGCCGGCGCCTCGGGCTCGGGCTCGGCGGGAGAACGGGCGCCGGCCGCGGCCAGCGCCGCATCGAGTTCGGCCAGCGCGGCGTCGAGCGCGGCGCCTTGCAGCGAACGCGCGGCGCGCGCCAGCCGCAGGCAGCGGTCGAGCGCGTCGTCAGCCACCCTGGCTCTCGCGCAGCGCGCCCTGCATCCAGCCGGCGGCGTCGAGCATCGCCTGGTTGAACTCCTCGCGCGGAATCTGCAACGCATCGAGTTCGGCGGCGACGCCTTCGAGGTCGCCCCGTTCGGCGCGCTCGAACAGCAACAGCAGCGCGCCCAATTCGCCCTCGCGCCGCAGCAGCGCCGCGTGCACCGCGTCGCCCAGCGCCAGCGGCGCCAGCACTTCGGTCAGCGGCATCCCGAACAGCACGCCGAGCAGCGAGAACATGCCGGCCATGAAGCCCTGCTCCTGGGTGTGCTTGTCCAGGCCGCGCGACCTGGCCAGCAGCTCGAGCGCGCGGGCGCGCAGCGCCACGCGGGCCAGCAGCATGGCCGAGCGCACGTCGTTCTGGCGCGCCGCGAACAGCATCAGGTTGAGCCAGCGGCGCAGTTGCTGGCGTCCCAGCATCAGCAGCGCCTGCGAGAAGCTGGTGATGCGGCGGCCGCTGCCGACGCCGAGCGAATTCACCAGCCGCAGCAGGTTATACGACAGCGTCGGATCGCGCCGCATCAGCGCTTCGATTTCGTGGGTGTCGGCGTCGGCCGAGACCAGCTGCACCATTTGCAGCGCGGTGGCGCGCGACGCGCTCTGGGCGCCGCTGGCCTTGGGCGGCGGCGCCATGCACCAGTCGCCATCGACCCATTTGGCGGCAGGCGGCAGATAGTCGGGGTCGAGCCGGTCGTCGGCGCGGCACAGGGCGCCGGCGGGCATTTCCTTCCAGCCCGCGTCCTGCAGGGCGCTCGCCGCGCCGGCGGCGATCTGCGGCCGGAAGAAGCAGGCCAAGCCGTTCGACAGCGCCTCGAACTGCTCGGCGCCGAACAGCGGCAGCAAGGCTGTGGCGTCGCCCATGCCGGCGTCGGCCAGCAGGCCGGCCGGCTTGCCGCTGCGGTCGGCCAGCACCCGGAAAAAGACCAGTGGAACAGGAATGGTGTTCATTTGCTAAGGTGAATATTGGTGACTATCGGCAACCATATTACCTCGGAAGTGTTGATTTCTACCAACTTTTCGCCTGCCGGTGTGGACCGATTGTTACACCTCGGAAGGATTTGCCCCGGGCAGCGCCGCGCACAGGCGGCCGAACAGGCCGGCGCGCAGCATACGTTCGCGCCACCAGCGCAGCGCCGCGCCGTCGTCGCCGCTGCGCCACGCTACATAAAAGGTTTCCGGCGCGCGCGCCTCCTCGACCTGCTTTTCGACCAGCAGGCCGCGCGCGATGGCGGCGCGCGCGCACGGCTCGGGCAGGAAGCCGAAGCCCAGGCCGGCCAGCTGGAAGTCGAATTTCAGCTGCATGGTCGGCACGGTCAGCGCATCCTGCCCGAGCAGCAGGCCGACGGTGCGCGCCACCATGTTACGGGCGCTGTCGCCGACCACGATGGCGCGCTGCTCCTGCAGCTCGGCGCGACCGAGCGGACCGGGATGGGCCGCCAGCGGATGGCGTGGCGCCACCGCGAACACGAAGCGCATCTCGCCGATCGGGCGCGCGACGTAGCCGCCGCCGGCCGGGCCTTCGCCTGCCACGCCGACCAGCAGGTCGACGCGGCGGTCGAGCAGCGCCTCCCACGGGCCGGACAAGGTTTCCTGCACCAGGCGCAGGCGCGTGCTGCGGGCGACCTCGTAGAACGCGGCGATGTCGTCGCGCAGCGCGAGCGCCGAGAACATCGAATCCATGCCGATCGCCAGCTCGGTCTCCCAGCCCGACGCGACGCGCTGGACGCGCTGCTCGAGGTCGAGCGCCGCCTTCAGCAGGTAGCGGCCCTGCTTGAGCAGCTCGCGACCGGCCGGCGTGAGCAGGATGCGCGGGCCGTTGCGCTCGAACACGCGCAGGCCGAGGTCCTCCTCCAGCTTGGCGACCGTGTACGAAATCGTCGACGGCACCTTGTGCAGCTCCTGGCCGGCCTTGGCGAAGGAGCCGCGGCGGTCGATCGCATCGACGATCTGCAACGCTTCCAGCGAGAGTTTCAGCATTCGATTTTTTCGATCATAGGATTCAAAACATTCCGTTTTTAGAAACGGCGTCACAGGAATATACTGGTTTCATTGAGGCGATGGTTAATCGAAATTATCGCACGTAACCTGACAAGAAATGGAGCAAGTCATGCTGCAAGTAAGAAAAAGCGACGATCGGGGCGACGCCAACCATGGCTGGCTGCATTCGAAGCACACCTTCTCGTTCGCCGACTACCGCGATCCTGAGCACACCGGCTTCGGGCCGCTGCTGGTGATCAACGAGGACCGCGTCGCGCCCGGCCAGGGCTTCGGCAACCACGGCCACCGCGACATGGAGATCATCTCCTACGTGCTGGACGGCGCCCTCGAGCACAAGGACAGCATGGGCACGGGATCGGTGCTGCATTACGGCGACGTGCAGCGCATGAGCGCCGGCAGCGGCGTGCGCCACAGCGAGTTCAACGGCTCGCGGACCGAACCCGTGCACTTCCTGCAGATCTGGATCGAGCCGAAGGTGCGCGGCATCGCGCCCAGCTACGAAGAGAAACACTTCGCCCCGGAGACCAAGCAGGGCAAGCTGCGCCTGGTCGCCTCGAACGACGGGCGCGACGGCTCGGTGCTGATCCACCAGGACGCGGCGATCTTCGCGGCGATCCTCGGCGGCGGCGACCAGGCGCGCCACCCGCTGGCGCCGGGGCGCACCGGCTACGTCCACGTGATCCGCGGCGACGTCACCGTCAACGGCACGGCGCTGAGCGGCGGCGACGCGCTCAAGCTGACGGGCGAAGCGGCGATTGAACTGGCGCAGGCAACGGACGCCGAAGTGCTGGTATTCGACCTCCCCTATTAATTCCTCCAAAGGGGTCAGACCAGCTGGTCTGGCCCCGGTGGTGGGAAGGGTCCGGCTACGGGAAGGGCCGATTTCCGCTACACTTGCGGCTACAGAAATAGATTCAGAGATACCGCCATGCCCGCCACACCCAACGATCACCTGCTCGACTACGCCACCTCGTGCGCCCTGCCGACGCCGTGGGCGCAGTTCACGCTGCACGCCTTCGTCGAACACGCGACCGGCAAGGAGCACCTTGCCATGACGCTGGGCGACATCGGCGACGGCGCGCCGGTGCTGGCGCGGGTGCATTCGGAGTGCCTGACCGGCGACGTGCTGTTTTCGCAGCGCTGCGATTGCGGCGCCCAGCTCGAAGGGGCGCTGCGCAAGATCGCCGACGAAGGCCGCGGCATCCTGCTGTACCTGCGCCAGGAAGGGCGCGGCATCGGCCTGGTCAACAAGATCCGCGCCTACCGCCTGCAGGAAGCCGGCGCCGACACCGTCGAGGCCAACCTGCAGCTGGGCTTTCACGCCGACGCCCGCAACTACGAGCTGTGCCAGCCGATGCTGGCGCAGTTCGGCGTCAAGACGCTGCGCCTGATGACCAACAATCCGCGCAAGATCGACGCCATGGAAAAGCTGGGCGTGCGCGTGTCCGAGCGCGTGCCGCTGCTGGTCAACCGCAACGCCTTCAACAACAGCTACCTCAATACCAAGGAAGCCAAGCTGGGTCACATGATGACGCCGCTGGCCGAAGCGGTCGCCGAAGACGGCGAGCTGTAACTACCTCCAAGTCCCATTCCCCCACGCGCGGCGGCAAATAAGTTATGCTGGTGGCAAGAGCATCTTGTCACCGAAGGAATGCATGAAATTTGTACCGCCTGCCGCACTGTTTTGCTGCCTGATCCTGGGCGCCGGCGCCGGCGCCGCCCCCAAGCCGCCGCCGGTCCAGCCGCCCGCCGTGCCGGCGCCCGCGATTCCTCCGGCCGCGACGCCGCCGGCGCCTGAAGCCGAAAACGCGGCACTGCCGCCGCCCTCCTCGGCCGCGCAAAAAGTCTACTCCGCCGCCAAGGGCGACCTGCTGCAGATCCGCATGCTGCTCAAGAACGGCCGCAGCCAGTCGACCGTCGGTTCCGGCTTCCTGGTCGGCACCAGCAACCTGGTGCTGACCAATTATCACGTCGTCTCGCAGATGGCGCTCGACCCCGACGTCTACACCGGCGAATACGTCGACACCGACGGCAAGCGCGGCCCGGTCGAACTGCTGGCCGTCGACGTGCTGCACGACCTCGCCGTGGTGCGCGTGACCCGCAACGGCACCGGTTTTTTCAACGTGCCGGAAAAGCTGGCCAGGCTGACCCAGGGCCAGTACCTCTACTCGCTCGGCAATCCGCTCGACCTCGGGTTCGCGATTTCCGAAGGCTCGTACAACGGCGTCGTCACGCGCAGCTTCTACGACCAGCTGATGTTCACCGGCCCGATCAACTCGGGCATGAGCGGTGGCCCGAGCGTGACCGAGTCCGGCGAGGTCGCCGGCGTGAACGTGTCGAAGCGGCGCGACGGTGAGCTGGTGAGCTTCCTGGTCCCGGTGCGCTACGCCCAGGAACTGCTCAAGAAGGTCGCCGCGCAAACGGCGCCGCCGAAGGACTTCAACCCGCTGATCGGCCAGCAGCTGCTGGCGCACCAGAAGGCGATGATCGACAAGCTGCTCGAGCAGCCGCTGTCGCTCAAGTCGATGGGGCCGTACCAGGTGCCGGTGCGCGAGAGCGAACAGGTGCGGTGCTGGGGACGCTCGAACGTGAAGGCCGAGGCGACCTTCACCGCCGACACCATCAGCTGCCAGATGGAGTCGGCGATCTTCGTCTCCGAGTCGCAGCAGACCGGCCACGTGGCGATGAGCCACCAGTACGTGCATTCGGCGAGCCTCGACAAGATCCGCTTCGCGGTATTGGCCAGCACCCTGTTCAAGGTCGACAACCTGGGACGCGCAAAGGACACGCGCATGACCGGGCCTTCCTGCACCGAACAATTCGTCGCGACCAAAACAGTGCCGCTGCGCGCCGTGACCTGCGTGCGCGCCTACCGCAAATTCGCGGGACTGTACAACTTCACCCTGATGACCGCCACCAACGACGACCCGAAGGCCAGCCTGCAAAGCCGCATCGACGTCTCCGGCGTCTCGTTCGAAAACGGCATGCGCACCACGCGCGCTTTCCTCGAGTCGCTGGGACGCGGAGCGAGGCAATGAGCGCGCCCTACTTCGTCGAGACCCTGGCGCGCAACGGCGACGTGCTGCACCGGCACCGCGTCGATGCGCTGCCGATCCGCATCGGGCGCGGCTACGACAACGACTTCATCGTTGACGACGCCCACTGCGCCGCGCGCCACGCGATCGTCGAAGCGGACCAGGAAGGCCGCATGGTGCTGCGCGACCTGGACACCAAAAACGGCGTGGTCCACCTGGGCAAGCGCATGTCGCGGCTGGTCATGACCGGCAACACGATCGTGCGCCTCGGACACACCACGCTGCGCGTGCGCCCCGCCGACTTCCCCGTCCCGGCCGAGCAGGTCGACCGCACGATGCACGCGTGGGAAGGCGGCATGCCGGGCCTGGTCGGACTGTTCCTGATCGGCGTGGTCGCGCTGTTCAGCGTGTGGCTGAACGACACCCAGTCGTTCCAGCTGATCCGCTACCTGCAGGCGCTGGCGTTCGGCATCGGCGCGGGCCTGGTCTGGGCCGGCGGATGGGCCTTCGCCAACCGCCTGTTCGGGCGCCACGCGCGGCTCGGACGGCACCTGTTCATCCTCGGCGCCGCGCTGGCCGCGCTGGTGGCGATCCAGCTGACCCTGAGCACGCTGGCCTACGCGTTCTCGTGGGAGTGGCTGACGCGCTATGGCACTCACCTGGTCATCGCGCTGGCGGCGGCGATGCTGTACTTCCACCTGTCCACCGTCAAGCCGAATGGCCGGCGGCGCTTCGCCATCACCTGCCTGGTGCTGGGGGCGCTGGGTTCGGGCCTGACTTTAATCAGCAACGAACAGCGCACCGGCCGCACAGGATCGGAGCTGTACATGTCGGTGCTGATGCCGCCGTCGATCAAGGTCGCGCGCGACCACAAGGTCGACGAATTCATGGGCAAGGTCGGCGACATGAAGGCGAAGCTCGACGCCGAGCGCATGAAGAAGGTCAAGGACAACGTCGTCGTCGACGATGACGACGACTGAGCAAACAAGGGGTCTGGTCCCGCGGACCTGACCCCCTCTTATTACCGGCCTACGCGTCCTTGCGCGGCCCGCCGCCCGATTTCGCAGCCTGCGCCGCCTGCGCCGCCGCCTGCTGGAAGGTATCCGTTCCTCCCATCTGGTGGGCATCGCCGTTGCCACGCATCCCCACGCCGATATTCTTGAACGGGTCCGTGAAGCTTCGGATGGTTTCCTGCTGCGTGCGGATGCCGCGCTCGGTTTCTTCGGACGCCGCTTTCTGCACTTCATCGGCCAGCGCGCGCGCGGTGCGGCTGGTTTCCTGCACGTGCTGCTCGGTCACGCGCGCCAGGTCGACCTGGGCGTCGGCGGCGACCTGCGAAATATGCTGCTGGTAGGCGCGCAACTTGTCGGCGGCCGGCTGGGCGCGCGTGCTGGCGGCCGACAGCGCCTCGGTCGGGCGCTCATGGGTGATGGCCTGGTGGCCGGCCAGCGTGCTCTCTTCCAGCAGCGTCTGCGCCAGCTGGATGTTGAGGTCGCATAATTGCTGGAACGAGCGGAACAGGGACTTGCTCACGTCGTTGGCAAAGGAAATTTGGGCGTCCAAATGGGTGCGGACGGCGGGCGTGACGGATGGCGCGAATGGATACATGGTTATGGCCCTCTTGTGGTGGAATGGGAGGTACAAGACTAGGGCACGCCGCCAGCCCGGGTTTGCGGCAGATCAAACGTGCCGGGCTTGCGGTCAACGCTTTGGCGCGGGCAGTTCGGCGCCGCAATCCCTGCAGAAACGGGCCGTCGGCTCGTGGCCGCCGGCGTCGCAGCCGGGACAGCTGCGCGCGCCGCGCCCGCGCCCGAGCCGCAGCGAGGTCATTTCGGCGGTGACGATGCCGGTGGGTACCGCGAGGATGCCCCAGCCGAGCAGCATCATGAACGAGGCGATCAACTTGCCCAGCCCCGTCTGCGGCGTGATGTCGCCGTAGCCGACCGTGGTCATCGTCACCGTCGCCCAGTACATCGCCACCGGGATGCTGGTGTAGCCGTGCCTGGGCCCTTCGACCACGTACATCACGGTGCCGAGAATCAGCACCGCCATCAGCACCACCGACAGGAACACCAGGATCTTGCGGCCGCTGGCGCGCAGCGCGCCGCCCAGCATGGTGTATTCGTCGATGTAGAGGGTCAGCTTGAAAATGCGGAACACGCGCAGCAGGCGCAGGATGCGGATGTCGAGCAGGACCGCCGCTTCCGGCACGAACAGCGAGCAGTAGGTCGGCAGCACCGACAGCAGGTCGATGATGCCGAAAAAGCTGGTGGCGTAGCGCAGCGGATGGCGCACGGTGGCCAGGCGCGCGATGTATTCGGCGGTGAACAGGAAGGTGATGCCCCACTCCAGCGCGTCCATCGTGCCGCTGTGGACCGAATGGATGCGCGGCACGCTGTCGAGGACGACGACCACGATGCTGATCAGGATGGCGATCACCAGCGCGATGTCGAAGTTGCGCCCGGCCCGCGTGTCGGCCTCGAAGATGACGTTGTACAGGCGCCGGCGCCAGCCGGCCGGCGGCTTGCCGAACTGCGCGGCCGCCTCCTGCTCGGGCAAGGGCGTGACGGGATCGCTCATGGCCGCGCGGCCGGCGGGCCCTTCAGTTCGACCGTATTGCCCTCGGGGTCATGCAGGTAGATCGACGGCCCCTCGCCCTCGGCGCCGTAGCGCGATTCGACCGGCCCGGCCTCGACGCCATGCGCGGCCAGGTGGGCGCCGATCGCGGCGGCGTCGAACGGCTCGACGCGAAAGCAGACGTGATCGAGGTTGCGCCCTTCCGGCCCCGGCGCGGCGCCGCCCATCCTGCCCAGCTTGCCGTCGACCGGCACCAGGTCGACCAGCGCATTGCCGGCGCGCAGCTGCACCAGGCCGATCTCGTCCTGGCGTCTTTCGATACGGCAGCCCAGCACATCGCAGTAGAAACGTATCATCGCGTCCAGCTGTATCACGCGCAGGACGATGTGGTCGATCTCGCGGATCGCGATGGCCATGTCAGTCGGCGTGGCGTTCGACCCAGGTGGCGAAGGCGTCGATGAAGGTCTTGAGGAACTTCTCGGTCGACTCGTCGGTCAGCTTTTCGCCGTCGAAATGCTTGCTGATGCCGCCCAGGTAGGCTTCGGGCTGCTGCATCGCCGGCATGTTGAGGAACACCAGCGACTGGCGCAGGTGGTGGTTGGCGCCGAAACCGGAGATGGCGCCCGGCGAGACGCTGACCACGCCGGCCGGCTTGCCGTTCCAGGCGCTCTGGCCGTAGGGACGCGAGCCGACGTCGATGGCGTTTTTCAGGCAGCCCGGCACCGAGCGGTTGTACTCGGGCGTGACGAACAGCACCCCGTCGAAGGTCTTGATCTTGTCGCGGAACTCGGTGTAGGTGGCCGGAGGCGCATCGTCGTCGTCCTGGTTGTACATCGGCAGCTGGCCGATCTCGACGATGGTCATGTCCAGCTGCGGCGGCGCCAGCAGCATCAGCGTCTTGGCGACTTTGCGGTTGAACGATTCCTTGCGCAGGCTGCCGACGATGACGGCGATTTTCCGTGAGGCCATGACGTTTCCTTCGATGTTGGTGAGTAGATACAAGTGACTATTTTTGCATCTTTTCACCGATCAGCGCGCACGCAAGGCTAGATACGTCCGCGCCGGAACGCGGCCAGGAATTTGCCCGCCGCCGCCTTGCTCAGCACCGTCACCGGATCGCCATGGTAGGCATACAAAAACTGCGGGCCGCCGAGACGGTCCGTCAGCTTGGCCGACAGCAGGAAGCGCGTGCCGGCCGGGTACTGCTCCGTCAACGCCCGCGAACAACGCACCGGCAGGGTCGGCGCGAAGGCCTGCCCCGCCATCGGCCGGATCGACAGCCGCCCGGTGCGCGGATCCACCACCGATTCGACGGCCACTTCGCGATAGGCCCAGGTGTCGCGCGCCATCGCTCAGGCCTTCGCGGCAGCGGCCGGCGCGCGCACCACGTGCGCTTCGCGGATCGGCAGGTTGACCAGCGCGGCGCCGAGCGCCAGCACGATGTCGGCGTACCACATCCAGGTGTAGTCGCCGAACGTCACGAACGACAGCCCGCCCAGCCAGGCGCCGAGGAAGCCGCCGACCTGGTGCGACAGCAAAGTGAGGCCGAACAGCATGGACAGGTAGCGCATGCCGAACAGCTTGCCCACCAGGCCCGCGGTCGGCGGCACCGTGGCCAGCCAGGTGAAACCCAGCGCGGCGGCGAACACGTAGAAGGTCAGCGGCGTCTTCGGCGCCAGCAGGTAGATCACGATGATGACCGCGCGGCTGCCGTACATCAGGGCCAGCAGGGACTTCATGCGGTAACGCGTCGACAAGGCGCCCGCGGTCAGGCTGCCGGCGATGTTGAAAAGCCCGATCAGGCCGAGCGCGGTGGCCGACACGCCGGCCGACAGGTTGCACAGCGCGACTTCGCCCGGCAGGTGGGTGACGAGGAAGGCGATGTGGAAGCCGCAGGTGAAGAAGCCCGCGTGCAGGCACAGGTAGCTCGGATCCTTCAGCGCCACCTTCACCTGCTGGCCGAGCGTGATGCCGCCCTGCTCCGCCGGCTTGGGCGCAGCGCCCGGCTTGACGCCGGCGTTGCGGCGCAGCGGCCACGCCAGCGGAATCGTCAGCAAAGTCGTCGCGGCCATGGTCAGCATCGCGGCGATCCAGCCGGCGCTGCTGATGATCGCCTGCATCAGCGGGGCGAACACGAACTGGCCGAACGAGCCGCCGGCGTTGATGAAGCCGGCCGCGAACGGACGGCGCTCCGGCGGCAGGCGCTGCGCGGTGGCGCCAATCAGGATCGAGAAGCTGCCCGCGCCCGCGCCGGCGGCGCTGAGGAAACCCATCGTGAACATCAGGCCCCACTGCGAGCTGACCAAGGGCGTGAGCGCCAGGCCGGCGGCCAGCATCAGCGCGCCGAGGATGACGACTTTCGCCGAGCCCCACTTGTCGGCCACCGCGCCGAACACCGGCTGGGCGGCGCCCCACATGAACTGGCCGACCGCCAGCGCGAAGCTGATCGAGGCGATGCCAAGGCCGGTCGACGTATTAATCGGCGACATGAACAGGCCCGTGGTCAGGCGCGCGCCCATCGTGATCATCAGGATCGCCGAGGCGGCGAGGATCAGCAGCCATGCGGCGCGCGGCGTCATTTCAGTCTGGGTTGGCATGATGGAGGTCCTCGATCAAAGGCGTGAGTTGGATGAGCGTGGTGTCGAGCTGCGCGTGCAGCGCTCGCACGTTGGCGGCGCCGATCAGCGTTTCGAATTCGGTCTGGGCTCTGCGCCAGGCGCCGTAGGCCTGTTTGACCTTGGCGCGGCCGGCCGCGGTGATGGTGACGATGCGCTGGCGGCTGTCCGCGCCCGCCTCCAGCGTGATCCAGCCGGCTTCGATCAGCGGCTTGAGGTTGCGCGTCATGGTCGTGCGCTCGATGCCGAGGCGGTCGGCCAGCTCGGCCACCGGCAGCGCCTCCTGGCCGACGTTCTTCAGCACCGAGTACTGGGTGGTCTTCAGGCCGACGCCGGCCATGTGGTGGTCGTACACGCGCGACATGGCGCGGGTCAGCTTGCGCAGCTTGAAGCAGGTGCAGCCGAGCGGGTTTTCGATCAGGTCAGCCATAAAGGGTGTAGGTGCACATATCGGTGACCCGATTATAGTGCATATACACGCTTCATGCTTTAGCCGCGGACCAAACCCAGGTGTCAGGTCCGGCGGACCTGACCCCGCTTCGGTCGCCGGCGTCAGTTCTTGCCGATATTTTCGGCCAGGAATTTCTCCACGCGGGTCCAGAAGTCGATCTGGTCGCGCTCGTAGTACCAGCCGTGCCCTTCTTCCGGATACTCGATCCACTCCACGCGAGGATTGGTTTTCTTCACCGCTTCGTAAAACTTTTTGCCGTGCGCGATAGGAACGGTGCGGTCCTTGACGCCGTACGCCATCAGCAATGGCTGCGTGATGCGCGCTGCGTTTTCCAGCGGCGAGTTCGCCTTCAGCATGGCCGCGTCCTTGTCCTGGTCGCCGATCATGCGCGGCAGGCCGTACAGCTTGGCGTCCTGCGAGGTATTCGTGAAACGCAGGTTGTACAGCAGGTTGATGTCGGTGACGCCGACCCAGTCGACGCCGCAGCGGAACAGGTCAGGATGCTTCACCAGTCCCATCAGGGTGGCGTAACCGCCATAGCTGGCGCCAGCGATGCAGATCCGCTTCGGATCGGCGATGCCCTGGCTGATCGCCCAGCGCGCGCCCTGCGCGACATCTTCCTGCATCGCCTGGCCCCATTGCTTCCAGCTCGATTCGAAGTGCTTCCGGCCGAAGCCGGTGCTGCCGCGGAACTCAGGCTGCAGCACGGCGTAGCCGCGCGAGGCCAGGAATTGCACCTCGCGGTTCCACGCGATGTGGCCCCCGCGCGCCCAAGGGCCACCGTGCACCAGCACCACCATCGGCAGGTTCTTGCCGCTGGCCCCTTTCGGCAATGTCAGGTAGGCCGGAATCTCGAGGCCATCGGCCGCCTTGTAGCGCACCATCGACTTGGACGCCATCGCAAGCGGGTTGATGCCGGGCAGCGCGGCGCCGAGGCGCGTCAGCTTGCCGGTAGAACGATGATACAGGTGCCAGTACCCCGGCTCGGTGTCGGAAAAAGACCCCACCAGAACCGCATCGGCGGCGACGTCGCGCGCCGGTTCGATGCGGTTGATGGTCGCCGGCAGCAGCGCATCGACCTTGTTCTGCAGCTCCTTCATGCCGTCGTCGACCCAGGTGGTGATCGGTTCGCTGGTCTCGTAGCGCAGTCCAAGCACCGTCTCGCGGTCGGGCGCCAGCACCAGCGCGCCATTGAAATCGTAGTTCTTCAGGCCGACCACCGGCTCCGGATCCATCTTGCCGGCATCGACGTCATAGCGGTACAGGCCCTGGGTGTCGCGGCCGTTATACGCCAGCACGTACAGCTGGCCGGAACGCGTCACCAGCGCCGGCGTGAAGCCACTCAATTCCACGGGGTCGAACTGGGCGAGCTTGCGCCACTTGCCGGTTTTTGGATCGTTGTAGTGAATCGTGGTCACGCCCGCGGCCCGCGTGCTTGCGATGCGCGGCACGCCGCCGCCGTCGATCAGCACGCCGAAACTGTTTTCCGGCGCATCGACGCGCACCATGTTGGAGGTCTCGGTATTCAAGCGGAACAGCGCGTAGCCTTCGAAGTCTTCCTTGAATGCTTCGTGACGCACCACGTAGACGTCGCTGGACTTGTCGTCGTGGACCGAACTGAGGAATCTGGTGTTGGGCGGCAGCGCCTTGCCGCGCGCCCCGCCGGACCAGTCGTGCGCCACCAGGTGCACCGGCTTGCTGCCGTCGATGTCGATCGCGTGCAGGCCGGGGCCCACCGCCAGCTTGCGCTCGTCGCCGTCGTCGATCCTGACCGCGGAGTACACCAGGCGGTGGTTGTTGACCCAGTGGACATCGCCAATGTCCATGCCGCGGATCGACGCGATCTGGCGCGCCGCACCGCCGGACGTCGGCTTGGTCGCCAGAACCGTGTTGCCGTCGGGGCCGCGCAGCATCAGCGCGACGTTGGCGCCGTCGGGCGAGAGCAAGGCGCCCGAAAAGTGGGACTTGGCGAAGAAGGTGGCGACGGGAATCTGGCCAGTAACGGGAACGTCGGCCGCATTGGCGGCGCAGACCAGCAGCATCGCAGCGGTGCTGGCGAGCGACGCGAACTTCTTGAGGAACATGGGGCGCTTTCGGATGAACGGAAACCGCCATCATACTGAAAGCGCCGGCGCCGAATCTATCGAATAGTCACAATGGGGTCAGGCCGGCGGGACCCGACCCCGGCACCGCGGCCCTACGCGGCCGGCGCCTTGATCAGCATGCAGATCGCTTCGGCCGCCATGCCCTCCTCGCGCCCCAGGTAGCCCAGCTTCTCGTTGGTCTTGGCCTTAATGTTGACCTGCTGCGGCGACACGCCGATGTCCTCGGCGATGCGCGAGACCATCTGGCCGATGTGCGGCGCCATCTTCGGCGCCTGCGCGATGATGGTCGCGTCGATGTTGCCGATCGTGTAGCCGGTGGCCACCACGCGGTGCGCCACTTCGCGCAGCAAGGTGCGCGAGTCGGCGCCGGCGAACATCGGATCGGTGTCCGGGAAGTGCTTGCCGATGTCGCCCAGCGCCGCGGCCCCCAGCATCGAGTCGATGATCGCGTGCAGCAGCACGTCGGCGTCCGAATGGCCGAACAGGCCGAGGCGGTGCGGGATCGTGACGCCGCCGACGACCAGTTTGCGGCCTTCGACCAGCGCGTGGCAGTCGTAGCCGGTGCCGATGCGGAACGGAGGGGCGGGATTGTAGGATGCTAGAGACATGTCAGTTCGCTCAGGTTAAGGCGCGGCCAGGTACATTTCGGCGATCTCGATGTCGCGCGGCAGCGTCACTTTTAAATTACGGGGATGTCCTTCGACCAGCATGGGCGCGTGGCCCATGGCTTCGACCGCGCTGGCGTCGTCGGTGATGGCGGCGGCGTCGCTGGCGGCATCGAGTGCGTCGCGCAGCAGTCGGAAGCGGAACATTTGGGGTGTCTGCGCCAGCCACAGGCCGGCGCGGGAAATCGTGGCGACCTGGCCGCCTTCGGCGCGCTTGACGGTGTCGACCACCGGCAGCGCGAGCAGTCCGCCGACCGGGTGGGCGCCGACTTCGACGATCAGCTTGTCGATCAGCGCGTCGTTCAGGCCGGGCCGCGCGGCGTCGTGCACCAGGATCCAGTCGTCTTCATGCAGCATGCCGGCCATCGCGGCCAGGCCGTTGCGGATCGACTCCATGCGGGTGGCGCCGCCGCAGCGCAGCACCGACACGCCGTTGCGCGGCGCGACCCGGTCGATCTGGCCGTCCTCCGCGCTGACCACGACGAAAGTGTGGCTGATGCGCTCGCTGGAGAGGAAGGCGTCGATGGTGTGGCGCAGCATCGGCTTGCCGCCGATCGACAGGTACTGCTTGGGTCCGCCCGCAGCCATCCGGGCGCCGACGCCGGCCGCCGGGATCAAGGCAAAGTAACGTGGTGCCTGCTGGTTCATATGCTGTGCTTCGTCAGTGTTGGTGCGGCTGCTTGATAAGGAACTGTACCTCACCTTTGCAAACTCTGCTCAGGCGGGCGTACTCCTGTGGCGAGTCGATTTCCGTTTGCAATTGCTCAACCCGGTCCAGTTCGTTTTTAATGTACGGCATCCATTCGCTGTCGATTTCGCGCGCCAGCATCGCCTTTGCCTGGCCGATCTTCGCGTACACCGGGCGCGCCGCGAAACGTTGGTCCAACGCCGCGCGCACCACTGATTCCACTTTCGACAAATGGTTCAGGTAGGCATTGAGATGGCGCATCTCATGAGCAAGAATTTCCTGATACGCGCACGATCCGGGCCGAAATTCGCGGCCGACGTAGATCGTGATCGGAATGTAGGACAGCCTGACGCCGATTTGCGGCGCGATGCACTCGCGCCCGCTCTGCGGATCGGCCAGCAATCTGGCGTCGAGCTGGATCGACACGCGCGACTCGGCGCGGGTCAGGCCGAGCACGTAGCTGCGTCCCGCCGCCGACGGGCGCATGCCGGTCAGGCGCTGATAGGACACAGTATTGTTGATCGTGTAACCCTGGTCGCTGGCGGACAGGTGCGCGGCGCTGGCGCCGATGCCGCTTTCGCAACGCGCCTCGAACGAGGCAGGCTGCGCCGCCAAGGCGCCGGCCCAAGCCAGCAGCGCTGCCGCCGCCAACAGCCGGTTCATCGCGTCGCTCAGGCGGGGTTCCAGGCGCCGGCGAGGATCTTTTCGAGCCAGAAGGTGCCGATCACGGTTTTCACGTCAGTCACCTCGCCGCGCCGGATCATCTCGAGCATCTCCGGCACGCTGGCGCGGAACGTCTCCAGAAATTCGCCGTCGTCGAGCTTCGCTTCGCCCTCGGTCAGGCCGCGCGCCAGGTACAGGTCGAGGTGCTCGTCCGAGTAGGCGATGGCGTTGTGGATGGTGCAGACGAACTGCCAGTCGCTGGCGCTGTAGCCGGTTTCTTCCTGCAGCTCGCGCCTGGCGCAGGCCAGCGGATCTTCGCCCGGGTCGATCTTCCCCGCCGGGTATTCGACGAACACCTGGCCGAGCGGATAGCGGAACTGGCGCTCGAGCAGCACGGTGCCGTCGTCGAACAGCGGGAGGATGACGACCGCGCCGGGATGGCGGATGAATTCACGGTGGGTCTGGGCGCCGTCGGGCAGCGCGACGCGGTCGCGCGTCACTTGCAGGAAGCTGCCTTCGTACGCCAGCTCGCCGTCGATGCGGGTTTCTTTGAGGTGGTCGTCCATGCGGGGCTCCGGAGAAATCAGTGGTGGCGTTTGCGCAGGTAGCGTATCACGAAGCCGGGGAAAGCGAGCGTGACGAACAACGGGACGGTGAGCATGTAGAACTCTTTGGACTGCGGGAACACGTTGCCGATCCGGCCTTCGAGCAGGCGCGCGACGGCGCCCACCACGAAGTACAGCACCAGCAGCTCGGCCAGCCGCACCCACAGGGGCTTGGCGCCCTTCAGCGGGACCAGGCCGAACACGTTCTCAGTGAGGAACGGCAGGTTGGCGAGCGCCAGTGCGACGGCGATCACCACCCATGCTGCCAGCGCTACATCCATCAGGTGCCGAGGGTCTTGCTCATCGCGTGCAGGCAGGCGCCCAGCAGGCCGCCCGGCACCAGGCCGAGGACCACGATGCCGACGCCGTTCAGCGACAGCATCAGGCGCATGTCGCCCGGCACGGCGATGACCGACGCGTCGGCCGCTTCGTCGAACCACATGGTCTTGACGATGCGCAGGTAGTAGAACGCGCCGATCAGCGAGAACATGACGGCGGCGATGGCCAGCCACACGTAGCCGGCGGTGACCACCGACTGCAGCACTGCCCACTTGGCCATGAAGCCCATCATCGGCGGCACGCCGGCCAGCGAGAACATCAGGATCGTCATGACGATGGCGAACCACGGGCTGCGCTTGCCCAGGCCCTTGAAGTCGGCGATTTCCTCGGCTTCGAAGCCGGCGCGCGCCAGCATCATGATCAGGCCGAAGCTGCCGACCGTGGTCAGCACGTAGGTGATCGAGTAGTACATCGCGGCGCTGTAGGCAGCGGCGGCGTTGCCCGAATCGAGGCCGACCACGCCGGCCATCAGGCCGAGCAGCACGAAGCCCATCTGCGCGATGGTCGAATAGGCCAGCATGCGTTTCAGGTTGGTCTGGGCAATCGCGGTCAGGTTGCCGATCGCCAGCGACAGCACGGCCAGCACCATCAGCATCTGCTGCCAGTCGAACGACAGCGGCAGCAGGCCTTCGACCAGCAGGCGGATGCAGATCGCGAACGTGGCCAGCTTCGGCGCGCCGCCCAGCAGCAGGGTCACCGCGGTCGGCGAACCCTGGTAGACGTCCGGCACCCACATGTGGAACGGCACGGCGCCCAACTTGAATGCGAGGCCGGCGACGACGAACACGATGCCGAACACCATGATGGTCTTGTTGGCGATGCCGCCGGCAGCGGCCTTCGACACTTCGGTCAGGTCGAGCGAACCAGTGGCGCCGTACAGCATCGAGATGCCGTACAGGAGGAAGCCCGAGGCCAGCGCGCCGAGAATGAAGTACTTCATTGCCGCTTCGGTCGATACCGCGTGGTCGCGGCGGATGGCCACCAGCGCATACAGCGACAGCGACATCAGTTCGAGGCCGAGGTAAATGATCAGCATGTTGTTACCCGAAATCATGACCATCTGGCCAAGCATCGAGAACAGCGCGAGCACGTAGAATTCGCCGCCCAGGTTACCGGACAACATGCCGCGCTCGGTCGCGTACTGGCGCGAGTAGATCAGCGTCATGCCGATGGTGAGATAGGTGAACAGCTTGAGCAGGTTCGACATCGGGTCCGACACGAACATGTTGTTGAACGTGTAGACGGTGGTGCCGGCGCTGAAGTCGGCGTAGCTCAATACCGCGCAGCCGGCCAGCGTGGCCAGCGACAGGTAGTAGGCGAGCGAGCGCTTCGACATGAACATGTCGATCAACAGGATCGCCGACGCCGCGACCATCAGGAAGATTTCGGCGTAGACCGGGATCAGGTTTGGGTTGGTCATTTGATTCATTTCGATTTAAGGCAGTTTGCTGACGGAGACATGCTGGAGCAGGTCTGCCACCGAGGTTTGCATCGTATCGGTGAACGGCGCCGGGTACAGGCCCATTGCGATCACGGCGATGGCCAGCAAGGCGAACATGAAGAACTCGCGCTTGTTCATGTCGGTCAGTTCGTCGACATGCTTGTTGCCGATCGCGCCGAACACCACGCGCTTGACCATCCACAGCGAGTAGGCCGCGCCGAAGATCAGCGCCGTGGCGGCCAGCAGGCCAATCCAGAAGTTGAACTGGACCGCGCCCAGGATCACCATGAACTCGCCGACGAAGCCGGAGGTCGCAGGCAGGCCGCAGTTGGCCATCGAGAACAGCACGAAGAAGGCGGCGAACTTCGGCATGCGGTTGACCACTCCTCCGTAGTCGGCGATCTGGCGCGAATGCATGCGGTCGTACAGCACGCCGATCGACAGGAACATCGCGCCGGAGATGAAGCCGTGCGAGATCATCTGGACGATACCGCCCTGCACCGCCATCGGATTGAAGACGAAGAAGCCGAGCGTGACGAAGCCCATGTGCGCGATCGACGAATAGGCGACAAGCTTTTTCATGTCCTTCTGGACCAGCGCGACCAGGCCGATGTAGATCACGGCGATCAGCGACAGCGTGATGATGAAGCCGGACAGGTAGTGCGAGGCGTCAGGGGCGATCGGCAGCGAGAACCGCAGGAAGCCGTACGCGCCGAGCTTCAGCATGATCGCGGCCAGCACGACGGAGCCGCCGGTCGGCGCTTCGACGTGGGCGTCCGGCAGCCAGGTGTGGACTGGCCACATCGGCACCTTGACGGCAAACGCCATCAGGAAGGCCAGGAAGATCAGGACCTGCTCGCGCATGGTCAGCTTCAGGGTGTGCCATTCCAGGATGCTGAACGAGCCGCCCGACTTGTTGTACAGGTAGATGATCGCGATCAGCGTCAGCAGCGAGCCGAAGAAGGTGTACAGGAAGAACTTGAAGGCCGCGTACACGCGGTTCGCGCCGCCGAATACGCCGATGATGATGAACATCGGGATCAGGGTGGCTTCGAAGAAGAAGTAAAACAGCAGGCCGTCGAGCGCGCAGAACACGCCGATCATCAGTCCCGACAAAATCAGGAAGGAGCCCATGTACTGCGCCACGCGCTCTTCGATCACCTGCCAGGCCGAGATCACGACGATGACCTGGATGAAGGCGGTCAGCGGCACGAACCACAGCGACAGGCCGTCGACGCCGAGCGCGTACATGATGTTGAAGCGGCCGATCCAAGGGGTGCTCTCCATGAACTGCATGCCGTGGTGGGCATTGTCGAAGTGGGCCAGCAGCGGCAGCGTCACCAGGAAGCTGATGATCGAGCCGATCAGGGTCACCCAGCGGGTCAGGCCCGGGTTCTTGTCGCGGCCGATGGCCAGCACGATCATGCCGAAGATGATCGGGAGCCAGATCGACAGGCTAAGGAACGGAGGATAGGAAATAGACTGCATCATTTTCTTTGTCTTTTTTCGGGTCTGATTAAGCGTGCCAGAACGGGAAGAAGTACATCAGCGTGGCCAGCACGCCGAGGATCATCACGAACGCATAGTGGTAGATGTAGCCGGTCTGCGCGGTGCGAACCACCGTCGAGAACCAGCCCACCAGCTTTGCGCTGCCGTTGACGACCAGGCCGTCGATCAGGCCCTTGTCGCCGACGTTCCACAGGCCGTTGCCGAGCACGCGCGCGCCGCCCGAGAACACCACGTCGTTGAACTTGTCCATGTAGTACTTGTTGTCCAGCAGGGTGTGGATCGCGTGGAACTTGGCGTAGAACCAGGCCGGCACCCGCGGGTTAATCAGGTAGCAGTAGTAGGCCGATGCGACGCCGGCGGCGGCCAGGATGAACGGCAGCGAGGTGAACGAGTGCATCGCCATCGCCATCGCGCCGTGGAACTCTTCGCCCAGTTCGTGCATCGCGTGGTGGTTTTCGCCGACCACGATGACGCCCTTGAAGAAGTCGCCGAACAGCATCGGGCCGATCGTCATGTAGCCGATCACCACCGAAGGAATCGCCAGCATCACCAGCGGGAACCACACAACGAACGGCGACTCGTGCGGCTTCTGGCCTGGCTCGAGGCCGTGGTGGTGATGGTCGTCATGGTCTTCGTCGTGCGCATCGGAGTCGTGGCCATGGCTGTGGTGCTGCGGCTTGCCGAAGCGCTCTTCGCCGTGGAACACCAGGAAGTACATGCGGAACGAGTAGAACGCCGTGACGAACACGCCGGCCAGCACCGCGAAGTTGGCGAAGCCCGAGCCCCAGATGTGGGTCGCGTGCACCGCTTCGATGATCGAGTCCTTCGAGTAGAAGCCCGAGAAGAACGGGGTGCCGATCAGCGCCAGGGAGCCGAGCAGCGAGGTGATCCAGGTGATCGGCATGTACTTGCGCAGGCCGCCCATGTTGCGGATGTCCTGGTCGTGGTGCATGCCAATGATGACCGAGCCGGCGCCGAGGAACAGCAGCGCCTTGAAGAAGGCGTGCGTCATCAGGTGGAACACGGCGATCGAGTAGGCGGACGAACCCAGCGCCACGGTCATGTAGCCGAGCTGCGACAAGGTCGAGTAAGCGACCACGCGCTTGATGTCGTTCTGGATGATGCCCAGGAAGCCCATGAACAGCGCGGTGATCGAGCCGATTACCAGCACGAAGGACAGCGCGGTGTCGGACAGTTCGAACAGCGGCGACATGCGCGACACCATGAAGATGCCGGCGGTGACCATGGTCGCCGCGTGGATCAGCGCCGAAATCGGGGTCGGGCCTTCCATCGAGTCAGGCAGCCAGACGTGCAGCGGGAACTGGGCCGACTTGCCCATCGCGCCGATGAACAGGCAGATGCAGGCGGCGGTCAAGAGCGGCCAGCCGGTGGCGGCAACCGTCATCGCGGCCAGCGCGTCGCGCTTGGCGAACACTTCCTGGTAGTTCATGGTGCCGGCGTAGGCCAGCAGCAGGCCAATGCCGAGGATGAAGCCGAAGTCGCCGACGCGGTTGACCAGGAAGGCCTTCATGTTGGCGAAGATCGCGGTCGGGCGGGTATACCAGAAGCCGATCAGCAGGTACGACACCAGGCCCACCGCTTCCCAGCCGAAGAACAGCTGCAGGAAGTTGTTGGCCATGACCAGCATCAGCATCGAGAACGTGAACAGCGAGATGTAGGAGAAGAAGCGGTTGTAGCCTTCGTCGTCCGCCATGTAGCCGATGGTGTAGATGTGCACCATCAGCGACACGAAGGTCACCACGCACATCATCATCGCCGACAGCGAGTCGATCTGGAAGCCGACTTCCATCTTCAGGGTGCCGACCGTCATCCAGTTGTAGATGGTGCCGTTGAAGGTGGCGCCGCCGTTCACCAGCATCAGCGTGTGCACCGAGATGATCAGTGCGATCAGGACGCCGAGGATGGTGGCCGCGGTCGAGACCTTGCGGCCGACCACTTCGCCGAGGAACTTCGTGCCGAGCAGGCCGGCGATCGCCGAGCCGGCCAGCGGCGCCAGAGGCACCGCCAGAAGGAGGTTAGGGTTGAGAATTTGCCCCGCCATGTTGAACCTTAATCGTTATTTATTCGAATGAATGAAGCTGCGAACTTAGCCCTTCAGGCTGTCCAGGTCTTCCACGTTGATCGTGTCCAGGTTGCGGAACAGGACCACCAGGATCGCGAGGCCGATTGCAGATTCGGCGGCCGCCACGGTCAGGATGAAGAACACGAAGATCTGCCCTCCCGCATCACCGAGGTAATGCGAGAACGCGACGAAGTTCAGGTTCACCGCCAGCAGCATCAGTTCGATGGCCATCAGCAGGATGATGATGTTTTTCCGGTTCAGGAAAATCCCGACGATCGAGATCGCGAACAGGATCGCGCCCAGGACCAGGTAGTGTGCGAGCGATAAAGTCATTTCTTCTCCTGTTCGGTGGCGACGACGGCTTGCGCTTCGGCGGCGGCCAGTTCGGCGGCGGCCGACGCGGCGTCGATCGCCGGCTGGTCGACCGCGGTCATCTTGACGATGCGCAGGCGGTCGTTGCGCTTGACGCGCACGGCCAGGCCCGGATCGATCGCCTTGGTGTCCTTGCGCTTGCGCAGGGTCAGGGCGACGGCGGCGATGATCGCCACCAGCAGGATCACGGCGGCGATCTCGAAGCCGTAGATGTATTTGGTGTAGATCAGCAGGCCCAGTTCGCGGGTGCCGCCGATGTTGGCGCCCGAGGCGGCCGACTGGTTCTCGAAGTTGAGGAAGCCGCGCCACAGCACGGCGGCCATCTCGAGCACGATCAGCGCGCCGATGCCCGACGCCAGCGGCAGGTAGCCCCAGAAGCCTTCGCGCATGCGGTCGATATTAATATCCAACATCATGACGACGAACAGGAACAGCACCATCACGGCGCCGACGTAGACCAGCACCAGCACGATGGCCAGGAATTCGGCCTTCAGCAGCATCCAGATGCCGGCGGCATTGAAGAACGCGAGCACCAGGAACAGCGCCGCGTGCACCGGATTGCGGGCGGTGATGACGCGGGTCGCGGCGAGGACCATAATCGCCGCGAACGCGTAGAACAAAGCAGTTGTAAATTCCATGTCTAACCCAGGGGCCTACAGTTATTAGCGGTACGGAGCATCGGCTGCGCGGGCGGCAGCGATGTCGTTCTCGTAGCGGTCGCCGACCGCCAGCAGCATCTCTTTGGTGTAGTACAAGTCGCCGCGTTTTTCGCCGTGGTATTCGAGCACGTGGGTTTCGACGATCGAATCGACCGGGCACGACTCTTCGCAGAAACCGCAGAAGATGCACTTGGTCAGGTCGATGTCGTAGCGCGTGGTGCGGCGCGAGCCGTCGTCACGCTGCTCGGACTCGATGGTGATGGCCATCGCCGGGCACACCGCTTCGCACAGCTTGCAGGCGATGCAGCGCTCTTCCCCGTTCGGGTAGCGGCGCAGCGCGTGCAGGCCTCGGAAGCGCGGCGACATCGGCGTCTTCTCTTCCGGGTACTGCACCGTGATTTTGCGCGAAAACATGTACTTGCCGGTCAGGGCCATGCCCTTGAACAGCTCCGTCAGCATCATGCTGTTGAAAAAATCTTTAAAACGATCCATTGCTTTTCCTTACTTCCAAATGTTCCAGGACGTCTGCATTACGCCTGCGACCAGGACCAGCCAGACCAGGGTCAGCGGAATGAACACTTTCCAGCCGAGGCGCATGATCTGGTCATAGCGGTAGCGCGGGAACGTGCCGCGTACCCAAACGAACAGGGAGACGATGAAGAAGGTCTTCGCGAACAGCCAGAAGAAGCCGCCGAAACCGCCGAATTCGAGGAACGTGAACGGCGCAGCCCAGCCGCCGAGGAACATGATCGAGGCCAGTACGCCGATCAGGATCATGTTGGCGTATTCGGCCAGCATGAACATCGCGTACGACATGCCCGAGTATTCCACCATGTGGCCGGCGACGATTTCCGACTCGCCCTCGACGACGTCGAACGGGTGGCGGTTGCACTCCGCCAGGCCGGAGGTCAGGTAGACCACGAACAGCGGCAGCAGCGGCAGCCAGTTCCACGACAGGAAGGCGAGGCCGTGATCGACCATCGCACCGCGCTGCTGGACCGCGACGATCTCGGAGAAGTTCAGCGAACCGGAGACCAGCAGGATCACCACCAGCACGAAGCCCATCGGGATTTCGTAGGAGATCATCTGGGCCGACGCGCGCATCGCGCCCATGAACGAGTACTTCGAGTTCGACGACCAGCCGGCGATGATGATGCCGTAGACTTCGAGCGAGGTGATCGCCATCAGCAGCAGCAGGCCGGCGTTGACGTCGGCCAGCGCGACTTGCGGTCCGAACGGCACCACGACCCAGGCGGCCAGCGCCGGCGCGATCGTCAGGATCGGGCCGAGGATGAACAGGCTGGTGGTGGCCTTGGTCGGGACGACGATCTCTTTCAAGAGCAGCTTGAGCGCGTCGGCGATCGGCTGCAGCAGGCCGGCCGGGCCGACGCGGTTAGGGCCGATACGGATCTGGATCCAGCCGATCAGCTTGCGCTCCCACAGCGTTGCGTAGGCGACGAGGCCCATCAGCGGCAGCAGCACGCACAGGATCTTGATCAGGGTCCACGCCACCGGCCACACCGGGCCGAGGATGGCGGAGCCGTGGGTGTTGAGGTTCACGATCAAGTCATTCATTACGCGCCCTCTCCTGCTTTTTCAACGTTGATGGCGCCGAACATCGCGCCCAGCATCGCGGTCGACGGGTGCGCCGCCGCGACGCGCACGGCGTTGGCCGGCAGGCCCTTGTCGATCGCGGCGACCAGGATGGCCGAACCGGTTCCCTGGGTGACCTTGACGGTGTCGCCCGCTTTCACGCCCAGCTTTTCAGCCAGCGCGGCCGGCAGGTGCGCCAGCGGCGCCTGCGCGTCGGCCGTGCGCAGCAGCGGCTCGGAACGGCGCGCGATCGCGTCGGCGAAGTAGATCGGCACGTCGGTGACGCGCTCGAGCGCCTCACCCTTGCCGAACTTGGCGGCGGTCACGGCGATGGTCGAGGTGTTGGACAGCTTGGCCGACAGGTCGGTCACGCCCTTGCCCAGCACTTCGTCGCGGATCGCTTCGGAAGTCTCGTACTCGAAACCGCTCAGGCCCAGCAGGTTGCCCAGCACACGCAGCACTTTCCAGGCCGGGCGGGCGTCCGCCAGCGGCTTGACCGTGCCGTTGAAGCTTTGCGCGCGGCCTTCGCAGTTCACAAAAGTGCCCGAGGTTTCGCTGAACGGCGAAATCGGCAGCAGCACGTCGGCGTAGTCCATGCCGTGCTTGAACGCGCTCATCGCGACGACCATCTCGGCGCCTTTCAGCGCGGCGACGGCCTGTTGCGGGTTGGCCGCGTCCAGTTCCGGCTCGGCGTTCAGCAGCACGTAGGCTTTCTTCGGCTGCGAGAACAGTTCGACCGCGTTCTTCGCGGTGGCCCCGGCCAGGTAGCCGCCGACCGTGTTGGCGGCGTCGACCAGGTAACCGAGCTTGGCGCCGGTGGCGTTGGCGATCCACTGGGCGGCCGCGTGAATCTGCGACGCCTGCGGGTGGTACATCGCGGCGTTCCCGAGCAGGACGACGGCATCGCCCTCGCCTGCCAGGTTGGCGGCAACCTTGACGCCAGGCGCGTCGGCCTTGATGCCGTCGAAACCGGCCGGGGCGTCGATGCCCTTGTCTTTCGCGATGGCGGCAATGATGTCCGACAGGGCCGCGACCCAGTCCGACGGCGCCGCGCTCATGCGGGTCGCGCCAGGGATCAGCAGCTCGTCGTCGGCGCCGTTGAGCACCGTCAGCTTGGCGCCGCCCTTGACGGCAGCGCGCAGGCGGGTGGCGACCAGCGGGTGGTCCTTGCGCAGGAACGAGCCGATGACCAGCGCGCGCTTGACGGTCGACAGCGCGGCAATCGGCATGCCCAGCCAGGGCGTGACCTGGCCGTCGAGGGCGAAGTCGGTCTGGCGCAGGCGGAAGTCGATGTTCTCGGAACCGAAGCCGCGCATGGCTTTCGCCAGCAGGGTCATCTCTTCCAGCGTCGAGTGCGGCGTGGCGACGGCGGCGACCGCATCGGCGCCATGCTCATGCTTGATGTTGCGCAGGCCGTGGGCGACGTATTCGAGCGCGGTCTGCCAGTCGGTTTCCTGCCACTGGTTGCCCTGCTTGATCATCGGCGCGGTCAGGCGCTCGGCACTGTCGAGGCCTTCGTACGAGAAGCGGTCCTTGTCGGACAGCCAGCATTCGTTGATCGCGTCGTTTTCCAGCGGCAGCACGCGCATGACTTTGCCGCCCTTGACCTGGACGATCAGGTTCGAGCCGAGCGAATCGTGCGGCGACACCGACTTGCGGCGCGACAGTTCCCAGGTACGGGCCTGGTAGCGGAACGGCTTCGAGGTCAAGGCGCCGACCGGGCACAGGTCGATCATGTTGCCCGACACTTCCGAGTCGACGGTCTTGCCGACGAAGGAGGTGATTTCGGCGTGCTCGCCGCGGCCCAGCATGCCCAGCTCCATCACGCCGGCCACTTCCTGGCCGAAGCGCACGCAGCGGGTGCAGTGGATGCAGCGCGTCATCTCGGCCATCGAGATCAGCGGGCCGGCGTCTTTCGGCGGCACCACGCGCTTTTCTTCTTCGTAGCGCGAGTTCGATTTGCCGTAGCCGACCGCGAGGTCCTGCAGCTGGCATTCGCCGCCCTGGTCGCAGATCGGGCAATCGAGCGGGTGATTAATCAGCAGGAATTCCATGACCGATTTCTGCGCCTGGACAGCTTTTTCGCTGTTCGAGCGCACGATCATGCCGGCCGAGACCGGGGTGGCGCAGGCCGGCAGCGGCTTCGGCGCCTTTTCCACTTCGACCAGGCACATGCGGCAGTTCGCCGCGATCGACAATTTCTTGTGATAGCAGAAATGCGGGATGTACGTACCGATCTTGTTGGCAGCGTCCATCACCATCGAACCCGGTGGGACTTCTACCTTCTTACCGTCAATTTCAATTTCAACCATGAGATTTCTCTGGCCTTAGATATAAGCGGGCACGAGGCAATGCTTGTGCTCGATGTGATATTCAAATTCTTCGCGGAAGTTCTTGACGAACGCCCGTACCGGCATCGCCGCCGCATCGCCCAGCGCGCAAATGGTGCGGCCCTGGATGTTGTCGGCGATCGAGTTGAGCATGTCGAGGTCGTCCGGACGGCCCTGGCCGTGCTCGATGCGATGGATCATGCGGTACATCCAGCCGGTGCCTTCGCGGCACGGCGTGCACTGGCCGCACGATTCCTCGTAGTAGAAGTACGACAGGCGCAGCAAGGACTTGACCATGCAGCGCGTCTCGTCCATGACGATCACGGCGCCGGAACCGAGCATCGAGCCGGCCTTGGCGATCGAATCGTAGTCGAGGTCGGTGTTCATCATCAGGTCGCCGCGCACCACCGGCGCCGACGAACCGCCAGGAATCACGGCCTTGATCTTTTTGCCGCCGCGCATGCCGCCGGCCAGGTCCATCAGGGTCGCGAACGGCGTGCCCAGCGGGACTTCGTAGTTGCCCGGACGCTCGACGTCGCCCGAGATCGAGAAGATCTTGGAGCCGCCGTTGTTCGGCTTGCCCAGCGCCGCGTAGGCCTCGCCGCCCATGTTCATGATGAACGGGACCGCGGCGAAAGTTTCGGTGTTGTTGATCGTGGTCGGCTTGCCGTACAGGCCGAACGAGGCCGGGAACGGCGGCTTGAAGCGCGGCTGGCCCTTCTTGCCTTCGAGCGACTCGAGCAGCGCGGTCTCTTCGCCGCAGATGTAGGCGCCGTAGCCGTGGAAGGCGTGCAACTGGAACGTGAAGTCGCTGCCCATGATCTTGTCGCCGAGGAAGCCGGCCGCGCGCGCTTCTTCCAGCGCCTCTTCGAACAGGTCGTACTCGGCGAAGATTTCACCGTGGATGTAGTTGTAGCCGACCGTGATGCCCATCGCGTAGGCGCCGATGGCCATGCCTTCGATCAGCGCATGCGGGTTGTAGCGAATGATGTCGCGGTCCTTGAAGGTGCCCGGCTCGCCTTCGTCGGTATTGCAGACGAGGTATTTCTGGCCAGGGTACTGGCGCGGCATGAAGCTCCACTTCAGGCCGGTCGGAAAACCGGCGCCGCCGCGGCCGCGCAGCGAGGACGCCTTCAGCTCGGCGATGACCTGCTCCGGCGTGATCTTCTCTTCGAGGATGCGGCGCAGCGCGGTGTAACCGCCGCGGTCGACGTAATCCTTCAGGTGCCAGTTCTTGCCGTCCAGGCCAGCGAGGATCAGCGGTTTGATGTGACGATTATGGAGCGATGTCATTTCTTCAGTTCCTCGAGCATGGCGTCGATCTTTTCGTGCGACATCCAGCTGCACATGCGCTTGTTGTTGACCAGCATGACCGGCGCGTCGCCGCAGGCGCCCATGCACTCGCCCTCGACCAGCGTGAACTGGCCGTCGGCGGTGGTTTCGCGGTAGCCGATGCCCAGCTTCTTCTGCAGGTACTGGCCGGCCGATTCGCCGCCCGACAGCGCGCACGGCAGGTTGGTGCACACCGAAATCTTGTGCTTGCCGACCGGCTTGACGTTGTACATGTTGTAGAAGGTGGCCACTTCCTGCACGGCGATGGCGGGCATGCCGAGGTAGTCGGCGATTTCGGCCATCAGCTCGGGCGGGAGCCAGCCGTGCTGGTCCTGGGCGATCGCGAGCGCCGCCATCACCGCCGACTCCTTGTGGTCCGGCGGGTACTTGGCGACTTCACGGTCGATTTTCTTGATTGACTGCTCTGATAACAACATGTTTTTGCCTCAAAAGTGCAAACGGCTTAGCGATCGATACTGCCGAATACGATGTCTTGCGTTCCGATGATGGTGACGGCGTCGGCGATCATGTGGCCGCGCGCCATTTCGTCCAGGCTTTGCAGGTGGGCATAGTCCGGGGCGCGGATCTTCAGGCGGTATGGCTTGTTGGCGCCGTCCGACACGATGTAGATCCCGAATTCGCCCTTCGGATGCTCGACCGCCGCATACGCTTCGCCTTCCGGCACGTGCATGCCTTCGGTGAACAGCTTGAAGTGGTGGATCAGCGACTCCATGTTGGTCTTCATGTCGACCCGCGACGGCGGCGCGATCTTGTGGTTGTCGATCATCACCGGCAGGCCCGGGTTGGCGCGCAGCCAGGCCGACGCCTGCTTGATGATGCGGTTCGACTGGCGCATCTCTTCGACGCGCACCAGGTAACGGTCGTAGCAGTCGCCGTTGGTGCCGACCGGGACGTCGAAGTCCATCTTGTCGTAGACCGCGTACGGCTGGGTCTTGCGCAGGTCCCACTCGATGCCCGAGCCGCGCAGCATGGCGCCGGTGAAGCCCATCGCCTTGGCCGCTTCCGGCGAGACGACGCCGATGCCGACGGTGCGCTGTTTCCAGATGCGGTTGTCGGTCAGCAGGGTTTCGTATTCGTCGACGTACTTGACGAAGCGGTTCGAGAAGTCGTCGATGAAGTCCAGCAGCGAGCCCTGGCGCGCTTCGTTCAGCGCGTCGATCGCCTTGGCCGAGCGGATGATCGAGGCCTTGTGCTTCGGCATCGCGTCCGGCAGGTCGCGGTAAACGCCGCCCGGACGGTAGTAGGCCGCGTGCATGCGCGCGCCCGACACCGCCTCGTAGACGTCGAACAGGTCTTCGCGGTCGCGGAAGGCGTACAGGAACGGGCCCATGGCGCCGACGTCGAGCGCGTGCGCGCCGAGCCACATCAGGTGGTTCAGCAGGCGGGTGATCTCGTCGAACATCACGCGGATGTACTGGGCGCGCACCGGCGCCTGGACGCCGAGCAGCTTCTCGATGGCCAGCACGTAGGCGTGCTCGTTGCTCATCATCGAGACGTAGTCGAGGCGGTCCATGTACGGCACCGACTGCAGGTAGGTGCGGGTCTCGGCCAGTTTTTCGGTGGCGCGGTGCAGCAGGCCGATGTGCGGGTCGGCGCGCTGGATCACTTCGCCGTCGAGCTCGAGCACCAGGCGCAGCACGCCGTGCGCGGCCGGGTGCTGCGGACCGAAGTTGAGGGTGTAATTCTTAAGTTCAGCCATTATTTCATCCCGTAGGTTTCTTCGCGGATCACGCGCGGAATGATTTCACGCGGCTCGATCGTCACGGGTTGGTAGATCACGCGCTTCTGCTCGGGGTCGTAGCGCATCTCGACGTAACCCGAAATCGGGAAGTCCTTGCGGAACGGATGGCCGATGAAGCCGTAGTCGGTCAGGATGCGGCGCAGGTCGTTGTGGCCTTCGAACAGGATGCCGTACAGGTCGAACGCTTCGCGCTCGTACCAGTTGGCCGAACGCCAGATGCCGGCCACCGAGGCCAGCACCGGCATTTCGTCGTCCGGGGCGAACACGCGCACGCGCACGCGCCAGTTATTCGCCAGCGACAGCAGGTGCGAGACGGCCGCGAAACGCGGGCCTTCCCACGTGCCTTCGCCGTACGATGAATAATCGACGCCGCACAGGTCGAGCAGCTGCTCGAACTGCAGGGCCGGATCGTCGCGCAGGGTCAGCATCGCGGCCAGGTAATCGGCGGCCTTGACGACGACAGTCACTTCGCCCAGGGCGGCAGTGACGACGGCGCCCTCGCCCAGCGCGGTTTGCAGGGCGGATTGCAGGGTTTCGAGTTTGGTCGTCATGGTGTCAGCGGGCGATGGTGTTGGTGCGCTTGATCTTGTTCTGCAGCTGCAGAATGCCGTAGAGCAGCGCTTCGGCGGTCGGCGGGCAGCCCGGGACGTAGACGTCGACCGGGACGATGCGGTCGCAGCCGCGCACCACCGAGTACGAGTAGTGGTAGTAGCCGCCGCCGTTGGCGCACGAGCCCATCGAGATGACCCAGCGCGGTTCCGGCATCTGGTCGTAGACCTTGCGCAGCGCCGGCGCCATCTTGTTGCACAGGGTGCCGGCGACGATCATCACGTCGGACTGGCGCGGCGACGGACGGAACACGACGCCGAAGCGGTCCATGTCGTAGCGGGCGGCGCCCGTGTGCATCATTTCGACGGCGCAGCAAGCCAGGCCGAACGTCATCGGAAACATCGATCCGGTGCGGGCCCAGTTGATCAGCTTGTCGGCTGTGGTGGTAATGAAACCTTCGTTTAATACGCCTTCAATTGCCATGGCTTATTCCCAATCAAGGGCACCTTTCTTCCAGATGTACCAATAACCGACCACGAATTCGGCGATGAACACCATCATCGTGACGAAACCAGCGATGCCCAGACCGCCCTCGCCCTTCATGGCGACGCCCCACGGGAAGAAGAACGCGGTCTCCAGGTCGAACAAAATAAACAGGATAGCGACGAGATAATAGCGGACATCGAATTTCATGCGCGCATCTTCGAAAGCTTCGAAGCCGCACTCGTACGGCGAAAGCTTGGCGGCGTCGGGCTTGCTTGGGCCGAGCAGCTTGCCCAGGATCTGGGGCACCACGCCGACGCCGATGCCGACGAGGATGAACATCAATACGGGGAAATAATTTTCGAGGTTCACGATGGATGAGCCTTTGTTGAATGATCGGTTAAAGAACCACTGCTCCGAGCAGCGCCCGGTCGCGCCATGCTGATCATCAATTGCACCAGCATCACGCGACTGACCCTCGTAAAAAAAGCCAGCTTGGGCGCACAGCCCTTGCTGGCTTCTCTGTATTCCTTGGTGCCGACGGCGAGACTCGAACTCGCACAGGATTTCTCCCACTACCCCCTCAAGATAGCGTGTCTACCAATTTCACCACGTCGGCATCTCTGAGACCGCTATTCTAACCTGCCGTAGCACTATTTTTCAATGCTAAAGTTGCGCTAGCGCAGGGAAAAACGGATAAAACTATAAATCTTTTATTGCAATCAGGGTCGGACCCTGCGGGGCCGAAGCCCCGGGCGCCACATTTTCCGTATTTACTTCGGAATCTGGGTCGCCGGCGCCGCAGGGGCGACCGGCGCCGATGCCGGCGCGGCGGCAGGCGCCACGGTGGTGGTCGCAGGAATGGCGGTGGTGGCCGGGACCTTGGTGGCTGGCACGGCGCGCTCCATCACGCCGGCGCCCGAAGGCACGGTGCGCTGGGTGCCGAAGTAAGCCAGCGCCAGGGTCGATGCGAAGAACACCGCGGCGGCCACGCCGGTCGACTTGGACATGAAGTTCGACGAGCCGGTGGCGCCGAACAGGCTGCCGGAGGCGCCCGAGCCGAATGCGGCGCCCATGTCGGCGCCCTTACCGTGCTGCAGCAGCACCAGGCCGATGATGATCAGGGCTGACAGAACCTGTACGACGACGATCAGATTGAACAAAGTGTTCATTGCTATTCCATTCCAAGTTTGACTACAAGATTAAAAACTATTCCAGGTTGGCTCCGGCTCAGCGGGCGGCGCTGATGATGGCCAGGAAATCGGCCGCCTTCAACGCCGCGCCGCCAATCAGGCCGCCATCGATATCCGGCTGGGCCATCAACTCTTTGGCGTTATCCGGCTTCATGCTGCCGCCGTACAGGATCTGCACTGCGTCAGCGGCATTCTTTTGCTTCAGTTGCGCGCGCAGCTGCGCGTGCACTTCCTGCGCCATTTCCGGCGTCGCGGTCTTGCCGGTGCCGATCGCCCATACCGGCTCGTAGGCCAGCACGATGCGCGCGGTCGCGGCGTCGTCGAGCAGCGCCAGCACGGCGTCGAGCTGGGCCGAGACGATTTCGCCGGTGCGCCCTGCTTCGCGCTCGGCCAGCGTTTCGCCGACGCAAACGATCGGGGTCAGGCCCGCCTCCAGTGCTGCGACAGCCTTTTTCGCGACAAGTTCATTGCTCTCGGCGTGATAGGCGCGGCGCTCGGAGTGGCCGACGATGACGTACTTGCAGTCGAAATCGGTCAGCATCGCCGCCGACACTTCGCCAGTGTAGGCGCCGCCGGCGTGGGCGGACAGGTCCTGGGCGCCCCAGGCGACCGGGCTGCCGGCCAGGGCCGACTCGCACTGGGCCAGGTAAGGCGCCGGGGCGCATACCGCGCAATCGGCTGCCGCGCCGTCCAGGCCGGCGGTAATGCCAGAGAGCAGCGCGGCGTTGACCGCACGGCTGCCATTCATTTTCCAATTACCGACGACGAGTTTGCGACGCATAGGTGTCCAGGGTTTGTTTAACCCGTTATTGTAACCGCCGTTGTCCGAGGCGGTCAAACTATGTGGAATTGGCGCAAGGATGTTTTCGCCTGTCGCTGCTGCGAAGGCAGGAGCCTACGCTGAGCTCGATCCTATGGCCGAAGGACGCTCAGCATGGGTTCCTGCCTTCGCAGGAACGACGAGCTGTTGAATCAGCTGGCGCCGGTGCGGGACTGGGTGGGCAGCGGCGAGCCGGGCTTCCAGTTGCGCGACATCGCCTGCCCTTCCTCGATCTGCTCCTGGGTCATCTGGCGCGAGATGGCGGCGCGCTGCTCGGTGGCGTTCATGTTGCCGCCGGCCGACGCCAGGTTCCACAGCATGTAGGCCAGCACGACGTCCTGCGGCATGCCCGCCACGTGGTAGCGGTACATCAGCCCGAGCGCGTGCTGGGCGTCCGCATGCCCCTGCTCGGCGGCCTTGCGGAACCACTGCACCGCCAGCTTCTGGTCCTGCGGCACCGCGTTGCCGGTGTAGTACATGGCGCCCACCACGTACTGCGCGTCCGACTTGCCCTGCAGCGCCGCCTTGCGATGCCATTCCATCGCCTGCTTGTAGTCGCGCTTGACGCCGCGGCCCATGTAATACATCAGCCCGAGCAGGTGCTGGGCATCGGCATTGCCGGCCTTGGCGAGCGGCGTGATCTCCTTCAGGGCCACGTCGTAATTGCGCGCGTTGTAGGCGTTCGCGCCTTCCGTGAAGCCGGCCATCGCGCTGCCGTTCAGGGCCAGCGCCAGGCCGATCGCAACAAATAGTTTTTTCATGTCTCGTGGTGAAAACCAGGTTCCATCGTTCTTATTTCCAGCTGACCTTGCCCAGCCCGTCGACGCTGACCGTGCGATTCAGCGGCTTGCCGTACACCGTGACCGAGCCCATGCCCGACAGGTTCAATGTGGCGTTCTGGCTGGCCGACACCGACGCGTTGCCCAGGCCGCTCATTTGCAGCGTGACCGTTTCGGCCTGGAACTCGCGCGCGTCCAGCCCGCCCAGGCCGCCCAGGTTCGCCTTCAGCCATTTGCTGCGTCCGGATAATGTGACATAGCCGGCGCCGCGCAAGTTCAAATCGACGCCGTTGCCGCTGATGCCCTGGATGTTCATGCTGCCGACCCCGCCCAGCGAGGCGTTGACGACCTTGTAGTCGCACACCACCTTCATCGCGCCGGCGCCGTCGAGCGAGAGGTCGAGTTCGTCGCCCCTGAAGCCGATGATGTCGGTCGAACCGACGCTTTCCGACGACACTTCGCGCAATTGCGGCAGGGTCAGCTCGGCGCGCACGCGCTCGCGCGAGCTGATCTTGAAGCCGCGCGCCTCGGTGTCGATGTTCAGCGTGTCGCCGCTCTGGATGGTGGTGGTGCGCGCGATGAAGCGCGGGTCGCCGGTGATGACCAGCAGCGCCACCGGGCCCTGCTTGAGCTTGAGGTCGATGACGCCGTCGAGGCGCACGCGGGCCACGCGCGCATCGATGGCGCGCGTTTCGCTGACCTTTTCGTCGGCCGCCGCGGCGCCGATGACCGCGCACAGCGCGATGCCGGCGACGCCGGCGTGGAGGACTCTGTTCATGGACAATCTCCCAGGTATTGTTGTTTTTCTAGGTGCATCGCGCCGGCCCGGGCCGGCGCTGGCGACACACTACCAGCAAGCCGAATGGCATTCCAGCTAATTTTGCGTTTTTCGTCAACGTTGGCGTTTGCGTGCGCCGCGATTTCGGTATGATGCCACTATAGCCAGAGGCAGTGCGAGCCCCCATCGGATTGCGATGAAATGCATATTTCGCATGCTCAAATACCAAAACACGGGACCCACCGGAGAACGCCATGATCGAAACGCCGCAGGTCGTCGAATCCACCAGGCAGGACAGCGCCGCCATCCACGTGGTGGTG
Organism: Massilia sp. P1_C10; assembly: GCF_056406475.1. Classification (NCBI taxonomy): domain Bacteria; kingdom Pseudomonadati; phylum Pseudomonadota; class Betaproteobacteria; order Burkholderiales; family Oxalobacteraceae; genus Massilia; species Massilia sp. P1_C10. The sequence goes on from NZ_JBFUAC010000002.1 coordinate 346,156, forward strand.
CCGCTCAAGGAAATCCAGCAGGTGTTTCCGCCCACCGTGCATGAACTGCTGGGAGCGATGCAGCAGCAAGGCGTGGCGCCGGCCGGTCCGCTGTACAGCTATCACTTCCAGATGCCGACCGACGTGTTCGACTTCGACATCGGCTTTCCGGTGGCGCAGCCGGTCAAGCCGGCGGGGCGGATGGTCGCGGCCGAGCTGCCGAAGATGAAGGTGGCGCGCACGATTTACCACGGGCCGATGGAGGGCATCGGCGGCGCGTGGGGCGAGCTGAAGGACTGGATCGCCCAGAACGGGTTGATCACCAAGACGATTATCTGGGAGAGCTACCTGGTGGGGCCGGGCGACACCCAGGATGCGTCGGCCTGGCGCACGCAGCTGAACTGGCCGCTGGAGGATTAATGTGCGCCGCGGACCAAAGGCTGGGGTCAGGTCCGGCTGGACCTGACCCCGGGACTAATGCGCCAGCGAGCTGGTCAGCGCCTGCCGCACCAGCTCGTCGATCTCGGTCGTAACTTCGGTCATGGTGCTGGCCACCACGGCGAACTCGCGCCCCGACTGGCCGGCGCGCGCCGCAACCACCTGGGCATTGAACGCGACCATGCGCGCCTGCCGCGCGATCGTCTTGATGTCCCCCATCATGTCCTGCAGCTGACGCTTCTGGGCCTGGGCATGGCGCTTCGACTGCTCCTCGTATACCAGCGTCAAGCCGTTCAGCACGCTCAACAACGGCGTCGCGCTGCGCACCAGCTCGTCGAGCAGCCTTGGCGTGCCGACCGCGTTCGCGCCGATGCCGTCCAGCGTCGCCTCCGCCAGCTTGATGAAATGGCGGATCACCTTGTCCCCCTCCAGTGTGCCGAAGTAGGCGTCGCGCAGCTGGCCGCAAAAGATGCCCGGGATGCTGCCCTTGCCTTCGATCAGCGCGGTGTGCGCGTCGCGGAACATCGCCAGCGTTTCGCGCGCGGTGGCGACCGCGCCTTCGTGGCCCATCGACGCGAGCACAGCGTACAGCACCACGCGCTGCGAAGTGAAGCGGCGCCGGCCAGACAGGTTGATCAGCGCGCCGAACACGTCGCCGGACAGCTGGACGTCGCCGACAGGATCGGCAGGCTTGCCAGGAGTAGTGGTGGTGAGCTGGGCTGACATGGCGGTCTCCGGTGGGGTATCACCGCAATCCATTTGCAGGATTCGTGCCATGCCGAAGCGGCCGAATTCGCGGTCGCACTCACCATGTTGGCGCATTTGCAAGTCAGCAGGGCACCGAATCGGCGCGTCGCCGCCAATTTCAGGGTCGACACCTATCAGGATATACATATCAATCTGTTACCTCAGCGCACACATTTGGCGCTAATATTGCTGCTCGCCGGTACATATATGCCGCGAAGAACTCTGGTCAATCGCCATTTTGAGGACACTATGCGCAAACGCCACATCCCCGCCCTGATCGCGGGACTTTCCATGTCGCTGGCCGCGCTGGCCGCGACGCCCGATCAGTGGACCCTGCCGGTCGCGGTCCAGAAGCTCGACAACGGCCTCACCGTCATCATCTCCGAAGACCACTCGTCGCCGACGGTCGGCGTCAGCGTGGTCTACCACGTCGGCATGCGCCTCGAGCCGAAGAACCGCACCGGCTTCGCCCACCTGTTCGAGCACCTGATGTTCCAGGGCACCCCGGTCGCGCCGAAGGGCGTGTTCGACAAGGCGATCACCGGCGGCGGCGGCCGCAACAACGGCTCGACCCGCGCCGACTTCACCAACTACATCGAGACCGCGCCCGTGTCGGCGATCGACTCGATCATGTGGCTCGAAGCGGACCGCATGAAGACGCTCGACTTCAACGCCAAGTCGCTGAAGAACCAGCAGGACGTGGTCAAGGAAGAGATCCGCGTCAACGTGAAGAACCAGCCGTACGGCGGCTTCATGTGGATCGACATCGGCCAGCACGCGTTCCAGAAGTGGGAGAACAACCACGACGGCTACGGCAGCTTCGAAGACCTCGAAGGCGCCAGCCTGGACGACGTGCGCGGCTTCCACCGCGACTACTACGGCCCGAACAACGCGGTGCTGGCGATCGCCGGCGACGTGACGCCGGCCCAAGGCTTCGCGTTGGCCAAGAAGTACTTCGGCGCGATTCCGATGCGTCCGGTACCGAAGGGCGGCGACTTCACGGAAGGCCTGAACACCGCCGAGAAGCGCATCGAGCAGACCGACATGCTGGCGCAGGCGCCGGCGATCGCGGCGGCGTGGAAGATGCCTTCGCGCGGCAGCAAGGACCAGGCAGCGATGGCGGTGCTGGGCGAAGTGCTGGCCGGCGGCGACGCCTCGCGCTTCTACCAGGGCCTCGTCAAGGGCAGCGAAGTGGCGCTCAATGTCGACTCGCTGTACGGCCTGACCGGCCCGTGGGAATTCGACGGCCCTACCCTGTTCACGGTGTTCGCCGTCTATAAGCCGACCAGCAACGCCAACGCGGTGCTGGGCGCGATGGATGCCGAGATCGCCAAAGTGGTCAAGGACGGCGTCGACGCGGCCACGCTCAAGCGAGTCAAGACCAAGATGCTGGCAGAGTGGAACGACAAGCTGGAAAGCTTCATCAACCGCGCCGACACGCTGGCAAAGCTGCAGACGCTGTGGGGCGACGCCAACGTCGTCAACAAGATCCCTGGCTGGATCGAAGGCGTGACCTCGGACGACATCAAACGTACCGCGGCCACCTACCTCACCGTCGCCAACCGCACGGTCATCGACCGCAAACCTGTCGCCAAGGTCGCGGCAGTCACGCCGCCAGCCGGCACCACGAAATAAGGAGCGCATCGATGAAAAAGCTGATGCTGACACTGACGATTTCCATGCTGTTCGCGCCGCTGGCCTACGCCGCCGAGCCGGTACAGCTTCCGAAAGAAATGCCTGCCTTCGGCAAGGACAAGCCGATCCCGGCGCCGCAGATCGCCAAGAAGACGCTGGCCAACGGCATGCAGGTATGGGTGGTTCCGCGCAGCGGCCTGCCGCGCGTCGACTTCGTGCTGGCCGTGCGCGGCGCCGGTTACGCCGCCGATGACGCGGCGCATCCCGGCTTCGCCAACCTGATGGCCGGCCTGCTCAACGAAGGCACCGCCAAGCGCGACTCGCGCGCGATCGCCGAAGCGGCGCAAGGCATGGGTGGCTCGGTCGGCGCCACGACTTCGCTGGACGGCATGATCGTGTCGGCCAACGCCGTCACGTCGCATGCCGCCGAAATGATGGACTTGCTGGCGGAAGTGGCGCGCCATCCGTCGTTCCCGGCCAAGGAAGTGGCGCTGGCCAAGGCCAACGCGCTGCAGTCGCTGCGCGTGCAGGAAGCCACGCCGCGCTTCCGCGCCGAGCGCGCGATCGGCAAGGCCGTGTATGGCGATCACCCGTACAGCCGGGTCGAGCCGACCGCGGACGCGATCAATTCCGCCTCCGATGAAATGATGCGCGTCGAGCACGCGAAGCGCTTCCGTCCCGAGAACGCGCTGCTGGTGGTCACCGGCCGCATCAAGGAAGCGGACGCGATGAAGCTGGCGCAGAAGGCGTTCGGCGACTGGAAGGCGGCCGGCCCTGCGCTGGCGGCCACGCCGGCGGCGCCGAGTTCGGCCAAGCCGGTGCGCATGCTGCTCGAACGCGGCGGCAGCGTGCAGTCGACGATCCGCATCGGCGCGCCAGGCATCCCGGCCACCACCGACGAACTGGTGCCGATGCGCCTTGCCAGCACCATCATCGGCGGCGGCTTCAGCAGCCGCGTCAACCTGAACCTGCGCGAAGAAAAGGGCTACACCTACGGCGCATCGGCCGGCGCGCGCACCTATCGCAACGGCGGCGGCATCGTCGGCGGCGCGGACGTGCGCAATGCGGTGTCGGGCGCCTCGCTGACGGAGTTCTTCAACGAGTACCGCAAGCTGGGCACCGAACTGGTGTCGCCTGCCGAAATGGAGATGAACAAGCGCTACGTGGCCGGCGGCTACTTGATCAGCAACCAGATGCAGCGCGCGGTGGCCAACACGCTGGCGTCGAATTGGCTGATCGGCCTGCCGCCTGAGTTCCTCGGCCAGTACGTGCCGAAGATTCAGAAGGTCACGCCGGAGCAGGTGCGCGAGATCGGCAAGAAGTACTTCGCGCCGGAGAACCAGTCGATCATCGTGGTCGGCGACAAGGCGCAGGTGGGCGAACAGCTCAAGGCCTTCGGCGAGTTCTCGGTCAGCGACAAGTAAGTCGCGCCCAGCGCCACAGATGGGGCAAGGTCCGATGGGCCTTGCCCCTTTTTTTGGATTCCACAAGGAATGCCAGCCCATGAATTCGATGACCGACCCTCGAGGTTCGCACTGGCCGGAGTCAAAACAAAACGTGTCGTCCTGGTCTTCTTCCTGTTCCTGGCGATGATTCGCACGTATGCCGTCGTCGCTTCCGCTGAAGTCGTGGTCGATGGCGCCATGCGCACGCAGGCGATCGATACGCTGGTCGCTGAGTTGTATCGCCTCAGCGGCCATTTTCATGCGGCCATCCCCAACAGCCGCAGCATCAGCCCGATTACACACACAAACTGGGAAGGCACGGGCGTCAGGCCCGATGTCCCGGCGCCGCCAGCCGATGCGCTTGCGGTAGCGATAGACCTGCTTCAGCGGCGGCGCGATGCCGGCGTTGCGCTTGGTGTGGAAAACTAACTTGGCAGGGTCGCAGTGGGCCAAAAGAAGTTATCAAAGCGCACCCTGCGACTATTCTTCGCCCATCATGGGAAGGTCAAGTCCAAACCGAGCTTGCTGCTGACGAAGAAGGTAAGCAGCACCAAGGCCACGAGCGACAGCATGAAGACTGCGGCGATCTTGCCCACCGCGTGCAGCACGGCGCGCTTCTCCTTCTTGTCTTGATCGTAATGCCACTTGATGGCGAAGAACATGCCCGTGCCGAGCACGAGAGCTTTGAACGCCACCAGGACTACAGGGATCCAATCCATCATTTTGAGTCTTCCCAGGCTATTACTTGACACTATCTATCGAGAGGAGCGCTGCATGTTCGCAAGGATAGTACTTCAAAACGATCTCGATACCTTGGGACAAATTGTCCTAGTTGAAAACTATTCAAGCCTCTGACGGCGGCACCGGCCACTCAGTAAATCTTCGACAAACGAGCCTCGGCCCCACCCGATTGTCCTCCGCTCACCATCAATAAGCATTAAATATTGCTACTCGATAGCAATTGTCGTGCTATTCTCAATCCACTTCCTTGCATTAATGGTGAAGTAATTGTTTCCGATTACCCTCCCCAGATTAAAAACCGCCTGCCACAATCAGAGGAAAAAATGAAAAAGAAATGGATTGTCATCCCATCATTGCTAGCGCTGACCGCGATCGCCGCATTTGCCACGGTGCCAATGTGGCGGCCTTTATGGGATCGAATGATGCCGCAGCCAAAGGTTGTCGTCGACGGCGCGGTGCGGGCGGAGGCAGTCGATACGCTGGTGGCAAGGCTGAACGATCACTATATCTTTCCGGACAAGGCCAAGCAGATTGAAGCGTTCCTGCGTCAGCGCCAGCACGAGCGCAAGTACGATGGGATAACGGACGGCGAACAGCTGGCAAAACAGCTCACTGACGACCTTCGCGGCGTCGCGAGCGACCTGCATATGACGGTGGCGTTCAGTCCCGGACTGGTTCCGCCTGACAGTGCGGGCGGACCTCCGCCGGCGTCGCAAGCGGAATGGGAACAGCGCACCGGCTTCGCCATGCGCACGATCATGGGGATTAGACTCCGCATGATGAACTATGGCGTAAACAAGGTGGATCACCTGGGCCCCAACATCGGCTACCTGCAGGTTTCCGGCTTCCCTCCTGATCTCCTCGTGGCGGAAAAGTACGCCGAATCGATGAATAAACTCGCCGACACCGATGGTCTCATCGTGGACCTGCGCCAGAACCGCGGAGGCTTGCCGCAGTCGGTGGCCTTACTGGTCAGCTATTTCGTCGACCAGCGCACACGTGTCAACGACATCTGGGATCGCGATACCGGCAACACCATGCAGCAGTGGACCACGGATAAACTTGACGGCAAACGCTACGGCGGCAAGAAGCCGGTCGTTATCCTCGCCGGGCCGGGCACGATGTCCGCCGGCGAAGACTTCGCCTACACCATGCAGGCGCTGAAACGCGCCACGGTGATCGGCGAGCGCACCTGGGGCGGCGCCCACCCCGCGCGCCCTTACCGCCTTGGCGATCACTTTTTCGCCATGATTCCTGGGCGGCGCTCCATCAGTCCAATTACCAATAGCAACTGGGAAGGCGTCGGCGTCATCCCGGATATCGCAGCGACGCCGGACAACGCGCTTGCGGTGGCCAAGGACCTGCTGCAGCGCCGACTTGGCGGAACCGCCCCGCTTGCCGCCGCGGAACATTGACGCCACCATCATGGCGCCGCGCGATGAGGAATGCCGGCGCCATTCCGGCTTCCCCGCCGCACGGCTTGGCAGGTGCGTCCTTAGCGATAAACGCTACCTGACTGTAGCAAACGATGATTCGAATTCTGAAATGTCGATCTCGACGGTCGCCGATGTTCCTTCTTCGGCAGGATTGGCAGTGTAAACATGCGGGGGGGATGGATAAAGCTGACAGGCATTCCCTCGCTGATCATCGTCCTCAAATGGGCGTGGACGGCTTCGCGCGTATTGTTGAGCGCGTCATCGATGGTGTCGCCCCAGGAAAAGCATCCTGGCAGCGCGGGAACGGTGACGCCATACACGCTTCCCACATCTTTGTGAATAAGCACTGAAATTCCATTTTCATTTCTCACTCGAACTCAGCGCTTCAAACCGGCGCATTTCAAGCGAATCAGAGTTCTGGAATCCACCCTTCGCATCCGCCAAAGTTCAATCCGAAATCATACACCCGACGCACGCGCCGCCTTTTCGATGCAACGCAAGGTCGGCCCGCCGCGATGCGTTCCTTGTTTTGACGCGACAAGCCAAAGCGTCGATACTGGCGGACACATTTTCTTCCTTGTTTGCGGATGTCAAAATCTCCAACCCATTCATACGATGCGATTGTTGTCGCCGGTCCGGGCGGGTCAACCGTCGCGCGGCAGCTCACGCGTCGCGGCTGGCACGTGCTGGTGCTGGAGCAAGGCAGCGCCGCCCCATTGACGGGCACAGTGGGCCAGATGGCGTCGATGGCAGCGGTGCCTGGCAAAGGAATGTTCATCCAGCGCGATGCTTCCTTGCTGGTGCAAGGTGTGACTGCGGGGGGAAGCTCGGCAATCAATTTTGCCACCGCCGCCGCGCCGCCGGCGGAACTGTTCGCGGCATACGGCATCGACCTCTCTCCGGCGCTGCAAGCCCTGCGCGGAGAACTGCCAATCGGCCCACTCCCCGACTCGCTGATCGGCCCGACGGCCTCGCGCATCATGCGGGGCGCGCGTGCGGCGGGATTGGCAAAAGCTCGACAAGATGATCCGGCCATTCATTTGCCGAACCGGCTGCTGGCGCTGCGCCTATGGCTGTCCGTTCGGCGCCAAGTGGACCGCGCGCGACTTTCTCGACGAGGCGGTGCGCGACGGCGCGACACTGATCGACCAGGCGCGGGTACGGCGTGTGCTGATCGAAAATGGCCAGGCGGCCGGCGTTGAATTCGTGCGCGATGGCGACGTCCAGGAAGCGCGAGCGCGCTTCGTGGTGCTGGCCGGCGGCGGCGTGGGCAGTCCGCGCCTGCTGAACAACTCCGGACTGGCGCCGCGCACCAGCGGCTTTTTCAGCGATCCGGTCATCGCCGTGATGGGCACAGTCGACGACATCGACGGCGGCGCCGAAGTGCCGATGGCCGCCGGCGTGCGCTTCGATGCGGACGGCATTTCGCTGGCGGACATGACGCTGCCCGCGCCGATGTACCATGGCTTTACGCTGCAGGCGTACCGGGTCGACCGGCTGTTTGCGCATCGGCACACGCTGTCGATCATGGTGAAGGTGCGCGACGAGATTGGCGGGGCGATCGGACCGAAGTGGGCCAGCAAACCGCTGCATGCGAACGACCGGGCCAAGCTCGATCGCGGTGTGGAGATGGCGCGCGAGGTGCTGCGGGGCGCGGGGGCGACGCACGTTTTCCAGAGCCGCCATTTCGCCGCGCATCCGGGCGGCAGCGTGCGGATCGGTGAAGGCGTCGACAGCGACCTGAAAGCCGGCGCGGCGAATCTGTATGTGTGCGACGCGTCGGTGATTCCGCGGCCATGGGGGCTGCCGCCGACGCTGACGCTGCTATGCCTGGGCGTGCGTCTCGGCGAGCATCTGGCGGCACAGTGAAGATGGGGTCAGGTCCGCCGGACCTGACCCCGGGCGTGTCGGCGCCGCGGACCGAGGTGAGACGACTGTCCCACTTTCAGCACTTCTCATATTTCCAGTTACGCCCTTTGCCTTCCGCGATCCATTCAAGCGCTTGCGCCATCCTGCGCTCACGCGTCGTTTCCGTCTTCGCTTCCTCCAGCCAGTCGACATACTCGCGCTTGAAGCTGGTGCTGCCGGCGTTGAATTTCTCCAGCCCTGCTTCGTTGGCTTCCAGCGCAGCTTGAAAATAAGCCGGCACATTCAGAGGGCGCGGCACAGCAGGCTTCGCGCGTGCGCGTGCTGCGACACCCTCCTCATTTAGCTTCATGGCCTTCTTGATGTAAGCGGCCAAGTCTTTCTTGGACGGCAGGTCCTTGACTGACGTGATGCGGCCGAAATGACCCATCGCTTCGCGCTCGTCCATCCCCGGGAACATCAGCCCGCCTTTCCAGAAGCCGAAGCCGCAATGCGCCTTGAACGCCGACATGCCGCACAGCAGACCGAGATATTCGAAGTGCGGGCGGCTCCATTTCATGGTCTCCTCGACCTCGGGACACGATGCGTGGATCGCCTCGCGCAGATGCGTCAGGATGGGCCGGGCGAATTCAGGGGATGCTGCGATGTAGGCGTCGATGCGTGGGTCGATGGTTGGCATGGCAAGAGAATGAATGATTGAACAGACAGTCTTATCCATTTCGAAGGGATTGTCCAATACTAAGGGCGCCTCCGCCGTTCCGTGTGCACTCCCCAAAACCGCAACATCAGGAAAGAACTTTCAAGCCTTTGGTGTCGACCAAATTTAATAGTTTGAGAGCGGCGCCGCTCGGCTGTTTTTGGCCCTGCTCCCACTTTTGGACGGTAGATGCACTGGTGTTGAGATAGGCTGCAAAAACCGCCTGGCTGGTTTTCGAACGCAGTCGCAGGCGCTTTATCTGATCCGCGCTGTATTGTTTGACCGCAGGAAGGCAGAGCGCGCGAATTCCTTCATCGTGGTCGGACTTAATACGCCCGCCGCGTTCAGGCCGCTTGCGGTCGCATGTATCACCTCGAGTAATTTCTCATGATTCTTCATAGTCGATTTCCTGCAGTTCTCCAGCATGTAACGCGACCGCCAAAGCGGCGGCATCGTAGCTCAACAATTCACTTGCCAGCACCTTCAATGCGCGCAATTCTGTATCGCTGATGTTCGCGCTCTGACTTTTCGCGTAACAATAAATGAAGAAATATCTATCCTTGAGCCTGAAGGCTAATAGACCACCTGGTCAGAAAAACGCGCATTCGCGAGAATTCTCATTTGGACGAACTATAGCACTACGTGCCATGGATCAAAGGTGGGCGTTTCATTAGCAGCAGCGCACGCTCCAGACAATACGCCCAGCTGTCAGCGCAGGGATTGAGATAGCAAGGACAACTGCAATCCAGTGAGGTAGTTGTAGCAACCAGGACGGGGTCAGGTCCGCAGGACCAGACTCCAGAATTAAAAAACCGCCAGGGCTTGCGCGCTGGCGGTGTTTTGTCGGCTTGACGCCGGAGCGAGGATTACTGCGCTGCTGGTGCTGCGGCGCCTTCGGCACCTTCAGCGGCCTTCATCGACAGCTTCAGGCGGCCGCGGTCGTCGGTCTCGAGGACCTTGACGCGCACCGCCTGGCCTTCTTTCAGGTAGTCGGCAACGGCGTTCACACGCTCGTTGGCGATCTGCGAGATGTGCAGCAGGCCGTCCTTGCCTGGCATGACCTGGACGATCGCGCCGAAGTCCAGCAGCTTGAGCACGATGCCGTCGTAGGTCTTGCCCACTTCGACCGATGCGGTCAGCTCTTCGATGCGGCGCTTGGCTTCCTGGCCGGCGGCAGCGTCGACCGACGCGATCGTGACCACGCCTTCGTCGCTGATGTCGATCTGGGTGCCCGTCTCTTCGGTCAGCGCGCGAATGACCGCGCCGCCCTTGCCGATCACGTCACGGATCTTCTCCGGGTTGATCTTGATGGTGATCAGGCGCGGTGCGAAGTCCGACAGCTCGGTCTTCACGTGCGGCATGGCCTTCTGCATTTCGCCCAGGATGTGCTGGCGCGCTTCCTTGGCTTGCGCCAGCGCGACCTGCATGATCTCCTTGGTGATGCCCATGATCTTGATGTCCATCTGCAGCGCGGTGATGCCGTCAGGCGTACCCGCTACCTTGAAGTCCATGTCGCCGAGGTGGTCTTCGTCGCCCAGGATGTCGGTCAGGACCGCGAACTTGCCGCCTTCCTTGATCAGGCCCATCGCGATGCCGGCGACGTGCGCCTTCATCGGAACGCCGGCGTCCATCAGCGCCAGGCAGCCGCCGCAGACCGAAGCCATCGACGACGAACCGTTCGATTCGGTGATTTCCGAAACCAGGCGCACCGAGTAGCTGAAGTCTTCCGGATCGGGCAACGCTGCGATCAGCGCGCGCTTGGCCAGGCGGCCGTGGCCGATTTCGCGGCGCTTCGGCGTACCGACGCGGCCGGTTTCGCCGGTGGCGAACGGAGGCATGTTGTAGTGCATCATGAACGAGTCGGTGTACTCGCCCATCAGCGCGTCGATCTTCTGGCTGTCGCGCGCGGTGCCCAGGGTGGCAACTACCAGCGCCTGCGTTTCGCCGCGGGTGAACAGCGCCGAGCCGTGGGTACGCGGCAGGATGCTGGTGCGGATTTCGATCGGACGCACGGTGCGGGTGTCGCGGCCGTCGATGCGCGGCTCGCCATTCAGGATCTGCGAACGCACGACCTTGGCTTCGATGTCGAACAGGATGTTGCCGACTTCCGATGCGTCCACTTCGGCCGCGCCCGACGCCATCGACTCGTTATTCAGGTCGGCGATCACTTCGCTGAAGGCGGCCTTCAGCTTGGCGGTACGCGCCTGCTTGTCCTTGGTCTGGTATGCGTCGTTGATCTTCGCATCGGCGAAGGCCTTGACGCGCGCGATCAGCGCTTCGTTCTTGGCAGGCGGGGCCCACTGGACTTCCGGCTTGCCGCCATCGCGCACCAGCTCGTGGATCGCGTCGATGACCGCTTTCATCTGGTCGTGGCCGAACACCACGGCGCCCAGCATGATTTCTTCGGACAGCTGCTTGGCTTCCGATTCGACCATCAGCACGGCCGTCTCGGTACCGGCGACGACGAGGTCCATCTGGCTCGTCTTGAGCTGGGTGGTGGTCGGGTTCAGGATGTACTGGCCGTTGGCGTAGCCGACGCGCGCGGCGCCAACCGGGCCGTTGAACGGCACGCCCGACACGCACAGCGCGGCCGATGCGCCGATCATCGCGGCGATGTCCGGATCGATCTCAGGGTTCACCGACAGCACGTGGATGATGACCTGGACTTCGTTCAGGTAGCCTTCCGGGAACAGCGGGCGGATCGGACGGTCGATCAGGCGCGAGGTCAGGGTTTCTTTTTCGGATGGACGGCCTTCACGCTTGAAGAAGCCGCCTGGGATCTTGCCTGCAGCGTACGTTTTCTCGACGTAATCGACGGTCAGCGGGAAGAAGTCCTGTCCCGGCTTGGCGTCCTTGCGCGCTACCACGGTCGCCAGGACGACGGTGTCTTCGATCGACACCATCACGGCGCCGGATGCTTGACGGGCGATTTCGCCGGTCTCCAGCGTGACCTCGTGTTGGCCGTATTGGAAGGTTTTCGTAACTTTGTTAAACATGGGTAATCCCTTTCTATTTGCCGACAGATTTTCAGGGGCTGTCGTTCACCTCACCACAGGTAGCCTCACGGCTACCTTTACTACTTTGCTGCAATGATTCGGGCGCTCAAAAATGCAAAATGCCCGCGACAGTCAGACTGGCGCAGGCATTGTCGCTACAATCGCGGTGGCAAGAGTTACTTGCGCAGGCCGAGTTTGGCGATCAGGTCGCGGTAACGGGCCGCGTCCTTCGATTTCAGGTAGGACAGCAGGCTCTTGCGACGGTTGACCATCATGATCAGGCCGCGGCGCGAGTGGTGATCCTTTGCGTGGGCTTTGAAGTGGCCGTTCAGTTCGTTGATGCGTGCGGTCAGCAGTGCAACCTGGACTTCCGGGGAGCCGGTGTCGTTCTGGGCACGGGCGTTGTCCGCGATGATCGCGGCTTTGTTGATGTTTTCTACGGTCATGATATTACCTTTCACATGCGGTGCAAGAGTCGCAACCCAGCGCACCGTGAACTACGTTAAATGAACCAGCCACAATCGGCCAGACCCGCAAGTATATGCGAAAACGCATCGTGCGACCAGTGCTGATTACGCCGGACTCGGGCATCATGATGTTTTTTGCATCACACGGGGCCAGCCATGCGCAAAATAACAACAGCGATATTGTTGACTAGTCAAGTATTTCTGGCGGGCTGCGCCGGCATGCTGGGTCCGCCGCTGCTGCCGGGCGACTCGATCGACACGGTCAAGCTCAAGCTGGGCGAGCCGACGGCGACCTATTCGGCCGGGTCGGAACAGCTGCTCGAATACGCCACCGGGCCGATGGGCCAGAGCACGTGGATGGCGCACATCGGCGCCGACGGGCGCCTGGTACTGCTCGAGCAGGTGCTGACCGATGCCAAGTTCGCCACCATCCAGGTCGGCGCGGCGACCCACGAGGACGTGCTGCGCGCGATCGGGCGGCCGGCCGAGAAGTCCTACCTGCCGCTGCGCGATTACGAGGTGTGGTCGTACCGGTACAAGGAATCGGGGGTATGGAATTCGATGATGCACGTGCATTTCGACCGCGCCGGCGTGGTGCGCATGATGCAGAACGGGCCGGATCCGATGTACGAGGAGCGCCGCTTCTTCCGCTGAACCGCAGGGGCCTGACCCGCTTTCGGGGTCAGACCCGAAGTCGCAGGCGCTTACTGAAAGGGTCTGACCCAGGGAGCGGGCCAGACCCCATTGGCCTTACTTTGCCGCCGCGACCGCAGCCGGCGGTCCCGGATCGCCCAATGGCGACTGCGGATACGCCACCTTCCACATCTGCCAGCCGATCTTGCGCCGCAGCGCCATGCGCTCGTCGCCCTCGGCGTACAGGTTGTAGTGACCTTTGCCCGGCACGTAAGTAAAGCTCGCGTTCGCGCCCACCGCCTTGAACGCCTCCTCCAGTTTGCGCACCGTGTGATTGAGCCCGTAATCGTCCTTGTCGCCCACGATCACATGGATCTTGCCGTCGACATCACGCTTGAGCGCGGGCCAGCGCGTGCGGATGATCTGCGACACGTCGTAGTTGGCGCGCCAGTAATCGGCCACCTCGCGATTGACCAGGCCCGTGGCGCGGTCGTACATCTGCATCGGCCGTCCGTCGGGCCCGCGCGGCGAGAACACCCACTCGAACGACGATTCCTGTCCGCCGGTCTCGCCCAGCACCGCCTCCATCCGCGCCGAACGCAAGTCCTTCATGCGCGCGCCAGGGCGCGTGATGTCCACGCCTTCGAAATCGGTGAAGTCGGCAAAGTCCGGGGAAGTCGCCCAGGCGCCGCGGAACAGGGTTGGATAGGTGATCTGTGCCCACAGCGCGGCCCAGCCGCCCGAGGAATGGCCCATGATGAAGCGGCCCGCGGCGGGATCGGTGCGGTACTGGCGGTCGATCTCGGGCAGCACTTCCTCGGCCAGCGCCCTGCCCCACGGCCCGTTATTAACGCTGTCGGCGAATTCGTGGGTGCCGGTGGGACCGCTATGATCGAGCATCACCCAGATCATCGGCGGCAGCAGCTTCGCGTTGGTCTGGCGCAGCACGCCGCCGGCGGTGTCCAGCAGCGATCGCAGGCCCGCCTGAAAGCCGGACGTGAAGTAGACGACCGGATAGCGCGTGGACGATTCATCGTAGCCGGGCGGCGTCACGACATATCCCCTGATCGACGTCGGCCGCCCGGTGAATGCCTGCACGGCGCGACTCCGGATTTCGAAGGGCTTGATACGCTGCTCCATGAAGGCCTGCTCTTCCGGCTTGAACATCGGCCTCCCCGGCGCAAACTCCCACGGCTTCACGGCAGGCAGCTCTCGATCAAGATTCAAGGCCAGCGGGGCGCCGGCATGCGGCACACTGATACGCACGACCGGCGACACCACGTCGCCTGCGCCGCGGCCGGAATAGCTGTAGCTGTGGTCGCGGTCGAGCAGCGCCTGCACCCAGTAGTCGCCGGCCGGAAGCTGGTCGAGCGGCGCCGGATACGCCGCGTCGCCGGGGTACATGACGATGTGCGCGCCGCTGGTCAGACCGGACACCTCGCGCGCCACCACGGAGGTTTCCAGCTTGAAGAATGCATCCGCATCGACTGCATCTGGCATATTCGGTTTCGCGGGATTGACCTTTTCGAACATCAGCAGCAATCGGCCGGAGCCGGCATCGGCGGCGGCCTTGCCGGCGACGATGTCGACCGGCGGCTGGTATTGCGCCTTCGCGGAGCCGGCGGCGAACAGCGCCAGCGCGATCAGGGGAACGAGGGAGCGTATGGTGTGCATATTTATCGCCTTCTGAAAGAGGAAATTTCAGGCCCGATGCCAAAAGCTTCGGCAAGCAGGAATTCTAGGAAATCCCGCCGGGGCACGGCAATCGGAATGCGACAAACTGCAGTTTCTTCGGAATGGACTGCAAAGACGGGGTCAGGTCCGCCGGAACCTGACCCCGTCTGTTTCACTGCTGCGGGTTGACCCGCTCGGTCTTGGAATGCAGCTTGTTCAAGCCGGCGATGTACGCCTTGGCCGAAGCGACGATGATGTCCGGATCGGCGCCCACACCATTGACGATGCGCCCCGAGCGCGACAACCGCATCGTCACTTCGCCCTGCGACTGCGTGCCGTTGCTGATCGCGTTGATCGAGAACAGCACCAGCTCTGCTCCGCTCGCAGCTTCCTTTTCGATCGCGTTGACCATCGCGTCGACCGGCCCGTCGCCCTCGCCCGCGCACGCGACCTCCTTGCCGTCGATCGAGAACACCACGTTCGCCTGCGGCGTCTCGCCCGTTTCCGAGCGCTGCGCCAGCGACACGAAGCGGTAATACTCGCCCTCGTGCGCATGGTCCTCGGCCGACACCAGCGCCATGATGTCCTCGTCGAAGATCTCGGACTTGCGGTCGGCCAGGTCCTTGAAGCGCGAGAACGCCGCATTCACGTCGGCCTCGGACTCGAGTTCGATGCCCAGCTCCTGCAGGCGCTGCTTGAACGCGTTGCGCCCCGACAGCTTGCCCAGCACGATCTTGGTCGCGGCCCAGCCCACGTCTTCGGCGCGCATGATCTCGTAGGTCTCGCGCGCCTTGAGCATGCCGTCCTGGTGGATGCCCGACGCATGCGCGAACGCGTTGGCGCCGACCACAGCCTTGTTCGGCTGCACCGCGAAGCCGGTGATCTGCGACACCATCTTCGACGCGGCGACGATCTGCGTGGTGTCGATCCCCAGCTGCAGCTTGTAGTAGTCCGAGCGCGTGCGCACCGCCATCACCACTTCTTCCAGCGCCGTATTCCCTGCCCGCTCGCCCAGGCCGTTGATGGTGCATTCGATCTGGCGCGCGCCGCCGATCATCACGCCGGCCAGCGAGTTGGCCACCGCCAGCCCCAGGTCGTTGTGGCAGTGGACCGACCACACGGCCTTGTCAGAATTGGGAATGCGCTCGCGCAGCCGCTTGATCGTGGCGCCGAATATTTCCGGCACCGCGTAGCCAACCGTGTCGGGGAAGTTGATTGTGGTGGCGCCCTCGGCGATCACCGCTTCCAGCACGCGGCACAGGAAGTCTTCCTCGGAGCGGCTGCCGTCTTCCGGCGAGAACTCGATGTCGTCGGTGTGCTTGCGGGCGAAGCGGATCGCCTGGATCGCCTGCTCCAGCACCTGGTCGGGCTCCATGCGCAGCTTCATTTTCATGTGCAGCGGCGAAGTGGCGATGAAGGTGTGGATGCGCTTCCTCGGCGCCGGCAGCAGCGCTTCGGCGGCGCGCGCGATGTCGCGGTCGTTGGCGCGCGACAGCGAGCACACGGTGGAGTCCTTGATCACCGAGGCGATCGCGCGGATCGCTTCGAAGTCTCCCGGCGAGGCGGCGGCGAAGCCGGCTTCGATGACGTCCACGCGCATGCGCTCTAGCTGGCGCGCGATGCGCACCTTTTCATCCCTGGTCATCGAGGCGCCGGGCGACTGTTCGCCGTCGCGCAGGGTGGTGTCGAAAATGATGAGGCGGTTCGGGTCGTACATGGCGGCTCCATTCAGCGTGTGAAATTACGCGAACGCAGCCGCCATCAACCGGGGGTGGAAGGTCAGCTGCGTTCGCTGTGATCGAGCGGTTCCTCGTCGGTCTGGATGATGCTCACCGGCTTGCCCTTCGCAAGGCGCCAGAGATACACCGCATAACCAGATAAACCGTATACAACAAAAATTGGCCACAGCACCTTCGGCGGGTCGATCGACACCAGCGCGATCACCAGCGCGATGACGAACACCGCGATGAACGGCACCGACTTGCGGAAGTTGACATCCTTGAAGCTGTAGAACGGCACATTGGTCACCATGGTCAGGCCGGCGAACAGCGTGACGACGAACGACACCCACGAAATGCGCGTGCCGATGAATTCGAGGTCGCTCATCATCATGATGTAGCCGGCCACCAGCGCCGCGGCGGCCGGGCTGGGCAAGCCCTGGAAGTAGCGCTTGTCGACCACTTCGATGTTGGTGTTGAAGCGCGCCAGGCGGCAGGCCGCGCCGGCGCAGTAGACGAAGGCGGCGATCCAGCCAAGCTTGCCGAGGCCGTTCAGCGACCACTCGTACATCACCAGCGCCGGCGCGGCGCCGAACGAAACCATGTCGGACAGGCTGTCGTACTGGGCGCCGAACTCGGACTGGGTGTTGGTCAGGCGCGCCACGCGGCCATCGAGCGCGTCGAGCACCATGGCGACGAAAATCGCCCACACCGCATGCTCGAAGCGCTGGTTCATCGCCATGACGATCGCGTAGAAGCCGCAGAACAGCGCGGCGGTGGTGAACGCGTTGGGCAGCAGGTAGATGCCGCGGCGGCGCATCGGATTGCCGGCCGCGTCGAGGCGGCGGCGTCCGAAGCGCGCCAGTTTTTTGGCGCCAGGCTTTTTGCGGCGGGTGAATGGTGTCATAGGGTCCGTTTCAAGTAGGAGTCGCTGCTCGTGTTTACCCGCTTATTATAGTGGGCAAAGGATTAACATAGCGAACGGGTGGTCTTACTTGAATTTCACCTTTCCGACGAGGCGCATCTGCATGGTGGATTCGCCCGGCTCGAACGACGGTTCGGCCACGTCGGCCTCGCCTTTCATGGCGCGCGACATCATGGCCGCCGGCGCTGCCATCTCCTGGCGGTTGGCGTAGTTCCCCGAACCTTCGAAGTCCACGGTGTCGAGCACGGCGTCGGCCGGCTTGCGGCCCATCGCCGCGGCGATCGAGGCGATCCGCTCATTCAGGTTCTGATAAGTCGCGGCGATGCGCTGGTCGTCGAGCTTTTTCAGCGTGGCCGGCGACAGGCCGAACTGCAGGTTGTTCAGCGCGAGGATCTTCTGGGCGGCGGCGGCCGTTTTCGGCAACGCGGCCAGGTTGGTGGTCTTCATCTCGACGTAGTTACCGACGCGCCAGCCGGTCGGCACCAGTTTCGGCATGGAGCCATCGGGCAGCGGACGGCGCTCGGGATAGACCGGGTAGGTGTAGTAACCCTGGGTCTTCAAGGACGCCTGTGGGTCCGCGGCGCGCAGGATGTCCAGGCCCTGCTTCATCTTCTGATTCACGCGCGAAGCGGCGACGGCCTTGTCCTTGTCCTGCTCCTCGATGGCGAAGGTCGCGGTGGCCTGGTCGTTCGCGTGCTTCACTTCGCCGAACGCCGGCACGACGACCAGGGTGCCGCTGGTCGACTGGGCGTAGGCCTGCGAAGCCAGGACGAAGGTGGCGGCGATAATCAGTTTTGGTAGCGACATGGTGGTTCTCCCTGAGGTTGGCAATTCGATATCAGGGAAGATAACCGGAAAACGCGGCAAAGCGCGCGGTTGTCATGAATAGTTGCAATTTGATTTGAGCCGCGGCCCAAGAACTGGGGTCAGGTCCGTCGGAGCGACGGGGACGCCGAGTCCCCGGGTTTGTCGCCGCCGCGTGATCAGTTCTTGGACTGGTCGACCAGCTTGTTCTTGGCAATCCACGGCATCATCGCGCGCAGCTTGCCGCCCACCTGCTCGATCTGGTGCTCGGCGTTCAGGCGACGGCGCGAGATCAGGGTCGGCGCGCCGGCCTTGTTCTCCAGGATGAAGCTCTTGGCGTATTCGCCGGTCTGGATATCCTTCAGGCACTGGCGCATCGCGTCCTTGGTCGCTTCGGTGACGATCTTCGGTCCCGTCACGTACTCGCCGTACTCCGCGTTGTTGGAGATCGAGTAGTTCATGTTGGCGATGCCGCCTTCGTAGATCAGGTCGACGATCAGCTTCAGCTCGTGCAGGCACTCGAAGTAGGCCATCTCCGGCGCGTAGCCCGCTTCGGTCAGGGTCTCGAATCCGGCCTTGATCAATTCGACCGCGCCGCCGCACAGGACTGCCTGCTCGCCGAACAGGTCGGTCTCGGTCTCTTCGCGGAAGTTGGTCTCGATGATGCCGGCGCGGCCGCCGCCGTTTGCCATCGCATACGACAGCGCGATGTCGCGCGCCGAGCCGGACTTGTCCTGGTAGACCGCGACCAGGTGCGGGACGCCGCCGCCGGCCGCGTAGGTGCCGCGCACGGTGTGGCCCGGCGCCTTCGGCGCGATCATGATGACATCGAGGTCGGCGCGCGGCACGACCTGGCCGTAGTGGACGTTGAAGCCGTGCGCGAAGGCCAGCACCGCGCCCTGCTTGGCGTTCGGCGCAACGTTCTCGTTGTAGACCTGGGCGATGTTCTCGTCCGGCAGCAGGATCATGATGATGTCGGCGGCCTTGATCGCGTCGTTGACTTCGGCGACCTTCAGGCCGGCCGCTTCAACCTTGTTCCACGAGGCGCCGCCCTTGCGCAGGCCGACCGTGACGTTCACGCCCGAGTCGTTCAGGTTCTGCGCGTGCGCGTGGCCCTGCGAGCCGTAGCCGATGATGGCGACGTTCTTGCCTTTGACGAGGGAGAGGTCGCAATCTTTGTCGTAAAAAACTTTCATGATATGTCCTGTATGTTGAATTGGGTGGATGCTGCTTATACTTTGAGGATGCGTTCGCCGCGGCCGATGCCGGAGCCGCCGGTGCGCACCGTCTCCAGAATCGAGGCGCGGTCGATCGAGTCGATGAAGGCATCGAGCTTGCTCTTGGCGCCGGTCAGTTCGATCGTGTAGGTCTTCTCGGTGACGTCGATGACGCGGCCGCGGAAGATGTCGGCGGTGCGCTTCATCTCTTCGCGCTCCTTGCCGACCGCGCGCACCTTGATCAGCATGAGCTCACGCTCGATGTGCTGTCCTTCGGTCAGGTCGACCACCTTCACCACTTCGATCAGCCGGTTCAGGTGCTTGGTGATCTGCTCGATGATGTCGTCGGAGCCGCTGGTGACGATGGTCATGCGCGACAAGGTCGCGTCTTCGGTCGGCGCCACGGTCAGCGTTTCGATGTTGTAGCCGCGGGCCGAGAACAGGCCGACCACGCGCGACAGGGCGCCGGCTTCGTTTTCCAGCAGGACGGAAATAATATGGCGCATGATCAGAGGTCCTCCGAGCCGAGCAGCATTTCGGACAGGCCCTTGCCCGCCTTGACCATCGGCCAGACGTTTTCGGCCTGGTCGGTGATGAAGTTCATAAACACCAGCCGGTCCGTCATCGCGAACGCCTCCTTCAAGGCGCCTTCGACGTCGCCTGGCCGCTCGATCTTCATGCCGACGTGGCCGAACGATTCGGCCAGCATCGAGAAGTCCGGCAGCGAGTCCATGTACGACTCCGAATAGCGGCCGCCATAGTCGATCTGCTGCCACTGGCGCACCATGCCGAGCGAACGGTTATTGAGCAGGATGATCTTCGGCGTCAGGTTGTACTGCTTGCAGGTCGCGAGCTCCTGGATGTTCATCTGGATCGAGCCTTCGCCGGTGATGCAGGCGACGGTGGCGTCCGGATTGGCCATCTGCACGCCCATCGCGTACGGCAGGCCGACGCCCATCGTGCCCAGGCCGCCGGAGTTGAGCCAGCGGCGCGGCTTGTCGAACGGGTAGTACTGCGCGGCCCACATCTGGTGCTGGCCGACGTCCGAGGTGATGTAGGCGTCGCCCTTGGTGACGTCCCACAGCTTCTGGATCACCGACTGCGGCTTGATGACGACGTCGGAGTCCTGGAACTTCAGGCAGTCGCGCTGGCGCCATTCGCCGATCTGCTTCCACCAGTCCATCAGCGGCGCCGCATTCGGCTTCGCTTCGGCGGCGTCGAGCTGCGCGAGGAATTCGATCAGCACGTCCTTGACGTTGCCGACGATCGGGATGTCGACCTTGACGCGCTTGGAAATCGACGACGGGTCGATGTCGACGTGGATGATCTTGCGCGGGTGCGAGGCGAAGTGCTTCGGGTTGCCGATCACGCGGTCGTCGAAGCGGGCGCCGATCGCGATCAGGACGTCGCAGTGCTGCATCGCCATGTTCGCTTCGTAGGTGCCGTGCATGCCGGGCATGCCGACCCACTTGTCGGACGAGGAGCGGTAGCCGCCCAGGCCCATCAGCGTATTCGTGACCGGGAAGCCCAGCTTGTCGACCAGCTTGTTCAGCTCGGGCGCCGCGTTGGCCAGAATGACGCCTCCGCCGGCATAGATCATCGGCCGCTCGGCCTGCAGCAGCAGCTGGACCGCCTTGCGGATCTGGCCCGAGTGCCCCTTGTCGACCGGCTTGTACGAGCGCATCTCGATATCCTTCGGATAGTCGTAGACGCACTTGTGCATGCTGATGTCCTTCGGGATGTCGACCAGCACGGGGCCGGGACGGCCGGTGCGGGCGATGAAGAAGGCTTTCTTGATCGTCAAGGCCAGGTCCTTGACGTCCTTGACCAGGAAGTTGTGCTTGACCACCGGGCGGGTGATGCCGACCGTGTCGCACTCCTGGAAGGCATCCTGGCCGATCGCGTGGCTCGGCACCTGGCCGGAGATCACGACCATCGGGATCGAGTCCATGTAGGCGGTCGACAGGCCGGTGACGGCATTGGTGACGCCCGGCCCGGACGTGACCAGCGCGACGCCGGTCGTGTTCGAGCAGCGCGAATAGGCGTCGGCGGCATGGACCGCGGCCTGTTCGTGGCGCACGAGGATGTGCTGGAATTTGTCCTGCTTGAAGATGGCGTCGTAGATGTACAGCACTGCGCCACCAGGGTAGCCGAAGACGTGCTTGACGCCTTCTTCCGCCAGGCAGCGGACGACTATCTCAGCGCCCGTGATGGGAGCTGTCGTTTCGTTGTTCATGATACATTCCTTTCAAGACCCAGCGGGAGGTGATCGGATGCTCTTTCCTAACGAAATTCGCTGTGCGCGACAGTGCTCAGGCTTCCCTTTTCTCTGCGGTCACGGCGATCTTTCACGACACCGTAGGGTCGTTACAAACCGGCGCTGGACGCAACTCGTTTGGCGTGAGTTTCTGTAGCTGCTTGAGCGAACCTCTCGTGCTTGTGACACGGGTTGGAGCAAACTGCCTACATATGAAAGCGCGTCATGTCGCTGTTGGCCTTGTGTGCCGGTCACGACCTGACCATAGAGCTTCGGGATGTCAAAGCGTGATCCACGATACTGCGTTGCAGCATTCTGGTCAAGAACAAAAATGGCGAAATCGTTACCGGAATGGCGTAATTACGTGAAAACCAAGCAAAACGGCCTGTTATTTGCTAGGATGCGTCAGTTTTTCACTGAAGCATTATTGGCGTAAAGACGCCCTTCCCGTCCAGCATGGCCACAGACAAAGAATTATCCGACTTCCTCGAACATGTCGAGCGGCGCGCTTTCAAGCAGGCCGTGTACGCCGTGCGCAAGGACGAGGCCGCTCTTGACATCGTGCAGGACGCGATGATCAAGCTTGCCGAAAAATACGGGGACAAGCCGGCGGCCGAATTGCCGATGCTGTTCCAGCGGATTTTACAAAACACCATCCTCGATTTCTTCCGCCGCGAAAAGGTGCGCAACACCTGGGTCAGCCTGTTCTCCGGCATGGGGCGGCGCGATAACGACGATGACGATTTTGATATACTCGAATCGCATGAAGCGGAGGTCGGATCGGCGGCCGCCGAGTCGAGCGCGGACCAGGTCGAGCGCCAGCAGACGCTGGCGGTGATCGAAGCGGAGGTACAAAAACTGCCTGCGCGTCAACGGGAAGCCTTCCTTATGCGTTATTGGCAGGACATGGACGTGGCTGAAACGGCCGAAGCGATGGGGTGTTCAGAAGGTAGCGTCAAGACACATTGTTCGCGGGCGACCCATACCCTCGCCGAATCGCTGAAAGCCAAGGGATTAAAATTATGAATACCGACGACATCAATTTCGCGTACAAAGTACGCCATGCGCTGAACCACAACCTCGACAATCTGCCGGCCTCAACCGCGGATCGTCTCGCTTCGGCCCGCAAACTTGCCGTATCGCGCAAGAAGGCGCATGCCCCCGTCAAGGTGGCCCAGGGCGTCCTCGCCGGCAATATCGGCGCGTTCTTCACGTTTTCCGCGCTCGGCCGCGCCGGCGCCATCATCCCGCTGCTGGCCCTGGTGGCCGCGCTGGCCGGCGTATATCAATACGAAGAAGAAAAGCATATCGCCGAAATCGCCGAACTCGATGCCGCGGTGCTGTCCGACGAACTGCCACTGACCGCCTATCTGGATCATGGCTTCAACGCCTACCTGAATCAGCGTGGTCAATAAGGTGGCGGGCGATTTGTTGAAGTCCTCGTTGAAGTGGGCGGCCCTGGCGGCCGTTCTGCTCGCGGCGCCGGCGTTTGCGCAGGCGCCTGCCGCGGTTCCTTCCGCCCCCGTCAAGGCCGCTCCCGCGAAAGCGCTCGACAAGCCGCTGTGGGCGACCCTGTCGCCGGCGCAGAAAGTCGCGCTCGAACCGCTCGCCGGCGAGTGGGACAAGATGGAAGGCATGCGCAAGCAAAAATGGCTCGACATCGCCAACCGCTTTTCGTCGATGAAGCCGGACGAGCAGGCGCGCGTGCACGAGAAGATGCGCGAGTGGGTCAAGATGACGCCCGAGCAGCGCCGGCTGGTGCGCGAGAACTACACGCGCGCCAAGAAAATCGACCCGACACAGAAGTCCGAGCAGTGGGAAAAGTACCAGCAGCTGCCGGATGAAGAGAAGCAGAAGCTCGCCGCCGAAGCGGCCGCCGCGCGCAGCAAGAAGCAGCTGACCAACCTGCCGCCGCCGGCGCAGGCGGGCGCCAAGACGGTCGCGCCGATCAAGCGCCCCGTGCAGCCGGTGGCTTCCTGCCCGGCCGGCACCATGATCGATACCTCCCGCGCCGGCACGCCAACGTGCATCGTCGCGCAGCCACAACCACCGGGCTCCCCGGTTGCACCAGCGCCAAATGTCAAATAGCAAGCCGCAGATCGCCACGCCCACCGTCAAACGCCGACTGATCTCCATGGTTTATGAAGCCTTCCTGCTGACCGCGGTGGAAGCGCTGGCGATCTTCATCTACATTGCGGCGACGCGCTTGCAGCACTCGTCCCTGATCGACCATGGCCGCAACGCGGTGTTCTTCCTCGTCGCCGCGGCGTATTTCATTCATGCGTGGTCGGGCAGCGGGCATACGCTGGCGATGAAGACCTGGCGCATCAAGGTGGTCAAGCTGGGATACGCCAAGGTGCCGCTGCGCGCGGCTGCGGTCCGTTACCTGATGGCGTGGGGCTGGTTCCTGCCGGCGCTGGTGGTTTGCTATGCGTTCGGGCTGAAGCCGGGCGCGCAGATCTGGGCCGTCGTCATCGGCGCGGTAGCGTGGGGACTGACCGCGTTCCTCGACAAGGATCGGCAGTTCCTGCACGATAAGGTTGCCGGGACTCGGCTGATTCAGCTGCCGAAGGCTAACGCTAAATCGGCATAGGCTCCTGCCTTCGCAGGAGCGCCAGCCTAGAAACGTTCGTATTCGTGCAGGTAGCGCCACTGCCCAAGCGGCAGGCTGGCCATTGAAATGCGGCCCACGCGAATGCGGCGGGTCGACACAATCGTCAGCCCCACCATGCGGCACATGTGCAGCAGCTGCCCCGGCTTGATGCCCTTGCCCGCAAACCGCAGCCGCGTCTCGTTCTGCCAGCTGGCCTTCATCGGCGGGATCTCCTTGCCGTTGAACGACAGCCCGTGATTGAGCAGCGCCAGCCCGCCTTCGCGGATATCCCCCGCCACTTCGACGATGAACTCCTGCTCGACCCGCATGCCCTCGGTCACCAGCTTGCGCGCCACGCGGAAGTCCTGCGTGTACACCACCAGCCCGCTGGCCTTGGCATCGAGCGGCGTCGCCAGCGTCAGGTTGGCCAGGTGGCGTTTGAGGAAGCGCTGGTGGCCGTGATCGGCCGGCTGCAGCGTCTCGGCCGACAGCAGCTTGACCGCTTCTTCCGCATCCACGCCCGCCGGCTTGTGCAGCAGGATGGTCACGGGCGTCAGCTCGAGCAGCGTGGCGTCCGGATGGATCACGACCTCCTGTTCGTCGGCCACGCGGGCGCCCGCTTCCTCGATCACCACGCCATCGACGCTGATCCAGCCGCCCGCGATGTACTTATCCGCTTCGGCGCGCGAGCACGGGATCATTTCGGCCACGCGCTTGGCGAGGCGGATGGTGTTGTCGTCGTCGATCATTGCTTGGCGCGCCAGTCTTTGAAAAATGCGGTGAATACGGCGATCACTTTTTCGACATCGGCGGCGCTGATGTTGATGTGGGTGACCAGGCGCGTGTGCTGGCCGACGGTTGCGCGGATGCGCTCGCGCACCAGCGTCTCGCGCAGCTCGTCGACTGCCGCCGGCGGCACTTCGACGTAGAAGATGTTTGTCTGCGGCGTGGCGACCTTCAGGCCTTCGATTTCTTTCAGGCCAGCGGACAGGCGCGCCGAGTTGGCGTGGTCGTCGGCCAGGCGTTCGACGTTGTGCTCGAGCGCGTACAGGCCGGCCGCCGCGAGGATGCCGGCCTGGCGCATGCCGCCGCCCAGCATCTTGCGCCAGCGCTTGCCCTGCTCGATGAAGGCTTTCGGCCCGAGCAGCACAGATCCGACCGGCGCGCCGAGCCCCTTGGACAGGCACACCGACACGGTGTCGAAGCCCTTGACCGCGTCGCGCAGGCCGATGCCCAGCTTGACGGCCGCATTGCAGATGCGCGCGCCATCCAGGTGCGTCGCCAAGCCCTGCGCGTGCGCGAACGATGTCGCCTGCGCCATGTATTCCTGGCCTAGGACGCGGCCGCCAATGGTGTTTTCCAGCGCCAGCAGGCGGGTGCGCGCGAAGTGCATGTCATCCGGCTTGATGTAGGCGGCGATGTCGGCCAGCGCGATCGAGCCGTCCGGCTGGTTGGCGATCGGCTGCGGCTGGATGCTGCCCAGCACCGCAGCGCCGCCGCCTTCGTACTTGTAGGTGTGGGCTTCCTGGCCGACCAGGTACTCGTCGCCGCGCGCGCAATGTACCAGAAGCGCGATCAGGTTGCTCTGCGTGCCCGAGGGCGCAAACAGGCCGGCCTCGTAGCCGAACATCTGCGCCGCGGTGTCCTGCAGGCGGTTGACGGTGGGGTCGTCGCCGTAGACGTCGTCGCCGACGGGCGCCGCTTCCATCGCCGCGCGCATCGCGTCGGACGGTTGGGTGACGGTGTCGCTGCGCAGGTCGATCCAGTGTTCGCTCATGGTCATTGTGCCGTGGTCAGTTGTTCGGTGTAGAAGCGCAGGCCCATTTCTTCCAGGCCCAGCGTGTTCAATACTTCCTGCAGGCGTTCGCTCGGACGCTTGCGCGGCAGGTTCTTGTAGCTGGCGATGATCAGCTCATTTTTCATCGAGTGCTCCCAGCCTACCAGCTCGGTCACGTTGACCTGGTAGCCGTGCGCCTCCAGTTGCAGGCAGCGCAGCACGTTGGTGACCTGGCTGCCGAATTCGCGCGTGTGCAGCGGATGGCGCCAGATTTCAGTGAGCGCGCTGCGGCCCAGGTCCTTGCCCTTGTTCTTCTTCAGGACAGTGGCGACTTCGGCCTGGCAGCACGGCACCAGCACCATGAATCTGGCCTTCTTCTTCAGCGCGAAGTCGATGGCGTCGTCGGTCGCCGTGTTGCAGGCGTGGAGCGCGGTGACGATGTCGATGCGGTCCGGCAGCTGGCCCGACGTGGTCGATTCGGCCACCGACAGCGGCAGGAAGGACATGCCTGGGAAGCCCAGGCGCTGCGCCAGTTGTTCCGACTTGGCGACCAGTTCCTCGCGCGTTTCGATGCCATAGATGTGCGAGCCGTCGGCCAGGTTCTTGAAGAACAGGTCGTACAGGATGAAGCCCAGGTAGGACTTGCCGGCGCCATGGTCGACCAGCGACACGGCGGGATGGTCCTGCTGGATTTCGCGGATCAGCGGTTCAATGAACTGGACCAGGTGGTAGACCTGCTTGAGCTTGCGGCGGCTGTCCTGATTCAGCTTGCCGTCGCGCGTGAGGATGTGCAGTTCCTGCAGCAGCGCGATCGACTGGCCGGGACGCACTTCCGGCGGCAGCTCCATCGGCTTCGGGTCAGCGCGCTTCATCGATCCACGCCGCCTGGATTGCTTCGAGCACCTTCTCGCCGCCACGGGTGTGGTCGTCGTCGAAGCCGTCCAGGTCGACGACCTTGTTGTGCAGGTCGACGAAACGGATCTGCGCCGGATCGGTGTCCGGGTATTTGTCGTACAGCGCTTCGGCGATGGCCGAGATGTCACTCCATTTCATGACGATACCCGTTCAATGATTTTTTTCGGCGGCGTGGTTGATCGTGTATTTCGGGATCTCGACGACCAGGTCTTCCGAGTCGACGATCGCCTGGCACGAGAGGCGCGACACGGCTTCCAGGCCCCAGGCCTTGTCGAGCATGTCCTCTTCTTTTTCTTCCGGCTCGTTGAGCGAGTCGTAGCCCTCGCGCACCAGCACGTGGCAGGTGGTGCAGGCGCAGACGCGGTCGCAGGCGTGCTCGATGTCGATGTCGTTCTCGAGCAGGACGTCGCAGACCGATTTGCCCTTCGGCGCCTCGAGGACGGCGCCTTCAGGGCAGAAAACGGGATGGGGAAGGATGACGATTTGCGGCACGGGATTTACCTTTTAAATATTCGGGATTCAGATTTCGTCGAGCGATTTGCCGGCCAGCGCGCTGCGCACGCTCTGGTCCATGCGGCGCGAGGCGAATTCCTCGGTGCCTTGCGCCAGCGCCTCGACGGCGGCGTGCAGCGCGGCCTGCGCGGCCGGCGCGTCGGCCGGCTGGCCGGCGGTGGCCTTGGCGGCTTCGCGCACGGCGTCCATCAGCTTGTTGATGTCGGCCATTTCGGCGTCGGTCAGCAGCGCGGCGTCGGTGTCGAGCGCCGATTGCGTCGCCAGCAGGATGCGCTCGGCCTCGACCTGCTCCTCGCGCAGCGCGCGCATGACCATGTCGACCTGCGCGGAGCTGTAAGAGTCCTGCAGCATGCGCGCCACTTCGTCGTCGGCCAGGCCGTACGACGGCTTGACGGTGATGTGCGCTTCGACGCCGGAACGTGTTTCTCGCGCCGACACCGACAGCAGGCCGTCGGCATCGACCTGGTAGGTGATGCGGATGCGCGCGGCGCCGGCCACCATCGGCGGGATGCCGCGCAGTTCGAACTGCGCCAGCGAGCGGCAGTCGGACACCAGCTCGCGCTCGCCCTGCATCACGTGCACCGACAAGGCGGTCTGGCCGTCCTTGAAGGTGGTGAACTCCTGGGCGCGCGCGCACGGGATGGTCGAATTGCGCGGAATGATCTTCTCGACCAGGCCGCCCATCGTCTCGATACCGAGCGACAGCGGGGTCACGTCGAGCAGCAGCCAGTCGTCGCCCGCGGCGCGGTTACCGGCCAGCAGGTTGGCCTGGATCGCTGCGCCCAGCGCGACGACCTTGTCCGGGTCGATGTTCGCGTGCGGGATGGTCTTGAAGTATTCGCTGACCGCGCGGCGCACGTGCGGCATGCGCGTGGCGCCGCCGACCATCACCACGCCATCGACGTCGTCGACCGAGACTGAAGCGTCGCGCATGGCTTTGCGGATCGCGTTCATGGTCTTGGCGACCAGGTGCCTGGTCATCTCGGCGAAGTCTTCGGCCGTCACTTGCAGGTGAACGATTTCGCCGGAGTTGAGGATCGCATCGACAGTGGTCGAGCCATTGGTCGACAGCAGTTCCTTCGCCTGGCGCGCCTTGACCATCAGGGTCGCGGTGTCTTCGTCCGAGAGCGGCGCCAGCTTGGCGTGTTCGGTGATCCAGCAGAACAGGCGGTGGTCGAAGTCGTCGCCGCCGAGCGCGGAGTCGCCGCCGGTGGACAGCACTTCGAACACGCCCTTGGACAGCTTGAGGATCGAGATGTCGAAGGTGCCGCCGCCCAGGTCGTAGACGGCGTAGATGCCTTCGGAGCCGTGATCGAGGCCGTAGGCGATCGCCGCGGCGGTCGGCTCGGACAGCAGGCGCAGCACGTTAAGGCCGGCCAGCTGGGCCGCGTCCTTGGTGGCCTGGCGTTGGGCATCGTCGAAGTAGGCAGGCACGGTAATGACGGCGCCGACCAGCTCGTCGCCGAGCGAATCCTCGGCGCGCTGGCGCAAGGTGGCGAGGATCTGGGCGGAGATTTCGACCGGGCTTTTCACGCCGGCGATCGTGCGCAGTTGGACCATGCCCGGAGCATCTTGAAAATCGTAAGGCAGGTTTTCGGCGTGGGCGATGTCGGCGAGGCCGCGTCCCATGAAGCGCTTGACCGAGACAACGGTGTTCTTCGGGTCGGTGGTCTGGTGGGCCTGCGCCTTGTGGCCGATGTGCGCATGACCGTTGGCCAGGTAGCGGACCACCGACGGCAGCAGCGGGCGGCCGTCTTCATCGCTCAGGACCTCGGGGATGCCGCTGCGGACCGTGGCGACGAGCGAGTTGGTGGTGCCCAGGTCGATGCCGACCGCCAGCCGGTGCTGGTGGGGGGCGGTGGACATGCCGGGTTCGGAGATTTGGAGTAAGGCCATTTATTCTTTTTCGCTTGCTGGTTCTGATTTAAGTAACTTGTCGAGGAAATCATCGACTTTCGCGGCTTTGTAGCGCACTCCGATGAATAAATCCCTTATCACGCGCGACCGGGGAAACTCGAACAACAGTTCGTCATGATTCCCGAGTAAGGCCAAGTGATACGATTCGCTCCATTCGTTCGAGTCGCCGTTGATAATCTGTTCCATCGACTTTTGACGGGATTGGCGCTCCTTGGTCTGAAACAACGCCAGCCTTCTACCTTCGTATTCAGTTTGAAAGAAGACTGGATAGATGGTGTCGGTGTTCTGCTGCCAAAGCCGCGGGACTGCCGCATGCTCCCAGCTCAGCTGCCCCTCATGGGTCATTCGGAAAATCTTGAACACGCCCTGATCAATTTTGCTCTCGCTCATTTTCCACTCCAGCGGTGGTCTTCCAAGTCGTTCTCAAGTGAGTGAATCAAGCCCGCCCCTCTGCCATAGATCTCGATCAGCGTCGACTCACCGACCGCCATCGGCTCTTCCGGCTGCCAAAAATAGCGGCGCGGGCGGGTCGCCTGGAGCGTTCTCAGCAGTTCTGAACAAGCTTTCAAGGTGCCGCCGTGACATTTTCGCCTCAGGTTCTTCACGTCGACCATCAAGTGATTCAGCGCTTCAGCAATTTCGGGCCGGTATCCGGTAGGATCGTCGAGCACTTCGATCAACGTATCCAACGTCTTCCCGATTCTCGCCATCAAGTCCGGAACGGTTGCTTTGAAAAGATATTTTTTCTCGATCTGGCGTAACTTGAAGACGGCATAGAATGACGCCAGTGCCCCAATGACCTTGAGGATTTCGCCTGCGATTTGAAGGCTTTCCTTCAGCTCAGGCATCAAGTTGCCTCGAGCGTGCTGAACAGCCCTTCAATCTCCTGAGTCATTTTGTCTAAAAACATGAGTGCGCGTACGCCCTGTCCCGCGTGTTCGTAATCACCAGCCTCAATCTGCGCGCCAATCTTCACGAGTTGCGACTTGCGTTCCTGCTTGACCTGCTCGTCCAAGGCATCGAGCGCCTCGACATTCTTCTCCGCCCGCGCCTCGCCCAGCGCCTCGCGCCACTCCATCTGCTGCATCAGGAAGTCCATCGGCATCGCCGTGTTCGATTCCGTCTGCAGGTCGACGCCGTTCATCTCGCACAGGTAGCGCGCGCGCTTCTGCGGATTCTTCAGCGTCTGGTAGGCCTCGTTGGCGCGCGTGGCCCACTGCATCGCGACGCGCTTTTCGGCGTCGGTCGCGTTGATGAAGCGGTCCGGGTGCACCTGCCCCTGCACGTCGCGATACGCCGCGTCGAGCGCGCCCATGTCGATCGAAAAGCGCGCCGGCAGGTGGAACAGGTCGAAGTGGTTCTGCATTGCGGTCAGATACGGAAGCTTTCGCCGCAGCCGCATTCGTCCTTGACCTGCGGGTTGTGGAAGCGGAAGCCTTCGTTCAGCCCTTCGCGGGTGAAATCGAGCTCGGTGCCGTCGATGTACGGCAGGCTTTTCGGGTCGACGAAGACCTTCACCCCGTGCGACTCGAAGACCTGGTCTTCGGCGGCCGATTCATCGACGTATTCGAGCTTGTACGCCAGGCCCGAGCAGCCGGTCGTGCGCACGCCGAAGCGCAGGCCGATGCCCTTGCCGCGGCGTTCGATATAGCGGTTGATGTGCTTCGCCGCTTTTTCGGTCAGTGTGATTGCCATGTATTCCTCCAGCCCTCTCAGGCGGCGGTCGGGTGCTTGGTCTTGTAGTCCAGCACGGCGGCCTTGATCGCGTCCTCGGCGAGGATCGAGCAGTGGATCTTCACCGGCGGCAGCGCCAGTTCTTCGGCGATTTCGGTGTTCTTGATCGACAGCGCCTGGTCCAAGGTCTTGCCCTTGACCCATTCGGTCACCAGCGAGCTCGATGCGATGGCCGAACCGCAGCCGTAGGTCTTGAATTTCGCGTCTTCGATCAGGCCATCGGCGCCAACCTTGATCTGCAGTTTCATGACGTCGCCGCAGGCCGGCGCGCCGACCATGCCGGTGCCGATCGTCTCGTCGCCCTTGTCGAAGGCGCCGACGTTACGTGGATTTTCGTAGTGGTCCAACACTTTGTCCGAGTATGCCATGGTGATGCTCCTAATTTGAATACGGTGTTAGTGGGCTGCCCATTGGATCGACGCGATGTCGATGCCTTCTTTGAACATATCCCACAGGGGCGACAGTTCGCGTAATTTGTGGACCTTCGATTTCAGCAGGTCCACCGCGAAATCGATGTCGGATTCGGTCGTGAAGCGGCCGATGGTAAAGCGGATCGAGCTGTGCGCCAGTTCGTCGCTGCGGCCCAGCGCGCGCAGCACGTACGATGGCTCGAGGCTGGCCGAGGTGCAGGCCGAGCCGGACGACACGGCCAGGCCCTTGATCGCCATGATCAGGGACTCGCCTTCGACGTAGTTGAAGCTCACGTTCAGGTTGTGCGGCACACGGTGTTCCATGTCGCCGTTGACGTAGACCTCTTCGATCTCCTGCAGGCCCTTGGCCAGGCGGTCGCGCAGCGCGCGGATGCGAACGATTTCGCTGTCCATTTCTTCGCGGGCGATGCGGAAGGCTTCGCCCATGCCGACGATCTGGTGGGTCGGCAAGGTGCCCGAACGCAGGCCGCGCTCGTGGCCGCCGCCGTGCATCTGCGCTTCCAGGCGCACGCGCGGCTTGCGGCGAACGTACAGGGCGCCGACGCCTTTCGGGCCGTAGGTCTTGTGCGCGGTGAAGGTCATCAGGTCCACCTTGCTGTTGGCCAGGTCGATCGCGACCTTGCCGGTTGCCTGGGCGGCGTCGCAATGGAAGATGATGCCCTTCGAGCGGCACAGCGCGCCGATGTCGTCGATCGGCTGGATCACGCCGATCTCGTTGTTGACCAGCATGACCGAGACCAGGATGGTGTCCGGGCGGATCGCCGCTTCGAGCTGGGCGATGGTGATCAGGCCGTTGTCCTGCGGTTCGAGGTAGGTCGCTTCGAAGCCGACGCGCTCGAGTTCGCGCACGGTGTCCAGCACCGATTTGTGCTCGGTCTTGACCGTGATGATGTGCTTGCCCTTGGTCTTGTAGAACTGGGCGGCGCCTTTCAGCGCGAGGTTGTTGCTTTCGGTCGCGCCCGAAGTCCAGATGATTTCGCGCGGGTCGGCGCCGACCAGCTTGGCTACTTCGGCGCGCGCCTCCTCGACGGCCGCTTCCGCGGTCCAGCCGTACATGTGGCTGCGCGACGCCGGATTGCCGAACTGCTCGCGCAGGTAAGGAATCATCTTGTCGGCCACGCGCGGATCGATCGGCGTGGTGGCCGAGTAATCCATGTAGATCGGGAAGTGCGGAGCGGTCACAAAAGTGTGCTCGAGGGTTTTGTCCAAAGGCGCGTTCATCAAATCACTCCAATATGCTTCAATCTTGTCCAACGGCGGCGGCGTTGCGGTGCAGCACCACGACTTGTTCCGAATTCTTGTGCTTCTGCTGGTCGACCAGGTCTTGCAGCGAGACCGAGTCGAGGTAATCGACCATCTTTTCGTTGAGCGTGGCCCACAGCTCGTGCGTCATGCAGCGCGCGCCGGTGGCGGCGTCGGCGCCGTGGCAGGTTTCCTTGCCGCCGCACTGGGTCGCATCGAGCGGCTCGTCGACGGCGATGATGATGTCGGCCACCGTCACCTTGTCGGCCTTGCGCGCCAGGCTGTAGCCGCCGCCCGGGCCGCGGATCGATTCGACGATCTCGTGGCGGCGCAGCTTGCCGAACAGCTGTTCGAGGTAGGACAGCGAGATCGCCTGGCGCTGGCTGATGCCCGACAGCGTGACGGGACCCTTGCCCGAACGCAGGGCAAGATCGATCATCGCAGTGACAGCAAAACGGCCTTTAGTGGTCAGACGCATCTCAACCCCGGGTCAACGAATGGTAAAATATTGCTTTCGTTCAATCAGCCGGTATTGCCAATGGCCTGATTAGTTGAACGATTTAGTCAAGTATACCAAAATCGACAGGTCTTGTCTTTGGCGCCCCGGTTTTGCCTAGCGGGCGCGCAGCAGGCGCATCGGGCCAAACAGGCCCTGCATTCCCTCGTGCGTGATGAACGACAAGTTGTATGGATGCTCGGAGCACAACTGCTCGAGGTTCGCGCATTCCGGCAGCTTTTTCAGCTGTTCGGCGATCTTTCCCCATAAGACCAGTTTGGCGCCGGTGCCGGCCAGGGCGGCCAGGACCGTCTGCAGGAACGGCAGCCAGGCGCGGGCCTCGAACGGCGGCGGGACGTGCTTGCGGAACACCAGCGCGGCGTTGAGCAGCAGGAAGCCATGGTGGGTCAGGTTGTCCTGCAATTGCGCCAGGGTCCGGATCGAACCGTTTTCCTTTGCGCTCGCGGCCACCGGAGCCAAGGCAGCGCCGCTGGTCAGGTCAGCTTGAAGCTGGCCGTCCGCCACCAACAGCATCTTCATGAAGTTGCGCAGCGACGTGGCGCGGTTGACCGGCTTGGACAGGCCGTTGTCGCACCACAGCTCGCCGACGGCGCCGTCCATGAAGCACACGCCGGTGGCGCTTTCGGCGCGCGGATACGGCCCCTCGCCCACCAGCACGTAGCGCACCTCGGCCAGCGGCAGCGCGAAGGCGGCGAACAGGCGGTTTTCGGTCGGCAGGTAGTGGTCGGCGGCAAGCGCGGGCAGGTAATCCGGGTTGGCGTTCGCGACGGCTTCCAGGCCTGTTAGCAGGATCGGACGCCAGCTCGGGTCGGCCAGGGTCAGCGCGTTCAGGATCTGCGGGGGGACGAAATTAACGGGCATGGCGGTACTGCTTCGGAAAGCCGGGATTTTACCATTTCAAGCATGCGTCGAAATTATTAAAAAAATGGCATGATTAGTGGTCCCCCGTTTGGGGTTCTACCAATCAATCCAGTACGGAGGTTCAAATGCAAACTATTCAAGACGTAATGACCAAGGATGTGAAAAGTGTTTCGCCTGACGAAACTGTACGTCACGCTGCGGAACTGATGAAGCAGCACGATGTGGGCGCAATTCCAGTGTGCGACGGCACCAAGCTGGTCGGCATGATCACCGACCGCGACATCACGATCCGCGCCACGGCGGCCGGGCTGGCGCCGGACACGCGCATCGGCGACGTGATGAGCACGGACGTGCGCACCTGCAAGGCGAGCCAAACGGTCGACGAGGTGCTGGCGGAGATGGGCGACGTGCAGATTCGCCGCGTGCCGGTGATTGACCAGGCGTCGCATCAGATGGTCGGCATCGTGTCGCTGGGCGACATGGCGGTGAAGGCGAAGACCGGGACCGACAAGGCGCTGGGCGAGATTTCGGCGCCGGGCGGACAGCAGTAAGCGTTTAAGACGCGGACCAAAATCTGGGGTCAGGTCCGGCGGACCTGACCCCAGATTCTATTCCGCGTCGGGTTGATTCGACGGGTGCGCGGCGATGAAGGCCGGCAGCGCGGCACACGCGTCGTTGATGCGCGCGATGTTCGGGTACGGCGCCAGGTCGATGTCGAAGCGCTGCGCGTTGTACACCTGCGGCACCAGGAAGCAATCAGCGATCGTCGGCGTGTCGCCCACGCAGAAGCGTCCCGACGCGCGCTCCAGCTGCGCCTCCAGCGCGCCGAACCCTTCGGCGATCCAATGCTTGTACCACGCGCTCTTCGCATCGTCGTCGATGCCGAGCGTGCGCACCAAGTAGCGCAGCACGCGCAGGTTGTTAACCGGATGGATATCGCAGCCAATCATCATCGCCAGCTCACGCACGCGCGCTCGCCCCAGCGCATCGTCGGGCAAGAGCGGCACCAGCTTGTGCATCTCTTCCAGGTACTCGATGATCGCCATCGATTGCGTGATCGTCGCGCCGTGGTCTTCAAAGCTCGGCACCAGCGCGCTCGGATTCATCGCGCGGTATTCGGCCGACTGGTGCTCGCTCTTGACCAGGTGCACCGGCACCGCTTCGTACGGCAGCCCTTTCAGGTTCAGCGCGATGCGCACCCGGTAGGCGGCCGAACTGCGGAAGTAAGTGTGCAGCTTCATTTCGCGCGGCCGTGGTAGTGCGCCACTTCCTGGTCGATCGCGCCGAAGATGCTGGCGCCGTCCTTGTCCATCATTTCGATCCGCACGTTGTCGCCGAACTTGAGGAACGGCGTGGTTGGCGCGCCCTTCTCGATCGTCTCGTACATGCGCACTTCGGCCAGGCAGCAGTAACCGACGCCGCCATGCTCGATGCTCGATCCGTACAAGCCGCCCTGCTTGTTCGACACCGTGCCTGAGCCAATGATGGTGCCGGCCGCCAGTTCGCGCGTCTTTGCCGCGTGCGCAACCAGCTGGGCGAAGCTGAAGGTCATGTCCTCGCCCGCGTTCGGCTTGCCGAACGGGAGTTCGTTCAGCGTCACGGTCAGCGGCAATGCCAGTTTGCTGTCCTTCCAGGCGTCGCCAAGTTCGTCGGGCGTCACCGCCACCGGCGAGAACGCGCTGGCCGCTTTCGACTGGAAGAAGCCGAAGCCCTTGGCCAGTTCGCCGGGAATCAGGTTGCGCAGCGAAACGTCGTTGACAAGCATGACGAGCTTGATCGCGTCGGCGCACTGTTCGACGCCCGCGCCCATCTCGACGTCGCCGGTGACGACTGCGACTTCGGCCTCGAGGTCGATGCCCCATGCTTCATCCATCGCGTAGATCGGGTCCCACGGGCCGACAAAGGAGTCGGAGCCGCCCTGGTACATCAGCGGGTCGGTGTAGAACGAGGCCGGCACGTCCGCGTTGCGGGCCTTGCGCACCAATTCGACGTGGTTGATGTAGGCCGAGCCGTCGGCCCACTGGTAAGCGCGCGGCAGCGGAGAGTGGCACATCGATTCGACGAACGGCTCGGCGGCCAGCGCGGTGCCGTCGTTCAGGTCGTTGTAGATATTGCGCAAGCGCGGCGAAACGGCTTCCCAGTTATCCAGCGCGAACTGCATCGTGTAGGCGATTTTCGGCACGCGCTGGCAGGTGACCAGGTCGCGGCTGACGACGACCAGCACGCCGTCGCGGGTATTGTTTTTCAGGGTAGCGAGCTTCATGCCTGGCCCTCCGGCTGCCTGGCGTGCATCCACGCGGCGTGCTGCGGCGCCTTGCGCGTCTGCGCCCACTCGTTGAGCATGTCCCACTTCACGGCGTCGAGCTTTTGCATCATCTCGGGCGTGCCGGTGTTGACCGCCAGTTCGAGGCGATGTCCGTTCGGGTCGAAGAAGTAGATCGACTTGAAGATGGTGTGGTTGGTCGGGCCGATGACTTCGATGCCGTCCGCTTCGAGGCGGGCTTTGGCCGCCAGCAGTTCGTCCATCGAGCCGACTTCCATCGCCAGGTGCTGGACCCAGGCCGGGGTGTTTTCGTCGCGGCCCATCGCGCTCTGGTTGGGCAGCTCGAAGAACGCCAGCACGTTGCCGGCGCCGGCATCGAGGAAGACGTGCATGTAAGGATCGGGCGCGCCGGTGGACGGGACCTGGTCCTCGGCGATGGCCAGGATGAAGCCCATGTTGAGGTATTTCCCGTACCATTCGACGGTCTGTTTGGCATCGATGCACCGGTAGGCGACGTGATGTATTTTCTGGATGTGCATTGTGTGCTCCTCTATTTATACCGACATTAGAGTGCAAAACTGGCAATCATACAAGCCGTCATGCGTCGGCGTTCGAGGGCACGACTATAATTAGGCGTCGTTTTCCCGGAATGCTTCCATGTCCCACAACACCATCGCGATCAACCGGCAGATGGATAAATTCGACGGCCACCACCAGGTCTGGCTGTTCGGCTACGGTTCGCTGATCTTCAAGGCCGACTTCCCTTTCATCGAACGGCGCCCGGCCACCATTAAGGGTTGGACGCGGCGCTTCTGGCAGGGATCGCACGACCATCGCGGCACGCCGGAGGCTCCCGGACGCGTGGTCACACTGGCTCCGGAACCGGGGGCGGTGTGCGCCGGCATGGCCTACCTGGTCACGCCGGAGGAATTCGCCCATCTCGATCATCGCGAGAAGAACGGCTACCTGCGGCTGGCAATCGAGATTTCGTTCGACGAGGGCGGCAGTGAGGAGGGACTCGTGTACATCGCCACCGCCGACAACGCGGCCTTCCTCGGCGAGGCGCCGGAACGCGACATCGCCCGGCAGATTGCGAAATCCGCCGGCCCCAGCGGCCGCAATCGCGACTACCTGGTCGGACTGGCCGAAGCGCTGCGCGCGCTGGGCAAGCACGACGAGCACGTGTTCACCATCGAGCGCCACCTGGCCGATTTCGATTGAACGGTCAGAGGCACCCTTCGACGTAGGCGACCGCCTTTGCTTCGCCAGCGATCGCGGTGATGATTGCGTTGTTTTCCGTCGTGATGCGGATCGCCATCCGGCCGTCGGCCGAAGGCAGCGTCCATTCGGTCTGAGAATTGTCGTAGAAGCCCGGCGATTTGCTGGCTTTTGCATATGCGGGCATCAAGGAATGCTCAGCGCCACCAATCACCACGCCGCCGCGGAGGCGTGCGCCCGCATGCCAGACGTCCACGCGCGCCAGTTTGTCGTCGATAAACATCAGGGCGGTTTCCGGATGACCGGGCACGGAAATTTCGTCGCAATGGTCGTTCGGACGCAAGTCATCGGGAGTTCGTTTCAGGCGCCGCTGCAAACTTGCATTGGCCTGGTCGAACGTCATGCCGACTTTCAGCGGACCGATGCCGTCGAAGCGCAAGGTCCAGCCGTCGGCGCTCGACGCCGGCGCGGCGATCGCAAATGCGCTCGCCAATAAAAGGCATGCAGCTCTTGGAGTCATGAATTCGCCCGCTCTGTATTCGTGAACACTGTTGCCAGATTAGCATGGCGTTCATCCTGCGAATAGCGGCTGACGAGAAAAATTGACGCGCTCCTAGAATAAATCCAGCTGGCCGGTGGCGTTGCCGGTTTGCTTGCCGGCCGCCGGCGGCACCACCAGCGGGCGCTTGAAGCGCGAGAAATCGAGCCTTTCGAAGCGCTGCTGGTTGACCCCGGCCATGCCAAGCTTCTTGACGGTCTTGGTGAAGCGCTGGCGAATCAGGTCGGCCCATACCCCCTCCCCGTGCATGCGCTTGGAGAAATCGCTGTCGTACTCTTTGCCGCCGCGCATTTCGCGCACCCGGTTCATCACGCGTTGGGCCCGGTCGGGGAAATGCGCCTGCAGCCATTCCTGGAACAGCGGATTGACTTCCCACGGCAGCCGCAGCACCACGTAGTGCGCGCCGATGGCGCCAGCGTCGTGCGCCGCCTCCAGCACCTTTTCGAGTTCCGGCTCGGTGACGAAAGGAATGACCGGCGCCACGCTGACGCTCACCGGAATCCCCGCGTCGGTCAGCGTGCGGATGGTGCGCAGCCTCCGCGCCGGCGCGGCCGCGCGAGGTTCGAGCGTGCGCGAGATGTCGGGGTCGAGCGTGGTGATGGTGATCGACGCGATCGCCTGGCGCCTGGCGGCCATCGCTGCGAGGATGTCGATGTCGCGCTCGATCAGCGAGGACTTGGTGATCAGGCCGACCGGGTGTTCGCATTCCTGCAGCACTTCGAGCACGCGGCGCGTGAGGCCGAGCTGGCGCTCGCACGGCTGGTAGGCGTCGGTGTTGACGCCGAGCGCGATCGATTCGGGCGCATACGAGGGCCGCGCGAGTTCGCGGCGCAGCAGTTCCGGCGCGTTGACCTTGGCGAACAGGCGGGTTTCGAAGTCGAGGCCTGGCGAAAGGCCTAAATAGCTGTGAGTTGGACGGGCGAAGCAGTAGATGCAGCCGTGCTCGCAGCCGCGATAAGGATTGAGCGAGACGTTGAACGGAATGTCGGGCGAGGCGTTGCGGCTGAGGATAGTCTTGGCGTATTCGTCGGTGACCTGGGTTTTGAAGGGCTTCGCGCCCTCTTCTTCGTCGTCGTGGACCCAGCCGTCGTCGAAGTCTTCGCGACCGTTGACTTCGTAGCGGCCTTGCAGGTTCGAGACGGCGCCGCGCCCTTTGCGCGGGGCGAGCGGCTTGGGCGGCAGCATCACCTGTCCTTCAAAGTCGTTGTCGCTGTCGGCCATCGCGGCACCTCGGATACTGTACAAACATACAGTATCTTACGCCGCCTGGCGCGAGAATTCAAGTGGCGCGCACGAAAACGGCTCAGGCGCCCCGGCAGACGTATGATGCCTGCTGGTCGACGAAACCGTCGAATGCAGTCAGCAGCGGTGCGAAACGGGCCTCGCCGCCCTCAAGGCGCATCAGCGCGTACGCCGTCGCTTCCATGCTGGATAGCTGGTCCGGCGCATGCGCCTTGCGGATGCGGTAATGCGACTCGGGCATGTCTTCGAGCGCGAGGCGCGGCAGGGTTCGCAGCAAGGGATTGAGGTGCAGCATCTTGCGGCTCTTGCGCCACGTTCCGTCCAGGATGACCAGGCGCAGGTTCGATGGGGCGGTGAAGCTTGCGGCGTCGGGTGACTTGACGGCGTCGGGATACAGCAAAACCGGGGTGCGGCCGCCATTGAACAGCAATGCGGCCAGTTCATCGGGAGCGAAAGCTTCGCCGGTGACGAGCACGCTGCCGGGAAGGCTCAGGTGCAGCAGGCGCGCGCTGCCCTTGGCGTTGTGGACTTCAAGGGGATGCTGCAGGATCAGGACTTCGACTTGCGCTGCGATCGGGGCGATCCAGCGGCAGATGCAGGTGGATTCCGGACGCAGGCAGGTCGAGCAGGTGGGACGGGTCATGGCGGCAGCATAACCGAAAATGGGGACAGGTCCGCAGGACCGGTCCCCAGCTGTGCTTAGAACTCTTCCCAGCCCTCGGCGGCCTCGGCCATGGCCGGCGCCGGTTTGCGTTTCACCGGCTGCACCACTGCCGGACGGGCGGCGATGTGGCGCAGCGCGGGACGCGCCACGGCAGGCTGGCGCGCTTCGATGCGCGGTGCCGCGGCCGGCTGGTTCAGCTTGAACACGCCGACCACTTCGGACAGACGAGCGGACTGTTCCTGCATCGACGCGGCAGCCGCAGCGGCTTCCTCGACCAGCGCGGCATTCTGCTGGGTAACCGTGTCCATCTGGGTGATCGCCTGGTTGACCTGCTCGATGCCGTCGCGCTGCTCGTCGCTGGCGGTGGTGATTTCGTTCATGATGCTGGTAACGCGGCCGATACTGGCGACTACTTCGGCCATTGTCTTGCCGGCTTCGTCGACCAGGCGCGAGCCGTTGTCGACCTTTTCGACCGAATCGCCGATCAGGGTCTTGATTTCCTTCGCGGCGGCTGCGGAGCGCTGGGCCAGATTGCGTACTTCCGACGCAACGACCGCGAAGCCGCGGCCCTGCTCGCCCGCGCGCGCCGCTTCCACTGCGGCGTTCAGCGCGAGGATGTTGGTTTGAAAGGCAATGCCGTCGATCACGCTGATAATGTCGACGATCTTGCGCGAAGAGTCGTTAATCGATCCCATCGTCGCCACGACTTGCGATACCACGGCGCCGCCCTTGGTGGCAACGGTTGAGGCGGCAATCGCGAGCTGATTGGCCTGGCGTGCATTTTCTGCGTTGAATTTCACCGTCGACGTCAGTTCTTCCATCGAGGAGGCTGTTTCCTCCAGCGAACTGGCTTGTTCTTCGGTGCGCGAGGACAGATCCATATTGCCGCTGGCGATTTCGCTCGACGCGGTGCTGATTGTCTCGGTGCCGCTGCGCACTTGGCCGACGATGCCAACCAGGCTGTCGTTCATGGCTTTCAGCGCGGCCATCAGCTTGCCGGTCTCGTCGTTGCTGGTGACTTCGATTTCGCTGGTCAGGTCGCCCGCCGAGACCGTTTCGGCAACGCGCACCGCTTCGTTGATCGGACCGGTGATCGAGCGGGTGATCAGCCAGGCGAAGGCAGCGCCGATCAGGATCCCGAGGGCGCCCAGCACCAGGATCATCTGGCGGCCGCTCTGGTAATTCGCCGACATCTGGACGGCGGTGTCGTCGAGCAGCTTGCGCTGAGTCACCGACAGCTTTGCCAGCGCGTCGAGATATGCTTCGCGCTTGCCGACCATGTCCTTGCTGTAAATCTGCTTGGCCACTTCCAGTTCGCCGGCGGCCTTGTTCTTGAAAACACTGGCGCGGGCGGAGGTGTACGCGCTGCGGGCCGACAGAACGTCGGCCACCAGGCCCTTGCCGACCGGATCCGTCACTTCCTTGACCAGGAAATTCTGCACCTCGGTGGCGCGCGCGGACGATTTCTTCATCTGGTCTTCGACCGCTTTTTGCTCGAGCGGATCGACTGCGAGCCACGCCGACGTGGTGCGCGCGGCATTTACCTCGACCACTTCTTTCCATTCGTCGATCAGGCGCTCGTTGCGCACTTTTTCGCTAATCAAGTCTTCCGTCATGGCGCTGGCCGAGTGCATGCGCCATAGCGCGATCGTGCTCAGGGCGACCAACAGGGACAGGACGATGGCAAATCCAAGGGCGAGACGGGTACCGATATTCATGTTTTTCATAACCGCTATCTAATTGCTGAATGGAAATTCCATCCTAGCAGTAATGGCAGAGAAATTACTAAAAATTTGCTATAGATCAAGGTTATTACGCAACATCAAAAAAGAATCGTTGTAGATCTAGAAAGATGGCTTTATGGAAATGTTCCAGTCCATGCTCCGCCGAGCGCGCGGTAGAGGTCGACGTGGGCCCCCAGCAGGCTCGCACGCAACTGCAGCACAGCAAGATCGGCACTGAATGCGCCGCGCTGGGCGTCGAGTTCCTCGAGGTAGGACGCATAGCCGTTGGCGTAGCGGTTGTGCGCCACCCGCAGGACCTCGGCGGCGGCGATGCGGCGCTGCGCCGCCTCGGCCAACTGCTCGTCCAGCCGGCGCACCGCCGCCACCGCATTGTCGGTATCGGCGAAGGCGTTGCGCACCACGGTTTCGTACGCGATCACGGCGCGATCGCGCTGAGACGCGGCGATGTCGGCCTGGGCGCGCAGGCGGCCGCCATCGAACAGCGGCGCCAATGCGCTGCCGCCGATACTCCACAGCAGATTCGGGGACCGCAGCAGATCGCCGATGCTGGACGCTTCCAGCCCGGCCGACGCGGTCAACCTGATCGACGGCAGCAGTTGGGCGCGCGCCGCGGCGAGGCCAGCGTCGGCCGCGGCGACGGCGCGTTCAGCCTGGGCGATGTCGGGCCGGCGCCGCAGCAGTTCGGACGGCAGGCCCGGCGCGATGGCTGGCGCGGCCAGCGCGTGGAGCGCGGCGCCGCGTTCGATCGGACCGGGGCTGGCGCCGATCAGCACCGACAGCGCGTTTTCCTGCTGCGCGATGGCGCGTTCGAGCTGCGGCACGACGGCGGCGGTGACGTGGTATTCGGCCTGCGCCTGCGACCAGTCGAGGCGCGAGCTGTAGCCGACGTCGAACTGGCGTTTGGCCAGCGCCAGCGAGCGTTCGCGCGATGCCAGCGTGGCCTTGGCCAGCGCGAGCTGGGCGTCCAGGCCGCGCAGATTCAGGTAGCCCGATGCGGTGCTGGCCGCGACCGACAAGGCGGTGGCGCCGGCCAGCGCATGCTGCGATTGCAGGTCGGCGCGCGCGGCCGCCGATGTGCTGGCCAGCTTGCCGGACAGGTCGAGTTCATAGCTGGCCTGCAGGCCGGCGTTCAGCGAGGTGCCCTCGACCGGCGTGCCGAATGGACCGATCAGGCGCGCCCGCGCTGGCGTGACGACGGCGTTCAGCGCGGGAAGCTGGCCGCTCGCCGCGACGGTCACGCGGTCGCGGTACTCCCGCAGGCGCGAGGCGGCGAGGCGCACGTCGCCGTTGTGCGCCAGCGCGCGCTGCACCAGCCGGTTCAGCACCGGGTCGCCGAAAGCGCCCCACCACTGCGCCTCCGGCTGCGCGCCCGGCCCGACCTCGGTGCGCCACGCGGCCGGCACGTCGAGCGTCGATGCGGGCGGCGGCGGCGCGGACGTCGCGGCGCAGCCGGCCAGCGCCAGCAGGCACACCAGCGCCAGCAGGCACACCAGCGCCTTCATGGCTGCTTGCCGCGCGCGGCCGTGTCGATGCTGGCGACGACCGACATGCCGGGACGCAGGCGCGCCGCCAGCGGCTGGTTCGGGTCGAGGCTGATGCGCACCGGGATGCGCTGGGCGATCTTGACGTAGTTGCCGGTCGCGTTGTCGGGCGTGAGCACGCTGAATTCGGAGCCGGTGGCCGGCGAGATGCGCTCGACGTGGCCGCGCAGCTTCGCGTTGTTCAAGGCGTCCACCGTCAGCGTGGCCGGCTGGCCGATCGCGACGCCGGCCATCTGGGTCTCCTTCAGGTTGGCGATCACCCACAGCTGGTCGGGCACGATCGCGGTGACCTGCGCGCCGGCGTTAACGTAGGCGCCCTGGCGCACGCCGACCTGGCCAAGCTGGCCGTCGCGCGGCGCCGTCACGCGGGTGTTGGACAGGTCGATCTCGGCCAGCTGCAGCGCCGCCTCGGCGCCGGCCACCGCAGCTTCGAGCGAGCCGCGGCCCACCGCCACCGCCTGCAGGTTGGAGCGCGCGATGTCCAGCGCGGCCTGCGCCTGCGCGCCCCCGGCCACGCTTTGCGCGCGCGCGGCGCGGGTCTGGTCGCGTTCGCGCGCCGACAGCGAGCCGTCGGCCGCCAGCTCCTCGACCCGCCTGGAGTCGGCCGCGGCGCGCAGCGCCTGGGCGTTGGCGC
Organism: Massilia sp. P1_C10; assembly: GCF_056406475.1. Taxonomy (NCBI): domain Bacteria; kingdom Pseudomonadati; phylum Pseudomonadota; class Betaproteobacteria; order Burkholderiales; family Oxalobacteraceae; genus Massilia; species Massilia sp. P1_C10. The sequence goes on from NZ_JBFUAC010000002.1 coordinate 390,197, forward strand.
TTGCCAGCGCGGCCTGGTTCTGGCGGATCGTCGCCTCCGCGGTGTGGCGCTGCTGCGCCGTATTGGCGAGCGCCGACTTCGCCGCGGCCAGCTGCGCCTTGGCCTGCTCGACCTTCTGGCGGTAGATGCGGTCGTCGATGCGCATCAAGAGATCGCCCTTGCGCACCTGCTGGAAGTCCTGCACCGGCACTTCGACGACATAGCCGGACAGCTGCGGGCTGATGATTGTCACCTGGCCGCGCACCAGCGCGTTCTCGGTGCTCTGGACGGTGCTGTGGAACGGCGGCAGGTTCCAGGCGTACAGCACGACCAGCACGCCGGCCAGCGCGATGGCGCCGAACAGCAGCGCGCTGATCAGGATTTTGCTGCGTGGTTTTTCTGGAGGGGTCGGTGCTTTCATGTCTCAATCCGTTACTGCGTCAGGGGTTGGGCCGGGCGCGGGCGCCGGCGGTGGAGGATTCAGGTGCAGCCACAGCGCGTGCAGGAAGATCCAGGCGGCGGTAAACAGCGCGATCGCGCAGATCAGCAGGAACACGTCGTTGTAGGCCAGGACGTTGGCTTCGCGGGTGGCGGTGGCCGACAGCGTGGCGAGGCCGCGCGCCGACCGCGCCGCGGGGTCGGGAACCAGGCGCCCGTATGCCGCGGCGCCGGCCTGCACGCGGCTGGCGACCATCGGATCGAGCTGGCTCAGATGCTCGACCAGCAGGCTCGAATGAAATTTCTCGCGCACGACCTGGAAGGTGCCCAGCGCCGCCGAGCCAAGCAGGCCGCCCAGGTTCTGGCTCAGGCCGAACATCACCGAGAAGCTGATCAGGTTGGACGGATTGGCGATCACGCCGCCGATCAGCGATATCAGCGAGGGGCCGATGAACAGCGCGCCGCCGAAGGCCAGCAGGAACTGGCTGGCGTACATCTGCTCGGGGCGCGTCTGGCTCGTGGCGTGAGCGTCGAACCAGGCGCCGGCCGCCATCAGCAGCAGCGCGATGACCACCGGCGCGGTCAGGTGATTCACCGACAGCGTCAGCGCGCTGACAGCGATGCCGGCGATGGTGGCGGCCAGCACGATCACGAACAGCATCTGCATCTGGTCGTTGTTCAGGCCCACCGCGCGCAGGAAGCCGACCGCGCCGGTGCCCTGTTCCGACAGCACCACTCGGATCAGGATCATCGACAGGCCCAGGCGCACGATGTCGGCGCTGGCCAGCCAGCGCGTGTTGAGCAGCGGGCGCGCGCGGTGATGCTCGACAAAGATGGCGGCGGCGATCAGCAAGATGGAAGCGGCCAGCGCCCAGCCGATCCACGGCGTCTCGAACCACCACAGCAGGCGGCCGAAGGTGAGCGCGGCGCACAGCAGCGCCACGCCGGGCGCGAACAGGCCGAAGGTGACGAAGTCCAGCGGCTGGAAGGTCTTTATGCGGTCGCCCGGCGGCAGCTTGAGCATCAGCACGCAGCCGAGCGCGAACAGGGTCAGTCCCAGCTCGAACAGGTACAGGCCGCGCCACTCGGCGAACTGCAGCAGGTCGCTCGAGAAGATGTAGGCGATCGGCAGCGCCAGCTGCGACACGCCGATCGCAATCACCAGCCCGCGCAGGCGCTGCGGTTTCTTGAAGGCCTGCAGCATGTAATACAGGCCGAGCGTGGACAGCGCGGCGCCGACCATGCCGTGGGCCGCGCGCACCGCGATCGCGGACGCCAGCTCGTGGACGAACAGGTGGGCGAAGGTGACCAGCGCGTACAGCACCAGGAAGAATTCGGTGAACAGGCGCAGGCCGAACTGCTGGCGGAATTTCACCAGCAGCAGGTTGATCGAGACATTGGTCATCACGTAGGCGGCCGGCAGCCACGCGATATCGGTGGCGTAGGCGCCCAGCGCGCCCTGCAGCGACACCAGGTTGACCGACACCAGCGCATTCCCGAGACCGCCGGTCAGGCTGACGACGATGCCGACGATCAGGTAAGCGTAGCGCAGCCAGGTCGGATGGGCCGGCGACGACGGCGATCCCGGCAGCATCGGCTTCTCGTCGGGATGCCATTCGCGCGGGGCATATTTGCTCATGGAGCGGACGCCGATTGGCGATGTGGCAAGGGCGGCGGCATCGAAGTGTTGATCTAAATTGACGTTCTGGCTATCAGGAAAAAATTAACTACCTGAATTAGCAATTGGGTATTGCTCTGGAATTTTGCGGTGCTTAGAATCAAATTATTCCACCCGGAAATTCCTTCAGCCCCAGGTATCTATATTGCTATGGTTCGCGTCATGTCATCTGTTCGCAACAGCACATTGGGACTCATTAGTTGCCTCGTGATGTGGCCAACGCTGGCATACGAGCAAGAGCTCCCCCTCGACTACCGCCTGAACGAGCACATCGTCCGCGTGCCGGCAGGAAAACAACACCGGGCAATGCTGGAAACCACGATTTTCCGGCCCAACGGCGACGGCCCGTTTCCCCTGCTGATCATCAACCACGGCAAGGACGCCGGCGCGCCCAGCGACCAGGCGCGCGACCGCTTCATTTTCATGGCGACCGCCTTCGTCAAGCGCGGCTACGCGGTGATGGTGCCGATGCGCCAGGGTTTCGCCGCATCCACCGGCCGCTATAAAGAATACGGCTGCAACATGACGGCCAACGGCATCGCCCAGGCCAGCGACGTGCGCGACGCGGTCGAATACGCGCGTCAGCAACCCTGGATCGACGCCGACCGCATCGTTGTCGCGGGCCAGTCCTACGGCGGCCTGGCGACGATGGCGCTGGGCACCCAGCAGCTGCCCGGCGTGCGCGGCCTGATCAACTTCGCCGGCGGCCTGCGCGACGACGCCGAGCGCTGCGACTGGCGCTCGGAACTGGTGCGCGCCTTCGCCAACTACGGCGCGGCCAACAAGCTCCCGAGCCTGTGGATGTACGGCGCCAACGATTCGCTGTTCGGGCCGGAGCTGGTAACGCACATGCACGACGCCTTCGTCAAGGCGGGCGGCACGGCGCGGCTGGTCGAATTCGGCGCCTTCAAGCGCGACGCGCACGGCATGATCGGCAGCCGCGACGGCGAAAAAGTGTGGTGGGGCGAAACCGAGGCCTTCCTCAAGAAGATCGGCATGCCGACCGAGGAGCGCTACACCGTCGCGGTGCAGCCGGCGCTGCCGAAAACCGATTACGCGCCGCTGGGCGATGTCGATGCCGTGCCGTTCCTGAAAGAGAACGGCCGGCGCGCCTATCGTGAATACCTGGACAAGCTGACGCCGCGCGCGTTCGCGGTGGCGCCGAACGGCGGCTGGTGCTGGGCCGAGGAAGGCGAAGACCCGGACCGGCGCGCCCTCGCCACTTGCGAGAAGAAGGCCGGCCAGCCGTGCAGGCTGTACTCGATCGACGACAACGTGGTGTGGCGCGACGATCCGGCACCGGACCAGGGCGGCAAGATCCTCGCCAGCCGCAGCCTGGACAAATCCGCGGGCACGGTCGGCGGCAGCGCCTCGACCACCAAGTAAAGAAGGGGGACTACGCGTCCCCGTCGCTCCGCCGGACCTGGGAGGAATCGAGCCTTGCAAGGCTCGACCGTTCCGCAGGCGCGAAGCTCCGCTTCGCCAAACCCACCCCCCCGGAATTGTCGCCGCAGCGTCAGAATCACCGCCGCTCCGCCGCCCACTGTTGCAACTGCGCGACCGTGGCCGTGACGCCGCCGCACACCACCACCAGCACGTTGCGGAAATCGGACAGCTGATTGGCCGCATCGTAGGCCACGGCCAGCGAAGCCCCGCACGCCGGCTCCACCACCACGCGATGATCGTCCATGAAGCGGATGCAGGCGTCCACCGCGGCCGCGTCGGACACCACGATGCTGCGCACCGGGTGGCGCCGGGTCAGCGCGAAGGCCCGCTCGGCGACCTTGCGCGCGCCCAGCGACGAGGCGATGCTGGAAATGCGCGGCAGCTCGACCCGCTCGCCGGCCGCGATCGACTGCGCCAGCGAATCGGCGCCCGCGGTTTCGACTGCGATCACCGGCACGCCGTCCCAGCCGTTGCGCTGCAGCCCCTGGATCACGCCGCACAGCAGCCCTCCCCCGCCAACCGACAGCACCACCGCATCGGGCGTGACGCCGGCGTGCGCAACCTCGTCGATCATGGAGGCGTGGCCGGCCCACAGCAGCGGGTCGTCGAACGGATGGATGAAGGCGTCGATCTCGGTGAGCATGGACTGCGCCCGCTCGTTCGCTTCCTGGAACGAGGCGCCGTGCACGATCACTTCGCCCTGCTGGCGCCGAATCAGCTCGATCGCGCGCGCGGTCGCGGTCTCCGGCACCACCACCGTCACGGGGATGCCCAGGCGGCGGCCGGCGTAGGCCGCGGCGATGCCCGCGTTGCCGCCGGACGAGGAGATGAAACGGCGGGCGCCGCGGCGCGCGTACTCTTCGCAGGCGTGGCCGATACCGCGATTCTTGAAGGAGCCGGTCGGCTGCAGCGCGTCCATCTTGAGCCAGACCGATTGGCCAGGCACGCCAGCAAAGGCGGTCGATAAGAGCAGCGGAGTCTGGATGTGCAGTGTCATGGAGCGTCGGTCGGTGGTGGTGCGAACAGGCTTTCGGCATCGAGGATGGCGTAGGCGATTTCGGGATGCTGGTCGAGGCAGCGCCGCACCGCGGCGGGAATCGACTGGCGCGTCTTGCGGCACAGGCCCGGCAGTTCGGCCAGCTCGATGCGGAAGCCGCGCACGGTGCGCACTTCGTTGGAGCCGGGAGTGATCGACAGCCTGATGCCCAGCAGCTGGACCATGCGCTGTTCGAGCTTGCGCAAGTCCTCGTAGGTGGACACGGCCTCGATGCGGTCGACCAGGCGCTTTTCTTCCTCCCGCGTGAGCCGCAGCACCCGCTTGTCCGAATCGGGATCGGCCAGCAGGCGCTCGCGATCGCACACGCACAGCCCGGGCGGGCATTCGGTGCGAATCGTGAAGTCGACTGTTTGCTGCATCGTGGGCGAACCTGTCAGGGGCGAGGAAAAAAATTCTACCACCGATGCGGCCAAATGGCCCCGGCTTGCGTCCAACGGAGGCGAATCAGTGCGATCCGGCGGAACATTCGTCGTCATGACTTCGCCACTTTGGAACGAACTGCGCTTCGGCGCGCGCGCCCTGCTGCGCGCTGGCCCGGGCGGCCGCCGGCGCCTGCGCGCGCTCGCCTGCACCGAGACGATGACGGCCGCGCAGCTGCACGCCCTGCAGGCCGAACTGCTGCACCGCACGCTGCATTCGGCGATCGCGCGCCTGCCCCGCTACGCCCACATCCGGCCCGGCTTCCCGGTCGCCGCGTCGTTCGACGTGCTGCGCGAGGCGTTCCCGGTGATCGACCGACAGGCCCTGCTTGCGGACAGAGGCAGCCTGTACCCGCTCAGGGCGCCGTGGCTTGCGGCAGGCCGCACCAGCGGCACCACCGGGACGCCGCTCGCGGTGCTGCGCAGCGCCGAGTCGGCGCGGATGGAGCAGGCCTTCATCGAGCGCCACTGGGGCTGGGCCGGCTATCGCGACGGCATGGTGCGCGCGACCCTGCGCGGCGACGTGGCGGTCGACCCGGCGCGCACCCGGCCGCCATTCTGGATCTGGAACCGCTACAACCGCCAGCTGCTGGTGTCGTCGCGCCATCTGTGCGAGGAGCATGCGGACGCGATCATCGACCGGCTCGAGGCGCTGGCGCCGGCCATGCTGCAGGCGTATCCGTCGACGGCGTTCGCACTGGCCGGCCTGCTGGAACGGCGCGGCCGGCGCCTGCGTATCCCGGTCGTCTTCAGCGCGTCCGAGCCGCTGCACGGCCACCAGCGCGCACTGATCGCCGGGCGGCTGGGCGCAAAGGTGATGGACATGTACGGCATGGCCGAGCGCGTGGCCTTCGCCACCGAGTGCGAGCACGGCAACCTGCACATCAACCCCGATTACGCCTACGTCGAGATCATCGACGGCTTCGTCGTCGGCACCACCTTCCACAACCAGGCGATGCCGCTGGTGCGCTACCGGCCCGGCGACCGCACCCAGTGGAAGCCCGGCGCCTGCCAGTGCGGACGGGCGTTTCCGATGATAGGGCCGGTCTCACGTGGTTGACAATATCCCTCCACTGGCCGATCCTCACTTGGTCGCCGCCGGGCAGTTCCGGCGGATGTTCAACGAACCCTATCCGCCGAAGAATCGACCATCATGAACCTGCATATTGCACGCGCCGCAGCCCTGCTCTTGATTGCCTGCGGCGCCGCATCGGCCAAGGCGGAGGCGACCCGCGCCGAACGGGTGGCCGCGCTGATGCCGGAGATCGACAAGCTGTATGCCGACCTGGCGAACGCCGAGCACCTGCCCGGCCTTTCGATCGGCGTGGTCCTGGACGGCAAGCTGGTCCACACGCGCAGCTTCGGCCTGGCCGACGTCGAGCGCAGGACGCCGGTGGCGGCCGACACCGAATTCAGGATCGCCTCCATGACCAAGAGCTTCGTCGCAATGGCGGCGATGAAGCTGCGCGACCAGGGCAAGCTGGGACTGGACGACCCGGTCGTGAAATACCTGCCGGAGCTGCGCGGCGTGGCGCTGCCGACCGCGGACTCGCCGGCCGTGACGATCCGCCAGCTGATAACGATGACGACCGGCCTGCCCGAAGACAATCCGTGGGGAGACCGCCAGATGCAGATCGATAATGCGGAACTGGCGCGCCTGGTCGGCGGCGGCCTGTCGTTTTCCAATGCGCCGGGCGAAGCCTTTGAATACAGCAACCTCGGTTACGTCATGCTCGGCAAGCTGGTGTCGAAGGTGGCGGGGATGCGCTTCCAGGATTACGTCACGCGCGAGATCCTGCAGCCGCTGGGGATGAAGAACACGCGATGGGAATACACGCAGGCCGCGCCGGGCAAGCTGGCGCTCGGCTATCGATGGGAGCACGGCGCCTGGAAGCTTGAGCCGATCCTGCACGACGGCGACGGCGCCGCGATGGGCGGCCTGATGACGACGATGGACGACTTCGCGCGCTACGTGGCGTTTCACCTGGATGCGTCGCCGGCGCGCGACGGGCCGGACACCGGCCCGGTGCGGCGGGCGTCGGTGCGCGAAATGCAGCAGCCGCGCGCGTTCGCCGGCATGGCGCCGAAAGCCACGCTGGCGGACGACAAGACGCCGAACCCGAAGGTGAGCTTTTATGGCTACGGCCTGTGGTGGTCGCGCGACAGCCGCGACGTCGTCATCGTCGGGCATTCGGGCGGGCTGCTCGGCTATGGCAGCCAGTACCGGTTCGCGCCGCAGCACGGCATCGGGGTGATCGCCTTCAGCAACCTGCGCTATGGGCCGGTGTATGCGCCGACCACCAAGGTGCTGGAGCGGCTGATCGAGCGCGCGCAGCTGGAGCGGCGGCCGCCGGCGGTGTCGGCGATCCTGGCGACGCGCCAGCGCCAGGTGGCGGAACTGCTGCAGTCGTGGGATCCGGCACTCGGCGCGGCGATAGCGGCGGAGAATTTTTTCCTGGACCGGTCGCGCGAGGATTGGGTGGCGGCCAGCCGGACGCAGTTGACGAAGATCGGCAAGGTGATCGCGGTGGGGCCGATCAAGGCGGAGAATCAGCTGCGCGGAAGTTTTCCGCTGGTCGGGGAGACGGGGACGGTCGACGTGTCGTTCACGCTGACGCCGGAGCGCGAGCCGAAGGTGCAGTTTATTGATTTGAAGGTGCGGGCCGAAAAGTAGAGACCTCGGCTATTCGCTGGCGCCGACAAAACCGGGGTCAGGTCCGGCGGACCTGACCCCATCCATCGTTACTTGGCGGGCCAGAGCTGCAGGCGCACTTCGCCGCCAGGATAGGCGGCACTGTGGACGTTGATGTACAGCTTGCCGGCCATGTAGCTGGCGTACTGGGCATCGGTCAGTTTCGCGCCGGCAGCCGGCGCAAACGTATTGGCGCCGGTCTTTGTGAACGGCACGATCACCGGGCCATTCTGGCCCTTCGCCGCTTCGTGGATGTGCGCCATCGTCGGCGTCATGCCCATCACTTCGATCGAGCCGGTCACCGATTTGTCGGCGCCGATCATGATCATGCTCTTGCCGCTCGCCGTCGACGGATTGGGCGGCACCTCCTGGGCGCCGGTCAGCATCATCGAGGCGCCCGGCATGACGGCCGGCGTCCCGGCCGGCATCGGCGTCGGGTTGATGGCGGTCGCGGTTTTTTCAACGGCCATCGGCGCGCTGGCGTCCTTTGCCTTCATCGAGTCGCAGCCGGCCAGCGCCAGCAGTGCGGCAACAGCGGCAATCCCTACCACCCGGACGTCTTTTCTTACGGTCTTCATTCGTCGTTCTCCTGGTTGACTGCGGTGTAAATACGTCGATGCGCGGACGCACAAATCCGATGTTCATATTACATCACTGCTGAGGTAACGAGCGCACACCTGAGAAGAAGATCGATATCGAGACGCTCAGGCGGGGGACGGCGATTATTGAGTGGTCACTGCACGAGGGTCCGACCAGTGCGGTCAGAACCTTCAAGGCCTCACGCCGCGAATTCCAGCTGGCCGACGGGCCGATACGCGTACTTATACCCGTACCCCGACAGGCGCGGCTTGACGTCGTTGAACACGATCCCCAGCGGCGACACGCCTGCCTGGTTCAGCCGCTTGATCGCTTCGGTGATTTCGCGCTCGGTGCTGACGCCGGCGCGCACCACCAGGAACACGGCGCCGGCATGGCCGCCAATCACCAGCGAGTCGGCCAGCGCCAGGATCGGCGGCGAGTCGACCAGCACCATGTCGTAGCGCGAGCGCACCGACGCGAGCAGCGCGCCTACGTCGAGCGGCATGAAGAAATCGGGCCGCCCCTCGGACAGCGTGCCGGTGGTGACCAGGTCGAGCCGCTCGAGCACGCCGCGCCGGATCGCCTGGCCGAGCGTGATGGCGCCGCTCACCGCTTCGCACAGCCCGCCCTCGCGCGGCACGCCGAAATACTGGTGCAGGCGGCCGTTGCGCACGTCGGCGTCGACCAGCAGCACGCGCTTGCCGGCGGCGGCCATCACGGCGGCGAAGTTGGCCGAGACGAAGGACTTGCCAAGGCTGCTGGTCGGCCCGGCGAACATGATCACGTTGTTGTGCAGGCGCGGCATCGAGAACTGCAGCGAGGCGCGGAAGCTGCGCAGCGCTTCGATGGCGCCGTCGGTCGGCCAGTCGCGCGCCAGCAGCGCCGCCGCGCCGCCGCGCCGGGCCAACCGGGCCTGGGCGTCGCTGTGCGGAATGCTGGCGACCACCACGCGCGCGCCGAGCAGCTTTTCGATCGCCAGCGGATCGTCGACCGCGCCGCCCATGTTCTTGCGCAGCACCGCGCCGAGCACGCCGAGCAGCAGGCCGCACATCGCGCCGATGATGACGATCAGGCGCCGGTGCGGGCGCACCGGGTCGTCGCTGACCATCGGCGGATCGACCATGCGCACGTTGCTGACCTTGCCCACCGAGACGATCCGCAGCTGCTGCGCGGTGTTGGCCAGCGCCGTGTAGAGGTCGGTGTTGAGCTTGATGTCGCGCGCCATCCGCAGCGAATCCTGCTCGAGCAGTGGCAGCGTCCTGATGTGGCCGGCGATCTCGGCCAGTTCGCGGTCGACCTGGCGCAGCTGGCCGGTGACGGCGGCGACCACCGGATGGCGCATGGTGAAACGGGTCAGCAGATCGGCGCGCTTCTGGACCAGCTCGGCGCGGCGGATGCGCGCCGCGGCCGCCTGCTGCAGGCTCAGCTTGGCTTCCTCGGCGAAGTCGATGGTGCCATGGGCGTTGCGGTAGGCGTTGTACTCGCCCTCGGCGCGCTCGAGCTTGGCCTTGAGCTTGGGCAGCTGCTGGTCGAGGAAGGCCAGCGACTTTTCCGCCTCCTCGCTCTTGCGCCCGATGTTCTGCGCCATGTATTGCTGGCCGATGTCGCGCAGCACGCCGTTGACCAGCTCGGCGCTGCCGCCTTCGAGCCGCACCTCGATCACGCCGGACTGCTTGCCGCGCTCGGCGACGATCAGCTCGTCCTGCAGCTGGTGGATCGCCGCGCTGGCCGAGCTGCGCTTGACCAGGAAGCGCGCGCCGGGCAGTCCCGCCAGCCGCGTCACCTGCACTTCGATGCCGCCGGCCGGGGTGTCGACCTGCAGCCGCGGCCCCACCGTGCCGTGGAACAGCACGTTGCCGGCCGGATCGAACATGGAATAGCGGCCGCCGCCCAGGCTGACGATCGCCAGCGCGCGGTCGTACATGGCCGGCGGCACGTTGAGCACCGGCACGTCGATCTGCTCGGCGCCCCACACCGCGTTGCCCCAGCTGAACAGGCCCGGCTGCGACAGCTGCCCCGGCCGGAAGTCGCGCACCAGCTTGCCCAGCAGCGGGAAATAATCGGGCCGCGCCTCGATGGTCAGGTTCAGGCGCTCGACCGCGGGCGCGATGACGGTGCGCGAGCGCAGCAGCTCCATCTCGGCGGTGACCGCCTTCTTGGTGTCGAACATCGAGGCGACGTCGTTGAGCGCGTTCCTGGAAGTCGACGGCGAGGCTTCCTCGACGTGGATCAGCATGCTCGCCTCGTACACCGGCCGCGCCAGCACGGCGTAGGCCAGCGCCAGCAAGGTGACGGCGGCGGCGATCGCGGCCACCAGGCGGCAGTGGTCGCGCAGCAGGTTGATCCAGGCGAGCGCCGGCGGATCGTCCTGGTCGCGCGTGGGCGCGGGCGCCGCGATGCCGCGGTGGCTGATGGCGCGCCGGCGCGGCGGGCGGGCGTGGCTGATGTGCGTGGCGGTGGACATGGTGGGCTTATCGCTGGGATTCGGTAGCTCAACGCTACGGCAGCGCGCCCCGGCGCGTTTGCGGTGGATCAATCGGGCGCATACGGCTCAGCAGATCGCCGCCGATGCAAGACATTGCGCGAAGATGAGTTCGCTTCCGGGGCAAAATTATGGAATATTTCGCATAATTCGACTTGCCGTTAACATATTGCAACACGCCAGCTCGTGCGTGCGTCACGCCCAAAATTTTGTGGCTACAATGCGATTCCTGCAAAAAGTCGGCCAATTGGCAGCCGCCCCGTTCCGATGACCCAGTCCGCTTCCGCCATCTCCCCCTTCGACCTTTCCAGCTGCGACAAGGAACCGATCCGCTTCCCCGGCAGCATCCAGCCCCATGGTTTCCTGCTCTGCCTGTCGCCCTCGCGGATGGTGCTGCAGGCCAGCGACAACCTGGCCGCGCGCGCTGGCATGGCGGCCGCCGAGGCGATCGGCCGCCCGCTCGACCAGGTGATCGGCGCCGCCGCCGCGGCCCAGCTGCCCGGCCTCGACGCCGGCCAGCTGGGCGAGCGTCCGGCCTACCTGGCCACAGTGCGCCTGCCCAACGGCGCCTGGTTCGACGTGCTCGGCCACGCCGGCGACGGCCTGGTGCTGCTCGAATTCGAAGCGATCGCGCGCACCGCGCCGGCCGACTTCCGCGACCTGTTCCCGCTGGTGGGCGAATTCATGCAGAAGCTGCCGGGCGCGTCCTCGGTCGACGCGATGAGCCAGACTGCGGCCGACCAGATCCGCAAGCTGACCGGCTTCGGCCGCGTGATGGTGTACCAGTTCGACCGCGACGGCCACGGCCACGTGATCGCCGAATCGAACGACGGCGTGCATCCGTCCTACCTGGGCCAGCGCTTCCCGGCCACCGACATCCCGCGCCAGGCGCGCGAGCTGTACACCATCAACCGCATCCGGCTGATCCAGGACGCCAACTACACGCCGTCGCGGCTGGTGCCCGAAGTCAATCCGCTGACCGGACAGCCGAACGACCTGTCGTTCGCGGCCCTGCGCAGCGTCTCGCCGATCCACCTGCAATACATGCGCAACATGGACACGCTGGCGTCGATGTCGGTGTCGATCATCGTCAAGGGCCAGCTGTGGGGACTGATCTCGTGCCACAACGCCACGCCCTGCCCGCTCGAATTCGACAAGCGCAGCGCCTGCGAGCAGCTGGGCCAGGTGCTGTCGCTGTCGATCGAATCGCGCGAGGACGCCGGCGACCTGCAGTTCCGGCTGGAACTGCGCCGCATCATGGTGTCGATGCTGGCCGGCCTGACGCACGGATCGGACTTCATCGACAACATGAGCCAGGTGTTCCCCGAGCTGCTGCGCTTCGCGCGCGCCGGCGGCGCCGCCATCGTCGTCGACGACCGCATCATTCGTTACGGCGACGCGCCCGACGAGGCGCAGGTGCGCGACCTGGTCGAATGGCTCAATGTGCACTGCCATGACGACCTGTACCAGACCGACCACCTGTCGGCGGCCTACGCGCCGGCGCTGGAATTCGTGCGCAACGCCAGCGGCCTGCTGGCGATGCCGATCTCGCGCATCCACAAGCACTACCTGCTGTGGTTCCGCCCGGAGGTGGTGCACACCATCGACTGGGCCGGCAATCCGCGCGAGAAGGACGGCGCGCCGGACCGGCACGCGCAACTGTCGCCGCGCACCAGCTTCGCCACCTGGCGCGAGACCATCCACGGCAACAGCCTGCCGTGGCGCAGCGGCGAACTGGAGCTGGCGATCGAGTTCCGCTCGGCGCTGCTGGCCATCGCGCTGGAACGGGCCGAGCAGATGGCCGAACTGGCCGACGAGCTGGGCCGCGCCAACAAGGAGCTCGAAGCGTTTTCCTACTCGGTGTCGCACGACCTGCGGGCGCCGCTGCGCCACATCGTCGGCTTTTCCAACCTGCTGATGGAGTCCGACAGCGATGTCGAGATGCGCCAGCGCTTCCTGGCCAACATCAAGGATTCGGCGCGGCTGGCCGGCAAGCTGGTCGACGACCTGCTGAGCTTCTCGCAGATGGGCCGCGCCGCCCTGCGCCCGGTGACAGTCGACATGAACGACCTGGTCAAGGGCAGCATCGACAAGCTGGAGGCCGAGATGGGCGAGCGCCAGGTCGAGTGGCGCATCGGCGCGCTGCCGGCGATCCAGGCCGATCCGACCTTCCTGCAACTGGCGGTCTACAACCTGCTGTCGAACGCGGTCAAGTTTACGGGACAGCAGGAGTTCGCTATCATCTCGGTTGACGCAACTGCCATGGACAAGGAAACCGTATTCCGGATCGCCGACAACGGCGCAGGCTTCAACATGGACTACGTGCACAAGCTGTTCGGCGTGTTCCAGCGCCTGCACCGGATGGAAGATTTCCAGGGCACCGGCATCGGCCTGGCCAACGTGCGCCGCATCGTCGAGCGCCATGGCGGGCGGGTCTGGGCCGAGTCGGCGCCGGGTGAAGGCGCCACATTTTATTTCAGCATTCCCAAATGAACTGCATAGTTAATTATTTTTCATGTTAAAACCCATCCTGCTGGTCGAAGACAACCCCCACGACCTCGAACTGACGCTGATTGCGCTCTCGCGCAGCCAGCTGGCCAACGAAGTGATCATCGCGCGCGACGGCGCGGAGGCGCTCGACTACCTGAACTGCCGCGGCCAGTTCGCCAAGCGCCAGGCCGGCAACCCGGCCGTGGTGCTGCTCGACCTGAAGCTGCCGAAAGTGGACGGCCTCGAAGTGCTCAAGGCGATCCGCGGCACCGACGGCCTGAAAAGCACGCCGGTGGTGATGCTGACCTCGTCGCGCGAAGAGCAGGACCTGCTGCGCAGCTATGAGCTGGGCGTGAACGCGTATGTCGTCAAGCCGGTCGATTTCACCGAATTCGTGCGCGCCATTGCCGACCTCGGCATTTTCTGGGCGGTGCTGAACGAACCGCCGCCGGGCTCGGCGCGCTACGTGCGTCCGCCGCCAAAGTAAGCGCTGCCGCCGTCCCCCGCTTGTCCTGCACGGCGCGCCGCCAGCGGCGCGCCCGTCACCAACGATCCCTGTATGATTGTGATAAGCAATTAGTTGCTTGCGCCTGCATACGCGACTTTTCATGCCATCCGAACTCCCGCCGAAAGCCGACGTGCCCGATTCATACACCATTCTCGTGGTCGAGAAGGATCCCGATGTCACCGACCTGATCAGCACTGTGCTGGAGTCGGAAGGCCATCACGTCTTTTCCGCAAGGAACGGCGCCGAGGCGCTGGCGCTGGCCGTTCAGCACCTTCCCGACGCGATTTTCTCCGGCATCGAACTGTCGGACTTCAATGGGTACGTGCTGGCGGCGCGCATCCGTTCGATGCCGCGCATTGCCGCCTGCCTGCTGGTGGCGTTGACCGGACGCGGCAGGCAGTCGGACGTCGAACTGGGGAAAGGGGTCGGCTTCGACCATTTCCTGGTCAAGCCCGCATCGATCGAATCGATCCTGGCGACGCTGGGGTCGGTGCGCCCGCGGGTGACTGCATCGGCCGCCAGTCGATCGAACCAGGCCGGTTAAGCCTGCTCAGCCGGCCAGTGCCGATTCCTTGCGGCGCAGCAGGTGGCGGATGCGCGCGCTCAGCACGTCGGCGGCATACGGTTTCTGCAGCAGGTTGACCGAGGCGTCGACCTTGCCCTCGTGGGACAGCACGCCTTCCGCGTAGCCTGACGTAAATAGCACCTGCGCGGCGGGCAATTTTGCGCGCACGTGATCGCGCAGTTCGAGGCTGCTGACCGGACCCGGCATGATCACGTCGCTGAACACCAGGTCGATGTGCACGCCGGAATCGATCAGCGCCACCGCGGCGGCAGCGTCCGCCGCCCACAGCACCTGATAGCCCAGCGCGGACAGCAATTCGACGGTCGAGCTGCGAACGTCTTCCTCGTCCTCGACGACCAGGATGGTTTCCAGGCCGCCCACCAGCTGTGCACCCGCGGACGCCTCCACGACCGGCGCCGCCTCCCGGCTGCGCTGCAGGAAAATCTTCACGCTGGTGCCGCGGCCAGGGGCGCTGTCGATACCGATCTCGCCGCCGGACTGCTTGACGAAACCGTAGGCCATCGACAGCCCGAGGCCGGTCCCCTGCCCGGTCGCCTTGGTCGTGAAGAACGGCTCGAACGCGCGCTCGAGCACCTCGGCGCTCATTCCCACGCCGGTATCGACCACTTCGATCATTACATAGTCGCCATTGCCGCTCGCCGGCGCGCTGGCGTCGTTGCTGGCCACGTTGCGGGCGCGGATGGTCAGCGTGCCGCCGGCGCCCATCGCGTCGCGCGCGTTGATGACCAGGTTGAGCAGCACGTTGTTGAGCTGGCTGGCATCGACCGTGATGGTCCACAGGTCAGGCGCGACGTCGCTGACCACGGTCGCGCGCGGGCCCAGCACGCGGCCGATCATCTCGTCCATGTTGCGCAGCAGGACGGCCGGATCGATCACCGCGGCCTGCAGCGGCTGGCGACGCGCGAACGCCAGCAGGTGCGCCGACAGTTTGGCGCCGCGTTCGACGCCGGCCAGCGCGATGTCGATGCGCGCCGCGGCCTTGTCGCTCAACCCGCCGAGCAGCTTGATCAGTTGCAGGTTGCCGCCGATGATCTGCAGCACATTATTGAAGTCGTGGGCGACCCCGCCGGTCAGCTGGCCGATCGCTTCCATCTTCTGGGCCTGGTGCAGGGCCTGCTGGCTGGCTGCCAGCTCCTCCTGGCTGCGGCGCAAGGACACAAAGGCCTCGTCGCGTTCCTTGCGCGCGATGAAGGCGGCGTGATGGTGATGCACGCGCGCGACCAGTTCGCGCGGATCGGGCCATTTCACCAGGTAGTCGCTGGCGCCGGCGGCGAAGGCCTTGGCCTTGATTTCGGGATCGTCCTCCGACGACAGCAGGATCACCGGGATGCGCTCGGTGGCAGGGTCGGCGCGCAGGCGGCGGATCACTTCGAAGCCGTCCACTTCCGGCATGCGCAAGTCGACGATCACCACGGTGGGCTTGAACTCGGCGGCCAGTTCCACCGCGCGCTGCGAGTGCGGTTCGTAGCGCAGGCGCAGCTGGGCGCAGCCCTTCAGGCTGTGGGAAATGAGGTCTTGCGCGAACGGCTCGTCGTCGATCAACAGCACCGAACAGGAATTGAAATCGTCGTCAATCATCGAGGCGAATTGCTCGGCGTCAACGCAGCCGATGTGTAGTGGACAGGTCGCAGAATTTTACATGAACAAGGGAAATATCGAGCGCACAACTGGGTATGTACACCGGCGTCGCCATGGGCTCACGCCACCGTGCGCAGGTCGGCCACCGGATCGGCGCCGAACCGATCGCCGAGCAGGTAAGCGACCAGGCGCGCGGCGCAGTCGGCCGGATCGGTCAGTTCGCCGGCGCGCTTGAGTTCGTCGAAGCGCTCGCGCAGGGGGAATTGATCCAGCGATGTCGCGCGGATCTCGGCCTGCATCGCGGTGTCGATGACGCCCGGGGCGAGGCTGCAGACCAGCAGGTTCGCGTTGGCGTCGAGCGCGACGGCGCGGGCGTGGTGGTCGAGCGCGGCCTTGGTGGCGCAGTAGACGCTCCAGCCGGGATAGGCGCCGCGGCCGGCGCCGCTCGAGACGTGCAGGATGCGGCAGGCGGCCGACGGCGGGCGCGCGGCGGCCACGGCGCTTGAGAGCATCAGCGGCGCGGCGACGTTCAGCGCCACCGCGCGCGCGACGGCGATCGGCTCCTGCGTCGCCAGCGGGCCGACCGGCTGCACGGTGCCGGCGTTGTTGATCAGGAGGACGGTGTGACAGCCGGCAAGCCATGCTGCAAGTTCTGTACCGGCGAGCCAGGCGCCGAGGGCGGCGCTGTCGGAAAGGTCGAGCGCGACCTGACGCATCGCCGGCGCGGCATCGGGCGCCGCGCCGCGCGCAATGCCGAGCACGGGGATGCCGCGCGCGAGCAATTGCGCGGCGATGGCGGCGCCGAGGCCGTGCGTGTGGCCGGTGAGGATGGCCTGGATCATGGATGTTCCGAAATCGCTACCCCACGCGGTGCGACGATTATGCCGGAACCGGGGTGGCGCGATTGAACATGTCGCGATACATGCGCCAGGCGCCGTCGACCCTGCGCCACGCGACGAAGTAGCGGCCGTCGTCGACGCACACGCGCTCGCCGTTCGGCAAGGCGGCGAACAATTCGTAGCGGCCGATTTCAAGCGCCTGCGCGTCGTCGCCGTCCACTTCCTGGGTGGTGAAGCGCGCCGCGACCACACCCTGCGCGATCGCCCCGCCGAAGAATCCCCGGATCGCCTCGCGCCCCTGGAAAGTCGGCATGCCTTCGGCCATCAGGCGCGCGTCCTCGGTGTATAGCGCCGCTGCGCGCTCGGCATCGCGCGCGCCGAACGCTTGCGCCAGCAAATGCTGCGCGCCTTGAATCTGCTCTTTCAGGCTCATCGGGTCCCCCTTTTCGTGGTATGCACAACGTTGCCAATGCTACACCAATTTAATCCAGGGCAACATATTTTTGATTATAAAAAGTGTATCCTTTTAACCCATCGAACCCGCCGGAGGCCACCATGTCGCTGCAACTGTTCTACCACCCGCTGTCGTCGTTCTGCCATAAGGTGCTGATCGCACTGTACGAGAACGGCACGCCATTCGACGGCCGCCTGCTCGAGCAAACGGATCCGGCCACGCTGGCGGAGTTCGCGCGGCTGTGGCCGACGTCGAAAATGCCGCTGCTGCGCGACCTCGCCAACGACCGGGTGGTGCCGGAAACGTCGATCATCATCGAATACCTGCAAGCGGAGCATCCGGGGCCGGTCACATTGATTCCGTCCGATGCGCGGCTCGCGTCCGAGGTGCGGCTGTGGGACCGGCTGTTCGACCTGTACGTGCACCTGCCGATGCAGAAGGTCGTCGGCGACTCGTTCCGGCCGGCGGGCGCGCACGATGCGGCGGGAGTGGCGGAGGCACGCGCGCTGATCCGGCGCTCGTACGAGATGGTGGAACAGGCGCTGGGCGCGCGCGAATGGATCGCCGGCGCTGCCTTCAGCATGGCCGATTGCGCCGCGGCGCCGGCGCTGTTCTACGCCGACACGCTGGAGCCGATCGGTGCGGGCATGCCGGCGCTGACGGCCTATTTGAACCGGCTGATGGCGCGGCCGTCGTATGCGCGCGTGCTGGAAGAAGCGGAGCCGAGCTTCGCGATGTATCCGCTCGATCCCAAGCCGTCGCGCGCGCCGCGATGACTAAGGCACGATCCGGTCGCCGACGCGGGTGCCGCCGACCGCCTTCATGTACTCCACCAGCGCCCAGCGCTCGTCATCGGTCATCCGTGCGTTGCCATAGTCGTGGCCAAGGTTGGAGTTGCCTGCGATGACAGCGCCGGCCGCATCGCGCGTGTTGAAGACGAAGGTGTTTCCGGCTGCCGTGCCGGTCACGAGTCCTACCTTGCGCGGGTCGAATTCGCGTGTCCCCATCAGGAACGCCGGTGGGCGCTGGCTCGGCGGCAGCAGCAGGTCGTACAGCGTCGGCACCGAACCATTGTGCAGAAATGGCGGGGTCGCCCATACGCCCGCCAAGGGACGGCCTTTGTAGGCGAGAATCTCGCTCGATTCGGTCATGCAGCGGCGCAGCCGGTCGGCCTTGCTGAAGGCCTGCACAAGAGCCGCCGGCGCGATGCGGCGCTCGTACAGATTCGCCGATGCCAGCAAGCCGCGCAGGTCGCCGACTGCACCCAGTTCCTGGCGCTTGTAATAGATCGATCCAATGACCGTGGAGCCAAGTAAATCGGACAGCGGTTCGGTATCGCCGTACTTTCCGACGCCGGGAAGGGGGAAGAATTTTTTGGATGTCCCGCGCAGCAGGCCGGTATTCGCTTGATAAGTGTAGGCGTTGCACGCCATCCAGGGATCGGTGCCAATCGGCTCGGGACCCGACAGCGCTGCCATCCGGGCCACGATCGGCGTGGTCAGGTCATCGCGCTTCAGCACGGCGTGGCACTTCGAGCAGGCCGCCGCACCATTGACGCCGCGGTCGAACAGGCGCTGCCCCGTCTCCCACCTGCCGGCATCGATGGGACCGAAAGCGCCCGGCCATGCCGGCGGCTTCAGCAAGGTGACCTGCTTTTCCAGCGCCAGCAGATTGCCAAGCCGCGCGCTGGTGCGGTAGCCGCCGCCGGCCTGACCGGGCGGCAGCAAGGTCAGGTCGGCAAACACGCCGGTCATTTCGCCGACGTTCCTGCCAAGCGCGCCGATATCGAAGCGCTTGCCAATCGGACGATTGGCGGCGATCCCGTTCCATTGAACCTTGTCGTGCTGGTGGATGTTCCACAGGAAGGGATAGCTGACCGGCGCGTCCGATGGATTACGGGGCTGATCGCTGCCCTCGGTGCGCAGCAGCACCTTGTTGAAGATGTGGCCGAACGCATCGAGGCGGCCGAAGCCGTAATCGAGGTCGGTGGCGTTGGCCTGTTCGACCTTCGACTGCCAGGCCACCAGGCTGGCGAGCGCGGTCTCGAGCATTTTGCGGTTGGCCGGAGTATCCGCGTCCAGCAATACCTTGCTGGCGAAGCGATCCATTTTTGCGGCATCGTTGCGGGTGGTTGCCAGCGCCGCGTTCAGCGAACGCAGGTAGCCTTCAAAATCCGTCAGCGCCGGCGCGCCTTCGATGCGCAGGCGCTTGCCCTGGAAGGTGAGTTCATTGGTGTGGCAGGCCGCGCAATTCATGCCGACCCAGGGTTCCTTGTCGGACTGGCCCTGCTTCCAGCGCAGCTTCGTGACCGAGAATTTCTGATCGCTCTGGGTGTCGATCGCGAACCCCACCGGCAGCGGCGCCGGTTCGGGCGATGGGTCGGCCAGGTAGCGGAAGCGTTCGGTATGGCCGCGCGCCAGAAGCGGCGCCTGGGAATCGGACTGTTCCAGCGCCTTGAGCCATGCCAGCGGAATCAGGCGCGAGCCCTGCGACAGCGTGTACCACTGCTGCTTCTGTGCGGAAGTCCATCCCTGGTCGATTTCCAAAGACGCGTCCTCGGCAGTGAACGCAATAACGGAAACCGTCGCCAGCATTAGTACGCCGGCTTTCAGCAATTGGGTGTTCGACATATCGCCCCCGGGACCGGCAAAACGTTCGGATGAATCGTTGATTAATATCCGCTCTTTTCGCTTCGATCTATTGCGTCAATGCAAAAACCAGAAGGGTCGCGTTAACGAAAAAGGCCACGTTCTGCAACGTGGCCTTTTGAATCTGGCTCCCCGACCTGGACTCGAACCAGGGACCTGCGGATTAACAGTCCGTCGCTCTACCAACTGAGCTATCAGGGAAAAGAGCGCGCATTATAGCTGGCGGTTTCGGGATTGCCTAGCCCTGCCGTAAGTTCAAGCGGCGTGTCGAAAAAAGGCCCAGGACCGCTGGACCAGACCCCGGGCGTCCCTATTCCTTCGGGAAGTCGGATGCCGACTGGTTGGCGCCGGTTTCCTTTGTGCCCAAACCGGTGCCGGTCGAGCCAGCCTGGCTGGAATGGGTATCCTGCGGGCCGCGCGTCGCGGCGGTGGCGGCCGTGCCGGCCCCTTCGGGCTCGGGCAGTTTGTTGTTCATGCCGGCGTCAATCGGCATCATCGGATCGTCGCTGCCCGTGTCTTCCAGGCTGCGCGTCAGCTGCTCGCCACCGCTGCCGCCGGTTTCCTTCTGCGATCCGTCCGGCCCGGGCAAGCCGCCGCGCCTGTCGTCTCCCGGCCCCGGCCCGACCGACTGGCTGCCGCCTGCATTCTGTGCGCCCATGATGATTCCTTCGCAATAATCGAGTTGATTCGATCATGCGCCGGCGCCCGCAAGGCGACTATCGGCACGAGGAGCGCGTGGTTGTAGGAAGAACGCTAACGTAGGGACGAAAAAAAACCACGATCGCTCGTGGTTTTTTCTGTATTCTGGCTCCCCGACCTGGACTCGAACCAGGGACCTGCGGATTAACAGTCCGTCGCTCTACCAACTGAGCTATCAGGGAAAAGAGGCAACATTATATATTCCCGAAACCGCTCTGTCAAACTTCCGACCCCGCGACGACTGCAATATGGTGCTGCTGCCTTTCGAACCAGCTATTCGCCGATCCGAAGAAGCAAGATCTTAAAGGACTTTCGCAATCGCGTCAATGACGACATCGATATTTTTGGAGTTCAGCGCGGCCACGCAAATGCGCCCGGTGTCGACCGCGTAGATCGACTGTTCGCGCAGCAACTCGACCTGCTTCTTTGTCAGGCCCGAGTACGAGAACATGCCCACCTGCTCGCGCACGAACTCGAAGTCGTGGCCCGGCGCCTTTTCCTTCAGCTTGCGCACGAATTCGCCGCGCATTTCCTTGATCCGCACGCGCATGCCGGCCAGCTCCTCTTCCCACAGCTGGCGCAGTTCCGGCGTGGCCAGCACGGTGGCGACCACCTTGCCGCCATGCAGCGGCGGATTCGAGTAGTTGGTGCGCACCACGCGCTTGAGCTGCGACAGCACGCGCGCCGCTTCGTCGGCGCTGGCGGCGACGAAGCTCAGGGCGCCTACGCGCTCGCCGTACAGCGAGAACGATTTCGAGAACGAGTTCGACACCAGCAGCGCGCCGCCGGCCGCGGCGAAGCGGCGCACCACGGCGCCGTCTTCGGCGATGCCCGCGGCGAAGCCCTGGTAGGCCATGTCGAGGAAGGGAATCAGGCCGCCGGCGCTGACCGCCTCGATCACCTGATCCCATTGCGCGGACGTCAGGTCGGCGCCGGTCGGGTTGTGGCAGCAGGCGTGCAGCACGACGATCGAGCCGGGCGGCATGGCCTTGAGCGACGCCAGCATGCCGGCGAAATTGACGCCGTGCGTCGCTTCGTCGTAGTAGGTGTAGTTGTTGACCACGAAGCCGGCGCTTTCGAACAGCGCGCGGTGGTTTTCCCAGCTCGGATCGCTGATATAGACTTGGGCGCCTTCGGGCGCGAAGCGCTGCAGGAAATCGGCGCCGATCTTCAGTGCGCCGGTGCCGCCCACCGCCTGCACCGTCACCGCGCGCTTCTCTTGAATAACCGGGCTGCCGGCCCCAAATACCAGCTCTTGCACCGCCTTGTCGTACGCGGCCAGGCCGTCGATCGGCAGATAGGTGCGCGGCGCCTGCTGCTCGATCATCAGCGCTTCGGCCTTGCGCACGCACTGGAGCAGCGGCACCTTGCCATTGTCGTCATAATAGACCCCGACGCCCAGGTTGATCTTTGCTGGATTGGTATCGGCGACGAACGCTTCGGTGATGCCCAGGATCGGGTCGCGGGGTGCCATGGCGATGGCGCTGAAGATACTGGCGGAAGCGGTAGAGGTCATCGTAGTTTAAACTTGATTATCGGCTGGTTCGCAGCAGGGTTGTATAGACAGCGCCCCATATCCGGCAAGGGTCGCGAGCGAGCTTCCATTCTAACAAAGGTATCAAAACATGGTTGAAGTCACCCCAGTTAACGACCCGTCGCCCACGGTCATTACCTTCCCCGATTCGCCATTCAAGCTGCATCAACCCTTCCCTCCCGCCGGCGACCAGCCGACCGCGATCGAGGGACTGGTCGAAGGCATCAACGACGGCCTGTCGTTCCAGACGCTGCTCGGCGTGACCGGCTCCGGCAAGACCTACACCATGGCCAACGTGATCGCGCGCGCCGGCCGCCCCGCCATCGTGTTCGCGCCCAACAAGACGCTGGCCGCCCAGCTGTACGCCGAATTCCGCGAGTTCTTTCCGCAGAACGCGGTCGAGTACTTCGTCAGCTACTACGACTACTACCAGCCGGAAGCCTACGTGCCGCAGCGCGACCTGTTCATCGAAAAAGACTCGTCGATCAACGAGCATATCGAGCAGATGCGCCTGTCGTGCACCAAGTCGCTGATGGAGAGGCGCGACGTGATCATCGTCGCCACCGTCTCGGCGATCTACGGTATCGGTAATCCGAGCGAATACCACCAGATGATTCTGACCTTGCGCCACAAGGACAAGGTCGCGCAGCGCGACATCATCGCGCGCCTGATCCAGATGCAGTACACGCGCAACGAAGTCGACTTCGGGCGCGGCACCTTCCGCGTGCGCGGCGACACCATCGACATCTTCCCGGCCGAGCATGCGGAGCTGGCGATCCGGGTCGAGACGTTCGACGACGAGATCGAGTCGCTGCAGCTGTTCGATCCGCTGACCGGGCGCGTGCGCCAGAAGATCCCGCGCTTCACCGTGTATCCAGGCTCGCACTACGTCACGCCGCGCAGCACGGTGCTGCGCGCGATCGAAACCATCAAGCTCGAACTGCGCGACCGGCTCGAGGAATTCCGCCAGCAAAACAAGCTGATCGAAGAGCAGCGCCTCGAGCAGCGCACCCGCTTCGACCTCGAAATGATGGCCGAAATCGGCTTCACCAAGGGCATCGAGAACTATTCGCGCCACCTGTCCGGCGCGATGCCGGGCGAGCCGCCGCCGACCCTGGTCGACTACCTGCCGAAGGACGCGCTGATGTTCCTCGACGAGTCGCACGTGCTGATCGGCCAGTTGAATGCGATGTACAACGGCGACCGTTCGCGCAAGACCAACCTGGTCGACTACGGCTTCCGCCTGCCGTCGGCGCTCGACAACCGGCCGCTCAAGTTCGAAGAGTTCGAGCGCAAGATGCGCCAGACCGTGTTCGTGTCGGCCACGCCGGCCGAGTACGAGAACGCGCACGCCGACAACGTGGTCGAACAAGTGGTGCGGCCGACCGGCCTGGTCGACCCGATGATCGTGGTCAAGCCGGCCATGACGCAGGTCGACGACCTGATGTCGGAGATCGTCGAGCGCGTCAAGAAGGACGAGCGCGTGCTGGTGACCACGCTGACCAAGCGCATGGCCGAGCAGCTGACCGAATACCTGTCCGACCACGCCATCAAGGTGCGCTACCTGCACAGCGACATCGAGACGGTCGAGCGGGTCGAGATTCTGCGCGACCTGCGCCTCGGCACCTTCGACGTGCTGGTCGGGATCAACCTGCTGCGCGAAGGCCTCGACCTGCCGGAGGTGTCGCTGGTGGCGATTCTCGACGCCGACAAGGAAGGCTTCCTGCGCTCCGAGCGCAGCCTGATCCAGACCATCGGGCGCGCGGCGCGTAACCTGAACGGCGTGGCGATCCTGTACGCGGACCGGGTCACCGATTCGATGCGCAAGGCGATCGACGAAACCGAGCGCCGGCGCAACAAGCAGATCGCGTTCAACCTGGCCAACGGCATCACGCCGGTCGGCATCAAGAAGACCATCCGCGACATGATCGACGGCGTGTACAGCCCGCAGCAGGCGCGCGAGACGCTCGACGAGATGCAGGAGACCGCGAAGATCGAGTCGATGAGCGAGAAGCAGATCAGCAAGGAGATCAAGCGCCTCGAGAAGCTGATGGTGGACCACGCCAAGAATCTCGAATTCGAGAAGGCGGCGCAGGTGCGCGACCAGCTGCATGTGCTCAAGCAGCAGGCGTTCGGCGCGCCGGGCACCGACAACGTGGTCTCCATGCTGGGCAAATAGGCGTCTTCGCGATGAAGCGTTATATGGATCTGAGCGGCGCCTCGGGTGTGCGCGCCTATACGATCGCCCTTCAGGCCATCACCGTGCAGTTCGCCGGCGGCGGCACCTACGTGTATTCGTATGCCAGCGCCGCGCGGGAACGGGTTGAGGAAATGAAACGCTGCGCCCAGGCCGGCCGCGGCCTTTCCACCTACATCAGCCAGCATGTCGGGCCGGCCTACGCGACGAAAGCATGAGTCGATCCAGAACGTGATCGCCCCTTCTGGCACGTCGGCCTCGTCAGGCTTGCCGCGTACGGCTTCGCCTACAAATTTGCAACATTATTTCGGCCCAGGCGATATCAGTATTACAATCTCGGTACATATGGCCGCGTCGCCGTGCGCCGCATCAGCGCGGCCCCACAATTGCACCGCCGCGTTATTCGAGAGGATAGCCAATGGACAGAAGGAAACGATACTGGTTCGCAGCCAAGCCCTACGGCGCGGGCTGGGGATGGGGGCCGCCGTTCAGCTGGGAAGGCTGGCTGGCCCTGGTCGGCTTCCTGCTGATGACCATGCTCGGCGCGTCGATGCTGCCCGACCACACCCTGCTCTTCCTGTCCTATATGTCGATGCTGTCGCTGGCCTTCATCCTGCTTGCCGTGTGGAAAGGCGAACCGCAGCAGCGCGTTCCCCAGCGCCGGCGCCGCCGGCCGGAAGGCATCATGGGCAATGCTCACCCCGCGACCGCGGAAGCAGACTCTTCTCCGAAATGATCCGGCCGTGGCGGTTCGTCACGTCGCCGCGAAACGGCCACAGCGCCAGGTCCAGCTCGGCGTCCACGTCCTGGTCGCGGTCGCCCTGCCACTCGATGAACTGGGTGATCGCCAGCCGGATCAGGTCGGCCGGTTTCAGCTCGAACGCGCCCACGCCCAGCGCAATCCGGTCGGTGTAGCGGATCGTGTGCGCGCCCTTGAACGTGCCCTCGCAGCTGGTGATCCTGAATTGCTTCGGCAGGCCGAAGCCGAATTTTCCTGAGGTGCTGGTTTCAATCTGGCACAGCCCCCAGCTCGCGATGTCGAAACGGTACAAGATGCGTCTCCTCTTTCCTGAAAAGTAAGCTCGCCGCGCGGCAGCGACACTGCGATATACGCATCGCCGCGCGAAACGGATTCGACTTTTCACGCGCGCGCGAGGACGTCCGCATCCTGTCTTTGCCGCAACAACCTTGGTATCATGTCCGGCGACCGGCGCCATGCCGGCATTTTTCACACATCGTCGGAGACAAGATGACATTACGACTGCTGGTATTGGGAGCCGCGCTGGCGGCGGGCGGCGCGTTCGCCGCGCCGCGCGGATTGACCGTGGAAGACCTGGCCACCATGGAACGCGTCGGCAGCCCGGCGCTGTCGCCTGACGCGACGCGCGTGGTCTACAGCGTGCGCAGCACCGACATGGGCAAGAACCGCGGCCACACCGACCTGTGGATGCTCGACCTGCGCACGCCGAACGCGGCGCCGCAGCGCCTGACCCGCGCAGAGGCCAGCAGCACCGATCCGGAATGGTCGCCGGCCGGCGACGCGATCTACTTCATGTCGCAGTCGCAGGTGTGGCGCATGCCGGCCGCCGGCGGCGCCGCCGCCAAGGTCACCGCCCTGCCGGTCGACGTCGACAACTTCCGCCTGTCGCCGCAGGGCGACCGCATCGCCCTCAGCCTGGCCGTGTTCCGCGACTGCGCCGACCTGGCTTGCACCGTCAAGCGCCTCGACGACAAATCGAAAAACAAGGCCAGCGGCCGTGTCTACGACCGCCTGTTCGTGCGCCACTGGGACACCTGGTCGGACCTGCGCAACAACGTGCTGTATTCGGCGCCGATCGACAGCACCGGCAAAGTCAGCGCCATGCCGGTCAGCGTTTCCGGCACCCTCGACGGCGACGTGCCGTCCAAGCCGTTCGGCGACCATGACGAATACCACTTCAGCCCCGACGGCAAGACCATCGTGTTCGCCGCGCGCATCGCCGGCAAGACCGAATCGTGGTCGACCAACTTCGACGTCTACTCGGTGCCTGCAGCCGGCGGCACGCCGCAGAACCTGTCGGCTGAAAACAAGGCCTGGGATTCGAAGCCGATCTACTCGCCGGACGGCCGCACCCTGGCCTGGATCGCGATGGACCGCCCTGGTTTCGAAGCGGACCGCTTCCACTTCGTGCTGCTCGATGTCGCCACCGGCAAGAAGCGCAAGCTGGCCGACAACTGGGACCGCTCGGTCGCCGACTTCCGCTGGACGCCGGACGGCAAGGCGCTGCTGGCGACCGCCGACGACGTCGGCCAGCACCGCCTGTTCTCGATCGACGCGCAAAGCGGCAAGGTGACGCCGCTGACCGGCAAGGGCTACGTCGGCGCTTTCGACATCGCGCGCGACACCATCGTCGTCAGCCAGGCCAGCCTGACTTCGGGCGCGCAGCTGTTCAAGCGCAGCCTCGGCTCGGACGCAATGACCCAGCTCACCAATCTGAATGCACAAGCGCTGGCCGACGTGCGCATGGGCGAGCCGGAGCAGTTCTCGTTCAAGGGCGCCAAGGGCGAGACGGTCTACGGCCACGTGATGAAGCCGTGGAACGCCGCGCCTGGCCAGAAATATCCGGTCGCCTTCCTGGTGCACGGAGGCCCGCAGGGCAGCTTCGGCAACAGCTGGAGCTACCGCTGGAATCCGCAGACCTATGCGGGCGCCGGCTACGCCACGGTGTTCATCGACTTCCACGGATCGACCGGCTACGGCCAGAAGTTCACCGACGCCATCAGCGGCGACTGGGGCGGCGCGCCGCTGGAAGACCTGAAGAAAGGCCTGGCCGCGGCCGGCGCCAAGTATCCGTGGCTCGACACCGGCAACGCCTGCGCGCTGGGCGCCTCGTACGGCGGCTTCATGATGAACTGGATCGAAGGTAACTGGTCGAACGGCTTCAAGTGCATCGTCAACCACGACGGCGTGTTCGACAACCGCGCGATGTACTACTCGACCGAGGAACTCTGGTTCAACGAGTGGGAAAACGGCGGCAGCTACTTCGCCGCGCCGCAGAAGCACGAGAAGTTCAATCCGGTCAGCCACGTCGCCAAGTGGAAGACGCCGATGCTGGTGATCCACGGCGAGAAGGACTACCGCATTCCGGTGTCGCAGGGCCTGGGCGCGTTCACCGCGCTGCAGCGCCAGGGCGTCGAGAGCAAGCTGCTGGTGTTCCCGGACGAGAACCACTGGGTGCTCAAGCCGGCCAACTCGATCCTGTGGCACCACACCGTGATCGACTGGCTGGACGGCCACCTGAAGACGCCGAAGTAAGCGTCGTCAGTTGGGGTCTGGTCCTGCGGACCTGACCCCATTTTTTTTGCACCGCCCTCGCCTAAATCGGAAACTGAAATGAAACCAGTACCTTCGCTTGCGTGCGTGCTCATGGCGCTGCCGTTGATGGCGGCAGGCCAGTCCTTGCCTGCGCCGACCAGGCATATCTACAAATGCGAAATGGCGGGGAAAGTCGCTTACTCCGACGAGCCATGCCTCGGTGCCAGGAAACTCGACCTCGTGGTGCCGCGTGGGCTGAACAAATTATCCGGCAAGGAGAGGACCGGAGCGGACGTCGGCAATGAACGCCGGCGCGAGTCCTTAGCACAGGCCCTTCGCCCTGTGACAGGAATGTCGCCCGATCGCTTCGCCGTCGAGACGCATCGCCAAGGTCTGGGCAGCTACACGCAGGCGGAATGCCAGGCGCTCGATCAAAGCATCCCGCGCCTCGAATCGCTGGAGAAGACTGCGGCAGGCGCCGATCGCACCACGATTCAGCGAGACCTGCTCATATCGCGCAAGCGCTTCAAGGATATGCGCTGCTAAAAAGCTGCCGGCGTGCGCCACACAAATACAGAAAAATCGAAGAGGATCGGAAGTTCCGCGAGATGGCTGGACGAAAGCCAAGGTCGGTTGAAGCAGCGGTCGAACATGTATGTTCGACCTCCCGCAGCGCAAATGGTTCACTGATTTCGCGCGAAACGCTTCAAAAAACCTCGCAGTCAGGGCGAGCCAATATTGGAAGCGGCAAGCGACAACTACAATCTTACGGGATGAGCCGCTCGGCGCGCAGCTGCGCGAACAAATCGTAGAACGAGTCCGCGGTCGACTGGTAGCCGGCGAAGCCCAGCTTGCGGCTGCGCGCCATGTCGGTCATCACTTCGATGGGCCGGCCCAGATCCAGGTCGGTGTGCCACGGCGACGCCAGGCGCGCAAGGTCAGCCTCGACCAGGCCGTGGCGCGCGGCCATGTCGCGCCACAAGGCATGGTCGCCCTGCATGGCGCCCTCCAATGGATGGATCGTGCCGTCGAAGCTGGCCGCTTCGACGCCGAACCAGTTCGCCAGGCGGCCCCACAGCCACTGCCAGCGGAACACATCGCCATTGACGATGTTGAATGCCATGTTGTGCGCCGCCGGCGTGTCGGCCGCCCAAACCAGCTGGCGCGCCAGCTGGCGCGCATCGGTGACATCGGACAGCCCTTGCCACTGTGCCTGCGAGCCTGGCCATCGAAACGGCCGGCCCGTCTCTTTGCAGATCGATGCGTAGACGGCCAGCGTGGTCCCCATGTTCATCGCGTTGCCGACCGCCTTGCCGATCACGGTGTGCGGACGATGCACATTCCAGCTGAAGCCATCGCGCGCCGCGGCGGCGTAAAGCTCGTCTTCCTGCTCGTAATAGAAATTCTCGATCGGCAGGCGCGGCTGCTCCTCGCGCAGCGGCGTGTCGGGCAAGGTGCCGGCGCTCGCATACGCTTCGAACGGGCCGAGATAATGCTTCAGTCCCGTCACCAGCGCCACGTGGCGCACCGTTTTTTTCGACGACAGCGCGGCGAGCACGTTGCGCACCATGGCGCCATTGACGCGAATGTTCTCCGCCTCCGTGTCCTGGCGCAGCCAGGCGGTGATGAAGACGTCGGTGGGCGCAATGTCGGCCAGCGCTACTTCGAGGCTGGCCGAATCGAGCAAATCGGCGGCCACCGGGCGCACGCCCGGAACGTCCTGCTGCGGCTTGCGCGCCAGGCCGTGGACGTCCCATCCTTTGCCGATCAGTTCAGCGCAGAGGTTGCTGCCGGCGATGCCGCTTGCGCCTACTACCAGGGCGATCTTGTTCATTATTGGTGTCCACTCCGTGAAGAATCGTCCAGTCTACCGCCATCCCTCAAATCTCGGCGCGATCCAACACGTTCTTGATGACAGCACACATGCCGCCCAGCAGTTGGAAAATCGCAAATCAGGAACGCGTGTGAACTATTTCCAGTCACCGCACTCCCGTCCGTGTAATCTCAAGCAACAGCAAATTCCCCCAATGGTGCGCAACGTCGTTCGGTGTAGGTTATGATTTCAACATCGCTGTGGACCCATTCGATTTTTTCCGCACGAAAGAATCTATGCATTTGACCAGAATCCTCTCTGTCCTGCGGGAGGCGACGCACGATGGAGCTATCCCGCGCGCGAATTCATCGGCAGGAGAAATTGCCCAACAGACCGACCTGTTCGGAAGCGGCGAACGCGTGCGTATGCCGCAGCAGCAAGACTTGCTGGAATATGAGCGAATTGCACCCGGAACAAGCGAAATGATCGTCCAGTTCATGGAGCATCGTCGTGCCCGCCACGTTGAATTCGTCGTCAAAGAAAGCCGACGCGAACCGCGAACTTTGCACGATCGAAAATCACGAACGCCGTATGGATGAAGCTTGGGCCGAAGAGTGCCGGCAAGCAAAGCACCTGCGCGTGTATCGCTACTCGAGTGTATTCTCGGGCATTGTCCTGGCTGGAGGTTCATTGGCGCTGTGCGCGTTTGGGATCGAACGTCACGCCAATTTGCTGGCGATCGCCGCCGTGATCGGACCAGCCGCAGGACTCGCCGGCGTATTCGTTTGGGGCTACAGGCCGGTTGCCCCGAAGCGCGCAAAGTAAGCGCCGCGCCTCCCCGCCCGCTGGACTACAGCGTCTTGATGAAGGCGCGCACGCCGCCCAGCAGCATCTCCACCGACATCGCGGTCAGGATCAGCCCCATCAGGCGCTCGAAGGCCGTCATGACCTGCGGGCCGAGCGCCTTCTGCAGCTTCTCGGCGCTGAGGAACACCGCGAGCCACACCACCGCTACCGCCGCCAGCGCGGCGACGTGGATCATCACCTCGCCCATCGTGTCGCGCGAGAACAGCAGCACCGTGGCCAGGGCCGACGGGCCGGCCAGCGCGGGAATCGCCAGCGGGACGATGAACGGTTCGCCGCCGTCGGTCTTGCCCAGCACGCCGTCCGGATGCGGGAACACCATGCGGATCGCGATCAGCAGCAGGATCACGCTGCCGCCGATGCGCAGCGAGACTTCGGACAGCTGCAAGGCGCGCAGCAGCGGACTGCCGAAGAACATAAACACCAGCAGCACCACGAAGGCGATCGCGCACTCGCGCAGCACGATGCGCGGACGGCGCGCGCGCTCGACGCCGGACAGCGCGCTCACAAAAATCGGCACGTTGCCGAAGGGGTCGGTGACGAGCAGCAGCAGGATGAAGGTTTGCAGGAAGGTCTGGGTCATGGTCGATCGATGATGCACGCGACGGCGTCAAGGGCGGGGTCAGGTCCGCCGGACCTGACCCCAGATGCAAAAAGGCCAGAGCATCACGCTCTGGCCTTCGGGGCACGGCGGCGCGTTACAGCGCGGCGCGGCCCTTTTTCATCCACGCCGCCAGCTGGTGCGGGCGCAGGCCGTCGTAGTCTTCGAACGGCTGATGAATCCACGGATTGTGCGGCAGCTCTTCGAGGAAGTAGTCAGGCATGATCGAGGAGGTGCCCTTGACCCAGATGACCGCCGATTTCACTTCGGTCACGCCGGCGAAATTGTCGCTCAGGTGCTTGGTGACCTTGTCGAGCGTGACGCCCGAATCGGCCAGGTCGTCGACCAGCAGGATCTTGCCGGCCAGCGGGCCCTTGGTCATCGTCATGTACTTGGCGATGTCGAGGTCGCCGCGCACGGTGCCGGCTTCTTCGCGGTACGAGCTGGTCGACAGGATCGCCAGCGGCACATCGAAAATGCGCGAGAACACGTCGCCCGGACGGACGCCGCCGCGCGCCAGGCACAGGACCTGGTCGAACTTCCAGCCCGATTCGTACACCTTGAGCGCCAGGCGCTCGATCAGGCGGTGGTATTCGTCCCAGGAGACCCAGAGGTCCTTGTCGGTCGATGGTGGCGTGGTCATGTTCATTCCTCTTCTGAAGTCGTGGGATTATTCAAACGGGTGGCGCAGGACGATGGTCTCGACACGGTCAGGACCGGTCGACACCATGTCGATCGGCACGCCGACCAGCTCTTCGATGCGCTTGATGTAGTTGCGCGCGGCAGCCGGCAGCTCGGCCAGCGACTTGGCGCCGACGGTGCTCTCGGTCCAGCCAGGCATCTCTTCGTACACCGGCACGCAGTTGGCCGCTTCTTCGGCGCCCACCGGGAAGATGTCGACGGCGCGGCCGTCGATGGTGTAGCCGGTGCACAGCTTGAGCGACTCGATGCCGTCGAGGACATCGAGCTTGGTCAGGCACATGCCCGACACGCCGTTGATCTGGACCGAACGGCGCAGCAGCGCGGC
Organism: Massilia sp. P1_C10; assembly: GCF_056406475.1. Taxonomy (NCBI): domain Bacteria; kingdom Pseudomonadati; phylum Pseudomonadota; class Betaproteobacteria; order Burkholderiales; family Oxalobacteraceae; genus Massilia; species Massilia sp. P1_C10. Next base: position 422,100 of record NZ_JBFUAC010000002.1, read on the forward strand.
GTCGAACCAGCCGCAGCGCCGCGCGCGGCCGGTGACGGTGCCGAATTCATGGCCGACGCGCGACAGGTGCTCGCCGACGCCGCTGTCGGTGGCCAGCTCGGACGGGAACGGGCCCGAACCGACGCGCGTGGTGTAGGCCTTGGTGATGCCGAGGATGTAATGCAGCATGCCCGGACCGACGCCCGAACCGGCCGATGCGTTGCCGGCCACGCAGTTCGACGAGGTCACGTACGGATAGGTGCCGTGGTCGATGTCGAGCAGCGAACCCTGGGCGCCTTCGAACAGCAGGTTGCCGCCGGCCTTGAAGGTGTTGTGCAGCGCGGACGGCACGTCGGCGACCATCGGACGCAGGCGCGGCACCAGGGCCATCGCGTCGTCGAAGGTCTTCTGGAAGTCGATCGCTTCGCCGCCCAGGTAGTTGGTCAGCACGAAGTTGTGGTAGTCGAGGTTCTCTTTGAGCTTCTCGGCAAAGCGCTCTTCGTTGAGCATGTCGGCGATGCGGATCGCGCGGCGCGCGACCTTGTCTTCATAGGCCGGGCCGATACCCTTGCAGGTGGTGCCGATCTTGTTGTCGCCGCGCTTCTTCTCGCGCGCCACGTCGATCGCGACGTGGTACGGCAGGATCGCCGGGCAAGCCTCGGAGATCTTCAGGCGCGACACGACTTCGACGCCGATCGCCTGCAGCTTGTCGATCTCGCGCATGATGTCCGGCACCGACACGACCACGCCGTTGCCGATGTAGCAGGCCACGCCTTCGCGCATGATGCCCGACGGGATCAGCTGCAGCGCGGTCTTCTGGCCCTTGATGACCAGCGTATGGCCGGCATTGTGGCCGCCCTGGAAGCGCACGACGCCCTTCGCATGGTCGGTCAGCCAGTCGACGATTTTGCCCTTGCCTTCATCGCCCCATTGGGTACCGATGACGACGACGTTCTTTGCCACGTTTTTCTTTGACATCACACTCAGCCTAAGTTTTTGAGAATCCAATTTCCATCTTCGAGCACGAGCGCGCGGTCGCACTCGAACTCGTCCTGATCGTCGTCGTGACCCGGCAGACTCTGGATCACGACCTCGCCTGTTTTACGCAGCCCGGCGATCTGTTCGCGCAGTTCCGGCGCATTGCCCCACGGCGCGCGGATTGCATGTTTGCGCTCGGCGCTCGGCAGCAGCCGCGCCAGTTCGCGCAGGTCGAGCGAGAAGCCGGTCGCGGGACGGGCCCGGCCGAACGCTTCGCCGACGTGGTCGTAGCGCCCGCCGCGCGCCACCGCGTTCGGCAGGCCGGGCACGTACAGCGCGAACATCGCGCCGCTTTCGTATTGGTAGCCGCGCAGGTCGGCCAGGTCGATCGCCACTTCGGCGCGGCCCAGCGCGGAGCCGGCCAGCGCGGCCAGTTCGGCCAGCGCCTTGGCGATGCCGTGCGACTGCGGCAGCACGTCGCGCGCGCGGGTCAGCACATCGACGTCGCCGTACAGGTGCGGCAGCGCCAGCAGCGCCTCGCGCGTCTGCGGCGCGTAGTTCTTAGTGATCGAGTCCAGCCCAGGGCTGTCCTTGGCGCGCAGGAAGGCATACAACGCCGACTCGTCGCGGCAGGCCGCGGCGTCATCGGCGATGATCGAGCGCAGCACGCCGACGTGCGACAGGTCGAGGCGGACGTCGTCGAAGCCGGCCATCGCCAGCGAGGCCAGCGCCAGTTCCTGGATCTCGGCGTCGGCTTCGAGGCCGGCGTGGCCGTAGATCTCGGCGCCGATCTGCAGCGGCTCGCGGGTCGCGTGCAGGCCCGAAGGACGGGTGTGCAGCACGCTGCCGGCGTAGCACAGGCGGGTGACCGACTCGCGGTTGAGCAGGTGGGCGTCGATGCGCGCGACCTGGGTGGTCATGTCGGCGCGCAGGCCCAGCATGCGGCCGGAGATCTGGTCGACCAGCTTGAAGGTGCGCAGGTCGGTGTCCTTGCCGGCGCCGGTCAGCAGCGAGTCGACGTACTCGAGCAGCGGCGGCATCACCAGCTCGTAGCCGTACAGGCGGAAGTTGTCGAGCATCTGGCGACGCAGGTCTTCGATCTTGCGCGCTTCGGACGGCAGGACGTCGGCGATGTTCTCGGGCAGAAGCCAGTTCGGCATGGGCTAGGGGCGGTAACGGGAGTTTATTAAATATCGGGCAAGATGCGAAAACCGGCTCGCGCAAATGGAGCGCCGAACCATCAATTTTACCCGAAAATGCGAATCAACGGCCAGCAAACAAAAATGGGGTCAGGTCCGCCGGACCTGACCCCGAATTGTCGCTGCGCTTACTTCTTCGACGGAGCGGGAGCCGAGGCGCCGCCCGGTGCGCGGAAGTACTTGAAGAATTCCGAGCCCGAATCGAGCACCATCACGTCGCCGCGGTTTTTGAACGTGGCGCGGTAGGCTTCGAGCGAACGGTAGAACTTGTAGAACTCGGGGTTCTTGCCGAACGCCTGGGCGTAGATTTCGGACGCCTTGGCGTCGCCCTCGCCCTTGATCTTCTCGGCGTCGCGGAACGCTTCGGCCAGGATTACGGTGCGCTGGCGGTCGGCGTCGGCGCGGATCTTTTCCGATTCGGCCGAGCCGGTCGAGCGCAGCTCGTTGGCCACGCGGGTACGCTCGGCCTTCATGCGGTCATACACCGAGGCGTTGATCTGGTCGACGTAATCGACGCGCTTGAGGCGCACGTCGATGATCTCGATGCCGATCTGCTTGGCCTCGGCCACGACCTTGGTGCGGATCCCTTCCATCACCTTGCCGCGCTCGCCGGAGATGACTTCGCGCACGGTGCGCTTGGTGATCTCGTCGTTCAGCGCCGCCTTGATGATCTGCGACAGGCGGTCGCGCGCGCGCGTCTCTTCGCCGCTGAAGCTGACGTAGTACAGGCGCGGATCGACGATGCGCCACTTGACGAAGGCATCGACCAGGATGTTCTTCTTCTCGGCCGTGATGAAGCGGTCGGCGTCGGGCGTGTCGAGCGTGAGGATGCGCTTGTCCAGGTACAGCACGTTCTGGAACGGCGGCGGCAGCTTGAAATGCAGGCCAGGCTGGTTGATCACTTCGCGCACTTCGCCCAGCGCGAACACGATGGCGAAGCGGCGCTGGTCGACCACGAAGACGGTCGACGACAGCAGCATCAGGGCGATGAAGCCGGCGACGAAAAGGGTGACGAGGCGGTTCATCAGCGCGTCTCCCGATCGCGCGAGGTATCGCGGCCGCGGCTTTCGCGCTGGCGTACTTGTTCAACTGTCTGCATGGTTTCCTGTGGCGTCGGGGTGACGGCCGGCGCCGGCTGCACCGGTCCGGATTTCGAACCCGGCGCCCCGGCGGCGCTTTGGGCGATCAGTTTGTCGAGCGGCAGGTACAGCAGGTTGCTGCCCGACTTGGCGTCGACCATCACCTTGCTCGAGCTGGTGAAGATTTCCTGCATCGTGTCGAGGTACATGCGGTCGCGCGTGACGGCCGGCGCCTTCTGGTATTCGGCCAGCACCTGCGAGAAGCGCGAGGCGTTACCGGTGGCGTTCTCGGTGACCTTGGCGCGGTACGCCTCGGCTTCCTGGGTCAGGCGGATCGCGTCGCCGCGCGAGCTCGGGATGACGTTGTTGGCATACGCCTCGCCTTCGCTGCGCGCGCGCTGGCGGTCCTGGCCGGCGCGCACGGCGTCGTCGAAGGCGCTTTGCACCTGCTCCGGCGGCTGCACGCTTTGCATCGTCACGTTGGTGATCTGGGCGCCCAGCGAATAGCGGTCGGCGATCTGCTGCATCAGGCGGTTGACGTCGAGCGCGACCTTTTCGCGACCCTCGTACAGCACGAAGTCCATCTTGCTCTTGCCGACCACTTCGCGCACCGCCGTCTCGGCGATCTGGCGCACCGCGTCGTCGTCGTGGTCGCGGTTGTTGAAGATCCAGGCGACCGGATCCTTCAGCGTGTACTGCACGGCGAACTGGATGTCGATAATGTTCTCGTCATCGGTCAGCATCAGCGATTCCTTGGTGTTCTTGGAACGCACCGAACCGCGGTAGCCCACTTCGGCCGTGCGCACCTGCGACACGTTGACCGTCTCGTGCGACTGGAACGGGTACGGCCAGCGCCAGTTGAAGCCGGCGCCGGTGGTGTGACTGAGCTTGCCGAAGGTGGTGACCACGCCGACCTGGCCTTCCTGCACGATGAACGCGCCGCTGGCGAGCCAGATGAAGATCACGATCGCGCCGACCACGCCGGCGGTGACGCCGGCGCCTTTCATGTCGGGGCGGTACTCGTTGCCCCCGCCGCCGCCATTGTTCTTCTGGCCGAACATGCGGTTCAGGCGCGCGTTGAAGTCGCGCCACATCTGGTCGAGGTCTGGAGGACCTTCCCCGCCGGGCTTCTTGCCTTCTTGTTTTTTGTTGTCGCCTTCGGGCTTGTGGCCCCAACGCGGATCGTTGAGCGACAACTTGACGCCAAGGCGCCTGATCAGGGAAACGAGCATGCTATCGTGGTCCGACGTTATTAGTAGTGTTATTAAACTCGGCGGTGTCGGCGTCTTCCTGCAACACGCTCACTTCGCCGGCATCGTCCTGCTCTTCGAAAAGGTGGGCCAGGCCTGGCGCGGCCCTGGCCGCTTCGACGATCGCCTCGCGCAGCAGATCGAGGCCTTCGCCACTTCGGGCGCTGATAAAAACGCGGCTGATTTTATCATATTCATCACGCTCGATCGCCGGCTCGAGGCCGGCCGCGTCGATCTTGTTCCATACGAGGATCTGCGGAATATGGTCGGCGCCGATTTCGCGCAGCACTTCGTTGACCTGGTCGATCTGTTCCATGCGCACCGGGCTGGCGCCGTCGACCACGTGCAGCAGCAGGTCGGCGTGGATGGTCTCCTCCAGCGTGGCGCGGAACGCGGCGACCAGCTGGTGCGGCAGTTCGCGCACGAAACCGACCGTGTCGGACACCACGACGTTGCCCACTTCCTGGCCCAGGTACAGGCGGCGCGAGGTGGTGTCGAGGGTGGCGAACAGCTGGTCGGCGACGTACACGCCGGCCTTGGTGAGGGCGTTGAACAGCGTCGACTTGCCGGCGTTGGTGTAGCCGACCAGCGAGACCGAAAACGTGGTGTTGCGCCCGCGCGCACGGCGCTGGGTCTCGTGCTGCTTGCGCAGCTTGACCAGGCGCGCGCGCAGCGCCTTGACGCGCTCGCCGATCAGGCGGCGGTCGGTCTCGAGCTGGGTCTCGCCCGGACCGCGCAGGCCGATACCGCCCTTTTGCCGTTCCAGGTGGGTCCAGCCGCGGATCAGGCGCGTGGCCAGGTGCTGCAGCTGCGCCAGTTCGACCTGCAGCTTGCCCTCGTGGCTCTTGGCGCGCTGGGCGAAGATGTCGAGGATCAGGCTGGTGCGGTCGAGCACGCGGATGTTGATGCGCTTCTCGAGGTTGCGCTGCTGCGCCGGCGACAAGGCGTGGTTGAAGATGACGATTTCGATGTTCTCGGCCAGGCAGGCCTGGCCGATCTCGTCGGCCTTGCCGCTGCCGACGAAGTAGGCGGGATCGGGGCTGGAGCGCTTGGCCGTGATGATGGTGATCGGCTCGGCGCCGGCCGAGCGCGCGAGCAGCGACAGCTCTTCGACGCTGGCGTCGAAGTCGCCGGCGCCGAAATCGATGCCGACTAGCGCGGCGCGCATACGCACTTCGCCTGGGCCATGGCCGATACGCCCGCGGCCTTACTCAGCTTCAGTCTCGAGGTTGAGGTTGACGGCGCGCGCGGGAACAACGGTGGAGATCGCATGCTTGTAGACCATCTGGGTAACCGTGTTACGCAGCAGAACGACATATTGGTCGAACGATTCGATGTGACCCTGCAGTTTGATCCCGTTGACCAGGTAGATCGAAACGGGAACGTGCTCTTTGCGCAAGGCATTGAGGAATGGGTCTTGTAACAGTTGCCCTTTGTTGCTCATAACAGCTCCGTGTGTTGTTGTACTTCAAAAGTTGGAGGCGACTCGGGCGATTTCAAGTGGGGAACTGTATCTTTCCTAAGAGGCCAATAATGTCGATAAGCTACTGTAACCTGTTTTGCCGGTCTTTGTCGTACGCCCGACTTTATTTCTTTGCGAATGGATTCTTACCCATCCTTAATTCGATCCGCAGCGGCGTGCCGACCAGGTTGAAGGTGTCGCGGAAGTGCTTTTCCAGGTAACGTTTGTACGGCTCGCCGATGGCGTCGAGCGCGTTGCCGTGGATCACGATAATCGGCGGATTCTGCCCGCCCTGGTGGGCGTAGCGCATCTTCGGCCGGATCGAGCCCTTGCGCTTCGGCTCCTGCTTCTCGACCGCCTCGATCAGCGCGCGCGTCAGGCGCGGCGTCGACAGGTCGGCGGTGGCGGCGGCGTAGGCGGCGTCGACCGACTTCATCATCGGGCCGATGCCGGTGTTGTTCAGGGCCGAGATGAAATGCATCTTGGCGAACGACAGGAAGTCGAGCTTGCGATCGAGGTCGATCTTGATCTCGTCGCGCTGGTCGCTTTGCAGGCCGTCCCACTTGTTCACGGCGACCACCAGCGCGCGGCCCGATTCCAGGATGAAGCCGGCGATGTGCGCGTCCTGCTCCGAGATGTCCTGCTGGGCGTCGAGCAGCAGGATCACCACGTGGGCTTCCGAGATCGACTGCAGCGTCTTGACGACCGAGAACTTCTCGATCGCCTCGAACACCTTGCCGCGGCGGCGGATGCCGGCGGTGTCGATCAGCGTGTAGTTCTTGCCGTCGCGTTCGAACGGCACTTCGATCGAGTCGCGGGTGGTGCCCGGCATGTCGAAGGCGATCACGCGCTGCTCGCCGATCAGGGTGTTGACCAGCGTCGACTTGCCCACGTTCGGGCGGCCGACGATGGCGATCTTGATGCCGCGCGCGGCCGGCTCGAGTTCCTCGGCGTCCGGCGCGCGCGAAGCGAAGGCTTCGTTCAGCGCTTCCTCGACCAGGTCGGCGACGCCGTCGCCGTGGGCGGCCGAGATCACGTAAGGATCGCCCATGCCCAGCTCGTAGAATTCCGCCACGACCGAGGTGTACTTCATGCCCTCGCCCTTGTTCACCACGAGCATGACCTTGCGGCCGGACTTGCGCAGGAAGTCGGTGATGGTCTTGTCGTGCGGCGTCATGCCCTGGCGGCCGTCGACGATGAACACCACGACGTCCGCTTCGGCCACGGCCTGCTTGGTCTGCAGGGCCATCTGGTGCATGATGCCTTCCTTGGCGACCGGCTCGAAACCGCCGGTGTCGATGACCAGGAAGGGACGCTCGCCCACGCGGCCTTCGCCGTAGTGACGATCGCGCGTCAGGCCAGGCAGGTCCGCCACCAGCGCGTCGCGCGAGCGGGTGAGGCGGTTGAATAAGGTCGATTTCCCGACGTTGGGGCGACCAACTAATGCTATTACCGGCTTCATGTTATTCGACCGCGATTGCGGTCACGGTTCCATTCTGTGTTTGAAAAATAAGGTTCGATCCGGCCACCAGCGGGGTGCCCGTGACAGCGCTGCCGTCGGTTGCCGCGCGCGCCAAAAAGGCGCCGTCTTCGCGGGACAGGAAGTGAATATACCCCTGATAGTCGCCGACCGCGACCGCGCGGCCGTACGAGACCGGGGTCGACAGGCGGCGGAAGCCCAGCTTGTCGTTCTTCCAGGCGCTCACCCCGCCTTCGCGGTTGAAGGCAAGCACGTCGCCCTTGTCGCTGGTGGCGAACAGGAAACGCTGGTCCACGGCCACGCCGACTTGCGACGACAGCTCCTTGGTCCAGCGCGCGGTGCCGGTCATCAGGTCGAAGCAGCCGACCCGGCCCTGGTAGGACACGGCGCAGACGTCGTTGTCGACGACGACAGGGGTGCCGCCTATGTCGGTGACGCGTTCGAGTTCGGTCGCGCCGCGCGATTCGCCGACGGCGATTTCCCAGCGCGGGGAACCGTTGGCGATCAGCAGCGAGACCAGCTTGCCGCCCGGCTGGGCGACCAGCACGTCCTTGCCGGCGATGGTCATGCCCGGCGCGGTGCGCAGCGTCAGCGGCGGCGATGGGCGCTGCACGGTCCATTTCTTCTCGCCGGTTTTCGCGTCCAGGCCGATGATGCGGTTGTCGATCGAGCGCACCACCACCATGCCCTGCCCCACCACCGGCGCCGACAGCACCTCGCTGGAAGCCTGCGCGGTCCACAGCGCCTTGCCGTTCATGTCGAAGGCCATCACGGCGCCCTTGACGGCGCCGACCACCAGCAGGTTGCCGTCCGAGCCGACGCCGGCCGACAGCGGCTTGGACGCCTTGATGCGCCATGCCGCCTTGCCGGTAGCCGCGTCGACGCGCGCGATGGTGCCGTCGGCGCCGGCCACGATCAGGGTCGAGCCGACCAGCGCCGGCGTGAATTCGTAGTTCTGCGATTTGCCGACTTCGAGTTTCCAGGCGGTGCGCACCGCCATCGAACCTTTCAGCTCGACCAGCGGCACGGGGATGTTGCCCTTGGGCTTGGAAGCGAACGGGTTGAGCGAACTAATGGTGGAACATCCGGCCATCAGGGCCAGCACACTCACGCCAAGCAGTTTCTGGGTAATACGCATAGTCTTTAACCTTGTTCTTTGACTTGTTGTGGGCTCGTACGCGTCGCTTGCGCGAATCAGGCGGCCGCCTTGGCGTCGGCCGGAGCGGTGCCGCCGATCGACTCGAGCTTGATTTCGACCAGCTTGCGGCCAGGGTTGTTCTTGCCCATCGCGGCCAGCGCGGCGATGTAGGCGGTGCGCGCCTCGGCCAGCTTGTTCTGCGCCACCAGGATGTCGCCCTTGCGGTCGGCCACGGAAGCGGAGAACTGCGGCAGGAACTCGGTGCCGAGCAGCTTCATGCCTTCATCGTAGGCTTTCTCGTCGAGCAGCACGCCGGCCAGGCGCAGCTTGGCGATCGACTTGTATTCGTCGCTGCCGTGATCGACGACCCACTGCAGCTGGGCCTTGGCGGCCTTCATGTCGTTCGCTTCGAAGGCGCCCTTGGCGGCGACCAACGCGGACATTTGCGCATACGCGGTGCCGGCGTACTTCGCTTCGATGTCGGCGGCCAGTTTCTGGGTGCGCGCATTGTCGCTGGCGCTCGCCGATTTCTGCAGCGCGTCGTACATCGCCGACGCTTCGGCGGCCTGGGTGCGCTGGTGGTAGTTCCAGTAATTCCATCCTGCGTAGGAGCCCAGCGCGATGATCAGCACCCAGGTGATCAGATTGCCGAACTTGTTCCAGAACGCCTTCAGGTCCGCCAATTGTTCTTGTTCTTCGAGATCGTATGCCATGGTCTTGTCGTGTCAGTATGTGGATGGATTAATGGTGGTAGTGCACGTGATCGTGGTCGTCGCCGACGATCTGGTCGACCAGGTAGTCGACCACTTCGTCGAACGGCACCGTGGCCTGCTGCTGGCCGTCGGCGCTGGCGCGCATGGCCTTGACCGCGGCGACGTTGTTGGCAATCTCGTCGTCGCCGAGGATCACCGCGAAGACCGCACCGCTGCCGTCGGCCTTCTTCATCTGGCTCTTGAAGCTGCCGGCGCCGCTCGCAGCCGCGCAATGTAGCACAACATCGAGGCCGGCATCGCGAATTCGCTCGGCCAGCACGAAGGCCTGCATCTGCGCCGCTTCGCCCTGGTGCACCATGTAGACGTCGCACTGGGACGGCTCGTTCGGCTCGCCGGCCGACTTCATCAGCTCGATCAGGCGCTCCATGCCCATCGCGAAGCCGACCGCCGGCGTCGGTTTGCCGCCGAACATTTCGATCAGCGGATCGTAGCGGCCGCCCGCGCACACGGTGCCCTGCGCGCCCAGTTCGGTGGTCACCCACTCGAACACGGTGCGGTTGTAGTAGTCGATGCCGCGCACCAGGCGCGTGTTGACCGTGTACGGCACGTTGTTATGGTCGAGGATCTTCTTGACGCCTTCGAAGTGGGCCAGCGACTCGCCTTCGAGGTAGTCGAGCAGCTTCGGCGCGCCGTTGACCAGCTCCTGCATCGCCGGGTTCTTGGTGTCCAGAATACGCAGCGGGTTGGTGTGCAGGCGGCGCTTCGCTTCGGCGTCGAGCGTGTCCAAGTGCTGCTCGAAGTAGGCGATCAGGTCGGCGCGGTGGCGCAGGCGCTCGGCCGCGTCGCCGATCGAGTTCAGCTCGAGCTTGATGTTATCCAGGCCCAGGTCGTCCCACAGGCGGCGGCACAGCATGATCATCTCGGCGTCGATGTCCGGGCCGGCGAAGCCGACCGCTTCGGCGCCGAACTGGAAGAACTGGCGGTAGCGGCCGCGCTGCGGACGCTCGTGGCGGAACATCGGGCCCTTGTACCACAGGCGCTTCGGGCCGTCGTAGACCAGGTTGTGCTCGAGGACCGCGCGCACGGTGCCGGCGGTGCCTTCGGGGCGCAGGGTCAGCTTGTCGCCGTTCATCGAGTCTTCGAACGAGTACATCTCTTTTTCGACGATGTCGGTGACGGCGCCGATGGCGCGCGCGAACAGGCCGGTCTCTTCGAGGATCGGCGTGACGATCTTCTGGTAGCCGTAGCTTTTCAGGATCGACTCGGTGGTGTTTTCCAGCAGTTCCCACAGCGGCGCTTCGGCCGGCAGGATGTCGTTCATGCCCTTTACGGCCACGATCTTTTCTTGTTTGCTCATTTATTTTTTGCCGTAATTCGTTTGTACATAATCCAGCACGATCTGCTGGAATTCCTGGACGATGTTCTCGCCGCGCAGGGTCACTTTCTTCTGGCCGTCGACGAACACCGGCGCGGCCGGCGATTCGCCGGTGCCCGGCAGGCTGATGCCGATGTTGGCGTGCTTCGATTCGCCCGGTCCGTTGACGATGCAGCCCATCACGGCCACGTTCATGCCTTCGACGCCCGGATACAGCTTTTTCCATTCCGGCATCTGCTCGCGCAGGAAGGTCTGGATGTCGTCGGCCAGCTCCTGGAAGGTGGTCGAGGTGGTGCGGCCGCAGCCAGGGCAGGCAATCACCATCGGCGCGAATTTGCGCAGGCCCATGGTCTGCAGGATCTCCTGGCCGACCACCACTTCTTTCGTGCGGTCGCCGCCAGGTTCCGGCGTCAGCGAGATGCGGATGGTGTCGCCGATGCCCTCTTGCAGCAGCACCGACAGCGCCGCGGTCGAGGCGACGATGCCCTTGCTGCCCATGCCCGCTTCGGTCAGGCCGAGGTGCAGCGGATAGTCGCAGCGGCGCGCCAGTTCACGGTACACCGCGATCAGGTCCTGCACGCCCGAGACTTTGCACGACAGGATGATCTTGTCGCGCGCAAGGCCCAGTTCTTCGGCGCGCACGGCGTTGTCGATGGCCGACGTGATCAGGGCCTCGTACATCACCGCCTGCGCGCTCCATGGCTGCGAACGCGCGGCGTTTTCGTCCATGATGCGCGCCAGCAGCGACTGGTCGAGCGAGCCCCAGTTGACGCCGATGCGCACCGGCTTGTCGTATTGCGCCGCCACTTCGATCATCTGGGCGAACTGCGAGTCGCGCTTGGCGCCCTGCCCCACGTTGCCCGGATTGATGCGGTACTTCGACAGCGCGCGCGCGCACTCGGGGAAGTCGCGCAGCAGGGTGTGGCCGTTGTAGTGGAAGTCGCCGACCAGCGGCACGTCGATACCCATCTTGTCGAGCTGCTCGCGGATCGCCGGCACGGCGGCCGCCGCTTCCGGACGGTCGACGGTGATGCGCACCAGCTCGGAGCCGGCGCGCGCCAGCTCCTTGATCTGGATCGCGGTGCCGATCGCGTCGGCGGTGTCGGTGTTGGTCATCGACTGCACCACCACGGGTGCGTCGCCGCCGACCCAGACCTTGCGGTCGCCGTGGGCGATCAGGACGCTGCGGCTGGCGCGCCGCGCGAGGGGGCCGGAGGGTATCGCCAAATTCGAAGAAGACATATGCAATTAAATTCGATTACTTGAGGTTCACGCGGGCGACCGCGCCCGCTGCCGCCGGCAGTTCGACCGCGGCGCCGCGCAAGGTGGCGCTGACGCCGCTTGGCTTGCCGACCACCAGCGTGACCGGCTCGGTGACGTCGAAAGTCTCGGTGCTGCCGGCCTTGACCAGGCGCGAGATCAGCGGCGCGCCCTTGGCGCGCCTGACTTCGATCCACGAGTCTTCGCGCACGGTGATCACCAGCGCGTTGGCTGCGTTCGCGGGCGCCGGCGCCGGCGCCGCTTCAGGCGTGGCGGCAGGTGCGAGCGCGGGTGCAACGCCGGCCGACGGCGAGCCGGCGGCCGAGGTGCTCGGAGGCGGCACAGAAATCAGGGGCACCGAGGCGTTCAGCAAGGTAGGCAGCGGAGCGGCCGCCGCGCTGGCCGCCGGCGCGACGGACGCCGGAGCGGTCGCCTGCGGCACGGTGGCGGACGCCGGCGCGGCGGTCTCGCCGCGGTTCATCAGCCTGGCCACCAGGCCGAAATGCCAGGCCGCGGCGATCGCGCCCACCACTACGACGACGGCGACGATCGGCACGATCGGAAGCGACGCGCGCTTGCCGTGGGTCGGGAAGCGCACTTCGGAGAACGAGGCCTGGGTCTTGTGACCGCGGATCGTGGTGCCGGTGGCGTCGCTCGGACTCGGGGTGTCGAGCGGGATCTGCGCCACCAGCGGCGCCGGATCGAGCTTGACGATCTTGGCGTAGGCGCGCACGAAGCCGCGCACCACGGCCGGTCCCGGCAGCGAGGCGTAATCGCCCGCTTCGAGCGCGACGACCTGGCGCACGGCCAGCTTGAGCTGGTCGGCGACCTGCTCGACGGTCCAGCCCATGGCCTCGCGTTGCGCCGCCAGGGTCTTGCCCGGCACGCCGTGGTTATCGCCGCCGGCCGGCTGTTCTGCCCACTCTGAACTCATTGTCGTTCCTGTTTCATTCATCGAATGCACCGCGCTGAAGTGCCGCATATTCCGGCGAACCGGGATGGTGGCGGCGCAGCATCGTCGCCATGCTGGCCTCGGATGCCTTGTCGCCCAGCTTGCGGTCGATCCGCACCGCCAGCCACAACACTTCGGCCGACAGGCTGTCGAGCTTCGCATCGGACTTCACGCGATTGATAAAAAATCCGGCGCGCTGGATGTCGCGCCGCTCGTAGTACACCCGCGCCAGTGCGGCGTTGGTGGCAGGATAATCCGGCTCGTAGCGCAAGGCGTCAAGCAGGTAGCGCTCGGCCGCCTCGTAGTTCTTCATCCTGACGCTGCACGAGCCGGCGTTGATCAGGGCCTTGACCGGCGACTGGTAGGTCGGGTTCTTCAGCGCCGATTCGAAGTAAGGCATGGCTTGGGCGGCGCGGTTGTGCTGGCACAGGAAGGAGCCGTAGTTGTTGGCCAGTTCCGGGTTGCGCGGCGCCAGGCGCAGCGCGCGCTGGAAGCTTTCGTCGGCCAGCTTCTCTTCGCCCATGCGGTCGTAGATCAGGGCGCGCACGCCGTACGCATCGGCGCTGTCGGGGCTGATCACGATGGCCTGCTTGACCTCGTCGAGCGCGACTTCCATCTTCCCTTCCTGGAAGTAGCCGATCGCCAGCTGCAGGCGGATCGCGGCGCGCTTGTCGGCGGTCGTCTGGTCGGACGCGGTCTTGATGTCCGCGCTGCCCGAGCCGCCGCCGCTGCCGGCGCAGCCGGCCAGGGTCAGCGCGCACAGGACCAGCGTCAGGAGCCGGCTCAAGAACGGATCTCCACGATTTTGCCGAAATTGGCGCCGAACTTCTGCTTGTATTCGTCCATTTTCTCCATCCGTTCCTGGACCCGGGTGCGGTCCTGCACTTCTCCGGCCAGCTGGCCGCACGCGGCGTCGATGTCGTCGCCGCGGGTCTTGCGAATGGTGGTCACCAGGCCGCCGTCGATCAGCACCTGGGCGAAGGCCTTGATGCGCGGGTTCTTCGAGCGCAGCAGGCCGGACTCGGGGAACGGGTTGAACGGGATCAGGTTGAATTTGCACGACACGCCGACGACCGGGTCGTTGACCAGCGCCAGCAGTTCGCGCGCGTGCTCGTCGCTGTCGTTGACGCCGTCGAGCATGCAGTATTCGAAGGTGATGAAGTCGCGCGGCGCGAATTCGAGGTAGCGCTTGCAGGCGGCCATCAGCTCGCGCAGCGGGTATTTCTTATTCAGCGGCACCAGGCCGTCGCGCAGCTTGTCGTTCGACGCGTGCAGCGACACGGCCAGCGCGACCGGCACTTCCTGCGACAGCTTGTCGATGTTCGGCACCACGCCGGAGGTCGACAAGGTGACGCGGCGGCGCGACAGGCCGTAGGCGTTATCGTCGAGCATGAGCTTGAGCGCGGTGACGGTCGGCTCGAAGTTCAGCAGCGGCTCGCCCATGCCCATCATGACCACGTTGGTGATCTGGCGCTCGCCTTTCGGGCCGGGCTCGATGCCCTTGGTGCGGCGCAGCTCGAATTCGGCCATCCATAATTGGCCGATGATCTCGGACACCGTGAGGTTGCGGTTGAAGCCCTGCTTGCCGGTCGAGCAGAAACGGCAGTTGACGGCGCAGCCGGCCTGCGTCGAGATGCACAGCGTGCCGCGGTTCTCTTCCGGGATGAACACGGTTTCGACCGCGTTGCCATTGCCGACGTCGACCAGCCACTTGCGGGTGCCGTCGGTCGAGGTGTGGTCGCTGATGACGGCCGGCGAGCGGATTTCGGCGCGCCCCTTGAGCTTGTCGCGCAGGGACTTGGCCAGGTCGGTCATGCTGTCGAAGTCGCTGGCGCCGAACTGGTGGATCCAGCGCTGCAGCTGCTTGGCGCGGAACGGCTTCTCACCCAAGTCGGCGCAGTAAGCGACGAGTTGCGCGGGATCGAAGTCCAGCAGGTTGGTGAGTGTCGTCATATTCTGTATTCCAAAAAGCCCGTTCCCGCGCGCAAGCGCAGCAGGGAACGGTGGCGGTGGCGGCGCCGCGGATGGCGCCATCACCTTGTTGCTGATTACTTCACTTCCGGGAAGAAGTAAGCGATCTCTACTTTTGCAGCGTCGACAGCGTCCGAACCGTGGACGGCGTTGGCGTCGATCGAATCGGCGAAATCGGCGCGGATGGTGCCTGGCTCAGCCTTCTTCGGATCGGTCGCGCCCATCAGGTCGCGGTGCTTGAGGACGGCGTTTTCGCCTTCCAGGGCCTGGATCATGACTGGACCGGACACCATGAAGTCGACCAGGTCTTTGAAGAAGCCGCGCTCTTTGTGAGCGGCGTAGAAGCCTTCGGCCTGCTCGCGCGACAGCTGGGTCATGCGGGCGGCGATGATTTTCAGGCCAGCGTTTTCAAAGCGGCTGTAGATTTGGCCGATGACGTTTTTTGCAACTGCGTCTGGTTTGATGATCGACAGGGTGCGTTCGATAGCCATGTGTAAAAACTCCAATAAAAAGAAAGGTTTAAATCGAGAAAATAAGAACTCAATCAACCTTTGATTTTACCATACAAACCCCACCTGCCCTATATTGCACCACGGGGCGCGGTAGTGATAGAGTGGCGCCAGCCATTCGAAGCTGCATTGACGCAATTTTGCGCGCTTTTGCGCCTGCGTGCTATGCTTTGAGCGAGACTTAACCCTATCCACGACTTGGAGTCAACATGATCACCAACCTGCAAAAAGGCTACGACCTGGCGGGAAGCAGCCAGGCGATCCGCCACCGCGTGCTGCGCAATACCTACTGGCTGCTGGCGCTGTCGATGATCCCGACGGTCTTCGGCGCCTTCGTCGGCGTGCAGATGAACCTGCCGATCCTGTCGGGCGCGATGGGCTTCATCGTGTTCATGGCGATCCTGTTCGGCTGCATCTGGGCGATCGAAAAGACCAAGAACTCGGCCATGGGCGTCGCCGTGCTGCTCCTGTTCACCTTCTTCATGGGCCTGATGCTGACGCCGATCCTGCGCCACACGCTGGGCTACAGCAACGGCGGCAGCCTGATCATGACCGCGTTCGGCGGCACGGCCTGCATCTTCGCCGTGATGGCGAGCTGGGCGACCGTGTCGAAGCGCGACTTCTCGCTGATGGGCAAATGGCTGTTCGCCGGCGTGATCGTGCTGGTGCTGGCCTCGTTCGCCAACATCTTTCTGCACCTGTCGGCGCTGTCGATCGTGGTGTCGGTGATGGCGATCGGCATCTTTTCGGCCTACATCCTGTATGACGTGCAGCAGATCGTCAACGGCGGCGAAACCAACTACATCACCGCCACGCTGAAAATCTACCTCGACGTTTACAACATCTTCGTGAACCTGCTGTCGCTGCTGGGCTTGGGCGGTAGCCGCGACTAAGATACTTGAGTAGTCAAGTAATTAAAAAGCCGACCCGCGGGTCGGCTTTTTTACGCCTGTGCGTCTGGGGTCTGACCCCGGGGGTCAGACCCCAGGTTCATGCCGCCGGCAGCTCGAAGACGGCCATCGATTCGACGTGGGAGGTGTGCGGGA
Source organism: Massilia sp. P1_C10 (assembly GCF_056406475.1). Taxonomy (NCBI): domain Bacteria; kingdom Pseudomonadati; phylum Pseudomonadota; class Betaproteobacteria; order Burkholderiales; family Oxalobacteraceae; genus Massilia; species Massilia sp. P1_C10. The sequence continues at coordinate 438,491 of NZ_JBFUAC010000002.1, forward strand.
ACATGTTCACGACCCCTGCCTTCTTCAGCACGTAGCCGGCCTCGTGGGTCAGGATGCCGGCATCGCGCGCCAGGGTCGACGGGCTGCACGACACATACACAATCCGCTCCGGCAGCATCGCGGGATGGCTGGCGCGCAGCCCGGCCAGCGCCTGCGACAGGGCCATCGCGCCGTCGCGCGGCGGGTCGATCAGCATGCGGTCGAACTTGCCCAGCGCGACCAGGTCCTCGGTCGTCACTTCGAACAGGTTGCGCGTCTCGAACGACGTCTTGTCCGACAGGCCGTTTTTCTTCGCGTTGTCCAGGGCGCGCTCGGTCAGCGCGGTGCTGCCTTCGATGCCGACCACTTCGCGCGAACGCGTCGCCAGCGGCAGGGTGAAGTTGCCGAGGCCGCAGAACAGGTCGGCCACGCGGTGCTGCGGCTGCACGTCGAGCAGGCGCAGCGCGGTCGACACCAGCACCCGGTTGATCATGTGGTTGACCTGGGTGAAGTCGACCGGCTTGAACGGCATCTTCACGCCGAACTCGGGCAAGGTGTAGAACAGTTCCTTGTCGAGCGGATAATACGGCGCCGCAGTCTCCGGCCCCTTGGTCTGCAGCCACCACTGGATGTTCCACTGGTCGGCGAAGGCTTTCAACAGCGTCTCGTCGGCCGGCGCCAGAGGCGCCATGATGCGCAGCACCAGCGCGGTGACGCCCTCGCCCACCGCCACTTCGATCTGCGGCACCTGGTTGAAAATCGTCAGCGATCCGATCAGCCCGCGCAGCGGCACCAGCATCGCTTCGACGTGCGGCGGCAGGATTTTGCACGCGGTCATGTCGGCCACAAACGCCGAGCGCTTTTCGTGGAAGCCGACCAGCACCGCGTCCTTCTTGGCAACGTGGCGCACCGACAGCCGCGCGCGGTAGCGGTAGCCCCACGTCGGCCCCTGCATCGGGCGCATGATGTTTTCGGCCTTGACCTTGCTGATGTGCCAGAGGTTGTCTTCGAGCACGCGCTGCTTCATCGCGACCTGCGCCGACGGCTCCAGGTGCTGCATCGAGCAGCCGCCGCAATTGTCGAAATGCGGACAGTACGGGGTGACGCGCATCGACGTTTCGCGGTGCAGCTCGGTCATGCGCGCCGCTTCCCAGTTCTTCTTTTTCTTGAACGTCAGGAAGCTGACGCGTTCGCCCGGCAAGGCGCCTTCAACGAAAATCACCTTGCCTGGCGAACCGTCTTCGTTCTCGAGGTGGCCCACGCCGCGCGCGTCCATGTCGAGGGATTTGATGTCAATCTGGATATCTGGCATAAAAATGAGCATAGCGGCCGCTTGCAGGCGCCGTCGGTGAAATCAGGGGAACAGGGTGTCGGTGCGGGCCGTTCGGCCCGGGCGCATCATAACAAGGAATCGCGCACCACGCCACGGGCGGCCATGGCCCGCTTCAGCTTGACCAGCGCTTCCTGCTGGATCTGGCGCACCCGCTCGCGCGTCACGCCCATCTCTTCGGCCAGCGTTTCCAGCGTGGCCGGATCGTCGTTGTCGAGGCCGAAACGGCGCATCACGACGATCCGCTGCTTGTCCGGCAGCTTGGTCAGCCAATCGCGCACCAGCATGGTCATTTCGTGGTGCTCGGCGCGGGCGTCGGGGCTGTCGTCGGCTTCGCCCGGCAGCATGTCCATCAGGCTGGACTGGGGATCGTTGTCGAGCGGGGCGTCGAGCGAGGTGGCGTGCTCGGACAGCGCGAGGATGTCCTGCACTTCCTCGACCGGCCGGCTGACCAGGTGGGCGATGTCCTCGGCAGTGGCGTCCTTGCCGTTGTGGTGCTGGGCTTCGAGGTGGTATTTGGCGCGCAGCACCTGGTTCAGCTCGCGCACCATGTGCACCGGCAGGCGCACCGTGCGGGCCTGGTTCATGATGGCGCGCTCGATGCTCTGGCGGATCCACCAGGTGGCGTAGGTGGAGAAGCGGAAGCCGCGCTCGGGCTCGAACTTGTCGATTGCGCGCATCAGGCCGATGTTGCCCTCCTCGATCATGTCGAGCAGGACCACGCCGCGGTTGATATAGTGCTTGGCGATCGACACCACCAGCCGCAGGTTGTGCTCGATCATGGTCTGGCGCGCGGCAAAGTCGCCGGCCTTGGCCAGGGTGGCGAAGTGGACTTCCTGCGGCGCGGTCAACAGCGGGCGGGTGCCGATCTGGTTCAGGTAATGCTGGGTGGTGTCGGTCGACAGCTCGGCCGCGAGCACCTTTTTCAGTTCGTCGACGGTGGCCAGCACCACGTCCGGCTGCGGCGCGACCTGCTCGTCCGACTCGGCCGCGTCGTCCGGATCGCTCATGGTGTCGTCCAGCGGCCCATCCGGAAAATCGTCCGGGCCCGAGTCCTCTTCCAGCTGGTGCGGCGGATGTGTCATGGGCGCTTCATCGCATCGACTTTAACGGTTTGGCAGGAACCTCGACGGATCGACCGGCTTGCCCTGCTGGCGTATTTCAAAGTGCAGCTTGACCGAATCGGAATCGGAATCGCCCATTTCGGCGATCTTCTCTCCCTTGTTGACGGTCTGGCCTTCCTTGACCACGATGGTGCGATTGTGGGCATAGGCCGACAGCAAGCTGTTGCTATGCTTGACGATGACTAGATTACCATATCCGCGGATGCCGGAGCCCGCGTACATGACTTTTCCGGCGCCGGCGGCCATCACCTGCTGGCCGGGCTTGCCTGCGATGTCGATGCCCTTGTTCTTGCCTTCATCGAAAGTGGCGACGATCTTGCCGTCGGACGGCCACATCCAGCTCAGCCTCTCGTCGTCGTCGGCGCGCACCACGCTGCCTGGCGAGACGGCGGGCGCGGGATTGACGACAGCGGCCTTCTCGACCTTCGGCGCGTCCGGCTTGCCGTCGTCGTCCTTCTTCGCATCGGCCAGCGCGCCGTCGGTGTAGGGTTTCTTGTCGCCGCGCGGGCCGGTCTTCTTCGGCGGGGCGGGACGCACTTCCGGCATCGGCACCGGGTTGGTCTGCATGGCGCCGGCCACGTGCTCGGGCGCGCTCAGGCGCAGCACCTGGTCGACCTTGATGTCGTCCGGGTTGGCCAGGCGGTTCCAGGCCACCACGTCGCGGTAGTTCAGGCCGTGGTCGAGCGCGATGCGCAGCAGGGTGTCGCCGCGCTTGACGATGTAGTTGCCGCGCGCTTCCTCTTTCGGTTCTTCGACGAGCACCGGGGCGGCGGGCCGTGTCGCGACCGGCGGCGGCGCGCGGTCGACGATCGGCGCGCGCCGGCTCGCGGTGCTGCAGGCGCTGAGCAGGCCAACGGTGAGGATCAGGAGTGCGAAGGGACGTGTTTGTTTCATTCTCATATTTATTCGGTTCGACTTTCTCGGAGCGGGCTCAGACGGTGCCCGGACGCAGCGGCACGAAGTGGCAGCCTTCCAGCGTTTCACTCATCCATTCAGCCTTGCCGGTGCGGGTAATCAGTTGCAGGTGCTGCACCTGCGCGCCGACCGGCGCGACCAGCCGGCCGCCGATGGCGAGTTGTTCGAGCAGGGCGCGCGGCACTTCGAGGCCGGCTGCGGCCAGAATGATACCGTCGAAAGGGGCGACCTGCGGCAGGCCAAGCATACCATCTCCGTAGTGCAAGCGCAGGTTAGCGATGCGCAGGGGGCGCAAATTGGCCTTGGCGAGCTCGTGCAGCGGCTTGATCCGCTCGATCGAATACACCTCCTGGGCGACGCAGGCCAGCACCGCGGCCTGGTAGCCGCAGCCGGTGCCGATCTCGAGCACGCGCCTGAGCTGGCCGCCGTTGCGCATCACCTCGATCATGCGCGCCACGATGTAGGGCTGGGAAATGGTCTGGTTGTGGCCGATCGGCAGCGAGGCGTCGATGTAGGCCTGGGCCGACAGCGCCTGCTCGATGAAGGCGTGGCGCGGCACGGTTTCCAGCGCGCCCAGCACCACCCGGTCCTGCACGCCCTGTTTGGCCACCCGCAGCACCATGGCGCGGCGGATCGCGTCCGACACCATCAGGTCCGGACGCGGCGCGCTCGGCGCCGCCGGCTGGGCGCGCTGGAGGGCGTCGCTGTGCGACTTCGACGGCGCCGCGCTGGCCTTCGGCGCCACGTACGGCGTGCCGACGGCGTTGCGGGTCGCGGTCTGCGGCGTGGCCACGCGCGCCGCGGGAGCGCCGGGCGGCCCGTAGGTCTCGCGCTTGCGCTCGGCGGCCCCGGTCACCGAGGACAGCGGCAAGGGGAAGGTGCTGCTCTTTTCTTTCATGCCAGGTCCCCGGCCAGTTGGGCCAGCTGGGTCTTGTGGGTCAGGTCGACCTGCAAGGGGGTGATCGAGACGAAACCGTTGGCGGTGGCGTGGAAATCGGTGCCTTCGCCGGCATCTTTGGTCGCGCCCGGCGGGCCGATCCAGAAAATTTCGCGCCCGCGCGGGTCCTGCGCGCGGATCACCGGCTCGGCCTGGTGGCGCCGGCCGAGGCGGGTCGCGCTGACTTTGCCCAGCTGCTCGTAGGGCAGGCACGGGATATTCACGTTCAGCAGCCACGGCGATTGCAGCGCGTCGAAGCGGCGCAGCACGATCTCGCGCGCGACACGGGCCGCGGCGTCGAGGTGGGCCCAGCCGTGCTCGGCCTGCGAGAAGGCGATCGCCGGGATGCCGAACAGGAAACCTTCGGTGGCGGCGGCGACGGTGCCGGAATACAGGGTGTCGTCGCCCATGTTGGGGCCGTTGTTGATGCCGGAGACGACCAGGTCGGGCCGGTAGTCGAGCATGCCGGTCAGGGCCACGTGGACGCAGTCGGTGGGGGTGCCGTTGACGAAATAGAAACCGTTGGCGGCCTGGGTCACGGACAGGGGGCGGTCGAGCGACAGAGAATTCGACGCGCCCGAGCGGTTGCTGTCGGGAGCGACCACCACGATGTCGGCCACCGCGGCGAGCGCCTCGGCCAATGCGTTGATGCCGGGGGCGAGATAGCCGTCGTCATTGCTGATAAGTATTCTCATGCGGCAATTTTACCTGAACCTGCGGCCGCATCGGCGCCTTCGCCGTAAACATTGGGGGATGGCACGCGGCGGCGACAAACCCGGGGACTAGGCGTCCCCGTCGCTCCGCCGGACCTGGCCCAAGATCTTGGGCGGCGGCGCATGAATCATCCAGCTGCTACCCGCCCCTGGCCTCCAGCGCGCCTTCCAGCGACTCGACCTCGGCTTCGCCGAACGCGATGCGCGCGTCCTTGTCGCCCTGCATGTCGTACACCTGGCGGATCAGGGCGGCGCCGCGCCGCCGCAATCGCGGCGCCACGCTGGGCCGCAGCACGACCTTGCGCAGGCTGTCGGCCAGTTCGCGCGCTTCGGCCTGGTTCTGGTTGTCGATCAGGTGCTCCAGTTCGGCCAGCTGCAGTGCGAGGCCGTCGGAATCGGCGCCGCGCAGGTCGCGAAACGGCTGGCGCACCGCCGCCGGACCGGTTTCGGCTTCGTGCGGGCCGGCCGACAGCGCCGCCTGCATGCGCGCCCCTCCCCCTGGCGCCGATTCGCCCTGCCGCCCCAGCCGCGCGGCCAGGCGCCGCTCGACGCTGGCCGCCTCCGGCGGCTCGACGCCGAAACGGCGCCGGTAGGAACGCGCCAGCGCGGCGTCGACTTCCTGCACGCCCTTGACGTCGCACTGGTCGGCCAACATGTCGGCCAGCGTTTCCAGCGCCTGCAAGGTGTCGGGATGGTCGGCGCCGGCGTGGCGCTCGCGCGCCCGCACCACGCCCTCCTGCAGCTTGCGCCCGTTGGCGAGGTCGCCCAGGCGCCGCAGCACCAGCGCCAGCTGCTGGGTGCAGCGCAGGGTGTCGTCGTGCTCGGCCCCGAGCAGGCGTTCGCGCCCCACCAGCACGCGTTCGTATTTCATGCGCGCGAGCGTGAGCTTGCCGGCGCGCGCCAGCGTGCCCGCGTGGGCGTCGAGGCTGGCCAGGGTCATTGCGTGGTCCGGTCCGAAGCGCTGCTCCCAGGCGGCGTCGAGTTCTTCGTGCAGTGCGAGCGCGGCGGCGAAGTCGCCAAGGTCGGCGAGCGTGGCGGCCAGTTCGCCGCGCACCGAAAGCGTCTCGGGATGATCGTCGCCGAGCAGGCGCCGGCAGTCGTGTTCCAGCAGCTCGTAGAGGAATTTGGCTTCGTGCAGCTTACCGGTCTGGCGCAGGACGCAGGCCAGGCTGGCGCGGCTGGCGCGGGTGTCGGCGTGGTCCTGGCCGAGCAGGCGCTCGCGCAATTGCATGCTCTCCTTGAAGCATTCCTGCGCCTGCCGCTCCCTGCCCTGGCGCCGATACAGTTCGCCCAGGCGGCGCAGGTCGCCGGCCAGCGGCACCGACACCGCGGTGGAAATGCCGTCGGCCGACAGCGCGCGCGCGGCCGCGACGCGCCCCAGCAGCCCCACCTCGGCGTGCGACTGCCACGGGAAATGGCCCTCGGCCACCCAGTCGAGCAAGGTCTCGAAGGTGCGCGCCAGCGAAAAGCGGTCGCCCTCGCGGCCGGCGCTTTCGGCCAGGCGGTCGCCGCCGGCCATGGCGTTGGTTTGCTGCAGCTGCACTTCGTCGAGGTAGCTGTCGAGCGATATCTTGCTGACGCCGTAGGACTCGCGCAGCAGCTTTTCCAGCGCGCTCTGGTAGCCGCCGCCCTTGACCGCGTCGCCGCGGCGCCACTGCAGGCGGCGCTCGCTGTCGGCGCTGTCGATCGAGCACGGCAGCGGGTAGAGCAGCAGCGGACGCTGTTCGTCTTCGTGGCTGCAACGGTATTCGATGGCGCGCTGGACCGCGCCGCACAGGCCGTCGAGGCTGCGCTGGCTGGGCGTGAACAAGCCCACCAGCTTGCGCGGCAACAGCGTGGTGCAGATGCTGACGGCGGCCGAGCGGCCGCTGCGCGCGTCGACCAGCACGTGCCGGAAGCGGAGCGCCATGTGTTCGCCAAAGCTGCGGAACAAGGCCGGGCAGGCGGCGAACAGGCCATCCCAATCCATCGCGTCGGCGCGCTCGCCATAGGTGTCGTCGAAGCGCCCGGCGCGCATCAGGTACAGCGGGCGGCTCTGGTCGACCCGCTCCACGTAGGGCATCCAGTCAATCGCTTCGAGCACGGCGCGCGCCAGGCGCACATCGTCGCCGGCGCATTCGGCCTGGCTGCGCACCAGCATGTCGAGGTGCTCGCGCAGGGCCGCGAAATATTCCAGCAGGCCGGGACGACCGGCGTCGCCGCCGAAGGCGTGATGCAGGCCGGGCGACTCGGTGTCCCAGTCGATCATCAGCACCGGCACGGTGGCGTTGTTGCCGCCGGCCAGCAGCACGGCCATGTTGGCCAGCGCGCCGCTGCGCGCCGTTCCGCTCTCGAACGAATAGAAGGTGGTCACGTCGCCGGGAGCGGGTATCGGCGGCAGGGTAATGCGGTTGATTTCCATAGGACTCCTTTTATTTTTTTGGGAACGAGACTTCCGGGATGTCACGCCATTCAGGTGGGACACCGGGAAGCACGAATTGGTTGCAATCGTGTCCGGTCAGCGAGCATTTTTTTAGAATTTGGTAGTGCTGCACGATGCGTTCGACGATCTTCTCGATATCGGGAAGAAAATCCATGTTCGACTTGAGGTCCGGCGTGGCCATCGTGAAACGCGAGAAGTCGACGTACATGCCGGACTCGGTGATCTGCGCCGGCAGGCCGTCGGGGTGGCGCGTCATCACCACCGGGATGATCAGGTGGCTCGGCAAGTCGTAGTAGCGGCGCCGCTCCTGTTCCAGCTGCACCATGCCGGCGTACTCGCGGCGGGTGTAGGGATGGGCCTCGTACTTCGGCGTGTAGATCATGATCATGGCCACGCTTTCGCACATCGCGCGCGCGATCTTGCGGTCGATGTCGTCGCCGCCGCCGAGCTGCTCGTGGTCGACGAACAGTTCGTCCTCGCGGTCGAAATGCGGCTCGAGGTAGCAGCGCAGCGCGTCGGCCAGCGCGGTCTTGAAGCGGTTCATCAGGTCGTATTTGCCGTGGGCGTAACTGAAGAAACAGCCGTAGCGAATTCCCATATCGACCTCCCGTGAACAAATAGTGCCAACTGCGCTCGGACGACTGTATCAAGCTCGTCCATTGTCACTTTGCGTCGGCGCAAATGGCCGGGAGCGGGCATAATGAAAAATCAAACGATCGTACTTTTTCAACATCACAAGCGGAGACGGCGATGAAAGCGGTGGTATGCAAAGCGTGGGGATTGCCTGACACATTGGAAGTGCAGGAATTGCCGGACCTGCGGGCGGCGCCGGGCCAGGTGGTCATCGACGTCAAGGCGGCCGGGGTGAATTTTCCGGACGTGCTGATCATCCAGGGCAAGTACCAGGTCAGGCCGGAGTTGCCGTTCACGCCGGGCAACGAGCTGGCCGGCGTGGTGCGCGCGGTGGGCGACGGAGTTTCGCACCTCAAGGCCGGCGACAAAGTAATCGCCTTCACGCAGCAGGGCGCGTTCGCCGAGCAGGTGGCGGCGCCGGCGCAGATGGTGATGCCGATGCCGCCGGGGATGGACTTCGACACCGCGGCGGCGATCACCCTCACCTACGGCACCTCGCACCACGCGGTGGTGGACCGCGCGGCGCTGAAGGCCGGCGAGACCATGCTGGTGCTGGGCGCGGCCGGCGGCGTCGGGCTGGCGGCGATCGAGATCGGCAAGGCGCTGGGCGCGCGCGTGATCGCGGCCGCGTCGAGCGAGGAGAAGCTGGCGGTGTGCCGCGCGCACGGCGCCGACGCGACCATCAATTACACCACCGAGGATCTGCGCGAAGCGATCAAGCAGGCCACCGGCGGCAAGGGGCCGGACGTGATCTACGATCCGGTTGGAGGACAGTATGCGGAGCCGGCGTTCCGCTCGATCGCTTGGCGCGGGCGTTACCTGGTGGTTGGGTTTGCCAACGGCGAGATCCCGAAGCTGCCGTTCAACCTGATGCTGCTGAAAGGCGCGTCGGTGGTCGGGGTGTTCTGGGGAGATTTCGTGCGCAAGGAGCCGAAGGCGAACCTGGCGGCGATGCACGAGCTGCTCGGGTGGCTGGGCGAAGGCAAAATCCGGCCGCTGATTTCGAACCGGTATGCGCTGGCCGATACGCACCTGGCGCTGAACGACATGGCGGCGCGCAAGGTCACCGGCAAAGTGGTGATCGTGCCGTAGCCGTCGACAAAGACGGGGCCAGGTCCGCCGGGCCTGACCCCAGGCTTCAAGCCGCGGCTCAGGCCCCGGCCGGCGGCTTGAAGAAGTCGATGACGTCCTGCTGGACGCGCGTGCGCTTGAACGGCGGCAGGCTTTGCCACACGCGCTTGCCGTACGACTTGCTGATCAGCCGCGGATCGCAGATCATCAGCACGCCGCGGTCGGTCTCGTCGCGGATCAGGCGCCCCGCTCCCTGCTTGAGGTTGATGATCGCCTCCGGCAGCGTGTGGTGCATGAAGCCGTTCATGCCCTGCTTCTCCATCACGTCGATGCGCGCGGCCAGCACCGGGTCGTCGGGCGGCGCGAACGGCAGCTTGTCGATGATGACCAGCGACAGCGCGTCGCCGCGCACGTCGACGCCTTCCCAGAAACTCTGGCTGCCCACCAGCACGGCGTTGCCGGCGTTGCGGAACGAGTCGAGCAGCTCGGTGCGCCCGCGCTCGCCCTGCACGAACAGCGGGTACTCGAGGCCGCGGTCGTCGAACTCCTTGCGCAGCCGCTCGGCCACGTGCTTGACCGCGCGAATCGTCGTGCACAGGAAGAAGGTGCGCCCGCCGGCCGCTTCGATCACCGGCAGCGCGGCGTCGATCACCGCGTCGGTGTAGCCCATCGCGTTCGGATCGGGCAGCCCGGTCGGCACGTAGAGGATGCCCTGCTGCTCGTAGTTGAAGGGACTCGGCCAGGTTTGCGCCGCCTCCCCCGCCAGTCCCATCTGCTCGGTGAAGTGCTTGAAGTCGTTCTTCACCGCCAGCGTCGCCGACGTGAAGATCCAGCTGCGCGGCGTGCCTTCGCGCTGGTTGTTGAAGATCGGCGCGATCGACAGCGGCGTCTTGTGCAGCTGCAGCGACGAGGCGAAGGCTTCGACCCACAGCACGGCGTCGTCGCCTTCGACCATCTTGCCCTTGCCGTCCGCCTTCCAGCCATCGAGCGACTGACCCAGTTCGACCGCGCGCACGCGGCACTGCTCGATGGTCTCGGCGCGCGCCGACTGGTCTTCCAGCACGGCGATCATCTCGCCCAGCTTTTCCTTGACGGTGTCGAGCGCCGGGAAGAACGGCGACGAGGCCGGGATCTGCGCCAGCGACATGCGCACGATGTCCTGCGAAAAGGTCAGGCGCAGGTCGCGCGCGGCCTTCTCGACCGCGGTGACGACCTTGGCCCAGTCAGGCCCGCCGCGCGCGTGCGCCAGGCCCTCGGCCAGCACGTCGCGGCACAGTTCGAGGATCTGCGAAGTGGACACGGTCTGGCCGAAGAACAGCGTCGCCGTATCCGGCAGCTGGTGCGCCTCGTCGAAGATGATGGTGTTGGCCGACGGCAGAAGCTCGGCCACGCCGGTGTCCTTCAGCGCCACGTCGGCGAAGAACAGGTGGTGGTTGACCACCACCATGTCGGCCTGCTGCGCCTCGCGCCGCGCCTTCATGACGAAGCAGTCCTGGTAGTACTGGCACTCGGCGCCGACGCAGTTGTCGCGGGTCGAGGTGACCAGGTTCCAGATCGTCGCGTTCTCCGGCACCTTGGACAGTTCGGCCTTGTCGCCCGAGCTGGTCATCTTGATGAAGCGCGAAATCTCGCGCAGGTGGCCGACGTCGTCGCGCGAGGTCATGCGGCCGTTCTGCATGGTGCGCTCGAGGTTGTAGTGGCAGACGTAGTTCGAGCGGCCCTTGAGCAGCGCGACCGACACCGGCGCGCGCAAGGCGGCGCGCACGGTGGGGATGTCGCGCAGGAACAGCTGGTCCTGCAGGTTCTTGGTGCCGGTCGAGACGATCGTTTTGCCGCCCCACATCAGCGCCGGCACCAGGTAGGCGAAGGTCTTGCCGGTGCCGGTTCCGGCCTCGGCGATCAGGGTCTTCTGGTCGGCGATGGCCTGGGCGATCGACTTGGCCATCTCGGTCTGCGAGCGGCGCGGGCTGAAGCTGCCGACGGCGGGCGCGAGCGGGCCGCCGGCGGAAAACAGGCGGTCGATCTCGGCGTCGTATTTGCCGACCGGCTGCTCGCCCTTGTCAGCGGCGCCGGGAAGCTGTTCGCCGGGCGCCTGGTTGGAATCGGTCAAAATGGAGTGTCAGTGATGCGAAGACGGATCAGGCCGGAACATCCGGCACCAATTGCATTTTCAACAAGGTGATATGGTCTTTCAGCTGCAGCTTGCGCTTCTTGAGGCGGCGCAACTGCAACTGGTCGTGATGGCCATCGAGCACCAGCATATCTATGACCGCATCGAGGTCGCGATGTTCCACGTCGAGTTCGATCAGGCGGCGCTGGATTTCCTGGACATCTGGCATAGTTTTGTTGTTCTCAACAGTTTTTTACAATTACCTTTCGAGGGAGCGCAGGGAAAGGCATACAATCGAGCGCAAGAATTAGTTACCGCTTGCAACATTCGGTGGAATCAGTGCATAGTTTAATCTACCCAGAGGTTGCCGCCAACATAGATATGAATTCATACAAGATCGAAGCCGGAACAGCGCAACATATCGGAAACCGCCCCCAGCAGAACGACCGGGTGGCGGTGTATTCGGGCGCCCGCGCGCCCGGTTACATGCTCGCCGTGCTGGCCGACGGCGTGGCCGGCGGCGCCACGGCCTCGGAACAGGTGCTGCACACGGCCAAGCAGCTGTTCGACGAATTCAAGCCGGGCGACGCGCCCAGCATCGAACGCCTGTCAGGGCTGCTGCGCGAGATCGTCCACGAGACCCACCTGGTGATCAAGCTCAATGCGGTGGCCATCGAGAACGAGCAGCAATGCACCTTCGTCGCCCTGCTGTTGACGCCGTCGGGCCAGGCGGTGTGGGCGCACGTGGGCGATTCGCGCCTGTACCGCTTCGAGAAATCCGAATGCAAGTCGCGCACCGGCGACGCCAGCTACATCGACCACCTGATGGAGACCGACCGCTTGCCGGCCGAGGCGGCGCGAAACCATCGGCACTCGAAGCTGCTGGTCAATGTGCTGGGCAACAGCCGCAAGGAGCCGTTCGTCGCGATCGGCAGCCACGAAGGACTGAAGGTGGGCGATTCCTTCCTGTTGTGCACCGACGGCCTGTGGCACTTCTTCACCGACGCCGAACTGGGCGCGGTGCTGGCGAAGAACTCGCCGCGGCAGGCGTCCGGGATGCTGATCGACAAAGCCGGCGAACGGGCCCAGGGCAAAGGCGGCAACTGCACGATGGCGATCGTCAAGCTGGTGGCGCTGCCGAAAGAGGCATCGCCGGTCTACAAAGTCCAGAAGATGGGCCGCGCGGTCTGATAAAAATGGGGACCAGGTGTCCCCGTCGCTCCGCCGGACCTGACACTTTTTCTTATTTCGTTTCTTCGGCCTTCTGCTTCTTCTTCTCTTCGATCTCGCGCTGGCGCCGCTCCGACTCCGCCTTGCGCTTTTCGAACGCCGCCACATTGGCCGCACGCTTGGCGGCGCCCGCTTTCTCCTGTTCCGCAATCTGCTTCATTCTGGCCGCATGCTGCGCGCTTCGGTCCACGACCGGCTGCGGCTTGCGCGGCGCATCCGCCCGCGGCTGGTACGGCGGCGCCGGCGGCAGCGCGGCCTGGCGCGCCTCTTCCTGCTTGAATTCCGCGTCGGCCTTTGCCATCTCGCGGTCGCGCTCATCGACCTTGGCCTGGCGCTGATAGCGTTCGGCCTCGTTCTCGATCGCGTGCAGCGCGGCGAGCGCGGTGCGGCGCTTCTCGCGCGCCTTGTCCAGGCAGTTGTTGACGAGGAATTTCGAGTAGCACTGCTGCTCGCTGACCGCGTATTCGGCTTCGGCACTTGCGCGTTCGCGCGCGGCCTTCGCCAGCTTGCCCTGGGCTTCGGCGACCGAATGGCTCGCGGGCGCCGGCGGCGGCGGCGGCGACGGTTTCACTCCCGCGCAGCCGGCCAGCGCCAGCAGCACCATCCACACTGAAAGCTGCTTGATCATCGTCCTGGTTCTCCGGTTAGGCAATTGCATCGGCGGCGTCGCGGCGCGCCGTTTCCATGTACTCGCGCGACTGCATTTCAATGATACGCGAGACGGTGCGGTGAAACTCGTTCGCCAGCATGCCCTCGGTGTACAGCTCCTCGGGCTCGACTTCGGCCGACATCAGGAGCTTGACCTTGTGGTCGTAGAACACGTCGACCAGCCAGGTGAAGCGGCGCGCCTCGGACGACTGCCCGGCCGACATCGCGGGAATCCCCGACAGGATCACGGTGTGGAAGCGGCTGGCGATTTCGAGGTAGTCGTTCTGCGAACGCGGGCCGCCGCACAGGGTGGCGAAGTCGAACCAGATGATGCCGCCGGCGCGGCGCAGCGCGCGGATCTCGCGCTGCTCGATGTGCACGCGCGGGTCTTCGTCCGCGGTCTCGGCGATCTTCGAATACGCGGTGCGCAGCGCCTGGTCGGAGGCGGCGCCCAGCGGCGTGTAGTACGAGTCGACCTGTTCCAGCGCGCGCTTGCGGTAGTCGACGCCGGCGTCGACGTTCAGCACGTCGAGCTTTTCCTTCAGCAGCGCGATGGTCGGCAGCATGCGGTCGCGGTGCAGCCCGTCCGGGTACAGCAGGTCCGGATCGTAGTTCGACGTCATGATGAACGAGACGCCGTTGTTGAACAGCGCCGTGAGCAGGTTATACAGGATCATCGCATCGGCGATGTCTGAGACGTGGAATTCGTCGAAGCAGATCAGGCGGTACTTCTTGGCGATGCGGCGCGCGACTTCGTCGAGCGGATCGGCCACGCCCTTCAGCTCGTCGAGCTGGCGGTGCACGCCGCGCATGAATTCGTGGAAGTGCAGGCGCGTCTTGCGCACCACCGGCACCACCGAGTAGAAGCTGTCCATCAAAAACGATTTGCCGCGCCCCACCCCGCCCCACAGGTAGACGCCGCGCGGGACGTCCGGCCGGTTGATCAGGCGCTTGAAGCTCGATGAGCGGCGGTCCTTGTAGGCGACCCATTCGTCGTAGGCGCGCTGGAGCCGGTCCACCGCGCGCTGCTGCGCCTCGTCGGACTGGTAGCCACGCTGGGCCAGCGAATGTTGGTAAAACTCTTGGACGTTCATTGGCTACGGTATAAAGCAAAACGGGCCGGCTTGTGGCCGGCCCGCTCTGGGGGTTATTGATCAGAAGTTCAGCGAACGCTTGTCGACGGCAAGCATGGCTTCCTTGGTCGACTCGGACAGCGACGGGTGAGCGTGGCAGATGCGCGCGATGTCTTCCGACGAAGCGCGGAACTCCATCGCGACCACGGCTTCCGAAATCAGCTCGGACGCCATCGGGCCGACGATATGAACGCCGAGGATTTCATCGGTCGTCGCGTCGGCCAGCACCTTGACCATGCCGGAGGTGTCGCCCAGCGCGCGCGCGCGGCCGTTCGCCATGAACGGGAAGCTGCCCGCCTTGTACGCGGTGCCGGCGGCTTTCAGCTGCTGCTCGGTCTGGCCGACCCACGCGATTTCCGGCGAGGTGTAGATCACCCACGGAACCGTGTTGAAGTTGACGTGGCCGTGCTGGCCGGCGATGCGCTCGGCAACCGCCACGCCCTCTTCCTCGGCCTTGTGCGCCAGCATCGGGCCGCGCACCACGTCGCCCACCGCCCACACGTTCGGCAGGCTGGTCTTGCAGTCGTCGTCGACGGCGATGAAGCCGCGCTCGTCCAACTTCAGGCCGACCGTTTCGGCGCCCAGGCCGTTGGTGTTCGGGACGCGGCCGATCGAGATGATCAGCTTGTCGAATTCGGCGGTCTGCTCGGCGCCGGAAGCGTCGGCGTACGCCACGGTGACCTTGTCGCCGGCAGGCGTGATCTTGCCGATCTTGCAGCCAAGGCTGATCTTCAGGCCCTGCTTGGTGAACAGCTTGTGCGCTTCCTTGGCGATCTGCTCGTCGACCGCGCCCAGGAAGGTCGGCAGGCCTTCCAGCACGGTGACTTCGGAACCGAGGCGGCGCCATACGCTGCCCATCTCGAGGCCGATCACGCCGGCGCCGATCACGCCCAGCTTGGCCGGCACGGCGTCGATCGCCAGTGCGCCGGTGTTCGACAGGATCAGTTTTTCATCGAACGGGGCGCCCGGCAGTTCGCGTGCGTTCGAACCGGTTGCGACGACGACGTGCTTTGCCGTCAGGGTCTCGGCATTGGCGCCGGTGACGCTGACCGTGTAGCCGCCTTCCGCGCTGCCCGCGAACGCGCCGCGGCCGTGGAAGAAGGTGACCTTGTTCTTCTTGAACAGGTACAGGATGCCTTCGTTGTTCTGCTTGACGACGGTGTCCTTGCGCTTCAACATCTGCGGCAGGTTCAGCGACAGGCCGGCGACGTCGATGCCGTGCTCCTTGAAGCTGTGGCCGGCGTGCTCGAAATGCTCGGACGATTGCAGCATCGCCTTGGACGGGATGCAGCCGACGTTGGTGCAGGTGCCGCCCGGTGCGGGACCGCCCTTGGCGTTGGCCCATTCATCGATGCAGGCGACGGAAAAACCCAGTTGCGCGGCGCGGATAGCGGCGATGTAGCCGCCAGGTCCGGCGCCGATGACGACGACGTCAAATTGTTTGCTCATTGTTTGATATTCCTAGATTGATTCTTCGGGGACGAAAATCCACAGCAGCAGGTAGATCAGCAGGCCGAAGCCGAAGGTGACGGTAAACAGCACGAACACCAGGCGCCAGATCCACGATTCCATGCCGGAGGCTTTCGCGAGGCCGCCGCAGACGCCACCGAGCCAGCGGTCGGTGCGCGAGCGGCGCAGTGCGCCGATCTCGCTGGCGAAGTCGGAACCGGGCGCCGGCTTGTTCAAGTCGACGCCGCCGCCTAGCACCTTGGCCTTGGCCTGCTCGTACTCGGCGTCGTTCAGCGCGCCGGCCTGGTGCAGTTCGTGCAAACGCTTGATTTCATCGGAGACACTCATGACGACCACCTCTCAAAAACATGGTTGGCACGCGCCGCGGGCGGCGCGCTGGATACGACCGATTACAGGTCCAGCAGCAGGCGCGATGGATCTTCCAGCGTTTCCTTCATCGTGACCAGGCCCAGGACGGCTTCGCGGCCGTCGATGATGCGGTGGTCGTACGACATCGCCAGGTAGTTCATCGGACGCACCACGACCTGGCCGTTTTCGACGACGGCGCGATCCTTGGTCGCGTGCACGCCCAGGATGGCCGACTGCGGCGGGTTGATGATCGGGGTCGACAGCATCGAGCCGAAGGTGCCGCCGTTCGAGATCGAGAAGGTGCCGCCGGTCAGGTCGTCCAGGGTCAGCTTGCCTTCCTTGGCCTTGGCGCCGAATTCGCCGATCTTGCGTTCGATGTCGGCGATCGACATCTGGTCGGCGTTGCGAATGATCGGCACCACCAGGCCGCGCGGCGAACCGACCGCGATGCCGATGTCGAAGTAGCCGTGGTAGACGATGTCGTTGCCGTCGACCGAGGCGTTGATGATCGGGTACTTCTTCAGCGCGGCGACGGCGGCCTTGACGAAGAACGACATGAAGCCCAGCTTGACGCCGTGCTCTTTCTCGAACTTGTCCTTGTACTTGTTGCGCAGGTCGATCACCGGCTGCATGTTCACTTCATTGAACGTGGTCAGGATCGCGTTGGTCGACTGCGACTGCACCAGGCGCTCGGCGATGCGGGCGCGCAGGCGGCTCATCGGCACGCGTTCTTCCGGACGGTCGCCCAGGCTGGCGATGGCCGGCGCGGAGACCTGCTGCAGCGCAGGCTTGGCAGCCACTGGAGCCAGCGGCGCCGGCGCTGCCGGCTTGACGGCGACGGCGCTCAGCGCATCGCCCTTGGTGACGCGGCCGTCCTTGCCGGTGCCCGCGACCTGGCTGGCGGTCATGGAAGCTTCGGCCAGGATCTTCGCGGCGGCAGGCATCGCGATGTCGCCCTTCGACGCAGGCGACGGCGAGTCGACGCTTGGCGCCGGTGCGTTCGGGGTGGCGACGGCCTTGACTTCCAGCGGGCTCACTTGCGCGGCCGCTTCGGTGTCGATGATGGCGATGACTTCGCCGGCGACCACGGTGCTGCCGTCGCCCTTGATGATCTGGACGATGGTGCCCGCGGCCGGCGCCGGCAGTTCAAGGACCACCTTGTCGGTTTCGATGTCGATCAGGTTTTCGTCGCGCGAGACCGGCTCGCCGACTTTCTTGTGCCATGCAAGCATGGTCGCTTCTGCTACCGACTCCGACAGTTGTGGAACCTTGACTTCGATTTGTGCCATGTAAAACTCCGTATTCTGTTTTGGGTGCTGCGCCCCGCTCGTGACGGGGCGCGCCGATTATTATTTCGTGAGGATGAAGCCCTTGAGCTTGGAGAACGCAGTCTCCAGCAACTCCTTCTGCTGCGCGTAGTGCTTGTCGTAGTAACCGACCGCAGGCGAGGCCGAAGCCGGGCGGCCCGCATACGCGAGACGCTGGCCCGATTCCAGGCTTTCGAAAATGTTGTGCTGGATCTGGAACCACGGACCCTGGTTCTGCGGCTCATCCTGCGCCCATACCAGCTCGGTGAAGTTCGGGAACTTCTTCAGTTCGGCCGCGAACGACTTGTGCGGGAACGGATACAGCTGCTCGATGCGGATGATGGCGACGTCGGACACGCCGCGCGTCTTGCGCTGCGCGACCAGGTCGTAATAGACCTTGCCCGAGCAGGCGATCACGCGCTTGACCTTCTTGCCGTCGATCTTGTCGTCCACTTCGCCGATCACGGTCTGGAACGCGCCCTTGGCGAGATCCGACAGCGGCGAGCCGGCGTCCTTGTTACGCAGCAGCGACTTCGGCGTCATGATGACCAGCGGCTTGCGGAACTGGCGCACCATCTGGCGGCGCAGCAGGTGGAAGATCTGCGACGCGGAGGTCGGCTGCACCACTTGCATGTTGTTGTCCGCGCACAGCTGCAGGAAGCGCTCGAGGCGCGCCGACGAGTGCTCGGGGCCCTGGCCTTCGTAACCGTGCGGCAGCATCATCACCAGGCCCGATGCGCGGCCCCACTTCACTTCGCCGGAGCTGATGAACTGGTCGATCACGACTTGCGCGCCGTTGGCGAAGTCGCCGAACTGGGCTTCCCAGATCGTCAGCGTGTTCGGTTCGGCGGTCGAATAGCCGTACTCGAATGCGAGCACCGCTTCTTCGGACAGCACCGAGTCGATCACGGTGAACGGGGCCTGGGTGTCGGACACGTTGCACAGCGGGACGTAGGTGCCCGCGTCCCAACGCTCGCGGTTCTGGTCGTGCAGCACGGCGTGGCGGTGCACGAAGGTGCCGCGGCCGGCGTCCTGGCCGGTCAGGCGGATCGCGTAGCCGGACGACACCAGCGACGCGTAGGCGAGGTGCTCGCCCATGCCCCAGTCGAGGTTCATCTCGCCGCGGCCCATGGCGGCGCGGTCGGCCAGAACCTTTTCAACCAGCGAGTGGGCCTTGAACTGCTCCGGCACCACGGTGATGCGGGCGGCCAGGCGCTTCAGCTCCGTCATCGGCACGGCGGTGTCGGCGCTGTCGGTCCACTTCTTGTTCAGGAACGGCAGCCAGTCGACCGCGTACTTGTTCTTGAAGTTCGAGATGACCGGATCGACCGTGTGCTTGCCGGCGTCCATCGCATCGCGGAACTTGGCGACCATCTTGTCGCCGCCGTCGGCAGGAATCACGCCCTGGGCGATCAGCTTGTCCGCGTACAGCTTGCGCGTGCCTGGATGCTGGCCGATCTTCTTGTACATCAGCGGCTGGGTCAGTGCAGGCGTGTCCTGCTCGTTGTGGCCCAGTTTGCGGTAGCTGATGATGTCGAGGACGATGTCCTTCTGGAACTGCATGCGGTAGTCGAGCGCGATCTGGGTCGCCAGCACCACCGCTTCCGGGTCGTCGCTGTTGATGTGCAGAACCGGCGCTTCGATCATCTTGACGACGTCCGAGCAGTACAGCGTCGAGCGCGCATCGCGCGGATCCGAGGTGGTGAAACCGATCTGGTTGTTGATCACGATGTGCACCGTGCCGCCCGTGCCGTAGCCGCGGGTCTGCGCGAGGTTCAGCGTTTCCATGACCACGCCCTGGCCGGCGAATGCGGCGTCGCCGTGCACCAGGATCGGCAGCACTTGCGCGCCGTCCTTGTCGCCGCGGCGGTCCATGCGCGCCTTGACCGAGCCTTCGACGACCGGGTTGACGATCTCGAGGTGCGACGGGTTGAACGCCAGCGACAGGTGGACCGGGCCGCCGGCGGTAGCGATATCGCTGGAGAAGCCCTGGTGGTACTTGACGTCGCCGGACGGCAGTTCGTCGCCGTGCTTGCCTTCGAATTCTTCGAACAGGTCGGCTGGCGACTTGCCCAGGGTGTTGACCAGGACGTTCAGGCGGCCGCGGTGGGCCATGCCGATGACGATCTCCTGCACGCCTTTTTCGCCGGCGCGCTGGATGGTCTCGTCGATCGACGCGATGAACGACTCCGAGCCTTCGAGCGAAAAGCGCTTCTGGCCGACGTAGCGGGTGTGCAGGTAGCGCTCGAGGCCTTCGGCCGCGGTCAGGCGGTCGAGGATGTGGACTTTTTTCTCGGCCGAGAAGCTCGGGGTCGAGCGGATCGATTCCAGCTTCTCTTGCAACCAGCGCTTTTCGGCCGGGTCGCTGATGTACATGAATTCGGCGCCGATCGAGCGGCAGTAGGTATCGCGCAGGAAGTTGATCAGGTCGCGCAGCGACGCCGTCTCCTGGCCGAAGTAGGTATTGCTGATGTTGAACTGGGTGTCCATGTCAGCGTCGGTGAAGCCGTAGAACGCCGGTTCCAGTTCGGGAATCGTCGGGCGCTCCTGGCGCTGCAGCGGATCGAGGTTGGCCCACTGCGAACCGAGGTTGCGGTAGGTGGCGATGAGCTGGGTCACGGAGACGTTCTTGCGACCCATGTCGGCGTCGGCGGCGGCGTGCACCACGCGGATCGGGCCCGCTTTCGCGCGTTCGGCGAAGGAGGCGATCACGGAGGCGTGGACGACGTCGGGTTTGTTGGAACCATCGACCGCAGGCACGTTCTGCATGGAGTCGAAGTAGGCTCGCCAATTGTCCGGCACCGAGCCAGGATTGTCGAGATAGGCCTCGTATAACTCTTCTACGTATGGCGCGTTGCCACCGAACAGATACGAGTTCGCTGTCTGTTGTTGCATCATCTTGCTCACCTTTCGTTCGCGCTTCGCGAAATTGGCGGGTTAATCTAACCTTCCGCGACACGGCCTGACCGGTTAGCGGATTGCACATCAAGTTGTGGGGAAGGACTGTAAAGCTTCGGACTACGCTGACTGCTCATCAGAATATAGCACGCGTTATTATAAGGCAGCATTCGGTTGCGCGAAAAAGAATGGCCGATTTGGCGGCGAAAAATGATGCCGGCGCCACGCTGTTGCCATTACACTCATGCTTTTCATGGTCGGAGAATTAACATTTTGCGCATTTCGATCGGTCACCGCTTGTTTGTCTCCGTGCTGCTGGCGATCCTCGCCGTGGCTGCCGCAGGCATCGCGCTGATGCGGCAGAACGTCACCGCCAGTTTCGGCGAATACGCGCTGAACATCGAACTGGACCGGCTCGACGAGCTGTCTGGCGCGCTGGCGAAGCAGGTCAAGGCGCGCGGCGGCTGGAGTTTTCTGCCCGCTTCCGCCGAAGAGCGACGCCGGTGGATCACGCTGGAACTGGAGCGGCTGGAACAGCGGCGTTTCGACGTGCCGCCGCCGCCGATCAACACCGGGGTCAGGTCCGGCGGACCCGACCCCATTGTCGCGCCAGTGCCGCCAGTTCCACCGGTGCCGCCGGCGCCCCCGCTGCCGCCGCTGCTCGTCACCGCCGAATCCGCGCCCACGCTGCAGGACCGCATCACCCTTCTCGATGGCGCCGGCGCCTATCTCGCCGGACGCCCGCTCGACTCAGGCCCCTCGGCTCGGCGCGCCATCGGACCGGCCTCCGCGCCGCTCGGCTTTCTCGCGGTGAGCCGGCCGCCGCGCCCAAGCGACGCGCTGGCGCGCGCCTTCCTGCGTGAACTGAGCGACAGCCTGTTGTGGATCGTCGGCGCCAGCATCGCGCTCAGCGCCGCCGCCGCGACGCTGCTGGCGGCGCACTTCCGCAAGCCGATCGGCCGCCTCGCCGGCGCCGCGCGCGAGCTCGCCGAGGGCCGCTTCGGCGTGCGCCTGCCGATCGACCGCAGCGACGAACTGGGCGAACTGGCGCACAGCTTCAACCAGCTCGCGCACAAACTCGAAGCCGCCGAGGGCTCTCGCCGGCAGTGGGTGGCCGACACCTCGCACGAATTGCGCACGCCGCTGTCGGTGCTGCGCGCCCAGCTCGAAGCGATCCAGGACGGCGTGCGCGCGGCCGATCCGGCCACGGTGGCGTCGATGCTGCGCCAGGTCCTGTCGCTCAACAAACTGATCGACGACCTTTATGCACTGGCGCGCTCGGATGTCGGCACGCCGTCGTACCAGCGCATCGAACTTGACCTGTGGCCGCTGGCGCTGGACCAGGCGATGGCGTTCGAGGACAAGCTGGCCGGCGCCGGGCTGCGTTTCGCG
This sequence comes from Massilia sp. P1_C10, assembly GCF_056406475.1. Lineage (NCBI taxonomy): Bacteria > Pseudomonadati > Pseudomonadota > Betaproteobacteria > Burkholderiales > Oxalobacteraceae > Massilia > Massilia sp. P1_C10. The sequence goes on from NZ_JBFUAC010000002.1 coordinate 460,151, forward strand.
GCCGGCGCGCCACCGGGGGCGAGCACGGTGGCGGCCGATCCGGAGTCGATGCGCCAGGTGTTCGCCAACCTGTTCGAGAACTGCGTTCGCTATACCGCGCATGGCGGGACGGTGTCGCTGCATGCGCGCGTCAACGGCGGGGCCATTCATCTGACGCTGGACGACAGCGCGCCCGCGGTGCCGGACGACGCGCTGGCGCGGCTGGGCGAGCGCTTCTTCCGGGTCGATGCATCGCGCGGCCGCGACAAGGGCGGCGCGGGCCTCGGGCTGGCGCTGTGCCGTCGCATCGTCGAGGACCAGGGCGGCACGCTGGCGTTCGCGCACTCTCCGCTGGGCGGGCTGCGCGCGGAGATATCCCTGCCGATGGTGACCGCGTGAAGATATTCATCGTCGAGGACGAACCGGAACTGGCGGCGCTGGTCGCCGATTACGCGCGGGCGGCCGGGCACGAGCCGGTGCTTTTCGCCGATGGCGCCGAGGCGCTGGCGGGGATCCGCGCCGGCGCGCCGGACCTGGTGGTGCTCGACCTGATGCTTCCAGGCCTCGATGGCCTGTCCGTGTGCCGCGAAGTGCGGGCGTTTTCGGAGGTGCCGATCGTGATGGTGACGGCGCGCGTGGAGGAGATCGACCGCTTGCTGGGACTCGAGGCCGGCGCCGACGACTATCTGTGCAAGCCGTTCAGCCCGCGCGAGCTGATGGCGCGCATCAAGGCGATCCTGCGGCGCGCCGGCGCCAGGGAACGCGCGATCGAAATCGACGAGCGCGGATTGCGCATTCTGGCGCATGGCCGGCCGCTGGAGCTGACGCCGAGCGAATTCGTCATACTGGCCGCCATGGCGCGCCGGCCGGGGCAGGTGTTTTCGCGTGCGCAGCTGCTCGACCTGGCGCGCGAGGACAGCCTCGACGTCACCGACCGCGCGGTCGACAGCCATATCAAGAACCTGCGGCGCAAGCTGGCGGCGGCGCTGCCGGGCGTCGAGGCAATCCATTCGATCTACGGGCTGGGCTACCGGCTCGATCTTTAAGCACGTCGTACCTTGCGAAGGCAAGGTTCCTATGCTGAGGGCGCAGAACTCTAAAGCTTAGTCAGCAGGGATTCCTGCCTTCGCAGAAACGACATCGGCCGGCTCCACAATCTCTCCACAATCGGACGGCACACTACAGCCATACCAACCCGAGGAGACCTCATGAAGATCATCGCCCTGCTGCTGCTCGCAGCGATCAGCTCCGCCGCCGGCGCAGCGACGCAAACGACGTATCACTACACCTGCAAGGCGAACGGCGGGAAATGCCCGCCGCCGCCGATTCCGCCGGTGCCGCCAGTGCCGCCGGTGCCTCCGGTTCCGCCTGCACCGCCGCCTTTACCGGACATCCCGGCCAAAGCGCATGCCGCCTGCGCCACCAAGAGCGCGGGCACCAGGATGACTTACGTGATTTCGAAAAACGAGGTCATGACCGGCACCTGCGAAAGCGAGGGCGGCAAGATGCTGTTCATTCTGGAGTCTTATACCAACGCTGGATAAAGAATCAGAAGACTTTACCGATGCCGACCAGGATCACGTCCGAATCGCGATGGTAGTCCGTGATGACGCGGCTCCAGCTTAGTTGCGCGCGCCAGTCGGGCGACATCCGGTAGCGCATGCCGATCGTGGCGATCGGCACCAGGTGCGTCCGCGACGGCTCGAACGCATTGTCGCGGTCGATCCGGTCGCGCATCAGGTAGCCGCCGCCGCCCAGTTCGAGCACGGTGCGGTCGGTGAACGGCCGCAGCAGCCATAACTGCGCGACCGCGCCGCGCCGCTCGGCCAATCCCACGCGGCCTTCGTTCAGCGCGGCCACGCTCCACTCCATGTTCTGGGTGACGGTGTCGCGGTATTCGATGCCGTACGCGCGGGCGCGCTCGGATTCGAAGCTGTTGACGATCGCCTGGCCGCCCAGCACCATCAGCAGGCGGTCGCCGGCGCGCTCGGTTTTCTGGCGCTCGTGGTCGGGGACGTTTTTCAGTTCGTAGCCCATGCCGACCAGCAGGCTGTTGGAATCGCCGGCGCCGTGCGTCCTTACATGATTCAGGCGCACTTCCACGTAGCTGCGCTTTTCGAAATGCCACTTGGCGCTGAGGCTCGACAGCGAGCCCCAGCCGTGCACGTTGCGGTAGTCGCTCGCCGCGCCGAGCCCGGTGGTGGTGTCGAAATAGTAGTAGGGTCCAATGCCGACGGCGAACGAGGCGCCCTGCTCCGGCACCGGCGTGTGCAGCCAGAATTGCGCGCCCAGGCCATCGCGGTGATGCTTGCCGGGGTGGCCTTCGTTGAGGTACTCGGCGCTGATCGAGACGATGTCGTTCATGCGCTGCGCGAAGCCCAGTTCCACCGCGAAGGACTTCTCGTGCACTCCGGTGTTATTGAGGCCGCCGGCCAGCAGCGAGGCGTCCTGGGCTTGCGCGGCGCCGGCGGCGAGCAGCAGCGCGATGACTAAGTTTTTCTTATGCATGGAGAGACAGTTCCTTTTCGTTTCGTCATCATGCCGGGCCGCGCGATTTTGGGTCGCACGGATCAGGTACGCTCGCCCCTCGCCGCCAGCAGCGCCGCCCAGGCGGGAATCGCCGCGCGCCAGAATTCATCCAGCGAAGCGGCCGGCGCCAGCGCGATGCCCAGGCCGCGCGCCGCATCCATCAACGCCGCCACCGCCCCCGCCTCATCGGCCGGCGCCACTGCGGCAGCGCCAGTTTGCTTCGACAGTTTTTCGCCCTGCGCGTTGCGCAGCACCGGCACGTGCAGGTAGCGCGGGGTCGGCACGCCGAGCAGGCGCTGCAAATATATCTGGCGCGGCGTGGAGTCGAGCAGGTCGGCGCCGCGCACGATGTCGGTGACGCCCTGCTCCGCGTCGTCGACCACCACCGCCAGCTGGTAGGCCCAGAAGCCGTCGGCGCGTTTCAGCACGAAGTCGCCGGCGTCGAGCGCAAGATGATGTTCGACCTTGCCGGCGAAGCGGTCGATGAACGAGATCGTGTCCATACCCGGTTCAGGCACGCGCAGGCGCAGGCTGCGCGTGGTCTTGCCGGGGCCGAGCCCGAGGCGGCAGGTGCCGGGATAGATGGCCGATCCATCCGGCGCGGTGCCGAGGCGCGAATCGGCGATCTCGCGGCGGTTGCAACCGCACGGATACGCGTGCTGCCACAAGCGGTCGAAGGCGGCCTGGTAGACCGCGCCTCGGCGGCTTTGCCAGAGCACGTCGCCGTCCCACTGCATGCCAAGGCGGCGCAGCAGGTCGAGCATGCCTTCGGCGGCGCCCGGCACGCTGCGGCCTTCGTCGACATCTTCGATCCGCAGCAGCCAGGCGCCACGGTGGACGCGCGCGTCGAGATAGCTGGATACGGCCGCAACCAGCGAGCCGGCGTGCAGCGGGCCGGTCGGCGACGGCGCGAAGCGTCCGATATAGCGCGTTTGCGGCATCCTATTTCGCGGCGGGCTTCGCCTCGAATTCCTTGATGGTCTGGGTCACCGACTTCGACACGTCGTTCGGCACCGCGATCGACAGCTGATAGTGCTCGATCTCGAAGCCGGTCGCGGTGCGGTGGATCACGCCGCTGGCCATGCACACGCCCATCTGGGTGTCGAGCAGCTCGTCGAACCAGATGATGTGCTTGTCGGGCGTGGTGTAGACGTTGCGGCGGATGGTCTTGAAGGCCCACGCCGACTTGCGGTCGAAGTACTTCTTGGCCCACACCTTGAACTCGTCCTTGTGCCACAGTTCGGTCTTGTCGGTGCCGATGTAGACGCCGTCCTTGGCGATCTTGTCGAAGTACGCCATGCGGGCGTTGGCGGCGTCGTCATGCCAGGAGTCGACGAAGGCGTTGACCTGTTTCGCCAGCGCGGCGTCGGCGGTCTCGGCGCTAGCGGCAAAGCTGGACAGGAACAGGCAGCAGGCAAGGATCAGGCGTTTCATGTCGGCTCCGGTGACGGTGTGATTGCCGCCATCGGACGACGGCGCATGGAGGCAGATTGTACACCGCACAATGTTGGCGGATGTCACTCGAATATTTTGGCAAGATTGACTGAAAATCAGTTTCTTGCGGTAAAGTGAGCGGGAGGCCGCGCCATTTGAGCGGCGGCCCGCCAGAGGACCACATCATGCAAGCGACCGTACCTGCCGTGCCGCCGCCGGAGCCAGCGCAGCCTGCCATTGTCGTCAGCGCGGACTGGGCGGCGCCGCCTGCTCCCTCGGCGCCGGTTGCCGCGGCGTCCGTCCCGCAGTCGCCACCCGCCATTCCGCTGACCGGCCCGGCGATCAAGCAGGCTGTCGCCGCCACGCTGGCGGAGATTCCCGACCGGGAGAGCACTCCCGCCAACCGCCAGACCGCCCTGCTCGCGCCGGTGTTCAGCGCGAACCGCCAAAACGAAGAATTCACGCGCCAGTTCGCTGCAGCCAGGATTCCGCATTGCCTGGCAGCCGACGGACTCAAGTTCCAGCCGCCGGCCATCGGCCCGGTCGTCTTTGGCGGCTTGTTGGGGATACCGTTCGTGTTGGTGGCCAAGCTCCGCGGCAAGTGCAAATAATTCTGACGCGGCCCTACCGGTCATGGAACGTAAGTCCGCCGTTGTTTCATGCGTATTATTCGATCGCGTGATCGACCACACGGCACCACCCAGGCCGGCTATCTATACGCGGGGTTGCGTGCACGGTGGACTACCCGCTCAGCCGCGTCTCTTCAATAGCCCTGCGACGCTTGCTAGTTCGACGAAGCGACCAGATGGCCACTCCTCCGCCAACGAAACAGCCAATCACTGTCAGCGCAATCACAAACGTTTGCACGTCACACCTTCCTTCCGTCCGCACCGTCCAAGTCCTTGAATACAGAGTAGTTTAGCAAGAAGGAGATACAAGCCAAGATCATCACACAGTACTTCAACGTCAATTTCTCTACGACCATCGCCCCAACAAGATCGACTGAATACAGCACGCTGTAGAGTGCGACAAAAAACACGGCAACGCCGTTCTGTGCCGTTTTCCAAGATGAGTCGTAAGTCGAGAAATGCTCGAGTTCATTAATCGCCGATATGTGCAGCACCAAACCAAAAGCAACAAAATCGGTCGGCGCAATTGCGTCGAGTGTGCCATGACGCGTGACCAGCCATGCGAACGCCCTTGATACGATAGGAATGAGACCAACCAACACGGTGTACACGAGCCACCTGGTCCGTTTCTTGTGCATTGTCGGCCCCCAGGGATGAGTGCAATCGATCTTTGAACAGGGGTGCCGAATCGTCAACAGCCCACGTCAACACTTGCTCACTCTTTCGTTTCGAACGAGAGATTGGAGATCACAAAGCGTGATCCCGAACGTTCACACGCTTGAGGAAGCCGCACAAAGCAAAAAAAGCGAGCCGAAGCTCGCTTTTTTGTTGATGCCGCGGACTGATTAACGCTTGTCCATCGGCGGCACATCGCGCTTCGGCGAGCCGATGAACAGCTGGCGCGGACGGCCGATCTTCTGCTCAGGATCGGCGATCATCTCGTTCCACTGGGCGATCCAGCCGACGGTGCGCGCCATCGCGAAGATACCGGTGAACAGCGACACCGGGATGCCCAGCGCCGACTGCACGATGCCCGAGTAGAAGTCGACGTTCGGGTACAGCTTGCGCGACACGAAGTACTCGTCTTCCAGCGCGATTTTTTCCAGCGCCATGGCCAGCTTGAACAGCGGGTCGTCGTGCAGGCCCAGCTCGTCGAGCACCTCGTGGCAGGTCTCGCGCATCAGCTTGGCGCGCGGGTCGAAGTTCTTGTAGACGCGGTGACCGAAGCCCATCAGCTTGACGCCCGAGTTCTTGTCCTTGACCTTCTCGATGAAGGCCGGGATGTTCTCGACGCTGCCGATTTCCTTGAGCATGTTCAGCGCCGCTTCGTTGGCGCCGCCGTGCGCCGGGCCCCACAGGCAGGCGATGCCCGCTGCGATACAGGCGAACGGGTTGGCGCCCGACGAACCGGCCAGACGGACGGTCGAGGTCGACGCGTTCTGCTCGTGATCCGCGTGCAGGATCAGGATGCGGTCGAGCGCGCGCACCAGCACGTCGTTGACGACGTACTCTTCGCACGGGTTGCCGAACATCATGCGCATGAAATTGGCGCTGTACGACAGGTCGTTGCGCGGGTACATGAAGGGCTGGCCCATCGAGTACTTGTACGACATCGCCACCAGGGTCGGCATCTTGGCGATCAGGCGGATCGCCGACACTTCGCGGTGATGCGGGTCGTTGATGTCGAGCGAGTCGTGGTAGAACGAGGCCAGCGCGCCGACCGTGCCGACCAGCACCGACATCGGGTGCGCGTCACGGCGGAAGCCGCGGAAGAAGAACTGCATCTGCTCGTGCACCATGGTGTGCTTGGTGACGGTCTCGTCGAACTTCTTGCTTTGCGCGGCGTTCGGCAGTTCGCCGTTCAGCAGCAGGTAGCAGGTGTCGAGGAAGTCGCAGTGCTCGGCCAGCTGCTCGATCGGGTAGCCGCGGTACTGCAGCTCGCCCTTGTCGCCGTCGATGTAGGTGATCGACGAATTGCAGGCGGCGGTCGACATGAAGCCTGGGTCGTAGGTGAACTTGCCAGTCTGGGCGTACAGCTTGCGGATGTCGATGACGTCCGGGCCGACGGTGCCCTTGTAGATCGGCATGTCGATGGCGGCGCTGCCATCGGAGAACGACAGGGTGGCTTTGGTATCGGAGATATTCATGGCACTTCCTTCTTGGGTGCGAGACTACAAAATAAAAAAACGAACCGAAATTGCTACGCTTGCCGCAGCCGCGCCAGCAAGGCGCGCACATTCGGCAGGTCGACCTCGCCTTCGGGCTCGGTCCGCGCCAGCAGCAAGTCCATCAGCGGATTGTCCGCCAGGTCCAGCAGCCGCGTCAGCGCATCGACATCGTCATCGCTCAGGTCCGCCTCATGCGCATCGAGGAAGCGCGTCAGGATCAGGTCGTTTTCGAGCAGCCCCCGGCGGCTGCGCCAGCGCAGGCGGGCGCGATTGGCCGGGTCGGATTGATGCGTAGTCACACTAGAGTCCGTTGTTGGGTCAACATCATACTCCGCCTGCCCGCGAAAGGCAGTACGGTAGTATTACTGTACTTAAATGGCGCGGCGCACCATCAGTTCCTTGATCTTGCCGATCGCCTTGTTCGGGTTCAGGCCTTTCGGGCAAACGTCGACGCAATTCATGATCGAGTGGCAGCGGAACAGGCGGTACGGATCTTCCAGGTTGTCCAGGCGCGCGCCGGTGTCTTCGTCGCGCGAATCGGCGATGAAGCGATAGGCTTGCAGCAGGCCGGCCGGGCCGACGAACTTGTCCGGATTCCACCAGAACGACGGGCACGAGGTCGAGCAGCAGGCGCACAGGATGCACTCGTACAGGCCGTCGAGCTCTTCGCGCTGCTCGGGCGACTGCAGGCGTTCCTTCTCCGGCGGGATCGAATCGTTCACCAGGTAAGGCTTGATCGAGTCGTACTGCTTGAAGAACTGGGTCATGTCGACGATCAGGTCGCGGATCACCGGTAGGCCTGGCAGCGGACGCAGCACGATCGGCTGGGTCAGTTCGTTCAGGTTGGTAGTGCAGGCCAGGCCGTTCTTGCCGTTGATGTTCATCGCGTCAGAACCGCAGACGCCTTCGCGGCACGAGCGGCGCAGCGACAGCGAGTCGTCGACGTCGGACTTGATGCGCTGGAGCGCGTCGAGCAGCATCTTGTCGTTGTCCTGCAGTTCGACGGTGACGTCCTGCATGTACGGCTTGGCGTCGCGATCAGGATCGTAACGGTAGATTTTCAGTTTTACTGTGCGTGTCATGTCGTGGCCTTACTTAGAATGTACGAGCTTTTGGCTTGAATGTGTCGACCGTCAGCGGCTTGGTGATCACCGGCTTGTACTCGAGGCGGTTGCCCTGCGAGTACCACAGCGTGTGCTTCATCCACACTTCGTCGTCGCGCGCCGGGAAGTCGCTGTGCGCGTGCGCGCCGCGCGATTCCTTGCGCGCCACCGCCGAAGTGATGGTCGCCTTGGCGGTCTCGATCAGGTTGTCCAGCTCGAGCGCTTCGACGCGCGCGGTGTTGAACACCTTCGACTTGTCCTTGAACGACACGTTCTTGCGGCGCTCGTCGAGCTTCATGATCTCGTCGTAGCCCTGCTTGAGCAGGTCGTCGGTGCGGAACACGCCGCAGTATTTCTGCATCGTGGCGCGAATCGCGTTGGCGACGTCCTGCACCTTCTCGGTGCCCTTGGAGTTTTCCAGGGCGTTCAGGCGGCTCAGCGCGAAGTCGGCGGCGTCGGCCGGCAGCGGCTTGTTTTCCTTCTGCTTCAGGTTCGACGCGACGACGTGGTTGCCGGCCGCGCGGCCGAACACCAGCAGGTCGAGCAGCGAGTTGGTGCCCAGGCGGTTGGCGCCGTGCACCGACACGCAGGCGCACTCGCCGATCGCGTACAGGCCGTTGACGACGGCGACCGGGTTGCCATCCTTCGGCGCGACGACCTGGCCGTGGATGTTGGTCGGGATGCCGCCCATCTGGTAGTGAATCGTCGGCACGACAGGGATCGGCTCCTTGGTGGCGTCGACGTTGGCGAACTTGTGGCCGATTTCCAGGATCGACGGCAGGCGCTTGGCGATGGTGTCGGCGCCGATGTGGCGCAGGTCCAGCAGCACGTGGTCCTTGTTCGGACCGCAGCCGCGGCCTTCCTTGATTTCCTGGTCCATCGAACGCGACACGAAGTCGCGCGGCGCCAGGTCCTTCAGGGTCGGCGCGTAACGCTCCATGAAGCGCTCGCCGTTACTGTTGATCAGGATGCCGCCTTCGCCGCGCACGCCTTCGGTGATCAGGACGCCCGCGCCGGACACGCCGGTCGGGTGGAACTGCCAGAACTCCATGTCCTGCAGCGGCAGGCCGGCGCGTGCCGCCATGCCCATGCCGTCGCCGGTGTTGATGAAGGCGTTGGTCGATGCGGCGAAGATGCGCCCTGCACCGCCGGTGGCCATGATGGTGGTCTTCGCTTCGAGGATCATGGTCTCGCCGGTTTCCATCTCGAGCGCGACCACGCCGATCACGTCGCCGTCGGCGTCGCGGATCAGGTCGAGCGCCATCCACTCGACGAAGAAGTGGGTGCGGGCGCGCACGTTGCGCTGGTACAGCGTGTGCAGCAGCGCGTGGCCGGTGCGGTCGGCCGCGGCGCAGGCGCGCTGCACCGGCTTCTCGCCGAAGTTGGCGGTGTGGCCGCCGAACGGACGCTGGTAGATGGTGCCGTCAGGGTTGCGGTCGAACGGCATGCCGAAGTGTTCGAGCTCGTACACCACTTTCGGCGCTTCGCGGCACATGAATTCGATCGCGTCCTGGTCGCCCAGGTAGTCGCCGCCCTTGACCGTGTCGAACATGTGCCAGTACCAGTCGTCCTCGCTCATGTTGCCCAGCGAGGCGCCGATGCCGCCCTGCGCCGCGACGGTGTGCGAACGGGTCGGGAACACTTTGGACAGCACCGCGACATTCAGGCCGGCTTCGGCCAGCTGCAGCGAGGCGCGCATGCCGGAGCCGCCGGCGCCGATGATCACCGCGTCGAAGCGGCGGGTAGGAATTGCAGGTTTGTTGGCTGCCACGATTACACGCTCCAGAGAATTTGTACTGCCCATGCGGCGCACACGACCAGCCACACGATGGTGATGATTTGCAGGGTCAGGCGCAGGCCGACCGATTTGACGTAGTCCATCCAGATGTCGCGCATGCCGACCCAGGCGTGGTAGAACAGCGCGGCGAAGGTCACCAGCGAGAACAGCTTGAACCACTGGTGCGCGAACAGGCTGGCCCAGCCTTCATAAGTGAAGTTGTGGCCGGAGAGGAAGGAGAACAGCAAGGTGAAGGTGTAGACCGCCATGACGACGGCGGTGATGCGCTGCGCCAGCCAGTCCTTCAGGCCGTAGTGGGCGCCGACGACCAGGCGTTTTGGACCGATGTTATTGTTAGCCATCTCAGAAGACTCCGAACAGTTTGAGGGCGGTGATGAAGGTCAGGAACAGGCTGGCGCCGATCACGGTCGCCGCGCTGGTGCGGGCCGAATCCTTGTCCAGGCCCATGTGCAGGTCCATGAACAGGTGGCGCACGCCGGCGCAGAAGTGCTGGAAGTAGGCCCAGCACAGGCCCAGGATCACCAGCTTTACCAGCGGGTGCTGCGCGATGCCGGCGAAATGCTTGAAGGTGTCTTCCGAGAGCAGGCTCATCTGGAATAGGTAGAGGATGACCGGCAATGCCGCGAACATCGCGAATCCGCTGATGCGGTGCAGGATCGACACGATGCCGGCCAGCGGCAAGCGGTAATTGCTCAACTCGGTAACGTGGATGTTACGGAATTGCGGCCGCTGTTTTTTTGGACCTTCGCGCACGGCTTCGGACATGAAACACCTCCCTTAAACTGACAGACAAAAAAGAAAACCCGCTATTTTCGACGATTTATTGCGATGCAACAATATCTAAATCGCCGAACCTTGAAATTTTTCGGTAAACCCAGCCATTTTAATCCCATCGGCCCAACGCTGCTGACTTGGAAAGTCGTACCAGCGAAGGCTGGTACCCATACTGAAAATGCTTCCACCCTGCTGCCAGCTCAGTATGGGTACCTGCCTGCGCAGGTAACGACAGGCACTATGACAATTCGTTCTGGTAGTGATGGTGCGCCGTCAGATACAGGCCGCGGCGCAGCTCCACCGCCTTGTCGCCATAGGTGAACGACACCCGCTCGGAGCACAGCAGCGGGGTGCCCTCGGCCACCCCCAGCAGCGCGGCGGCGTCGGCGTCGGCGCCGATCGCGCGGATCTTTTCCGTGGCGCGGATCATGCGCGTGCCGAACTCCGATTCGAACAGCCCGTACATCGGCCCCTTGTACTGGTCGAGGCGCTCGGCCGTCAGCCCCTTGAAGATGGCCCCGGGCAGCCACAGCTCTTCGAGAATGGTCGGCGCGCAGTCGAACGACATCAGGCGCTTGATATAGATCACCGCGTCGCCCGACTTCAGGTCGATCAGGCTGGCCACCTCGGGCGGGGCACGCAAGCGCTTCACCTCGAGGATGCGGTTGTCGCCATGGTGCGGCACGCCTTCGTCGGGCACCAGCTTAAGGAAGCGGAAGTGGGCGCGCTCCTCATGGTGGGTCGACACGAAGGTGCCCTTGCCCTGGCGGCGCATTACCAGGTTCTCGGCGGCCAGCTCGTCGATCGCCTTGCGCACCGTGCCCTGGCTGACCTTGAAGCGCGCCGCCAGCTCGACTTCGCTGGGAATCAGCTCGCCCGGCTTCCACTCGCCCGACTGCAGGCTTTGCGTGAGCAGCGCCTTGATCTGCTGGTACAGCGGGCTGAAAGTCGGCAGGTTGCCGGTTCCGCCGGCCCCGCTCGGGGTGCTGGCATCGTCGGTCGACTGGGACGGGAGTGAATTCATAGACCAAGATTTCAACACAATTGGGCTTTCCAGTCCAGCAATAACCCCAAAAATTAGCTGTCTTATATAAGACATATGATATAAATTGACAGATGAGTCCCGCAGGCCTACACTCGCGGTCGATCCGGCTTACGCCCGCCTGCTTCCGCGGCCCCGCCGGCGGTCGTTGGATGTGCAGTTTTGGTATGATTGCAGTTTTCCCGGCCGACGCTCGGGAACAAGCGTATCCTCAGCTTCGACCGTTTTTCTTTCCCACTTTGGAGATTCTCATGGCTAAAACCCCAATGCGCGTTGCTGTTACCGGCGCCGCCGGCCAGATCGGCTATTCCCTGCTGTTCCGCATCGCCAATGGCGACATGCTCGGCAAAGACCAGCCGGTCATCCTGCAACTGCTGGAAATCCCCGACGAGAAAGCCCAGAAAGCGCTCAAAGGCGTGATGATGGAAATCGACGACTGCGCATTCCCGCTGCTGGCCGGCATGACCGCGCACAGCGACCCGATGACCGCGTTCAAGGACGCCGATTTCGCCCTGCTGGTCGGCGCGCGTCCACGCGGCCCAGGCATGGAGCGCAAGGACCTGCTCGAAGCGAACGCCCAGATCTTCACGGTGCAGGGCAAGGCGCTCGACGCCGTCGCTTCGCGCAACGTCAAGGTGCTCGTGGTCGGCAATCCGGCCAACACCAACGCCTACATCGCCATGAAATCGGCGCCGTCGCTGCCGGCCAAGAACTTCACCGCCATGCTGCGCCTGGACCACAACCGCGCGCTGTCGCAAGTGGCCGCCAAGACCGGCAAGCCGGTCGCGTCGATCGAGAAGCTGGCCGTGTGGGGCAACCACTCGCCAACCATGTACGCCGACTACCGCTTCGCCACCATCGACGGCAAGTCGGTCAAGGACATGATCAACGACGACGCCTGGAACCGCGACACCTTCCTGCCAACCGTGGGCAAGCGCGGCGCGGCGATCATCGAAGCGCGCGGCCTGTCGTCGGCAGCTTCCGCTGCCAACGCGGCGATCGACCACATGCACGACTGGCACCTCGGCACCGCCGGCAAGTGGACCACCATGGGCATTCCATCGGACGGTTCGTACGGCATCCCGAAGGACACCATGTTCGGCTTCCCGGTGACGGTCGAAAACGGCGAGTACAAGATCGTCCAGGGCCTGGCCATCGACGAGTTCTCGCAAGAGCGCATCAACCTCACGCTCAAGGAACTGACCGAAGAGCGCGAAGGCGTCGCCCACCTGCTGGCCTAAGCAGAGCGCGGCGCACGACGTGGAGCCATCGCCCCCACCAGTTCGCCGCAAGCCCCGTGCCGCCACTAGCGGCACGGGCGCTGTCGCACCCCAAACATCACGCATGCATCCATCCGAAGTCCTCTTTCAAGGCAAGCGCCAGCCATTGCTGCTGCCCGCCTGCGACCACTACGCCGGCTCCGAAAAGCTGATGCGCAAGTCCATGGCGCTGCAGCAGGAGCTCGGCCCGCTGTTCGACATCACCTTCGACTGCGAGGACGGCGCCGCCGCCGGCGCCGAGAAGGAGCATGCCCAGCTGGTTGCCGCCCTTGTCAACGATGAAGGCAACCGCTTCAACCGCATCGGCGCGCGCGTGCACGATCCGCGCAGCGCCCATTTCGCCGCCGACGTCGCCACCATCGTCGGCGCCTGCGCGAACAAGCTCGCGTTCCTGGTGATCCCGAAGGTCGAAAGCCTGTCGGACGTCACCCGCGTGATCGAATTCGTCAACCGCTACGCCGTGGCGGCCGGCCGCCCATCGCTGCCGATCCACGTGCTGATCGAAACCCACGGCGCCCTGCGCGACGCGTGGGACATCGCCGCCCTGCCCCAGGTCGAGTGCCTGTCGTTCGGCATCATGGATTTCGTCTCGGCCCACTACGGCGCGATTCCGGGCAGCGCGATGCGCACGCCCGGCCAGTTCACGCACCCGCTGGTGGTGCGCGCCAAGCTGGAAGTGGTGGCGGCCTGCCACGCCCACGGCAAGGTGCCGTCGCATAACGTGACCACCGAAATCAAGGACAGCGCGGTGGTGGCCAACGACGCCACCCGCGCCGCCGGCGAATTCGGCTTCACCCGCATGTGGAGCATCCATCCGGACCAGATCAAGCCGATCATCAAGGCGTTCACGCCGCGGCTGTCGGAAGTGAACGAGGCGGCCAACATCCTCACCGAAGCCATCAACGCCAACTGGGGGCCGATTTCCCAGCACGGCCGGCTGCACGACCGGGCCAGCTACCGTTATTTCTGGACCGTCCTGCAGCGCGCCAAGCTGGCCGGCCTGGCGCTGCCCGACAACGCGGCGGCGCTCGTCAACTACGCAACACAACCGGAAGCCAATTAATGTCCAACACCTTCAAGAAGTCCCTGATCGCCGCCGGCCTCGCGCTGGCCGCCGTCAGCCTGTGCGGAGCCCCGGCCGTCGCCGCGGCGCAAAAGAAGCCGGCCAAGGCCGCGACCAAAGCCAAGCCCAAGGCCGTGCAGGAAGATGCGATCCCGGACGGGCCGGACGCCGACATCACCGACACCACGACCACCGAGTACAACTGCGAACTGGGCAACAAGGTCACGATCTACCATAACGACGAGGACGATTCGCACATCGCGCTGCGCTGGAAAAAGCGCATTCACCGTCTCGAAAAGGTCAGCACCACGACAGGCGCGCAGCGCTACACCAACGAGACGTTCGGACTGACCTGGATCGGCATCCCGTCGAAAGGCATGCTGCTCGACGCGAAGCTGAACCGTCAGCTGGCCAACGAGTGCAAGGATGCCGACCAGGCGCGTCCCGACTTCGTGCCGACAGCGCGGGTCGCGAAGGCAGTGTCGACCAAGGTCAAGGAAACGGTCGAGCCGATCGTGCCGCCGCTGCCCGCCGGTACACCCGCTGCGGCTGTCGTCGCGCCTGCGCAGCCAGCGCCTGCGGCAACGGCCGCGCCGGTCGCACCCGGCGCGGCGCCTGCGCAGCCTGAGCCTGCCCCTGCCGCCGCCCCAGTCGCAGCCCCTGTCGCAGCCCCTGTCGCAGCCCCGGTCGCAGCCCCTGTCGCAGCCCCGGTCGCAGCTCCTGTCGCAGCCCCGGTCGCAGCTCCTGCCGCACCAGTGAGCGCGCCTGTTGCAGCTCCCGCCGCCCCTGTTGCTGCACCGGCCGCCGCCGAACCAGCCGTGACGCCGCCACCGGCGCCAGTGGCTGCACCAGCTCCTGCCGAACCAGCCGCCACGCCGCAACCGGCGCCGGCTCCCGCCCCGGCCGCAGCACAGCCTAAAGCCGCACCGATTTAATCGAACAACAAAACACCACTGAAGGAGAGGTCATGTCCCGCAACACTCTGAACACGCTCAAGGATTTCAAACTATCGGCTGGCAAAAAAGGCCAGTTCTACTCGCTGCCCGCGCTGGAAAAAAGCCTCGGCGTGAACATCTCGCGCCTGCCGGTGTCGATCCGCATCGTGCTCGAATCGGTGCTGCGCAACTGCGACGGCAAGAAGGTCACCGAAGAACACGTGCGCCAGCTGGCCAGCTGGGCGCCGAATGGCGAGCGTACCGATGAAATCCCGTTCGTGGTCGCACGCGTCGTGCTGCAGGACTTCACCGGCGTGCCGCTGCTGGCCGACCTGGCCGCGATGCGCAACGTCGCCCACAAGATGGGCATGAACCCGAAGAATATCGAGCCGCTGGTGCCGGTCGACCTGGTGGTCGACCACTCGGTCACCATCGACCACTTCCGCGAAAAGGGCGCGCTGGACCTGAACATGAAGCTGGAATTCTCGCGCAACAACGAGCGCTACCAGTTCATGAAGTGGGGCATGCAGGCCTTCGACACCTTCGGCGTCGTGCCTCCGGGCTTCGGCATCGTCCACCAGGTCAACCTGGAGTACCTGGCGCGCGGCGTGCACAAGGCCGGCGACACCTATTACCCTGACACCCTGGTCGGCACCGACTCGCACACCACCATGATCAACGGTATCGGCGTGGTCGGCTGGGGCGTGGGCGGCATCGAAGCCGAAGCCGGCATGCTGGGCCAGCCGGTCTACTTCCTGACCCCGGACGTGGTCGGCGTCCACCTGGCCGGCGCGCTGCGCGAAGGCTGCACCGCGACCGACCTGGTGCTGACCATCACCGAACTGCTGCGCAAGGAGAAAGTCGTCGGCAAGTTCGTCGAGTTCTTCGGCGAAGGCACCGAGTCGCTGTCGCTGACCGACCGCGCCACCATCGCCAACATGGCGCCTGAATACGGCGCGACGATGGGCTTCTTCCCGGTCGACGACGCGACCGTCGAATACTTCGAAGGCACCGGCCGCACCGCCGATGAAATCACCGCGTTCCAGAATTACTACAAGGCGCAGGGCATGTACGGCATCCCGAAGGCCGGCGAGATCGACTACACCCGCGTCGTCACGCTCGACCTGGGCACCGTCACGCCGTCGCTGGCGGGTCCGAAGCGTCCGCAGGACCGCATCGAACTGGGCAACGTCAAGGCTAACTTCGCCGAGCTGTTCTCCAAGCCGACCACCGAAAACGGCTTCAACAAGGTCGCCGACGACCTGACGAACGTCTACACCACCAGCAATGGCGTGCACGTGAAGAACGGCGACGTGCTGATCGCCGCGATCACCTCGTGCACCAACACTTCGAACCCGAGCGTGATGCTGGCCGCCGGCCTGCTGGCCAAGAAGGCCGTCGAAGCCGGCCTGACCGTCGCGCCGCACATCAAGACCTCGCTGGCTCCGGGCTCGCGCGTCGTCACCGAGTACCTGACCGCCGCCGGCCTGCTGCCGTACCTGGAGAAGCTGGGCTTCGGCGTGACCGCCTATGGCTGCACCACCTGCATCGGCAACGCCGGCGACCTGACGCCTGAAATGAACCAGACCATCACCGACAACGACATCGTCGCGTCGGCGGTCCTGTCGGGCAACCGCAACTTCGAAGCGCGGATCCACCCGAACATCCGTTCGAACTTCCTGGCCTCGCCGCCGCTGGTGGTCGCCTACGCGATCGCCGGCAACATGACGACCGACCTGATGACCCAGCCGGTCGGCAAGAGCGCCGATGGCCGCGACGTTTACCTCGGCGACATCTGGCCGACCTCGCAGGAAGTGGCCGCGATGATGAAGTTCGCGATGAACGCCTCGACCTTCAAGACCAACTACGCCGACGTCAAGAACGCGCCGGGCAAGCTGTGGGAAAAAGTCACCACCGTGTCCGGCCAGGTCTACAACTGGCCTGAGTCGACCTACATCGCCGAGCCGCCGTTCTTCAACGACTTCGACATGACCCCGAAAGCGGCCGCCACCGGCATCACCGGCGCGCGCGCGCTGGGCGTATTCGGCGACTCGATTACCACCGACCACATCTCCCCGGCCGGTTCGATCCAGGAAAACGGCCCTGCCGGCAAATGGCTCAAGGCCCACGGCGTGCTGAAGGCCGACTTCAACTCGTACGGCTCGCGCCGCGGCAACCATGAGATCATGATGCGCGGTACGTTCGCGAACGTGCGCATCAAGAACCGCATGATCCCGGCCAAGGCCGACGGCTCCGCGGTCGAAGGCGGCATCACGATCCATCAGCCGAGCGGCGAACAGATGTCGATCTACGACGCGGCGATGAAGTACGTCGCCGACGGCGTGCCGACGATGGTGTTCGGCGGCGAAGAGTACGGCACCGGCTCGTCGCGCGACTGGGCGGCCAAGGGCACCCAGCTGCTGGGCGTGAAAGCCGTGATCACCCGTTCGTTCGAGCGCATCCACCGTTCCAACCTGGTCGGCATGGGCGTGCTGCCGCTGCAGTTCATCGGCGACGACAGCGTGCAGACGCTGGGCATCACCGGCAACGAGACGTTCGACCTGAAGGGCCTGGAAGGCGAGATCAAGCCGCAGCAACTGGCGACCCTGGTGATCCACCGCGCCAACGGCGAGACCACCGAAGCGCGCGTGCTGCTGCGTATCGACACCCCGATCGAAGTCGACTACTACAAGCATGGCGGCATCCTGCCGTTCGTGCTGCGCCAGCTTCTGGCAGCGTAATCGGAGAAATGGCAGCGGGTCCGCCGGACCAGGCCCCTGCCCTTCAAAAACGCCGGATTCGTCCGGCGTTTTTTATTGGCCCATGAATCAACTACAATACTGTTTCAACTATTAGGGAATTCATCAGCGCCATGCGTCGTCCATCAAAAGATCCATCCAATAAACTCTCTGCCGAGAGCCAGCGCCTCGCCAGCCTCTCCCAGGCCATCGCGCAGGCCGGCAGCCGCATCGAAGAGCGCGTGCTGGAGCAGCAACTGGATACGCAGCTGCAGAAGCTGCTCAAGTCGGGCCACCAGGACACCGTCGACGCCACCCTCAACATGCTGTTCAAGGATGACCTGAACGGCTACGACACCCTGATGGAAGGCGTCGAGGCGATCAGCGAGTCGTCGACCATGACGGAGCTGGTCGACGGCGTGGAAACCGGCTGGCAGGCGCTGCTCGTGGCCGCGCCGATCCTGGCGTGGACCCGCTTCTCCATCGGCTCGGGCACCATCCCGGCCCAGCTGCTGACCACCCTGACCGCGCACTTCTCGGCGCACCTGCTGGCCGCCGGCACCCGCGTGGCGATGGCGCCGACGCTGTACTCGATCGACCAGCTGCCGCGCACCCACGTCGAAGCCTACGCGATCACGCACAAGCTGGCGCAGGCCGCGTTCAAGGGCGGCAGCATCAAGCCTGCCAGCCGGCCGCCGGAAACCGCGCCCTTCCTTGCCGACACCCGCTACCTGCTGGTCGCCGTCGTCGCGCCGCTGGGCGCGCCGATGTTCCGCTGGCAGGAAACGCAGCACCAGATCGATTTCGCCGGCGAGCGAGCGCGCGCGCTGAACCAGTGGCGCGAGCAGGCCACGCCGAACGTCGCGCGCCTGCTGCCGGGCTGCGGCATCGAACTGCTGCTGCCGGAAGCGTATTACGTCGCCTGCCGCGAAGCGGACAAGCTGATACGCCCGGTGTCGATCCGCGCCGCGGTGCACTACCTGACCAACACGCTGGGCATCGAGCCGGGCGACCTGCGCGCGGTGATCGCCGGCTTCGGCGAGGAATCGCCGGACGGCCAGATCGACGAGTACCGCGTCGGCTTCACGCTGCGCGCCGAGTCGGACGTCATCTACGGCATCGTGTGGCCGCTGTACGGGCAGGAAGACGAGGATGGCACGCCGGTCGAGGGCCTGGGCAATATCGGCGGCGTCGGCGAGGCCGGCGAACTGGACGCGCCGCGCGCTCCGGTCGACGAGATCATCGCGCACCTGAACGAGGCGGGCGTCACGCACGTCAAGAAGCACAGCGAGCGCTTCGTGGTCGAGTACTGCGACGATTGCGGCGCGCCCTACTTCGCCGATCCGTCGGGCGAACTGGTGCACGCCGAGATGCCGGAAGACACGCCGCAGGGGGGCGAGCACTTCCACTAAGGCAGATGACGGCGACAAATTCAGGGTCAGGTCCGGCGGACCTGACCCTTTTCCGTTTACGCCTTGTGGTACGTCCCGATCAGTTCGGCCTTCGCCAGCACGTGTTTCTCCATTGCCTTCTCCAGCTGCTGCTTGGTCGGCTGCTTCAGGTCGGGCAGCATGGCGTCGAGCGCGTACAGCTTGAAGAAGTAGCGATGGCGCCCGATCGGCGGACACGGCCCGCCATAGCCGGCCCGCTTCCAGTCGTTCAGTCCATCGAGCGAGCCGGACGGCGAATGCCTGCCGGCCTGCTCGAGCATCGACACTTCCGGCCCCAGGTTGTAGGCCACCCAATGCACCCAGGTGCGCTGCGGCGCCGCCGGATCGGGCGCGTCGGGATCGTCGACGATCAGCGCGTAGCTCTTGGTGCCGGCCGGCGCGCCGGACCAGGCCAGCGGCGGCGAAATGTCATTGCCGTCGCAGGTATAGATCGGCGGAATCGGACCGCCGGCGTCGAACGCGGTTGAAGTCAGGGTCAGCGTCATGGAATCCTCCGCAATGATGTCAGAGAGGATTTTGCGCCATTTCGCGAATCGGGAGAGCGCGAATCGGCGCTTCCTTAATCCTTGCGGAGAACGACGTGGGTGGCATTCTGCGTCGGCACGTGTTCGGTGCAGCGAAATCCGAGGGATTTCAGATCGAGCCCCGCGAACAACGATTCACCGGATCCCAGCAGCACCGGGGAAATCGCCAGGTGCATCTCGTCGAGCAGCCCGGCCTGCAGATACTCGCGCACCGTCTCCACGCCGCCGCCCAGCCGCACATCCTTGCCATTGGCCGCCTGCATGGCCTGCTGGTAGGCGGACTCGATGCCGTCGGTGACAAAGTAGAAGGTTGTGCCGCCCTTCATCTCCAGCGGAGCGCGCGGATAATGGGTCAGGACGAACACGGGAACGTGATACGGCGGCTCGTCTCCCCACCAGCCCTTCCACTCGTCGTCCGGCCATTCGCCGCGGATCGGGCCGAACATGTTCCGGCCCAGGATCCAGGCGCCGACGTTCTCGAAGCCGCGGGCGGCGAAGTCCTCGTCCGGACCGTCCACGCCTTTGGATTCGTCTCCCATCATGCGCTGGAAGGTGCGGGTGCCGCGGAACCACTGGTGCAGCCCGCCGGCGCCCTCGCCCATCGGATTCTGCAGGCTCTGGTTCGGGCCAGCGCCGAAGCCATCGAGCGACACGGTGAAGCTACGTACTTTGAGTTCGGACATCAGATCTCCCTGGACGATTGGAACGAAAGACTACTTTCGGATTGCCTCGATCACGCGCCGCGCGAATTCGGCCTGGTTGCCGGCATGCCAGCGCCACACGACGACCAGGTCGTGCTCGGGCGAAATCGTAATGGTATTGCTGCCGGCGCCAAGCGCGCCGTAGGTGCTCGCCGGCATGCCGGGAAAATTCTTGCCCTTGGTGTTCAGCCACCACAGGTAGCCGTAGTCGGGACCGTGCGCGCTCGGCGCCAGCGCGGCCTGGACGTACGACGCTGGCAAGATCTGGCGGCCGCCCCATGCGCCACCGCGCAGCCACAGGTAGCCGAAGCGCGCCATGTCCCAGGAATTGATCCACATGCCGCCGCCCCAGCGCGTGCCGCCGCTGACCGACGCGGTGCGCTTGCCGTTCAGGTCGACGTAGCTGTTGTGATAGGGCACCCACTTCCACGTGTTCGACGCGCCAATCGGTCCCATCACCTCGTCCTGCAACACGTCCGGCACCGGCTTGTTCCACACGCGCAGCAGCGACAGCGCGAGGCGGTTGATGCGCACGTCGTTGTATTCGTAGAACTCGCCCGGCGCCGACAGCGCGCGCGGCTTGCGCTCGCCCGCGCCGAATGCCGATGCGCCGATGAAGTCGTGGCGCTTGCCCCACATCTCGCCTTCCCACTCGGACTCCTGCTGCAAGTGGTGCTTCCACGTGATGTTCGCGTTGTGCGGCGACGCGTATCCGCCGTCGCCGACAACCTTGCCGACGGGGTCGTCGACGGAGGTGATCCTGCCGTCGCGCACGGAAAGCGCGGCCACGGTCGACAGCATGCTCTTGGCCACCGAGTAGGTCGGATCGACGAAGCCGGTGTCGCCGAACTCCGCGACCACGTAGCCCTTGTAGATCACCAGGCCGTTGGTATGCGCGCGCCTGGTCGGCATGGAGCCGAGCAGGCTGCCGAAGGTACGTTCCTGGTCGGAGAAATCGATGGCACGCTCGGTCTCGTGCGACCTGGCGTAGGCCACCGCCGCATCCAGCAGCGCCGGATTCATGCCGAGTTCCGCAGGCGACTTGCGCGCCCACTCCCCTGCCGGCGGAAAGTAGGCCGGCGCGCCCGCCGAGGCGGACACGCACGCCAGCAGGCAAACAGTCAGAAAGGCGCGCCGGATCATCACCAGCTCGAAAAAGGTTTACGGACGAGGCTGGAGTTGTAATAGCGCGGATCGTGCGTCACCTCCGCGCCGATCCAGTCCGGCTTGTCGAACTGCTGGTCTTCCGACGTCAGCTCGATCTCGGCCACCACCAGGCCCTGGTTGGCGCCGAGGAACTCGTCGACTTCCCAGGTGTTGCCGCGAAAGCTGATCTGGCGCCGCGTCTTCTCGATCAACGGCTGCTCGCACAGCCGTTCGAGCAGTTCGTTCGCCTCGTCGAGCGGGATCGGATACTCCCACTCGCCGCGCGTGGCGCCCTCGCTGCGGCCCTTGATGGTGAGATACGCATGCTGGCCGTCGACCCGCACCCGCACCACGCGGCCCGGGTCGGACGACAGGTAACCCTGGCGCAGCAGCACCGGGGTGCCGAGCGTGCGCCAGCGGTCGCCGGTCAGCAGGAACTTGCGCTCGATTTCGACGCCCACGGATCAGTCCAGCGACTGCAGGATCGGCTGCAGGATCGCCGCGCCCAGCTCGCTGCTGCGCGCGCCGTTCCACCCGGTGTAAGCGTCCGGCAGGTCGGCGTTGTCCTTGAACGGCATCTCCAGGGTCAGCGACAGGCACTTGAAGGTGTGGCCGATGTACTTCGACGCCAGCGTCAGCATGTCTTCGTTGTACTTGCTGGCCGCGTAGCCGTAGACGTTCTGGAAGTCCGGACTGGCCGCCATGTACTGGTCGACAAACGCCTTCTGCCTGGCCGCGCGCTCGGGCGTGAAATCGGCCAGCATCTCGTTGCCCGCCACGAAGTTGTACGGCAGCGCCTCGTCACCGTGGATGTCGAAGAACATGTCGCAACCGACTTCGTGGATCTTGTTCTTCACGCACAGCACTTCCGGGCTGCGCTCGATCGACGGCGTCATCCACTCGCGGTTCAGGTTGGCGCCCGCGGCGTTGGTGCGCAGGTTGCCGCGATAGGCGCCGTCCGGATTCATGTTCGGCACGATGTAGAACGCGGCGCGCTGCAGCAGCTTGCGCGCGACCGGGTTGGCGTCGTCGAGCAAGGCGTCGATCATGCCTTCGACGAACCATTCGGCCATCGTCTCGCCAGGGTGCTGGCGCGCGATGACCCAGATCTTCTTCTCGGCGTTCGGGTCGCCGATCACGACCAGGTTCATGTCGCGGCCATCGACGGTGCTGCCGATGTCGGACACGCGCGCCAGCGGGTTCTCGGCCACTTCGCCCAGCAGGCGCAGGTGGCGCTCCCACGAGTACGGCTCGAAGTAGGCGTAGTAGACGCTGTCGCGCTCAGGCGTGTGGTTGATCGTCATGACCTGGCCGTCGAAGCTGGTCGGCACGCGGAACCAGTTCTCCGTGTCGTAGCTGGCCGCGGCCTGGTAGCCCTCGAAGCCCTTCGGATAGGTCGCCTGGCCGGCGTTCAGGAAACGCATCGTGCAAGCCTGGCCGCTGGCGCCCTGCAGGCGGAAGTGGAACCACTGGTGAATGTCGGCGTGCGAATCGCTGCGCAGGTTGAGGTCGATACGCGCGGCGCTGTCGGCGCTGACCACGTCGATGGCGCCCGAATCGAACACCTGGCTGATCTTGATGGGCATGGGCGGTCCTTTAGGCGTCGAGGTTCATCAGGTCGGTCGAATAATGGCCGAAGATCTGGCGCATCATTTCGACGTTCGAGCGGTTCAGCAGGATGGTCAGGCCCGGCAGGCGGTCCAGTTCCAGCGCCATGCGGATCGCGCCCGGCAGTTCCTTGCAGTTGACCGACAGCGCGCGCGGCGTGCTTTGGTCGTCCCAGTCGTACTGGGTGATCTGCGGCGGCGCAGGCGGCGCCTGCAACGTGGGATCCTGGTTCACGGGCAGATGGTCGAGCAGCCAGAACACGATCGAGGCGGGAATGAACACGCAGGCGTCCTTGCCGCCTTCGCAGGAAAATTTGGCCAGCAGCAGATTGCCGACCGGATCGCACGACATGGCCATGCTTTTGACTTGACGGATTACCGCTTGTTTCACGACGAAATTCCCCAGGGTGGATTGAAAATGCGCGTCGATTCTACCCCATCCATTCCGTCTTTTGTATGAATCTGCCTATAAAACGGGGAGCTCGCGCTCCCCTGTTCAACTAATGAAGACGCGCCCAGTGGCGGGCGCATCCGCCGCACGGTCAGCGCGACTTTTTCTGCGTGTCCGGCGCGGCGGGTTTTTCGCCTGCGCGGCTGGCGCCTTGTTCGCCCTGGGTGTCGGGCTGCTTGGCATTGGTACGGGCGCTGCTGGCCGTGCGGGCGCTCGATTCGGCCGATTGGCGATTGCCGTGGCTCATGCTGCCGGCCCGGCGTGCTTCCTCGGAGGTGAATTCATGCGCCGTGCCCTTCTGGTGTGCCGCCTTGCCGCCTTCGCTGGCGATTTCGCGCTGGCGGGCCGGATCCATTGATGCGAATCCGCGGTTCTTGGTGCCGCCACCTTGGCTTGCGCCCTGGTTGCCACTCTGCTTGCTGCCTTGATTACTCGAAGCCATGGTGAACCTCCATCCTCTGTTCCATCCACCGCGATTGCGGAGGTCGATGACCGGTCCCCAGAAAGAGCGCAGATGAGCGACCGGCTGAATTCATCTTATGCAGGGCAACTGGAAGGCGGTATAGGACAGCGGCAGCGCCCTCTGTAGGACAACGCGCTACAGAAAATGTCGACAATAAACAGCGCACTGAGTGGGGCACTCCCGTCAGCCTCCGTCCTACACGAGGCCGCTCCGCGATCCTATTCTGTACAGCACGCGCGCCGCGCATGATGGCAACACCGACCATCACCATTGGAGAGCCCATGAACACCAACCAGCGCAACGAAGCCAACAACCAGTCCGATAACGGCGGCAACGACCTCAACGTGTCGTCCTCGCGCGCCGGCAGCACCGCCGACAAAGGCAATCTGAACCAGTCGCAGCAATCGGCCAGGCCTGGCGAGCACCAGTCCAACGACGCGGCCGGCGGCTATCCGCGCAGCCCCGGTGGCAACCGCCAGTCGGCCGACGAAAAGATGGATGACGACACCGGCCTGTCGAACACGGCCAACCGCGAGCCGTCGGAGCTGGACCAGAACCTGAAGCAGGAACGCCAGAGCAACGTCGGGCGCCGCAGCGACGGCACGCCGGACTGATTTTTTTCCCGTCCCGGACCAACGGCTGGGGTCAGGTCCGTCGGACCTGACCCCGGTTTTGCATGCGGGCGCTGCTATTTCCCCCTTCCCGGTATATTGACAGAAATTAGCATTTTTACATTAGATAACAGGAGTACTCGATATGAAATGGGAAGGCAATCGCGAGAGCGATAACGTAGAAGACCGCCGCGGCGACGGCGGCGGCGGCGGCGGTTTCGGCCTGGGCGGGCGCTCGATCGGCATCGGCACCATCGCCATCGCGCTGATCGGCTCCTACTTCCTGGGCGTCAGCCCGATGACGATCATCAACGCCATCAGCGGCGGCGGTTCGATGCCCGTGCAGCAGGAACAGCCGGCGCATGCGCCACCGAAGGACGACCGCGAGGCGAAGTTCGTCTCGGTCGTGCTGGCCGACACCGAAGACGTCTGGACGCAGCTCTTCCGCGCCCAGAACGCGCAGTACGTCAAGCCGAAGCTGGTGCTGTTCACCGGCGCCACCGCCACCGCTTGCGGCACCGGCCAGACCGCCTCGGGTCCGTTCTACTGCCCTGGCGACCAGAAGGTGTACATCGACCTCGCCTTCTATCGCCTGATGCAGCAGCGCTTCAACGTGAAGAGCGAGTTCGCCAACGCCTACGTGATCGCGCACGAAGTCGGCCACCACGTGCAGCACCTGCTCGGCATCGACCAGCAAGTGTCGGCGGCGCGCGAGCGCGGCAGCGAACTCCAGGCCAACGCGCTGTCGGTCAAGCTCGAACTCCAGGCCGACTGCTTCGCCGGCGTGTGGGGTTTCCATGCCAACAAGGCGCGCAGCATCCTGGAACAAGGCGACATCGAAGGCGCCCTGTCGGCGGCGACCGCGATCGGCGACGACACCTTGCAGAAGCAGTCGCAGGGCCGCATCGTGCCGGACTCGTTCACCCACGGCACCTCGGCCCAGCGCGTGCGCTGGTTCACCCGAGGCATCCAGTCGGGCCAGTTCGAGCAATGCGACACCTTCGGCGCAAGCCAGCTGTAACCTGATGACCAAGATCGGGCTGGGCCTGGCCGCCGTCGTCGTTGCGCTGGCCTGCCTGGCCGCCTGCTCGCCGCTGACCGCGCTCAACGCGCTGTCGCCGGCCAACGGCATTCAGGCCACCACCGGCCTCGCCTACGGCGCCAATGCGCGCCTCAAGCTGGACATATACCGGCCCGCCAACGCGGGCGCGGCGGCGCCGGTCGTGGTGTTCTTCTACGGCGGCAACTGGGTCGCGGGCGATCGCGCCGGCTACGCCTTCGTCGGCCGCGCCCTGGCCGCGCGCGGCTATGTCGTGGTAATCCCGGACTACCGCCTGTTTCCCGAAGTGAGCTACCCCGATTTCCTCGACGACTCCGCGCAGGCGGTGGCGTGGACCGCGAAAAATATCGCGCGCTACGGCGGCGACGCGAACAAGCTGTTTGTGATGGGCCACAGTGCCGGCGCCTACAACGCCGCGATGATCGCGCTCGACAGCCGCTGGCTGGCCAAACAGGGGATGACGCCGGCAGCGCTGCGCGGCTGGATCGGCATGGCCGGTCCCTACGATTTCCTGCCGGTCGAAAATCCCACGGCGCGGCCGGTGTTCCATTTCCCCGACACTCCGCCGGCATCGCAGCCGGTCAACCACCTCGACGGCCCGCGCGTGCCGGCGCTGCTGATCGCCGCCAACAGCGACAAGCTGGTCAACCCGGTGCGCAACACCGGCGGCCTGGCCAGGCAGTTGCGCGCGCGCGGCGTGCCGGTCGAGGAAATCTATTACGATGGCGTGACCCACACCACCCTGGTGGCCTCGCTCTCGGCGCCGTTGCGCTCGCTCGCGCCGACGCTCGACGCGGTTGACAAGTTCATTCGCGTCCACGCCACTTTGATCCAGGTTCAAGCGATGTAAGTCAGCAGGAACCAGGCGGCGCCGGCGACGCTCCAACCACATAAACCGCAGCAGCGGATCGTGGGGGGAGGCGTCATGCAATCAACAGCAAACGGAACCGTCGCCGAGCTGACCTTTGCCGTGTCGGTGGTGGTGCCGACCAACGGCGACCTCGACCTGCTCGACCGCAGCCTCGACGCGCTGACGCGCCAGGACTTCCCCGCCGGCGCCTACGAAGTGATCATCGTCGACGACGATCCCGACCGCAACACCCTGCAGCTGGTGGCCGGTTGGCGCGCGCGCACGGTCGAGCGCGGGCCGCGCCTGGTGTACCTCGCCAACGAAGACGGCCCGCACGGGCCGGGCGCCGCGCGCAACCGCGGCTGGCGCGCCGCCCGGGCCCAGGTGATCGCATTCACCGGCGACGACACCGTGCCGTCGCCGGCCTGGCTGTCGCAGGGCATGGCGGCGCTGGACGACCAGACCGACGTGCTGTGCGGCCGCATCGACACTTCGCATTCCGCGGCGACCGACGCCGAGCCCGCCGGATTTTCCGCCGCCAACTGCTTCTGCCGCGTCAAGGTGCTCGAAGCGCTGGACGGTTTCGACGAGCGCTTTGCCGCCGGCTGGCGCGAACACGCCGACATGCATTTCCGCCTGCTCGAAATGAACGCCCGCATCGGCCGCGCCCCGCAGGCGCTGGTGACGCAGCCGGTGCAGCGGCCGGCCTGGGGCGCCAGCCTGTTCCAGCTGCACGCCGTCGCCTTCGACGCGCTGCTCTACAAGAAGCATCCCGCGCTGTACCGGCAGAAAATCCGCCGCCTGCCCTGCTGGGAAGACTACGCCACCGTCGCCGCCCTGCTGATGGCGGGGCTGGGGCTGGGCCTGGGCCAGGAAATCGTGGCCGTGATCGGCGCCGGCACCTGGCTGGTGCTGACCGGCATGCTGTGCGTACGGCGCCTGCACGACGTGCCCAAGAGCGCGGGGCTGGTCGCCGAAGTGCTGCTGACGTCGCCGCTGATCCCGCCGCTGGCGGTGTTCTGGCGGCTGGTGGGGGCCATCAAGTACCGTGTCGGCTTCGCCTGAATCATGAAAGCCGTATTCCTCGACAAGCAAGGCGCGCTGGTGGACGATTTCGCCTGCAACGGCCAGCGCCGCCTGTCGCTGCGCGCCGGCGCCGGCCCTGCCCTGCGGCTGCTGGCGCGGCTCGATTACCGCTTCTTCGCCGTGAGCGACCAGGAGACCGGCGACGACGGCCGCGTCGACGAGGACATGATGGCACGCGTGGCGCACCGGCTCGGCGACCTGCTGTTTCGCGAGCGGCTCACGCTGGAAGGCTTCTATTACTGCCCGCACGATCGCTACACCCCGGCGCCGCGAAACGGCCTCGAGTGCTTCTGCCGCAAGCCGCAACCGGGCATGCTGCTGAAGGCGGCGATGGAGCACGAGATCGACCTGCGCGCCTCGTGGATGATCGGCGCCAGCCTGCACGACGTCGAGGCCGGCAACCGCGCCGGCTGCCGCACGGTGCTGATCGACAACGGTACGGAAATCGAATGGCGGCTGGGTCCGCGCCGCGTGCCCACGCGCATCGCGCCCGACCTGTACGCGGCGGCCCGGCTGATCTCGATCGAAGGAGAGGAGCGGCATTAGCCGCGCCCGCCTTGACGCAAATGATCCACGATGCCAATCGCCAACCGTCCGCTGCTCGCACCTGGGTTTCATGAAATCACACCGGCGCAGACAGCAAATATCTTCCTCGACCCCATGCCGCTGTCACTCAGGCGGCCAATGCTGGTAGCGGGCCTTCTACATCTTTTGAACGATTTGGCAGCAACCAAGGTCAAATGTGAAGTATGGATCGATGGTTCATTCACTACCGATAAGGTGGAACCCAATGACGTGGACTTGGTTGTGGTATGGGACCGTTCATGGCAGACCAGACTGAACGCTGAAGATCTGGAACGGTTCGACCATTTGCTCGACAGAGCTCGTGCGATGAAGCGATACCGATGCGATTTACAGTGCCGAGAACACCGATATGGGCATGATGGAATACTGGAGGGGATTGTTCGGCTTCATGCGCGACGGCAGGACCCCGAAAGGCATAGGAGTAATTTCGCTATGAAATCAGTAGAGCTTGACCGGCTTGACAAGCGTATCGAGCTGGTCAAAAACTTGCTCAAGGAACGCGAAGCGAAGCCGCAGGACTTTGCGACATCCATGACTGTGAGGTCCTTGCGCTATCACCTGCAAGACATCGAACAACAGCGCGCGGTACTCGAGCCCAAGTAAGCAGAAAGCCCGCAGCATGCGGGCTTTTGTTCGAGAGCAAAACGACGCTGGCGATTACGCCGCGGGCGCGGCAGCCTTCGCTTCCAGTTGCGCCAGCCTGGTCTTCAGCGCGCGCTCTTCGCTCCAGCGCACCGTCTCGTCGCGCACGATGGCGACGATCGCCGACACCTTGCCGTCCGGCTCGTACAGCATCGCGACGGTGAACGCGATCGACAGCGGTTTGCCTTCCTTGTGCAGCGCCGGCACGCGCAGCACGTCGCTGCCGTAGCGGGTCTCGCCCGTTGCCATGGTCTTGTGGTAGCCGTCCCAGTGGCGCTGGCGCTGGCGCTCAGGGATGATCAGGTCCAGCGACTTGCCGATCGCGTCTTCTTCGGTGAAGCCGAAGATGCGCGTTGCGGCAGCATTCCAGACGGTAATCGCACCGCCGGCGTCGCACACGATGACGCCGTCGCCCAAGGCGCCGACGAACTGGTTGAAATCGATATTGGAGGTCATGCAAGCTCCTTTTCTGCTGAAGGAATAAAAACGGCGCGCCGCAGCATGATGCCACAACGCGCCGCCCTTTTCACCGGCGGCTCATGGCCGCCGGTATGCTTAAACTACCTTCTGCTCGTGCAGGGCAGCGATCTGCGCCTGGTTGTAGCCGAGGCTTTCCAGCACTTCATCGGTGTGCTCGCCCAGCAGCGGCGAACCGGTGATCTCGACGGTGGTGTCCGAGAACTTGATCGGGCTGCCGACCGTGAAGTACGAACCACGCTCTTTGTGCTGCACTTCGGCGATCGTGCCGCTGGCGCGCAGCGACTCGTCGTTCAGGATTTCCTTCATCGTCAGCACCGGTGCGCATGGGATGTCGAACTTGCGCAGGATGTCGACCGCTTCGAACTTGGTCTTGTCCTTGAGCCAGTCTTCGATCACGGCGAAGATGTCGAAGATCTTGTCCTGGCGTGCCGACGCCGTCATGTACGCCGGGTCGTTGGCCCACTCAGGCTTGCCGATGGCGCGCGTGATTGGCTCCCAGGCATGACCCTGGATGGTGAAGTAGATGTAGGCGTTAGGATCGGTTTCCCAGCCCTTGCACTTCAGAACCCAGCCTGGCTGGCCGCCGCCGCCAGCATTGCCGCCGCGTGGCACATAGTCGGCGAACTTGCCGTGCGGGTACTGTGGATACTCTTCCAGGTAGCCGACGCGGTCCAGGCGCTGCTGGTCGCGCAGTTTCACGCGGCACAGGTTCAGCACGGAGTCCTGCATCGAGACAGCAACCTTCTGGCCCTGGCCGGTCTTGTCGCGGCCGCGCAGGGCGGTCAGGATGCCGATGGCCAGGTGCATGCCGGTGTTCGAATCGCCCAGCGCCGCGGCCGAGATGGTCGGAGGACCGTCGTCGAAGCCGGTGGTCGAGGCGGCGCCGCCCGCGCACTGCGCAACGTTCTCGTACACTTTCAGGTCTTCGTAGTGGTGGCCATCCGAGAAACCCTTGACCGATGCGACGATCATGCCAGGGTTCAGCGAGTGGATGTGCTCCCAGGTAAAGCCCATGCGATCCAGTGCGCCCGGACCGAAGTTCTCGACCAGCACGTCCGATTCCTTGATCAGCTTGGTCAGGATTTCCTTGCCGGCCGCGGTCTTGGTGTCAAGGGTCAGCGACTTCTTGTTGCTGTTCAACATCGTGAAGTACAGGGCATCGACGCCAGGGATGTCGCGCAGCTGCGAACGGGTCACGTCGCCGGCGCCTGGGCGCTCGACCTTGACCACGTCGGCGCCGAACCATGCCAGCATCTGGGTGCAAGCCGGTCCTGCCTGGACGTGGGTGAAGTCGATGATTTTGATGCCTTCCAACGGTTTGTTGCTCATGCTGTTCTCCTTAAGTATTCGTTGATGCCGCTTTTAATTATTTCTTGCCGCTTTGCGGATTCAGGTTGGTCAGGCGGCCCGACTCGGTACCTGCATTCGGATCGATGACCGCGTTGATCAGGGTTGGCTTGCCCGAAGCGAGCGCTTCCTTCAGCGCCTTGTCCAGCTCTTCCGGGGTCTCGACGTTGTAGCCGATGCCGCCGAACGCTTCGATCATCTTGTCGTAACGCGCGCCCTTGACGAACGAGGTGACCGGCACGTCGTTCGGGTTGTTCGGGTTCAGGTTAGGATCGGTGCCCTTGTAGACGCCGTTGTTGTTGAACACCACCGTGATGACCGGCAGGTCGTAGCGGCAGATGGTTTCCAGTTCCATGCCCGAGAAGCCGAATGCGCTGTCGCCTTCGATCGCGATCACCGGCTTGCCGGAGATGACGGCCGCGCCGATCGCGAAGCCCATGCCGATGCCCATGATGCCCCAGGTGCCCGAGTCGAAACGCTTGCGCGGCTGGTACATGTCGACGATCGATCGTGCGTAGTCGAGCGTGTTGGCGCCTTCGTTGACGATGTTGATTTCCGGATTGGCCTTGACGACGTCGCGGATCACGCGCAGCGCGCTGTGGAAGTTCATCGGCGATGGATTCTGCTCCAGCGTCGCGGCCATCTTGGTCAGGTTCTTGTCCTTGCGCTCGGCAATGGCGCCGGTCCACTCCGCCGAAGGCTTCTGGTAGCCGCCGGCATCGATGCCCTTGACCAGTGCCTGCACGCAGGAGCCGATGTCGCCGATCAGCGGTGCGGCGATCGCCACGTTGCTGTCGATCTCGGTCGGCGAGATGTCGATCTGGATGAATTTCTTCGGAATCGCGCCCCAGGTCTTGCCCTTGCCGTGCGACAGCAGCCAGTTCAGGCGTGCGCCGATCAGCAGGACCGTGTCGGCTTCGGCCAGCACGAACGAGCGGGCCGCCGATGCGGACTGCGCGTGGGTGTCGGGCAGCAGGCCCTTGGCCATCGACATCGGCAGGTAAGGAATGCCCGATTTCTCGACCAGCGCGCGGATGTCGGCGTCGGCTTGCGCGTAAGCGGCGCCCTTGCCCAGCAGGATCAGCGGCTTCTTGGCGGACTTCAGCAGGTCCAGCGCGCGCTCGACCGAATCGGGAGCAGGCAGCTGAGCTGGAGCGGCATCGACGACCTTGACCAGCGAACGCTTGCCGTGGGCGGCGTCGAGGGTCTGGGCCAGCAGCTGGGCCGGCAGGTCGAGGTAGACGCCGCCTGGACGGCCCGACACGGCCGAGCGGATCGCGCGGGCGATGCCGATGCCGATGTCTTCGGCCTTGTTGATGCGATAAGCGGCCTTGCAGTATGGCTTGGCGGCGTTAAGCTGGTCCATCTCTTCGTAGTCGCCCTGCTGCAGGTCGACGATTTCGCGCTCGGACGAGCCCGAGATCAGAATCATCGGGAAGCAGTTGGTGGTAGCATTGGCAAGTGCGGTCAGGCCGTTCAGGAAGCCTGGCGCCGACACGGTCATGCAGATGCCTGGCTTCTTGGTCATGTAGCCGGCAATCGCGGCAGCGTTGCCTGCGTGTTGCTCGTGGCGGAAACCAATGAATTTCATGCCTTGCGCTTGCGCCAGGCGGCACAGGTCGGTGATCGGAATGCCGACCAGGCCGAAGATCGTGTCGATGTCGTTGTGCTTGAGGGCATCGATGACCAGATGGAAACCGTCGGTCATTTCTGTTGCTTGCGTGGTGTCTGTCATGATGAGATGTCTCCTCCAGTAATTCGATAAGGTGCTGCGGTTTGGACTGTCAGTACAAGCTTTGATCTGAGTCGATGTGCAGCCCGTCTTTTAGTGCGCCCACTATAGCGAGTCGCTCTGATATCTCTCATTGACCGAGGTCAATTTTCGCCGCATGATGTCGGCTCTTGTGAAATTAGGTAGCAAATCACTCATGACGTTAGTCGCCAACCACCCCGAGCGAAACATTATTCGCGTCCAGCTCAAGCAAAATGTCGTGCTGAAAGAGTTGCGCGAAAGCGAGATGGAAGCGCTCGAACCCTACTTGATCGTGGAGAACCACCAGAAGGGGGACCTGCTGCTGAACCAGGGCGTGCACGACATGGAGCAATACTTCGTGCTCGACGGCATCCTCAAGCGCGTGGTCACCAACCAGGAAGCAAAGGAGATGATCCTGCGCTTCTCGGCCGAACGCGAGATCGAGACCAGCTATGCCGCGTGGCGCCTGCACACGCCGACGCCCTACAGCATCGTGTGCGTGACCAAAGTGCGCATTGCGCGCCTGCCCCTGCACCAGTGGGTCAACTTCCTCGAGAGCCACAGCGCGGTCAAGGCGGCGTTCGAATACGAGGTGATGAACCTGATGAGCTCGATCATGGCGCACACCATTACCTTGCACCTGCTCGACGCGCCTGGCCGCGTGCACCGCTTCATGCGCAAGCATCCCGAGCTGTTCGACCGGCTGCCTAAGAAGGAGCTGGCGTCCTACCTGAACCTGTCGCCGGAAACGCTGTCGCGCCTGAAAAACCAGGGCAAGATTTAAGCGTTTTCCGCATTTTTCGCCGCAACAAAAAAAGAGAACCGGCCAAAAGCCCGGTTCTCCATAGGCAATATTCGCAGCGTTTATAACGCATATCAGAACTTGAAATTGGATCGGATCGACGGTCTTCGGTAAAGTCGTACCTATCGAATTCCACCAACTTTCAGGAGCTTCACATGACCACCATCACCGCTACCGCACCAGCCGGCTCGACCTACCCAGCACCGACCTCGACCTTTTCGTTCGCTTCGCTGATCGGCGCTTTCTTCATGGTCAACCTGCGCGAACAACTCGACGCTGAAACCGGCGGCGACAAGTCGGACGCAGCTTACGCTTACGGCCTGTAATCCACGCTCCAGCAGCGATGCCGCGGCAAGCGCGCGGCGCCATCAAAGACCCACCGCAAGCGGTGGGTTTTGTTTTTCAGGGCAGGCTGTTCTGCGCCACGCTTATATCCCATATCAGAACTCGCAATTGGATCGGATCGACAGTCTTCCGTAGACTTCTTCCTATCGAATTCAATTCACCTTCAGGAGCATGACATGACGACGATCACCGCTACCGCAGCAGCCCGCCCGGCCTTCTCCTTCGCTTCGCTGATCGCCGCTTTCTTCATGCTCGACCTGCGCGAACAGCTCGACGCCGAGACCGGCGGAGACAAGTCGGACGCGGCTTACGCTTACGGCCTGTAATTGACGCCGCGGCAAGAAAAAACCCACCGCATGCGGTGGGTTTTGTTTTTGAAGAACTAGACAGTCATCAGGCCATCGCGGTCTTGTGCATCTTCACGCCGCCGTGCTCCTCGGTCATGGTGCGCTCGAGCAGCTTGACCAGCGCGTAGGCCGAGTCGATGTGCGGCGTCGGGGTGCCGGTCAGCTTGCCCAGCTCCACCACCGATCCCACCAGCGCGTCGATTTCCGGCCCGCGCCCCGCTTCCACATCCTGCAGCATCGAGGTCTTGTGCTTGCCGACCTTTTCGGCGCCTTCGATGCGGCGATCCAGCGTGACCCGGAACGATATCCCCAGCTTGGCGGCAACCGCCTGCGCTTCGAGCATCATTTCCGCCGCCAGTTCGCGCGCCAGCGGGAACTGGCAGATATCGACCAGGGTCGAATGCGACAGCGCGCTGATCGGGTTGAAGCAGACGTTGCCCCACAGCTTGAGCCAGATTTCGGCCCGGATGTTGTCCAGCACCGGCGCCTTCAATCCCGCGTGCTGGAACACTTCGGAAACTGCCTGCGCCCGCGCGCTGATCGATCCGTCCAGCTCGCCCAGCGGGAAACGCTCCCCCTCGACGTGCTGGATCACGCCCGGCGCAATCAGCTCCGCCGCCGGGTACACCACGCAGCCGAGAATGCGCTCCGGCGCGATCTTGCTCGCCAGATTGCCGGTCGCGTCCACGCTGTGCACCGTATGTCCTTCGAACGGCCCGCCGTGACGGTGGAAATACCAGAACGGGATGCCGTTCTGCATGGTCACCACCACGGTGTCCGGGCCCATCAGTTTCGACACCTCGTCGGCGACGGCGTCGACCTGGTGTGCCTTCAGCGCCAGGATCACCAGCTCTTGCACACCCGCCTGCGCGTAGTTGTCGGTGGCCTTCACATTGCCAGCCACCTTTTCGGTTCCGTCGTTCTCGATCAGTTTGATGCCCCTGGCGCTAATTGCCTCCAGGTTGGCGCCCCTGACGATGAACGTCACATCCTCGCCGGCCAATGCCAGCTTCGCGCCGACATACCCGCCGATTGCCCCAGCTCCGATCACTGCTATCTTCATGACGTGCTCCCACCTAGTTTACTCGAACCGGTTTTTGAGCTTGCCTATGCCATCGATCTCGACTTCGATCGTACTTCCTGGTCGCATGGAGCCCACGCCGACCGACGTCCCGCACAACAGCACGTCGCCCGGATTTAAAGTCATGTCTTTCGATATCTTGCTCACCAGCTGGGCCACCGAGAACACCATGTCGTTCACCGGGTAGTCCTGCCGTACTTCGTTGTTGTGGATCGTGCGCACCACCAGCATCGCCGGGTCGAGTCCCGTCGCGATCACAGGGCCGAGCGGGCAGAAGGTATCGAAGCCCTTGGCCCGGCACCACTGCGCAAACGTCGGATCGCGGTTGATGATGTCGGCCACCGTCACATCGTTGGCGCAGGTGAAGCCGAACACGTAGCCGCTCGCTTCTTCCTCGCTGACGTTGAAACAGGTCTTGCCGATCACGATTGCCAATTCGCCTTCGAACACCACCTTGCCGTCGCACAGGGGCTTCTTGATCGTGCCGCCAGGGGCGAGCAGGGAGTTCGGAGTCTTGATCAGGTAGAGCGGTTCCGGAGGAGGCTCCAGTCCCAGCTTCTTGCCCAGCGCGTGGAAGTTGTTCCACATCGCCAGTATCTTGCCCGGCACCACGGGTGCGAGCATCTGTACTTCGTTGACGTGCATCGATTTGCCGGTCGGCTCGGGAGCGTCGAACATGTCGCCCTCGTAGACCCGGATCTTCTCGCCTTCGAGCGTGCCGAAGCACACCGCATCCATGTGATGGAAGCGAATCCAGCGTTTGATCATCATGATTTAACCTCGTAATACGCCGGAGTCGTCGGGAGAGGCGCCGGCCGGGGTGGCCGGCGCCTTGACTTGCTTAGTTGGCCATGCGTGCTGCCGCGGTGATTTCGACGCCGTTCTCGACTGGCGTTACCGCCTCCGCCATGAACTTCGAGCGCATCGGCTTCAGGACGAACCAGGCCAGGATCGCGGCCAGGGCGTTCATGCCGCAACCGATGAAGAACACCGATTCCCAGCTGCCGGAGGCGGCCATGATCATCGACGAGATCGGCACGAAGATCGATGCGGTGCCCTTCGCGGTGTACAGCAGGCCGGCGTTACCAGCGGCGTACTTGGTGCCGAAGGTGTCGGCCGAGGTCGCAGGGAACAGCGAGTAGATCTCACCCCAGGCGAAGAACACGATACCGGTCAGGATCACGAACATGATTGGATCGCGGCCATAGTAGTACAGGGCCAGGATGCCGACTGCTTCCATCGTGAATGCGATGAACATGGTCTTTTCGCGGCCGATCTGGTCCGATACCCAGCCGAAGAATGGACGGGTCAGGCCGTTCAGCACACGGTCGATCGCCAGGGCGAAGGTCAGTGCCGGCAGGATCATGCCCATGACGTTGAACTTGACGCCGTCGATGGCGAAGTCCTTGGCGATCGGGCCCATTTGCGCGGTAGCCATTAGGCCGCCGGCGGCAACCAGCACGAAGATCAGGTACATGACCCAGAACACCGGCTTGCGGATGATCTGCGTCGGGCTGAATTCAGCCTTGCCCTGCTGGACCTTGGCCTTGTTGGCCGCGGCGGAGTGCGCAGGAGGACGAACCATCATCAGTGCCAGCAGCATGACGATGATGCCCTGGCCCAGGCCGAAGTACAGGAAGGTCTTCTCGTAGCCCTGCTCCGCGATCATGATCGAGATCGGGATGATGGTCGCCGCGGAGCCCGCGCCGAAGCCGGCCGCCGTCAAGCCTGCCGCCAGGCCGCGACGATCCGGGAACCATTTGAGTGCCGAACCCACGCAGGTGCCGTAGACGGCGCCGGCGCCGATACCGGAGACTGCCGCTGCGACGTACAGCAGGGTCAGGGAGTCGGCGAACGAGTTCATGACCCAGCCCAGTGCGCACAGCAGGCCGCCGAACAGGACCACCGGACGCGGACCGAATTTATCGACGGCCCAGCCTTCGATCGGCACCAGCCACGTTTCGGTCAGCACGAAAATCGTGAAGGCCACTTGAATTGCCGCTTTCGACCAGTGGTACTTGTCGGCGATCGGGTTGACGAAAAGGGTCCAGCCATACTGCAGGTTGGCGATCATCGCCATGCAGATGATGCCCATTACCAGCTGAATCCAGCGGTTTGCACCCGGCTTGGCCGGGTTGTTGATTGCTGCGTTTGTCATTTCCATGTCTCCGTGATGGTTTGATTGTCGCGTCTCTGCGCGTCCGGGTAGTAGTGGGTCAGGCCCGTGCTACCCCCGCCATTGCTGTGGAAAATCCCTGGACTTCGGTGTTCCCGTTGCCGCCGGTTGAAAAGGTGTTCATGAAGCTCTGTCTCCTGATGTTGTTTTACATGCCATGGACTTTTCTGTCCGCTCTCCCCTGGTGGGCAAGAACCGCGAAACTTCGTGATGGCGGGAGAAGACCAGCATTTCAACCCGACTGGCGCCCTAGTTTTGCACCAGGGTCGCCATTACACGGAAGTTCGAACAGATGCCCGATTGTGGAAGAAGCGTTTTTCTTAATCCTTGACCTCGGTTAAGTTTTGACATTTGGGCCATTGAATTTATTTGTTCAAACCCCAGCATGGTGCTGCTGGATTTCTGCCCAATTGATGAAGGCGCCGGGGTGTCCGCCGGCCGCCGACATCATATCGAAGCAGCGCTCCTTGGCCGTCTGGATGGCGTCGACAAGGAATTGGGTGTCGTAGGCCTTGAGCAGGTGCGGCTGGTGCTGCTCGAGGTAGCGGCGCAGGCATTCGCGCTCGCCGTCCGGGCACAACACGCCCTCGTAGGTCGCGCTGTCCCAGTGAAAGCGCAGTCCCAGCTCGTGGAATGCGGCGTTGTAGGCGTTGCGGTGGGCATCGGCTTGAGTGCTGCTGCGCGTGGTGGACATGGCATTCTCCGGAAAGGTGCGGTTGGAATTCGGTGAGTTCAATGTAACCCGCACAAATGATTAGTAATAGTTAAACTTATTAAGCATAATGATTCATGATCCTGAATACATCGGAATGAGTCCCCATGAAGAACGCCACCCTGCGCCAGCTGAAAGTGTTCGAAGCGGTTGCGCGCCACCTGAGTTTTTCGCGCGCGGCCGAGGAGCTGCACCTCACGCAGCCGGCCGTCTCCACTCAGATCAAGACGCTCGAGAGCCACGTCGGCCTCGAATTGTTCGAGCAGCTCGGCAAGAAGGTCTACCTGACCCAGGGCGGCGCCGAGCTGCTGTGGCATTCGCGCGCGATCATCAAGCAGTTCCAGGACGCCGAGGAAGCGCTGGCGCATTTCAAGGGCATCTCGGGCGGACGCCTGAACGTGGCGGTGATCAGTGCGGGCGACTATTTCTTCCCTCACCTGCTGGTCGAATTCGCGCGCAAGAACCCAGGCGTGACGCTGAACCTGACGGTGCACAACCGCCCGGAGCTGCTCGGACAGCTGGCCAACAACCTGACCGACCTCGCCATCATGGTGCGGCCGCCGCACGACCTCGATACGCTGAACGAATCGTTCGCGCCGCACCCGTACGTGATCGTCGCCGCGCCTGGGCATCACCTGGCGGGGCGCAAGCGGATCTCGATGGAGAGCATCATGAAGGAATCGTTCGTGGTGCGCGAAAAGGGATCCGACACCTGGTTCTCGATGGAGGCAGGCTTCGGCGAGCACCTGCGCGACCTGAACATCGGCATGGAGATCAAGAGCACGGAGACGATCAAGCAGGCGATCATCGCGGGCATGGGGATCGGCTTCCTGTCGGCGCACACGATCGGGCCGGAGCTGCGCGCCGGCAGCCTGGTAGTCCTGCCGGTGCAGGGCTTCCCGCTGATGCTGGACTGGTACGTGGTGCACCGGCGCGACAAGCGGCTGCCGCCGGTAGCGCGGGCGTTCAAGCAGTTCCTGCTCGACGAAGGCGCGGGACTGATCGACAAGCTGATTCCGATGTCGATGGCGACCGGGCGGTGAATCCCGGATTCTTGACTTCAGTCAAGGCGAGCGAACGGTTGGGCGTGCAGAATCGCCCACGTTTCACTCCGAAGTATTTTCACCGCGACCCGCGAGGGCCGCGGTTTTTTTTCGCGTGCACGCGCCGCGGACCAGCACCTTGGGGTCAGGTCCGGCGGACCTGACCCCGTCTTTGTCGGCGCCGCGGAATACTGTTACGCCATTAAAGCCCGAACGTGCGCCGCGGTGCCGCCGGCCAGCCCCTCGCCGCTGTACCCCCCCTCCAGGATCGACACGATGCGCCCGGCGCACTGTTCGTCCGCGATCTCCATCAGCTTCTCGGTCACCCAGCGGAAGTCGTCATCCTCCAGGCTCATGCCCGCCAGCGGATCGAGCTTGTGCGCGTCGAAGCCGGCCGAGATGATGATGAAGTCCGGCCTGAACGCGCGCAGCTGGGGCAGCATCTCGGCCTGGAGCCGCTCGCGGAACAGCGCCGAACCGCAGCCCGGCGGCAGCGGCACGTTGACGATGTTGTGCGCCACGCCCGTCTCGGTCCGGCTGCCGGTGCCCGGATACAACGGCGACTGGTGGCTCGACGCATAGAACAGCTCCGGCCGCGCATAGAACGCCGCCTGCGTGCCGTTGCCGTGATGGACGTCGAAGTCCACCACCGCGACGCGTTCCAGCCCGTGCTTCCGCACCGCGTGCACCGCGGCGATTGCGGCCTGGTTGAAGATGCAGAAGCCCATGGCGCGATTCGGCTCGGCATGATGGCCGCACGGCCGGGTGGCGCAGAACACGTTGTCGGCCTCCCCCGCCATCACGGCGTCCACGCCGGCGCAGGCCGCGCCGATGCAGCGCATCACCGCGTTCCACGAACCGGCCGACATCACCGTATCGCCGCCATCCAGCGCCACGTGGCCGCTGTCGGGCGCCGCATCGGCGATCGCGTCGACGAAGTCCTCGTCGTGCACCAGCATTGCCTGCATGCGCGTTCCCATCGGCGCGTCACGCCACGACAGCGCTTCAAATTCGGGCGACCGCAACGTCTCGAGCACCACCTTCAGCCGCTGCGGCGACTCGGGGTGGCTGGACCCCGGCTCGTGCTTGAAACAGTCCTGGTGCGTATATATCAGTGTGGTCATGGCTATCCCTTCATGCCCGCTCCCGCTCACAAGACCAGGATCGCGCGAAAATCATTGACGTTGGTAAGCGTTGGACCGCAAACGACCAGGTCTCCCAGCGCTTCGAAAAAACTGTACCCGTCATTATTGTCCAGCATTGCCCGCGGGCGCAAACCGTGCGCGCCGGCGCGGCACAGGCAGTCCGGCGCCAGCAACGCGCCGGCGTTGTCCTCGGAGCCGTCGATGCCGTCGGTGTCGCAGGCGATCGCGTGAATGCCCGCCTGGCCGTTCAGCGCGACCGCGAGGCTGAGCAGGAACTCCGTGTTGCGCCCTCCCCGGCCCTTGCCGCGCACCGTCACGGTGGTTTCGCCACCGGAGAGGATCACGCACGGCTTGACGAACGGCTGGCCCCGCAGCGATACCGCGCGCGCCATCGCCGCATGCATCAGCGCGATGTCGCGCGCCTCGCCTTCGATTTCATCGGACAGTATGTACGGCCTGATGCCGGCCGCGCGCGCCTTGTCGGCGGCCGCTTCCAGCGCGATCTGCGCCGAGGCGATGATGTGGACGCTGTTGCGGGCGAAGCGTGGATCGCCGGGCTTGGGCGTCTCGCCGGCGCCCGATTCGAGCACGCGCAGCACGCTCGCCGGCACTTCGATGCGATAGCGCGCCAGGATCGCCAGCGCGTCGGCGCAGGTGCCGGCATCGGCCAGCGTCGGGCCGCTGGCGACCACGCCGGGATCGTCCCCCGGCACGTCGGAGATCAGCAAGGTGACCACGCGCGCCGGCGCGCACGCGAGCGCCAGGCGTCCGCCCTTGATGGCGGAGAGATGCTTGCGCACGCAGTTCATCTCGCCAATGGTGGCGCCGCTCGATAACAGCGCGCGGTTCAAGTTCTGCTTGTCGGCCAGCGTCACGCCTTCGGCGGGGAGCGCCAGCAAGGCCGAGCCGCCGCCGGAAATCAGGCAGATCACCAGGTCGTTTTCGGTCAGGCCGCTGACGGTGTCGAGGATGCGCCGTGCGGCCTGCTCGCCGGCCGCGTCGGGCACCGGATGCGAGGCTTCGACCACGTCGATATGCTCGCACGGCACGCGGTGGCCGTAGCGCGTGACCACCACGCCTTCGAGCGCCCCTTTCCAGTGCGATTCGAGCACGCGCGCCATCTCGGCGGCACCCTTGCCGGCGCCGACCACGATGGTGCGGCCGTTCGCGGGCGGCGCCGGCAGGAACGCCGGCATGCAGCCCTCGGCGGTCACGGCGCCGACCGCCGCGCCGAACAGGTCGAGCAGGAAGCCGCGCGGGTCAATCATGTCAGCCCTTGGCGATCTGGTGGTTGGACATGCGCTCGATCGCCTGGCACAGCGACGAGTGATCGAGCGCGCTGCCGCCGTGCGCCGCGCAGGAGTTCATCAGCTCCTGCACCGTGGCGGTGTTCGGCAGCGACACGCCGAGGGCCTTGGCGCCCTGCAGCGCAAGGTTCAGGTCCTTCTGGTGCAGCTCGATGCGGAAGCCCGGCGCGAAGGTGCGCTTGACCATGCGTTCGCCGTGCACCTCGAGAATGCGCGACGAGGCGAAGCCGCCCATTAGCGCCTGGCGCACCTTGGCCGGATCGGCGCCGGCCTTGGACGCGAACAGCAGCGCCTCCGACACCGCCTGGATGTTCAGCGCGACGATGATCTGGTTGGCCACCTTGGTGGTCTGGCCGTCGCCGTTGCCGCCGACCAGCGTGATGTTCTTGCCCATCATCTCGAACAGGGGCTTGACGCGGCCGAACGCTTCTTCGGCGCCGCCGACCATGATGGTCAGCGATGCGGCGCGCGCGCCCACTTCGCCGCCCGACACCGGCGCGTCGAGGTAGTCGCATCCGAGCTTGTTGATGCGCTTGGCGAACTCCTTGGTGGCCATCGGCGAGATGGAGCTCATGTCGACCACGATCTTGCCGGTCGAGAGGCCGGCCGCGACGCCGTCGGCATCGAACAGCACCGCTTCGACGTGCGGCGTGTCCGGCACCATCACGATGATGATGTCGGCGCGCTTGGCCACTTCGGCGCCCGAGGTGCAGACCGTGGCGCCGCCGTCGATCAGGGTGGCCGGCGGATTCTTGGTGTCGTGCAGGTAAAGCTTGCAGCCGCCCGCCTGCAGGTTGGCCGCCATTGGCGCCCCCATGATGCCCAGACCGATAAAGCCTACTTTGGTTGTCATTATTGTCTCCTCCGATTATTGGTTGAAGCCGTGCGCGGCGATCCAGGCCAGTCCCTTGGCCGTGCCGTCCTTCGGCTTGTATTCGCAGCCTACCCAGCCCGTGTAGCCGATCTCGTCGAGCATGCCGAGCAGGTAGCGGTAGTTGATTTCGCCGGTGCCCGGCTCGAAGCGGCCCGGATTGTCGGCCAGCTGGATGTGGCCGATCTTGGCCAGGTTGGCCTTGATGGTCGCCGTCAGCTCGCCTTCCATGCGCTGCATGTGATAGATGTCGTACTGGACCTGAATGTTGAAGGAGCCGGTCTCGCGGATGATGCCGAGCGCCTGCTCGGTGCCGTGCAGGTAGAAGCCCGGGATGTCGAAGGTGTTGATCGGCTCGACCAGCAGGCGGATGTCTTCGGCCGCCAGCGCCTTGGCGGCGAACTTCAGGTTGTCCACCAGCGCGCCATAGGCTTCGCCGTCGGTGACGTTGGGCGGCTTGATGCCGGCCAGGCAGTTCAGCTGCTTCACGCCGAGCGCCTTGGCATAGGCGATCGCCTTGCCGACGCCGTCCTGGAACTCGCCCTTGCGGTTCGGGTGGCAAGCGATGCCGCGCTCGCCCGCTTCCCAGTTGCCGGCGGGGAGATTGTGCAGCACCAGCTGAAGGCCGTTGGTCTCCAGCTGTTCGACGATACGGCCCGCTTCGTACGCATACGGGAACAGGAATTCGACGCCCCTGAAGCCGGCCTTCGCGGCCTCGCCGAAGCGGTCGAGGAAGTCGACTTCGTTGAACAGCATCGTCAGATTTGCAGCTAATTTCGGCATGGTGCGCTCCTTCTTATTTGACATCGAGGACGTCGTTAAATTCATTGATTGCGTCGATTTCGACGCCCATCGCGATGTTCGTCACGCGTTCGAGGATGATCTCGACGACCACCGGCACGCTGTGCTGCGCCATCAGGTCGCGCGCCTTGTCGAAGGCGGGGATGATGTCTTCGGGACGGAACACGCGCAGCGCCTTGCAGCCCAGGCCTTCGACGACGGCGACGTGGTCGACGCCCCTGCCCTCCAGCTCCGGCGTGTCGACGTTGACGTTTTCGAACCCCAGCTGCACGCAGTAGTCCATCTCGAAGCCGCGCTGCGACTGGCGGATCAGGCCCAGGTAGGAGTTGTTCACCAGGACGTGGATGTAGGGCAGCTTGAACTGGGCGCCGACAGCCAGCTCCTCGATCATGAACTGGAAGTCGTAGTCGCCCGAGATGGCGACGATGTCGCCGGTCGGATCGGAAGCCCGCACGCCAAGGGCCGCCGAGATGGTCCAGCCGAGCGGGCCGGCCTGGCCGCAGTTGATCCAGTGACGCGCATGGTGCACGTGCAGCGACTGCGCCGCGGCGATCTGCGACAGGCCGATGCTGGCGACGTAGCGCACGTCGCGGCCGAAGTATTCATTCATCTCGTGGTACACGCGCAGCGGCTGGACCGGGACGCTGTCGTAGTCGCCCTTGCGCAGCATGGTGCGCTTGCGTTCCTGGCATTCGGCCAGCCACTCGGAGCGGTCGGCCAGCTTGCCGGCGGCCTTCCATTCTTTCGCCACTTCGATCAGCAGCTGCAGCGCGATTTTTGCGTCGGAGACGATGCCGAAATCGGGGCCGAAGACGCGGCCGATCTGGGTCGGTTCGATGTCGATGTGGACGAACTTGCGGCCCTTGGTGAACACTTCGACGCTGCCGGTGTGGCGGTTGGCCCAGCGGTTGCCGATGCCGATCACGAAGTCGGATGCCAGCACGGTGGCGTTGCCGTAACGGTGGCTGGTCTGCAGGCCGGCCATGCCCGCCATCTGCGGGTGATCGTCCGGGATGCAGCCCCAGCCCATCAGGGTCGGGATCACGGGCACGCCGGTGATTTCGGCGAATTCGACCAGCAGCGCGGAGGCGTCGGCGTTGATGATGCCGCCGCCTGCGGTGATCAGCGGACGATCGGCTTCGTTCAGCATCGTCAGCGCCTTTTCGGCCTGGGCGCGGGTCGCCTTCGGCTTGTACAGCTCCATCGGCTCGTAGGTGTCAGGATCGAATTCGATGATCGCCATCTGGACGTCGAACGGCATGTCGATCAGCACCGGGCCGGGGCGGCCGGAGCGCATCAGGTGGAAGGCCTGCTGGAACACGCGCGGCACCAGCGCCGGTTCGCGCACGGTGACGGCCCACTTGGTGACCGGC
This sequence comes from Massilia sp. P1_C10, assembly GCF_056406475.1. Lineage (NCBI taxonomy): Bacteria > Pseudomonadati > Pseudomonadota > Betaproteobacteria > Burkholderiales > Oxalobacteraceae > Massilia > Massilia sp. P1_C10. The sequence goes on from NZ_JBFUAC010000002.1 coordinate 504,383, forward strand.
TTGGCGATCGACTCGATGTCGACCGCCTGGAAGTCTTCCTTGTACATGCGGGCGCGCGGCGCCTGGCCGGTAATGCAAAGAATAGGTATCGAATCGGCCTGGGCCGAATACAGGCCGGTGATCATGTCGGTGCCGGCCGGGCCGGAGGTGCCGATGCACACGCCGAGGTTGCCGGCCTTGGCGCGGGTGTACCCTTCGGCCATGTGCGAGGCGCCTTCGACGTGGCGCGCCAGGATGTGGCGGATGCTGTCGCGTTTGCGGAGCGCCGCGTACAACGGGTTGATTGCCGCGCCGGGCACACCGAACGCGACGCTGACGCCCTCTTTTTCCATCACGTGGACTGCTGCTTCCGCTGCGGTCATCTTTGCCATGTCGTTCTCCAGGATTTAAATTGCATGTAGTCGATGAACGTATGCTAGAGGTTTAACGGTCCTGTGATAAGACGACAAAATATCGGTTTATTCGATACTCCAGGTATGGAATAATACAAATCAAACAAAAGTAAAAACCTGCTTTTGTTTGGATCTGGTCAGTGAGCCAAGATGGAAAACCGGCTTACCAGACGCACGGCCAGTCAGGCAAAAATCCCTGGCAAAGCCAGATGATTTTTACAAGCAAAAGCATGGGACCATGGATAAACTCAAGCAGATGGAAGCCTTTGTCGACGTGGTCGAAAAAGGCAGCCTGGCGCGCGCGGCGCTGGAGCAGCACATCACGCCGGTGATGCTGGGACGGCGCATCGACGCGCTGGAAAAACGGCTGGGCGTGAAGCTGATGCACCGGACCACGCGCCACCTGACCCTCACCGAGCAGGGCCAGGTGTTCCTCGACCATTGCCGCAAGCTGCTGGCGGACGTGGATATCGCGGAGACCATCGTGTCGGAGGGCAGGCACAAGGCCAGCGGCCACCTGATCGTGTCGGCGCCGGCGGCGTTCGGGCGGCTGCACGTGGCGCCGCACGCGCCGGCGTTCGTCGCGGCCAATCCGAAGGTACAGATCTCGTTCAACCTGACCGACCACGTGGTGGACCTGGTGCGCGAGGGGTATGACGTGGGCATCCGCATCGGCGGCGTGCTCGATCCGAATTTCGTCGCGGTGAAGCTGGCGACCAACCGGCGCGTAGTGTGCGGCACGCCGGAGTATTTCGAGCGCCACGGCATTCCGCGCACGCTGGACGACCTGGCGGGCCACAACTGCCTCGCGTTCAACCTGCAGGGCGGCCAGCAGCGCGGCTGGTATTTTCAGAAGGACGGCAAGCCGGTCACGGTCAAGGTGCAAGGGAACCTGGACTGCAACGACGGCGAACTGCTGCACCGCTGGGCCAGCGAAGGGATCGGACTTGCGTGGCGTTCGACCTGGGAGATCCAGGCGCAGCTGGCGTCCGGCGAATTGATGACGGTGCTGGACGACTTCGCGCTGCCGGACTACGACATCACGGCGGTGTACATGCAGCAGCGGCATCTGCCGGCCAAGGTGCGCTTCTTCATCGACGCGCTGAAGGCGACGTACGCGCAACCTGGGTACTGGACACGCGCTTCCCATTGAACGTCGGAGTGCGGGATTAAAATTACTTGCGCATGGTTAATAACTTCTTTTCCCACGAAATTAAGCTGGATACCCGTCGAGCAACTCGGCGCGCGTCAGCGCAAAATCGAACGAAAGGAAAACAACCATGGCATTCAATGTCGACGTATTTGCGGCGAAGCTGCGCGAACGAGCTCACCAAGTAGGATTCGGGAACGGCGAATGCGCAAAGTTCGTCCGCATCGCACTTGATGCAGGCGGCGCCGATACGAGCGGCCATCTGGTGGCGGCCAAGACATATGGCCCTATCCTCGTAAAGAACGGGTTTCGTGATCTCGGTGTTGAGAACCCTGAAAGTTTCCGCTTCATGAAAGGTGACATCGTTGTCATGGATCCACCCAAACTTGGCCGACAGGAAGGGCACATAGCGGGTTACGATGGGAAGAACTGGATTTCCGATTTCGTTCAGAGCGGGTTCTGGCCGGGACCGGCCTATCGCAAGGAAAGGCCGTCTTATGTCGTCTACCGTCGCTAGGCGCGTCCTTATGAGTGCATTATTTTCCGTGGCCTTCAGCCCGGCGATCGCCGACGACATTGCTCCACGCGTCTTGCAGGAGCCCATATTCGGCCTCCGGTTTGAGATCGCCCAAGTGAAGCTGGACGAACTTCCGGCCGAAGTATTGAAGCTGTGTCCGGACCTGAGCAACGAACAGGAACAAATGCGCCTCTGGCAATACGCAATCGCGCACGATGCGGCGCGCACCTATTACGTGGTAGGGGGCTATTACATTCGCCCCGACGCGAACAAGGCGGAGTCCCCACGCTATGTGCTGGACACCCTTGGAGCTGTCTTCTATGTCCAGGGCCGCGAATGCAAAGTGACCGGGCCGGCGCGAGAAACTTTCGACGCGCGCTTTTTCGAAGAGACTCCGCAGCCAGTGCTGCAGTCGCTGGCCGCCGACCTTGCGCAAAGGCTGTCGCGTGCGTTCGGCGGACCGAATCAGCTGGCCAGCCAATTCCAGCACCAGCATATCGAATCCACCACACTTTCCCCGGAATTGCGGATAGCATTCAAAAAGTATTTCAAAGAGTAGCCGCACAGCGGACGGGTGAAGGCTTTGGCCAGATTGTCGATCAAAATGCATCTTTGACCGAGGACAAATTGTTCCAATGGCGTTATAGACGCGCCCCGGGAGGAACAAAAAAAGGGCCAGACCCCGAAGGACCTGGCCCCAACTTTGCTGAACTTTTACGTTAGCGTGCGGCGCGCGCCAACTCCGTTGCGGCCAGCACCTGGCCGCCACCGTAAGTTCCCTGCACCGGCGCATCGCCGCCCAGCGTGATGCGGATCGCGCAGTACTTGAACTCCGGGATCTTCGCGAACGGATCGAGCGCGGCGTTGGTCAGCCGGTTGATCGCCGCTTCGTAGTAGCAGAACGGGACGAACACTGCCCCGCGCGGCGAGCTTTCGTCGGCGCGCGCGTACAGCTGCACGACGCCGCGGCGCGATTCGATGGTGACGATGTCGCCAGGCTGGCCGCCCATGTCCGCCAGGTCGAGCGGGTGGATCAGGGCGACCGGATCCGGCTCTAGCGCGTCGAGCACGAGCGCGCGGCGCGTCATGCTGCCGGTGTGCCAGTGTTCGAGCTGGCGACCGGTGATCAGCACCATCGGGTACTCGGGATCTGGACGTTCGGCCGCCGGGATGATGTCGGCCGGGACAAACTTCGCGCGGCCCGATTCACGCGGGAAGGTCTCGGTGAACACCACCGACTGGCCAGGATCGCCCTCTTTCACGCACGGATACGTGACAGCGTGCTCGCGCTCGAGGCGATCCCACGTGATGCCGCCGATGCTAGGCATGGTGTGGCGCATCTCGTCGAACACTTCCGACACGTGCTTGTACTGCCAGTCGAGGCCCATGCGGTTCGCGATCTGCTGGATGATCCACAGGTCCGGTTTCGCTTCGCCAGGCGCGTTGACGGCCTTGCGGCCCATCTGCACCAGGCGGTCGGTGTTGGTGAAAGTGCCGTCCTTCTCGGGGAAGGCGGTGGCCGGCAGGATCACGTCGGCCAGGTAGCAGGTCTCGGTCAGGAAGATGTCCTGCACCACCAGGTGGTCGAGCGAAGCCAGCGCGTCGCGGGCGTGGTTGGCGTCCGGATCGGACATCGCCGGGTTCTCGCCCATCACGTACATGCCGCGCACGCCGCCCTTCTTGATCGCGTGCATGACCTCGACCACGGTCAGGCCGGGCGTGGAGTCGAGCGTGCCCGGCTCCAGTTTCCATGCCTTCTCGAAACTGGCCTGGACTTTCGGATCGGTCACGTGCTGATAGTCCGGATACATCATCGGGATCAGGCCGGCGTCGGAGGCGCCCTGCACGTTGTTCTGGCCGCGCAGCGGATGCAGGCCGGTGCCGTCGCGGCCGATCTGGCCGGTCATCAGCGCCAGCGCGATCAGGCAGCGCGCGTTGTCGGTGCCGTGCACGTGCTGCGACACGCCCATGCCCCACAGGATGATCGACGCCTTCGAGGTCGCATACAGGCGCGCCGTATAGCGCAGCGTTTCGGCGTCGATGCCGCAGATCGGCGCCATCAGCTCAGGGCTGTAGCCTTCGACGTTCTTCTTCAGGTCTTCGTAGCCGATGGTGCGGCTGTCGATGAATTCCTGGTCGACCAGGTTTTCGTGGACGATCACGTGCATCATCGCGTTGAGCATGGCGACGTCGGTGTCCGGCTTGAACTGCAGGAAGCGGTGCGACATGCGCGCCAGTTCGGAGCGGCGCGGATCCATCACGACCAGCTTGGAGCCGTTGGCGACGGCGTTCTTGATCCAGGTCGCGGCGACCGGGTGATTGACGGTCGGGTTGGCGCCGATGATGATAATCACCTCGGCCTTGGTCACGTCCATCACAGGGTTCGAGACGGCGCCCGAGCCGATACCTTCGAGCAGCGCGACGACCGACGAGGCGTGGCACAGGCGGGTGCAGTGGTCGACGTTGTTCGAGCCGAAGCCGGTGCGCACCAGTTTCTGGAACAGGTAGGCTTCTTCGTTCGAGCCTTTGGCCGAGCCGAAGCCGGCCAGCGATTTTTTGCCGTAGGTGTCGCGGATCTGCGCCAGCTTGCCGCCGGCCAGTTCCAGCGCTTCTTCCCAGCTCGCTTCGCGGAAGTATTCCATCACGCGGCTCGGATCCATCTCGACGTCACCGCGCTTCGGCGCGTCGGCGCGGCGGATCAGCGGCATGGTCAGGCGGTGCGGGTGGTGCGCGTAGTCGAAGCCGTAGCGGCCCTTGACGCACAGGCGGCTGGCGTTCGCGGGACCGTCGCGGCCTTCGACGTAAAGGATCTTGTCGTCCTTGACGTTGTAGGTCAGCTGGCAGCCGACGCCGCAGAACGGGCACAGTGACTCGACCTGCTTGTCCGGCACCGTCAGCGCGACTTCGCGCGCCGGCATCAGGGCGCCGGTCGGGCAGGCCTGCACGCATTCGCCGCAAGCGACGCAGGTAGAGTTGCCCATCGGGTCGTCCATGTCGAACACGATCTTGGTGCCTTCGCCGCGCAGCGACAGGCCGATCACGTCGTTCATCTGCTCGTCGCGGCAGGCGCGCACGCAGCGGGTGCACTGGATGCAGGCGTCGAGGTTGACGGCGATCGCCGCGTGCGACAGGTCGGGCGCGACGCGGGCGCGCGCTTCGAAGCGCGGCTTGCCCACTTCGAGCTTCGCGGCCCACTGGTCGACTTCGTTGTTGCGGGTGTATTCGGTTTCCGGCATGTCCGACAGCAGGAGCTCGAGCACCATCTTCTGGGCGGCGACGGCGCGGTCGCTGACCGAGTTGACCTTCATTCCTTCGGTCGGGAAGCGGCAGCACGACGGCGCCAGCACGCGCTCGCCGTTAATCTCGACCATGCAGGAGCGGCAGTTGCCGGCCACGTCGAGGCCTTCCTTGTAGCACAGGCGCGGGATCTCGACGCCTTCGCGGTCGGCGATCTCGATGATGGTTTCGCTGGCGCGGCCGGTGACTTCACGGCCGTTCAGTTCGAAGGTGACGGTCGGCACAACGATCTGCGCCATTTCGTTACGGGTAATCGCGTTCATGGTGTCTCTTATCCCAACTCGTGCGGAAAATATTTGATGACGCAGTCGACCGGATTCGGCGCTGCCTGGCCCAGGCCGCAAATCGATGCGTCACGCATCACTTGCGACAGGTCGGCCAGCATGCCCAGGTCCCAGTGCGGCTTCTCGATGATCGCGTGGGTCTTGGCGGTGCCGACGCGGCATGGGGTGCACTGTCCGCAGGATTCGTGCTTGAAGAAGTTCATCATGTTGCGCGCCGCTTCGGTGGCGGTGTCGAGGTTCGACAGCACGATCACCGAGGCCGATCCGATGAAGCAGCCGTACGGCTGCAGCGTGTCGAAGTCGAGCGGGATGTCGTTCAGCGACGCGGGCAGGATGCCGCCCGAGGCGCCGCCCGGCAGGTAGCCGTACAAGGTCTGGCCTTCCAGCATGCCGCCGCAGTGGTCGTCGATCAGCTGCTGGATGGTGATGCCGGCCGGAGCCAGCTTCACGCCCGGGTTCTTGACGCGGCCCGATACCGAGAACGAGCGCAGGCCCTTGCGGCCGTTGGCGCCGAAGCTGCTGAACCACTCGCCGCCCTTCTCGATGATCTCGCGCACCCAGTGCAGCGTTTCGAAGTTGTGTTCCAGGGTCGGACGGCCGAACAGGCCGACCTGCGCCACGTACGGCGGACGCAGGCGCGGCATGCCGCGCTTGCCTTCGATCGACTCGATCATCGCGGATTCTTCGCCGCAGATGTAGGCGCCGGCGCCGCGGCGCAGGATGATCTCGGGCATATTCGGCAGCGGCGGATCGGCGCGCAGCGCGGCCAGCTCGGCTTCGAGCATGCCGCGGCAGCCGTGGTATTCGTCGCGCAGGTAGATGTAGATGGTCTCGATGCCGACCGCCCATGCAGCGATCAGGGCGCCTTCGATGAAGCGGTGCGGGTCCTGCTCGAGGTAGAAGCGGTCCTTGAAGGTGCCTGGCTCGCCTTCGTCGATGTTGATGGCCATGAGGCGCGGGCCGGCTTCGTTGCGCACGATGCGCCACTTGCGGCCGGCCGGGAAGCCGGCGCCGCCCAGGCCGCGCAGGCCCGAGGTTTCCATCGTCCTGATGATGCCTTCGACGTCGCGCACGCCGCCGACGCAGTCGCGCAGCAGCCGGTAACCGCCATTGGCCTTGTAGCCGGCGTAGTCGATATGGCCGGTGTGGGTGTGGGTGACGACTTTCGCTTCGACCTTGGCGGCGACTTCTTCCACCGTCGCATGCGGCACCGGATGCTGGCCGATGACGGCCACTGGCGCCTGCTCGCAGCGGCCGACGCATGGCGCGGCGATGACGCGCACGTCGCGGCCGAGGATCGCCGGCAGCCTGGCGATCAGGTCCTTGGCGCCGGCCATTTCGCACGACAGGCCGTCGCAGACGCGCACGGTCATCGCGGCAGGCGCTTCGCCGCCCTCTTTCACCACGTCGAAGTGGTGGTAGAAAGTGGCCACTTCGTAGACTTCGGTCTGGGCCAGCTTCATTTCGGCGGCCAGCGCGGCGAGGTGTTCGGCCGACAGGCAGTTGTAGGTGTCCTGGATCTTGTGCAGGTGTTCGATGAGCATGTCGGCGTTGCGCGACTCGTCCCCGAGCAGCGCCTGCACCTGCGCCAGCGCGGCGGGATCGACCCGGCGGCCTTTCGGCGCTTCGCGCTTGCGCTGGCGCGACGCGCCTTCAACTTTAATCGGAATGATCATCTGTCCCATACTCTGTTCCTGGTCTCTGCAGGCCTTGTGGGCCCGAGGGTCGCGATCGTGGTCGCGGCCTCTGTTAAAAAAATCCGGGAGCGCCGTTGCGGGCGTCCCCTTGTTCGTCCATCAAATTACGTGTTCCGCGCGCAGCAGCGCGATCTGGTCGGCATTGTAGCCAAGCTGGGACAGCACTTCGTCGGTGTGCTCGCCCAGCAGCGGCGAACGCTCGACGCGGGTCGGGCTGTCCGACAGCTTGATCGGGTTGCCCACCGTGAGGTACTTGCCGCGCTCGGGGTGATCGACTTCGACGATGGTGCCGGTCTCGCGCAGCGAAGGTTCCTCGGCGATTTCCTTCATCGACAGGATCGGTCCGCACGGGATGTCGAACTTGTTCATCGCGTCCATCGCCTCGAACTTGGTCAGGGTCTTGGTCCACTCCTCGACCGTCGCGAAGATCTCCATCAGGCGCGGCAGGCGCGCGCGCGGGGTCGCGTAATCGGGATGCGAGATCCAGTCTTCCTTGCCGATCACGCGGCAGATCGCGCCCCAGGCCTGCGACTGCGCGACGAAGTAGATGTAGGCGTTCGGGTCGGTCTCCCAGCCCTTGCACTTGAGGATCCAGCCCGGCTGGCCGCCGCCGGAGGCGTTGCCGGCGCGCGGCACCGAGTCGCCGAACTCGCCGTTCGGGTATTGCGGGTATTCTTCCATCACGCCGGTGCGCTCGAGGCGCTGCTGATCGCGCAGCTTGACGCGGCACAGGTTCAGCACCGCGTCCTGCATCGAGGTCAGCACCTTCTGGCCGCGGCCGGTGACGGTGCGCTGGTACAGCGCGGTGACGATGCCGAGCGCCAGGTGCAGGCCGCTGCCGCTGTCGCCGATCTGCGCGCCGGTGACCGTCGGCGGGCCGTCGGCGAAGCCGGTGGTGGCGGCCGAGCCGCCGGCGCACTGGGCGACGTTCTCGTAGACCTTGCAATGCTCGTACGGGCCCGGGCCGAAGCCCTTGACCGACGCGACGATCATCTTCGGATTGAGTTCCTGGATGCGTTCCCACGAAAAGCCCATGCGGTCCAGCGCGCCGGGCGCGAAGTTCTCGACCAGCACGTCGCAATCCTTGATCAGCGTTTCCAGCACTTCCTTGCCGGCCGCTTTCTTGGTGTCGAGCGTGATCGAGCGCTTGTTGTGATTCAGCATGGTGAAATACAGGCTGTCGACGCCGGGGATGTCGCGCAACTGGCCGCGCGTGGCGTCGCCTTCGCCGGCCCGTTCGACCTTGATCACGTCGGCGCCGAACCAGGCCAGCAGCTGGGTGCAGGTCGGGCCAGACTGCACGTGTGTGAAGTCGAGGATGCGAACTCCTTCTAATGCTTTGCTCATGGCACTACTCTCCGAAGAATCACTCTGTTTTAATTATGCCCGACAAAGTACGCTCTAGTTGCAGCTCGCTCTTTTAACCAATGGCGATGACGCGAAGGCCATGATATCGACGCGGCCCATGTTTGCTCATTGACCACGGTCAAGATTAGCCAGATGGCCCCAACGGGCTACTGCGGCGCCGCTCCCGTTGTATGCTTTCGATAATTCAAACAAGGAGAAGCAGCAATGCGCGCAATCGAAATTACCCAGCCCGGCCCACCCGACGTCCTGCAACCGTGCCAGCGGCCGATGCCGGAACTGGCGCCCGGCCACGTGCTGATCAAGGTGCACGCCGCCGGCATCAACCGGCCCGACGTGCTGCAGCGGACCGGCAATTATCCGGTGCCGAAGGGCGCCTCCGACCTGCCGGGGCTGGAAATCGCCGGCGAGATCGTCGATGGGGACCTCAACGGCAGCGATTTCAAGAAGGGCGACATGGTGTGCGCGCTGGTGCAGGGCGGCGGCTACGCGGAGTATTGCGCGGCGGCGCTGGAGCTGTGCCTGCCGATTCCGAAGGGCATGAGCGCGATCGAGGCGGCGTCGCTGCCGGAGACCTTCTTCACCGTGTGGAGCAACGTGTTCGACCGCGCCGGGCTGGCCGAGGGCGAAACTTTACTGGTGCAAGGCGGCTCGTCGGGCATCGGCGTGACGGCGATCCAGCTGGCCAAGGCGCTCGGGCACAAGGTGTTCGCCACCGCCGGCTCGGACGAGAAGTGCCGCGCCTGCGAGGCGCTGGGGGCCGACCGCGCGATCAATTACAAGACCGAGGACTTCGTCGAGATCGTCAAGGCGGAGACCGGCGGCAAGGGCGTCGACGTGATCCTCGACATGGTGGGCGGCGACTATGTGCCGCGCGAGATCAGCTGCCTGGCCGACGACGGCCGGCTGGTGTTCATCGCGCTGCTCGGGGGCGGCAAGGCGACCGTGCCGCTGGGGCAGATCCTGATCCGGCGCCTCACTGTGACCGGGTCGACCCTGCGTCCGCGGCCGCTGTCGTTCAAGGCGAAGATCGCCGACAACCTGCGCAAGCATGTGTGGCCGCTGCTGGACGCGGGCAAGATCAAGCCGGTGATTTACCAGACCTTCCCGCTCGATCAGGCGGCGAAGGCGCACGCGCTGATGGAATCGAGCTCGCACGTCGGGAAGATCGTCCTGGAGGTGGTGCCGCGCTGACGCCGCTGCCCAAAGGCCGGGGTCATCGCTACTGCAGCTGCTGGGCGTGGAAACGACGGCATTCTTTGGGCGCGGCCGGTCAGGACGGCGGCAGATCCGCGGGACCAGCCGCCGAAGTGGCCGCGGCCGGCGCATGATCCTGCGGCCCCGCCGCGATTTTTAACGGCGCCCGCGCGCGGGTCGCCGCCTTGTCGGGCAGCGGCATGAACCCTGGGCCCGTGAGCACCGTGCCGCGACCGTTGACCATCGGACCGTCGAACGGCGCCAGCGCGAGATCCAGCGCGGCAACGGTGGCGTGGTTCGGATCGTTCGTGGCGACGCGAAACTGCGCGATCGCGATGCGGCACAGCGTCGCATTGGTCGGCGGCGCGGCATGCGACACGCCGGCCGGCGCCTTGTCGCTGAACTGAAACGTGTGCGCGGCGGCGAACCGCCCTTCCGCGCTGGTTACCTTGAACATCTTCGGCCTGGCGAATCCGTGCAGACCGGACGTGTAGCTCTCTATGAAGCAGCGGCCGAACGGGCCGCCGTCGAATTCGTACATCATGCTGCGTTCCTTGAAAGCCGAACCGGTCGGTGAATTGGCAGGGATAAGAGCAGCGACGAGGCAGGAAGCGGTCGCGCAAGACCGGGGCAGTCGGGGAACCGCGGGTCGGCAAGCGGGGGGGCGCGGCGGTGAGCGCCGGCGCAGTCAAAGGCGATCCGGCGAGAGTGCGGCCGGAATGCCTGTCGACGTGAAGTGTATATTACAATCTTGTCGATTGACACACCTTACGCGTTTTATTCGCGCAATCCGCATCACAACGCGGTCTGCGTTGTTTAGGGAACCGATGATCGAATGCAATCGAACGATGGAACAGGCGAGGCGCGACTTCTCGCTCGGCCGGCTGAGCGCGGCAGTGCTGATCCGCGTGCCGATGAGCCGGTCGGGCTGGACCGTGCGGCTGAGCGGCGCAAAGGGCGACGCCGGCATGCTGCTCGACGTGAAAACGCTGGACGCGCAGGTGTTCGACACGCTCGACGGCGCGGCGCAGGCGCTTGAGCAGATAGGATTCCGGTTCGACCAGCTCAAGCTGCAGTGAGCGGTTCGATCCCGTTTCGACGGCGCTGAAGGAGCGTTCGCGCGGCGTCGACAAATTCGGGGTCAGGTCGCAGGGACCCGACCCCATACAGCGGCACGATTACGGCTTCGCCTTGAGCTCCGCCTTTGCAGCCTTCTCCTTGGCTTCGGCTTCCTTCTTGCAAGCCTTCTTCTCGTCGCCCTTCATTTTTTTGCACTCCGCCATCGCCATTTTCTCGTCGGCTTCGATTTGCTTCTTGGCGGCCTTGCGCTCGGCGCGCGTCATCTTGGCCGTCGGCGCCGCCGTGGTGGCGACCGGCGCGGTCGCGGGAGCCTGCGGCGAGGCAAACGCGGAAGTGGAAATGGCGATCAGGCTGGCGGCGGCCAGGGTCAACAATGTTTTCATAATTCATCCTTTAAAGAAATCAATGAAAGAGACACCGGAGATGCCAATGTTTAACGGCTGAACGATTCGGCGGGTTGACGCTCGTTCCGCCTTTATCCGCCGCGCCCGGGTCGCCGGCTTTCTTGTCCTGGCGCACCAGCGCCGGCGCAGCGTGCTGTCCACCTCAGTTAGCCGGTCGCTCGCATTCCGAAACAGCCAGCGTTCAGGCAGGTGGGTTCAAGGATAGGCGCAGCGCGTTCAGCGGTGTTATCACCTCATCCAGCATGAAGGGCTTGGCGATGAAATGGTCGAAACCCGCAGCAAGCGCGTTGGCCTGGTCTTCCGGGTGCTGCCGGCCAGAGACGGCGATCAGCAAGCTCGCCGCGGTTTCCGGCAGCGCGCGCAGGCGGCTCGCCAGCGTGAACCCGTCCACGCGGCCCAGGACAATGCTCGAGCAGACGGCATGCGGGCGGAATTGCGTCGCCAGCGCCAGCGCCTCATCCGCACAGGGGGTGCAGGAGACCGAGCAGCCGTGGTGCTCCAGTAGCGTGCCGAGCAGATCCAGCATCTCTGCATTGCGGTCGACCACAAGCACGCGCAGCGGCGGCTTCGCGGGCGCAACGGCTTTGAAATCGGCGTCAGTCATGACGGTCCTTGTCGCCGGACGCGCCGAGATCGGGTCGCGACGAGATACCAGGGCCGGTAGGGATGCGGCACAGCATGGCATTGCCGGGGGCGACCGGCGGCACGCCGGCGACCACCTGATCGCTGAACGGAAAGATGCGAGCAGGGACGCAGCGCCCGCCCGCGTTGGGAATCTTGAACATTTTTGGCCTCGCAATTCCATACAGGGCGGCGGTGAAACTTCCTACAGAACTGCGGCCGGGCGAACCGCCGTCAAATTCGTAAATCATGCTTCGTTCCTTAAGGCCGAACCTGATGGTGAAATGAATAACAGGAGAGGTGCGGCGACAAGGCGGAAGGCGGTCGCGCATGACCGGGGCGATTGCGCAATTGGCAATTGGATGCGGGGTCAGTGAGCAGGGTGGTCCACGAGTGTGAACAGAGCTAGCGGTGCCGGCGAGTATCAGGCCGACAAGACGGTTGCGCCAGGACAGGGCAACGACAGCGTGCAGTGTAGCAAAACAGCGGGATCTTGTCTCCAGGCACGGCGGATTGTTACATTAATGCGGTCGCGGCGCCGCGCCAGCCGACGACAATTACTCCGCCGATCCGCCGCCCTCCGCCGCAGCCGGCGCGCCCGCCTTCTTGTCCGCGCGGACCAAGGCCAGCGCCTCCACGCGGATCAGGCCCTCGGCCGCCGCGTGCGAGGCCGCGGCGACGCTGTCGGCCGCCAGCACCAGCTGCGCGCCGGAGTTGCTGACCTCCTCCGTCAGCCGGTCGACCGCATCGATCCGCGACGGGTCCGGATTGACGTTGCGGATGTAGATGACGCGCACCGAATGCGGATGGCGACGCAGGATCTCGGCGTAGATTTCGGGATCGCGCTCGCCGCTGTCGCCGATCAGGACGAACTTCAGGTCCGGATACGCGCGCAGGATCGCCTCGATTTTTTCGAGCTTGTGATTGCGCGACAGTTCAGGCTTGATCAGCGCGCCGAAGCTCAATTCGCGCAGCAGCAGCGGGCCGAGCGGAATCCCCTGCAGGCGCATGAACTCGACCAGCGGCTCGAACAGGTGCCACGGACTGCTCGACACGTAGAACACCGGATTGGCTTCGTTGCCGGCCGCGCCCTCGTGCAAGGCGCGGTAAAACGCGGCCACGCCCTTGAACGGGCGGCGCGTGTGCGGATTGAGGCGCGCCAGCATCATGGCCATGTTGAATTTGTTGGTCACGTTGGTCCACACCACCGTGTCGTCGATGTCGCTGATCACGCCGAATTTGGCCGACGCCGGCGGCACCAGCACTTCGGCGGTGGCGCGGACCGGCGCGCTGGCTGCGGCGTCGGGTAGATCGAGGGCGACCGAATGCCAGCCGCTGCGTTCGAGCGGCGCCGGCAGCGCGATCTCGAACTGGAAGTAGCCGCCGCGATCAGTGAGGGTCTCGTATTGGGCGCCGAGGAAGCTGGCGCGCACGCGGGTGCCGCGCACTTCGTCCGACTCCAGCCGCTGGTAGAGCGCCGCCAGGTTGCGCCAGCCGCTGTCTTCCAAACCCTGCGGCCGGAACGCATGTTCGTCGAGGACGCGCCCGCGCACGCTCAGCATGGTGGCGTTGCCGTAGCCGATGTAGGGGATGATCATCAGCGAGGGGCCGCCGCGCAGCTGACGGCCGATGAAGCGCCAGGCGTCGCCGGCGACCTTGCCGGCGGCGCCACCAAGACGGCGCGCAGGCACGCGATTCGCGGCTGCTGGCGCTTGCGCAAGAGGTTGAGACGGCGCGCTGCGTTCAAGCCAAACCACGGCGCCCTCGCCGCTGGCTTCTCGTAACGCCGCGGCGATATCGTCTTCGTCGGTTGGATCGATGGGGCGCGTCAACAGGGTGACCTGAACGCCGGCGGCGCGAAGTCGCTCCATCTCGCCTTCGGCAGCGGCGTCAGGATTGAGGTAAACAACGGCGTCCACGCCGGGTGGATGGCCCAGGAAGTCGCGCAGCCCAGCCCGAGTGAGGATCAGGAATGACACGAGGATTGTCCTCCCCAAGTATCACCTTCCAGCTTAGTCCGCACCCGCATGTTCCGTCCCCAATCTAGAGTCATATCAACAAGTATGGCGGATTGTTCGGATCAGCGGCGCGAACGAGAACCTGCCTATCAGCGGTCGTGTCTGTCTCCAAAGGACGTTGTGCGGCGCCTATGGCATTCTGTCTGATCCCTCAGCACGGGATCAACTCCGTCAGTTCCTCGTTACTAAACGCCCTGCTCCGTCGCTCCGTCACGCGGGTGCCGGCCAAGTTGAAATTCGGCGGACAAGCGGTGGGGCAATACGCGCAGCATTCGTCCCTAAAGCTAAAACCGGCTGACCTAACCTGAATTGAAAAAGGCCAGCTGAGAAGCTGGCCTAAGTGATTGATTCTATTGGTCGGGACGGTGTGATTCGAACACACGACCCCTTGCACCCCATGCAAGTACGCTACCAGGCTGCGCTACGCCCCGACGAGGTCGGAATTATAACATTGGGTTTGCCAGAATTGCCAGCATTGCGGGGGGCGGGGTTGACGCAAAACCGGCGGTCGCTGGAGCATTGAGGAGACGCTGAAGATGGGGTCAGGCCCGCCGGACCAGACCCCGGCCACTGCCACTACTTCCACTCGCCGCGCAGCTCTTTTACTTGCTGGTGCAGGTACTCGGGGGTGACTTCCTGCGGCGCTACCGGGGCGCCGACCGCCAGGGCCAGCTGCGAGCGCGGGCCGCGGGTGAAGACGCGTCCAAAGAGGTTGTTCGGATCACGCGTGAACACGCTGCCCCATAGTCCGCGCAAGGCCATCGGGATCACCGGCACTTCGCTGCGCTCGACGATCTTGGCGACGCCGCCGCGGAACTCGTTCATCTCGCCCGTGCCGGTCAGCTTCCCCTCCGGGAAAATGCACACCAGGTCGCCGTCGTGCAGCGCCTTGGCGATGTCGACGTAAGCCTTCTCCATCAGCCACGGGTCTTCCTTCGCCGACGCGATCGGGATCGCCTTCGCGGAGCGGAAAATCCAGCCCATCACCGGCATCGCGAAAATCTTGTGGTCCATGACGAAGCGGATTGGACGCGGACTCGCGGCGCCGATCACCAGCGCGTCGACGTAGCTGACGTGGTTGCAGACCAGGACCGCGGGGCCGCTTTCGGGAATGCGGTCGGCGCCCTCCACTTTCACGCGGTGGATCGTGTGGATCAGCATCCAGGCGAGGAAGCGGATCAGGAATTCCGGCACCAGCGAGAAGATGTACACCGCCACCAGCGCATTCAGCACCGCGGTGGCCAGGAACATCTCGGGGATCGTCGCGCCGAAGTGCAGCAGCACCATCGCCACCAGCGCCGACATCACCATGAACAGCGCATTCATGATGTTCATGCCGGCGATCGTGCGCGACACGTGGCGCGGATCGCAGCGCGTCTGGATCAGCGCGAACAGCGGGACGATGAAGAAGCCGCCGAACACGCCGATCAGCACAACGTCGGCCAGGATGCGCATCACGCCCGTCTGATGCAGCAGGCCCGCGACATCGACCGCCGCCGTATTCGCGTAGGCCAGGCTGGCGAAGTAAAGGTCGATGCCGAATACCGACAGGCCAATCGAGCCAAACGGCACCAGCCCGATTTCGACCTTGTGGCCGGACAGCCGCTCGCACAGCAGCGAGCCGGTGCCGATCCCCAGCGAGAACACCGTCAACAGCAGCACGAACACGCCATGGTCGCCGTGCAGGTAGTCCTTTGCGTACACAGGGAACTGCGACAGCATCAGCGCGCCGTAGAACCAGAACCACGAGTTCCCGAGCATCGAAAGGAACACCGTGCGGTTCTGGCGCGAGAAAGCGAGGTTGCGCAGCGACTCGGCGAACGGGTTGGCGCTGATGACCAGGTTCGGCTCCGGCGCCGGCGACAGCGGGATCCGATAGCTGGCGATCAGGCCGAGCACCGCGAAGAACAGCGTGCCGGCGGCCACCATCTCGATGCCGAACGGTTTGTGCGACACCAGCAGCGCGCCGAAAATCTCGCCGAGCAGGATGCCGACGAAGGTGCCCATCTCGATCACGCCGTTCCCGCCCACCAGCTCTTCGGACTTCAGGTTCTGCGGCAGGTAAGCATATTTGACGGGCCCGAACAGCGTGGAGTGCACGCCCATGCCGACCACCGCGGCCACCAGCACCCACAGCGTGTGCGTCATCCAGCCGATGCCGGCGACGAGCATGATCGCCAGTTCGAGCCACTTGACGAAGCGCGCCAGGCGCGACTTCTCGACCTTGTCGGCGATCTGGCCGGCCGTCGCGGAGAACACCACGTATGGCAGGATGAACAGCGCCGGGATGACGATGTTGAGCGTCGCCGCGCTGATCGAGGTCCAGGCCAGCGCGTCGAAAGTCAGCATCACCAGCAGCGCGGTCTTGAACAGGTTGTCGTTGAAGGCGCCGAAAAACTGGGTCCAGAAAAACGGCGCGAAACGGCGCTGCGCTAACAGGGAAAATTGGCTCGGTTTGCTCATGCTGGAAGTATCCCTTTGGTCAGACCCGTAATCTATCGCACATTGCCGCTCCGAACAAACAATGTTTCCCCGGAACACTGCGGTGCGTCAAACGATACGTACGGGATTGCGCCGCGATACTTCCCCGGCATGACTTGAGCGGCGCGCCAAAATCGCCAATGATGATTTTGCCAACCCGGCCCTCCCTCAAGAAAGCCTGACCATGAAACCGATCGTCCTGATGCTGCTGTGCTGCTCGTTGGCAGCCGGCGCCGCCGAACAACAAGGCAGCACCGACATGTCCAACGCGTCGGAACTGGTGACGGAAGGTTCGGCGACGGTGGTCTACGGCTCGCTGTCGGCGGTGGCGGCGTCGGGCACGGTGGTGGTCGACAGCGTCGTCGCGACGGGCGACGTCAGTGTTGTGGTGCTTGTCGGCGTGTCCGACGCGTCGCGCGCGACGATCCGCCTGTCCGGAAGCGCGGCGCGCGAGGCGTCGCTGGCGGCCGGCGCCTCGGTCAACGTGGTCGCAACGTCCACCGGCTGCATGCTGGTCTCGGCCGGAAAGGTGCTCGCCTTCATCCCGAACGAGATGGGCAAGGCGCTGCTGCACCACTCGCGCGTCAGCGCCAGGGGTTGACCGTGCGGCGCCTGCTCACCATGGCGATCCTCGCCGCCTCGCTGGCCACCGGCCTCGCATCGGCCGGCACATCGTGCGAGCCGAAGAAGACCGACGTCGCCACCTTCGTCAAGGCAATGACGCTGGCCGAGCGCACCATGACGGCGCTGGACAAGTCCGGCGCCCAGGTGGCGCTGATCGCGCGCGCCGGCCAGGACCTGTCGAAGTACGGCCTGCGCTACTCGCACATGGGCTACGTGTGGCGCGACCATCCGCAGGGACGCTGGCTGGTGGTGCATGAACTGAACCGCTGCGGCACCGCGCAGTCGGCGCTGTTCGACGAAGGCCTGGGCAACTTCTTCCTGGACGACATGCACGCCTACGAGACGCGCATCGTCGTTCCGAGCCCGCAGGTGCAGCAGCGTATCGCCGCGATGCTGGCGTCGACCACGCCGCTGCGGCTGCACGACGAGCGCTACAACATGCTGGCGTTTCCGTTTGCGACCAGTTACCAGAACTCGAACCAGTGGCTGCTCGAGACCTGGGCCGCGAGCGTATCGGACCTGCCGATCGACGGGCGCGCGCAGGCGCAAGCATGGCTCAAGCTGGCCGGCTTCGCGCCGATCACGATCGACATTCCGGCGATGACGCGGCTGGGCGCGCGCATGTTCCGCGCCAACGTCTCATTCGACGACCAGCCGTTCGAGCGGCGCATGGCGGGACGCATCGACACGGTGACGGTCGATTCGGTGGTTCGCTTCGTCCATCAGCGCGATCCAGGGTCGTGGGAGATCCTGGTCGCCCTCTGAAGTTCGGAGTCAGGTCCGGCGGACCTGGCCCCGGGCGTTGGTCTGCGCCGCAAGCTTACTTCTTGGTGCGCGGATCGTCCGCGGCATTCAGATAGTTGATGTCGAACGGCCCGTCGCCAGCAATTTGCAGCACGGTCGGCGCCTTGGTGAACGCGTAATGATGCACCTTGCCCGGCATGTGGTGGAAGCCGCCGGCCTTGAGCGCCTGCGCCGTTTTCTTGTCGACCGTGTCGCTCATGCCGATATACAGCGCGCCGCTAAGCACCGTCAGGCTCTCGCCATTGGTGTGAAAATGCGGCGCCACCATGTAGCCAGCCGGCATCTTCGCGCGCATTAAAAATGGTCCGTCCTTGGATGGGTCGCCGAATAGCACCGCGACCTTGCCCCCCTTCGGCAACGAAGGGGGACCGTCTTCCCATTTGATGTCCGACGAATTGATGAACTTGGCTTCTTGCGGGTAGGCAGCCGTTGCCGTCACCAGCATCGCCGCCATCAGAATTATTCGCTTCATGGCAATCACCTCGCTATCGTCGATGATCTTTTCATCATAGCGGCGCGCGACCGATTTTCAATCCTCGTGAATGACCAGCCGGTACAACGGTCCGATCAGCAACACCACGCACACCATGCGCGAGACGTGGAACGCGGTGACGATGGGCACGCCCAGGTGCAGCACGCGCGCCGTCAGCGACATCTCGGCAATGCCGCCCGGCGAAGTCGCCAGGATCGCGACGCCGGGATTGATGCCCGCCCACGCCGCCAGCCCGGTGCCGAAGCCGGCGCCGAGTACCATCATCAACAAGGTGCAGATCGCCACGCTGGCCATGTAGCGCGGCGCCGTGTGGACGAACGCCGGCGTGAAGCGCGTGCCGAGCGAGACGCCGATAAACAGCTGGCCGAGGCGAATCATCCATTCCGGCAGCCGGCTCAGGTTGATACCGCTCGCGGTCAGCATCAGCGCCACGAACAAAGGCCCGATCACCCAGGCGTTGGGCACGTCGATGCGCATCATCGCGAGCGCGCCGAGCACAGTCAGCGCCACCAGGATCAGCAGGTAACCGTAGTGGACCTCCGCCGCGCCGGGCACGTACATGTCGAGGCCGGGACCAAGGCCATGGCCGCTCCACCAGCGGATCGCCCACGGAATCGTCGCCACCACCATCATGATGCGCAGGCTGTGCGCGGCCGCCACGCGTTCGACCGCGGCGCCATGGCGCTCGCCCTGCGCCGCCATCTCGGAGGCGCCGCCGACTGCCATCGCGAAGAACGACGTCACCTTGTCGGCGCCGGAGAGGCGCTGCAGGAGCTTGCCGGACAAGGCGCCCAGCACCATCGCAAACAGCACCGCGAGCACGATCCAGCCGGCGTACGACGCCAGCACCGCCAACACCGGCGCCGTGAAGTACAGTCCAAGCGCGGTGCCGATCGCCCACTGGCCGGCGCAGCGCACCTGCACCGGTGCATGCAGCTGCGCGCCGAACATGCAGGCCGCGGCGGTGGCGAACAGCGGCCCGATCATCCACGGCAGCGGCGTGTCGAGCCACACGCACAGCTGCGCCGCGATCAGCGCGAGCAGCAATGCGCCAAGCAGCGGAAGCTGCTCGGATGGCTTCAAAATACCCAGAGCTTATCGGCCGGCATGTGCAGCCAGTAGTTGCCCGGGTCGAGGCGGTATTTCGAGTAGGCGCGCAGGCTCAATTCGCCGCGCGTGAACAGGCACTCCCAGCGATCGCCCAGGTACATGCAGGTCAGCAGCGGCAATTCGAGCGCATTGTCGACCGGGGTCGGGCTGACGCGCACTTCCTCGACGCGGATCAGCGGCTGAACGTCGGCGCCGGTGTTGGCGCCGCGCGCGGTACCCTTCATCGGCACGCCGTCGACCACCAGCTGCACATTGGCGCCGTCGCGGCTGACCACCTTGCCCGGCAGGCGGTTGTTACTGCCCATGAATTCGGCGGTGAACAGCGTGTCCGGCGTCTCGTACATGCTTTGCGGGCTGCCCTGCTGCTCGATCTTGCCGTTATTGAGCAGCAGGATGCGGTCCGAAATCGCCATGGCTTCGGCCTGGTCGTGCGTGACCATCAGCGCCGACAGGCCGAGGCGGACGATCAGCTCGCGCAGGAAAGCGCGCGCTTCCTCGCGCAGCTTGGCGTCGAGGTTCGACAGCGGCTCGTCGAGCAGGATCACCGGCGGGTTGTACACCAGCGCGCGCGCGATCGCCACGCGCTGCTGCTGGCCGCCAGACAGCTGGTGCGGGAAGCGGGCTCCGAGGTGGCCCAAGCCAAGCTGCGCCAGCACGTCGTTGACCTTCGCTTCGATCTCGTTCTTTGCCATCTTGCGCAATTTGAGGCCGTAAGCGACGTTGTCGAACACCGTCTTGTGCGGCCACAGCGCGTACGACTGGAACACCAGGCCCAGGTTGCGCGCTTCGGCCGGCATCTCCATGCCGGAGGCGCCGTCGAACACGCGGCGCTCGCCGATGTCGATGGTACCCAGCTTCGGG
The DNA here is from genome assembly GCF_056406475.1 of Massilia sp. P1_C10. Classification (NCBI taxonomy): domain Bacteria; kingdom Pseudomonadati; phylum Pseudomonadota; class Betaproteobacteria; order Burkholderiales; family Oxalobacteraceae; genus Massilia; species Massilia sp. P1_C10. The sequence continues at coordinate 524,778 of NZ_JBFUAC010000002.1, forward strand.
CTTTCCAGGCCGGCCACCGCGCGCAGCAAGGTGGTCTTGCCGCTGCCCGAAGGCCCGAGCAGCGCCACCACTTCGCCGCGCTGCAGGTGCATCGATACGCCCTTGAGGATAGGGTTGGCGGAAGCGCCCGTGCCGTAGTCCAGGTGCAGGTCGGTGACGGACAGTTCATTCATGTTGAGGTCTCGTTTCATGATCGTATATTAGTTATGCAGCTTGACGCCGAAGCGCAACGCGAGGCCGAGGCCGATCGCAACCAGTGTGATGTTGATGAAGGAGAGCGCGGCCACGAGGTCCGTCGAACCGCCCGCCCACAACGATACCAGCATTGCGCCAATCACTTCGGTACCCGGCGACAGCAGGTAGACGCCGGTCGAATATTCGCGCTCGAAAATCAGGAACACCATCAGCCAGGCGCCCAGCAGGCCGAATTTGACCAGCGGCAGCGTGACGTCGCGCGTCACCTGGCCGCGGCTCGCGCCCACCGCCCGCGCCGCTTCTTCCAGTTCCGGTCCGACCTGCAGCAGCGCGGTCGAAATCAGGCGCATGCCGTAGGCCAGCCACACCACCGAATACGCCAGCCACAGGGCGAAGATGGTCGAGCGCACCGCGCGCAGCGCCGGGATCAGGTGCTCGTGCAGGTACACCGCGATGCCGCTGTCGCTACCCTGGAGCATCCCATCGAGCCAGCTCGGGACGAACAGGAACACCCACAGGAAGGCCAGGCCGGCCAGCAGGCCAGGCACGGCGCGCGGCACCAGCACGCTGTAATCGAGCAGGCGGGTGATGCCGTCCGGCTTGCGATGCATCGCCAGTGCGATCGCGCTGTAGCAGGCCACGGCCAGCGCGCCGCCGACCACGCCGATCAGGATCGTGTTGAAGATGCCGCGCATCAGCGACGGCTGCTCGAAGATGTCGCGGAAGTGCTGCAGGGTCAGCACGTCGGCCAGGTGCACGCCCTCGCCCCAGTACTGCACGAAGGAGCGCAGCACGATGCCGCTGATCGGCATGATGATCGTGAAGATCAGCCAGCCGGCCAGCAGCGCAAACGCGATCCACTTCCAGCGGCCCAGCGGCATCACCTTCTGGCGCGCGCCCTTGCCCTTGATCGAGACGTATTTATTGGCCGACTTGAGCAGCCAGCGCTGCGCCATCACCAGCGGCATCGTCACCATCACCAGGCACACCGCGACGGCGGCCATCAGATGGTACGACGGGGTGCCGAGCTTGTTGGTCAGCTTGTACAGGTAGGTCGCCAGCACCAGGTGGCCTTCCGGGTCGCCCAGCACCAGCACCAGGCCGAACACTTCGAAACCGAGGAAGAACACCAGAACGCCGGCATACGCCAGCGCCGGCATGATCATCGGCAGCGACACGTTGAGCATCACCTGCAGCGGCGAGGCGCCGGCCACGCGGGCGGCTTCCTCGACGTCCGAGCCCAGGCTCTTGAGCGCCGACGAGGCGTACAGGTAGACGTGCGGCACGTGGGTCAGGCCGGCGATGACGACAATGCTGGTGAACGAGTAGATATTCCAGGGCACGAAGCCGAGCAGCTGCTTGGCCCAGGTCGAGTAGAAGCCGACCGGTCCCATCGAGACGACGTAGCCGAAGCCCATCACCATCGGCGACACGAAGATCGGCACCAGCAGCAGCGGCGCGATCCAGCCGCGGCCCGGCAGGTCGGTGCGGATCATCAGGAATGCCAGCATGGCGCCCAGCGGCACGGCGATCGCGGCCAGGCCCGTGGCCAGGATGAAGCCGTTCTTGGCCGCCATCCAGAAGTCGGAGTCGTCGAAGATGAACTGGTAGGCTTCCAGCCCAAGCACCTTGGTCGGCATGAAGAACGGCGCCGACAGGAAGCTTTGGTAGAAGATCAGCGCGAGCGGCAGGAAGACGGCGATACAGGTGAGCGTCACCACCAGGCCGCGCGGCCAGTTAAGGCTGCGCGATCCGGACAAGGATAAGGTAGACATGAGAATTTCCCGATGAAGGATGGGGTACGGCGACCGACAAGGCAGGCCGCGCCGCGGCCCGCCATCTTGCAAATTACTTCTTACCGCCAGTTTCCTTCCACTGCTTCAGGAAGGCCATGCGCTTGGCAGGCGCCAGGTAGGTCAGCACGGCTGGTCCGACCGGCACCGGCTTGATGTTCTTCTCGCCGATCAGCTTGATCAGGTCGGCCGAAGTGGTTTCGCCCTTGACGTCGGCGCGGATCGCATACAGCTTCGATTCGTTGGCGATCACGGTCTGGCCGCGGTGCGACAGCATGTAGTCGATCCACAGCTTTGCCGCGTTCGGGTTCTTGGCCGCCTTGTTGATGAACTGGACGCGCGAGATGATCAGCGTGTAGTCCTTCGGCAGGACGATGCCAATCGACGGGTCGGTCTTGGCGCGCACCAGCGCGTAGGAGCCGAGCACGTTGTAGCCGATCAGGTTCTCGCCGGACGAGATCCGTTCGAGCATGGTGCCGGTCGACGACTGCACGCGCACGCGCGCCGTGCCGAGGGCCTGTGCCAGTACCGGGAACTGCGGATAGTCCTGCGCATCCTGGGTCATGAACATGAAGCCGACGCCCGATTTCTCGATGTCGTAGGTAGTGACCTTGTCCTTGAACTTTTCGGCCGTGATCAGCTTGGCGAATTCGGCGTGCGTCTGCGGCACTTCCTTGGCATCGACCAGGCGCTTGTTGTAGACGATGGCCGCCGGCTCGAACGTGGTGCCGTAGGCCATGTCGTTCCACACCGCCCAGCCAGGGATCTTCGACGCTTCGACCGATTTGTAGGCCATCGCGTGGCCTTCCGACGCCAGCTTGACCTGCAGGTCCATCGCCGACGACCACATCACGTCGGCGGTATTGCCGCCGGCCGCCGCTTCGGAGATGAAGCGGTTGTACACTTCAGTCGAATTCATGTCGTTGTATTCGACGGTGATGCCCGGGTACAACGCACTGAAGTCCTTGATCAGCGGCTGGGTGGCCTTGCTGTCGGTGGCGCCGTAGATCACCAGCTTGCCTTCCTTCTTGGCGCCGTCGATCAGCTTCTGGTAGTCGGCCGGATAGCCGGCCGGGACCTGGGCGAACGCGCTCATTGCGGCGCCGGCCAGGGTCGCTGCGATGGCAGCGCTCAAAATGGTCTTGGTAAGTTTCATGTCTCGTCTCCTGGTTTATGTTTTTTTAGCGGACCAGCTTGAACTGCCTGGCCTGCCGGTTGTAATCGTCGATCGCTTTTGTCACATACTGCGTCAATGCTTCGCCCGTCATGCTGAACGGGTAAAACCCATACGATGCGCGGATTTGCGCGAACTCGGGATTCGCTTCCGCCTGTTCGAAGGCATGCACCCAGCGCCGATAATCGGCATCGGAAACCTTCGGCCCCATCCACACGCCGCGGATGATCGGCCACACCACGTCGATGCCCTGCTCGCGCGCGGTCGGCGCGCCGGCAAGAATGCCCGGCAGGCGTTTCTCCGACAGCACCGCCAGCACCCGCACCTTGCCGGCGCCGGCGTACAGCGACGCTTCCGACGCGTCGCCCGACACCACCTGGACGAAGCTGGCGTCGAGCGCGGTGAACGATTCGCCGCCGCCTTCGAGTGCCACGAAACGCAGCACCTTCGGGTCGACGCCCGCCAGCCTGGCCACCAGCGCCATCTTCAGCCAGTCCTGGCTGCCGATGGTGCCGGACACGCCGATCAGCACCTTTTCGGGATGCTTCTTCAGCGCCGCCAGCAGTTCGGCCAGCGTCTTGTACTGCGAGTCGGAGCGCACCGCGATCATGCCGTAGTCCGCGCCCAGCGCCGCGACCCAGCGCACGTCCGACGCCTTGGCCTTGCCGAACTTGCCCTGCGCGAGATTGAGCAGCGAACCGCCCGAAAACGCGACCAGGGTGTTCGGCTCGCTGGCGCGCTGCGACACCAGCGTATGCCAGGCCACGGCGCCGATCCCGCCCGGCATGTAGTTCAGCCGCATCGGGCCGTTGCCGTGCAGGGCCTTCTGCGCCAGCTTGCAGGTCAGGTCCATCGCGCCGCCCGGCTTGGACGGCACGATGCACTCGGCGTCGGCCGCGCGCGCGGCGCCGCCCGCTGCCAGCAGCAGGACGACAGCGGCGAACAACGGCAGGCGGGCGTTCATCTGGTCGCCTTAGAAGCGGTGCTGGATGCCGACGGTGACGCCGGTCTGCGAGTTGCCGAAGCCGGCATCGTCGCGCGACAGGCCGACCAGCTTGCCGTTCTTGGCCTTGGCGTAAGCGGCCGAGGTGTACAGGTCGGTGCGCTTGGACAGCGCGTACAGGATGCGCGCGACGTACATGGTCGGATCGGCGTCCTGGCCGGCCGCGACTTCCTTGACGTTGACGTGGTAGACCGCGCCGGTCACGGTGATGGCCGGCTTGATGTAGTAGCTCACGCCGCCCCAGTAGGTATCGGCGCGCACGTCGGCGGTGGCGGCTTTGCCGGCCACCAGCTTGTAGCCACGCATGCCGGCGGTCAAGCGCCAGTCGTTGGTCTTGTAGTCGGCGGCCAGGTGGTAGGCTTTGGTTTCGTCGCGGTTGCCGGTGGCGACAACGGTGTTGCCGTTGATCTGCTCGTAGGCGGCCATCAGCCCAAGGCCGGCGTGGGTCCACGAACCGCCCACAGCATACTTGCGGCTGTCGGCGGCGCTGCCGGCGACTTCACCCAGGCCAATGGTCGCGCCGTATTTGAATTCGCCGGTGCTGCCCGAGTACTTGACCAGGTTGTCGAAGGCGGTGGTCATGCCGTATTTCGACGGGCCGGTCGCGTTCGACGAGGTCGCCCACGAGTAGTTCGGCGCGTAGCCGAGCGGGTCGAACAGGATGACGAAGTCGTAGGTGGTGGTGAACGAACGGCCGATCACGAGGCGGCCGAAACCGCCTTCGAGGCCGACGTAGGCCTGGCGCTTGAACATCGCGCCGTCCGCCGCGCCGGTGTCCATCAGGATGCCGCCTTCGAGGTTCCACACGGCTTTCAGGCCGCTGCCCAGGTCTTCGGTGCCGCGGAATCCCCAGCGCGACGTGTTCTTGCCGCCTGAGATGACCTTGGTGACGGTGTTCTGGTTCGCGTTGGCATGATTCAGTTCTTCGACGCCCACGTCGAGCAGGCCGTAGACCTGGACGTTGGATTGCGCGTGGGCCGCGCCGGCGGTGGCGAGGGCTGCGAAAACGGCGAGCGAAAGGACGGACTTCTTCATTAAATGTCTCCTGGACGTTAGTTATGGTTTTGAATGCTGGTGTTTCTGGCCATACTATATGGCTCCCATCCTTTCAATTCGCTTTCAGCCCCGCCTGTAGCGCAAAGATCACAGTTGGGCTTACACTTCACCCCATGCGCATACTTTTAGTTGAAGACCACCTCGAACTGTCCCACTGGCTGGCCAAGGCCCTGCGCGACGCCAAGCTCACCGTCGAAACGGCGACCAACGGAGCCGACGCCGACGCCCTGCTGCACACCCAGGACTATTCGCTGGTGCTGCTGGACCTGACCCTGCCCAAGATGGACGGGCTGGAAGTGCTGCGCCGGCTGCGCGCGCGCGGCGGCCCGCGCGCCAAGACGCCGGTGCTGATCCTGACCGCGCGCGGCGGACTGGAAGAACGCGTGCAGGGCCTGAACCTGGGCGCCGACGATTACCTGGCCAAGCCGTTCGAACTGGCCGAGCTGGAGGCGCGCGTGAAAGCGCTGCTGCGGCGCAGCCAGGGCAACGAAGCGCTGGTGCACCAGTGCGGCGCGCTGTCGTTCGACACCGTCACGCGCATGTTCACCTACGACGGCGCGCCGCTGGCGCTGACGCCGCGCGAGCACGCGGTGCTCGAAGCGCTGATCACCCGCCCGGGCCGCGCGGTGCCGAAGGAAAAACTGTTCGACGAAGTGTTCGCGCTGTCGGACGACGCCAACGTCGACGCCATCGAGCTGTACATCCACCGCGTGCGCAAGAAGCTCGACAAGGTCGCCAGTAACGGCGCCGCCATCACCACCCTGCGCGGCATCGGCTACATGCTGCAGCCGCGCGACCCGGCCTGACATGGCGCCGCTGGCCACCCTGCTGCAGCGGCGGCTAGCCGCCACGCCGCTCGGCAGCCTGCGCAGCCAGCTGCTGCGCTGGCTGCTGGTGCCGCTGGTGCTGCTGGTGGCGGTCAACACGATCTCGGCTTACAACAACGGCATCGACGCGGCCGACCTGGCCTACGACCGCTCGCTGCTGGCATCGACGCGGGCGCTGGCAGAACGGGTCTCGATCAAGGACGGCAAGGTGGTCGCCGACGTGCCCTACGTCGCGCTCGACAGCTTTGAGACCGACACCCTGGGCCGCATCTACTACAAGGTCACCGGCCTCAAAGGCGAGACGGTGTCCGGCTTCGGCGACCTGCCGCCGGTGCCGGCCAACGTGCCGCGCTCGGAAGCCTATCCCGCGCTGGTGCGCTTCTACAAGGCCGACTACAACGGCGAGCCGGTGCGCATCGCCGCGCTGCTGCAGCCGGTGTTCGACGATTCGATGCGCGGCATCGCCCTGATCCAGGTCGGCGAGACGATGGAGGCGCGCCGCGGCCTGTCGCGCAAGATCCTGTTCGACACGCTGCTGCGTCAGGGCGCGATGCTGCTGGCCGTGGCCGCGCTGGTGTGGTTCGCGGTGCGGCTGGTGCTGGCGCCGCTGATGCGCCTGAAAAACGAGGTCGAGCGGCGCGAGGTGCGCGACCTGTCGGACGTCGACCCGGCGCTGGTGCACCGCGAAGTGCGGCCGCTGGTGGCCGCGATGAACACCACCATGAGCCGCATGCAGAAGCTGATCGCCGGCCAGCGCCGCTTCATCGCCGACGCCTCGCACCAGCTGCGCACGCCGCTGACGGTGCTCAAGACCCAGGCCGAGCTGGCGCTGCGCGAGAACGACGTGCACGCGATGCGCTCCATCGTCGCGTCGATCGCGGCGACCACCGATTCGACCGTCCACCTGGCCAACCGGCTGCTGACGCTGGCGCGCATCGAGCATGGCAGCGAAGCGGCGGCGCTGGCGCCCGTGTCGCTGACGCAGATCGTGCACCAGGTCGCGCTGGAGCTGGCGCTGCCGGCGGTGCAGAAGAAGATCGACCTGTCGCTGGAAGCGGCAGGCGAGGTGCTGGTCGACGGCCAGTCGCTGATGCTGCACGAGATGGTCAGCAACCTGGTCGACAACGCGATCCGCTACACGCCGGCCGGCGGCCACGTGATCCTGCGCGTGCGGGCGACGCCGTCGGGCGCGCTGCTGCAGGTGGAGGACAGCGGCGAAGGGATCGCCGAGGCCGAGCGCGAAAAGGTGTTCCGGCCGTTCTACCGTTCCAGCGCATCGCTGGCGACCAACCAGGACGGCACCGGGCTCGGGCTGGCGATCGTGCGCGACATTGCGATGCTGCACGGGGCCGGCATCACGCTGTCGGAGGGGGCCGACGGCCGCGGGCTGAGAATCAGCGTCGGCTTTCCGCCTGCGCGGCAACAAGATTCCGCTGCGCCATAGGGCGTTGAGTAGGCTCAAAGGTCGCGCGGGCCGGGAGTTTCGGCGCGGCGCGAGGCGCGTAGAATCGCCGGATGAAAACGCCAAATGACAATTTGATCGCGCCGGACACGCTTGGTCCGGAGGACGAGGACCAGGAACTGCGCGCGCTGATCAGCGTCGACCTGGAGCACGACGACGACGCCCCGCCCTGTCAGCCGGTCGATGAGTTTTCCGATGAATTCCTGCTGCAGGCGCCGCGAAGCAGGCGCGCTGATGATAACAATGGGTGATTGGCCGGCGCCGCTGACCACGGTCTGGGGTCAGGTCCGACGGACCTGACCCCCGGGTTAGCGGCGGCCGCAGGTCAGCTCAGGCTTTCGAGGCGGATGCGCGTCACATTGCCTACCACCGTCTCCAGCGCTTCGATCTTCTCGATCGCCGCGTCGATGTTCTTCTCGCGCGTCTGGTGCGTCAGCATGATGATGTCGAGTCGCGTCGCCCCTTCCGCCGGCTCCTTCTGCAGCACCGCGTCGATCGAGATCCGCGCGTCCGCCAGGATCCGCGTCAGGTCCGCCATCACGCCCAAGCGGTTCTTCACGTACACGCGCAGGTAGTAGCTAGTGTTGATCTCGGACATGGGCCAGATCGCGACGTCGGTCATCTGGTTCGGCTGGAACGCCAGGTGCGGCACGCGGTACTCGGGATCGGCGGTGGCCAGGCGGGTGATGTCGACCAGGTCGGCGATCACCGACGACGCGGTCGGCTCGGCGCCGGCGCCCTTGCCGTAGTAGAGCGTGGCGCCGACCGCATCGGCCTGCACCAGCACCGCGTTCATCGCGCCTTCGACGTTGGCGATCAGCCGCTTGGCCGGGATCAGGGTCGGGTGCACGCGCAGTTCGATGCCTTCGACGCCGTCGATCACCGTGCGCCGCGTGATCCCCAGCAGCTTGATGCGGTAGCCCAGCTGCTCGGCGTACTTGATGTCGACCGCTTCGAGCTTGCTGATGCCTTCGATGTGCGCCTTGTCGAACTGCACCGGGATCCCGAACGCGATCGCCGACATGATCGTCAGCTTGTGCGCCGCGTCGACGCCTTCGATGTCGAAGGTCGGATCGGCTTCGGCGTAGCCCAGTCCCTGCGCCTGCGCCAGCGCGGTCGAAAAGTCGAGCCCCTTGTCGCGCATTTCGGACAGGATGAAGTTGGTGGTGCCGTTGATGATGCCGCACACCGATTCGATCCGGTTGGCGGTCAGGCCTTCGCGCAGCGCCTTGATGATCGGGATGCCGCCGGCCACCGCGGCCTCGAACGCGACCATCACGCCCTTCTCCTGCGCGGCGGCGAAAATCTCGTTGCCGTGCAGCGCCAGCAGCGCCTTGTTGGCGGTGACGACGTGCTTGCCGTTGGCGATGGCGCGCATCACCAGTTCGTACGGCAGCTCGTAGCCGCCTATCAGTTCGACGACGATGTCGATGTCGGGATGGTCGACCACGGCGAACGGGTCGCCGACGACCTGGCACTGGCCTTCGACCAGGCTGCCGGCGCGCTCGGTATTGCGCGCGGCGACCATGGCGATCTCGATGCCGCGGCCGGCGCGGCGCCGGATCTCTTCCTGGTTGCGTTTCAGGACGTGGAATGTGCCCGCACCGACGGTGCCGATGCCTAGCAGGCCTACTTTGATGGGTTTCATATTCTTTGACGGTGAGGGGTTTCAGCCGCGCCCGTGCCTCCGGCGGTAGCCATCGAGGTAGCGGGCGATGCGGCCGCATGCATCGGTCAGGTCATCGGAGTTCGGCAGGAACACCAGCCGGAAATGGTCCGGCGCGATCCAGTTGAATCCCGTGCCCTGCACGATCAGGACTTTTTCCTCGGACAGCAGGTCGCAGGCGAACTGCTGGTCGTCCGCGATCGGATACATCGCGGGGTCGAGGCGCGGGAACATGTACAGCGCAGCTTTTGGCTTGACGCAGGTAACGCCCGGTATATCGGTTAACAGTTTGTGCGCAAGGTCGCGCTGCTTGAGCAGGCGCCCGCCCGGGCCGACCAGGTCGGCGATGCTCTGGTAGCCGCCCAGCGCGGTCTGGATCGCGAACTGGCCCGGCGCGTTGGCGCACAGGCGCATCGAGGCGAGCATGTTCAGGCCGTCGATGTAGTCCTTGGCGTGGCGCTTCTCGCCCGACACCACCATCCAGCCGGCGCGGTAGCCGCACGAGCGGTAGTTCTTCGACAGGCCGTTCAGGGTCACGAACAGCACGTCGTCGGCCAGCGCGGCGATCGACTCGTGCTCCTCGCCGTCATATAAAGTCTTGTCGTAGATTTCGTCGGCGTAGATGATCAGCTGGTGCTGGCGCGCCAGTTCGATGATCTCGAGCAGCACCTCGCGCGGGTACAGCGCGCCGGTCGGGTTGTTCGGGTTGATGACGACGATCGCCTTGGTGTTCGAGGTGATCTTGCGGCGGATGTCCTCGATATCGGGGAACCAGCCGGCCTGCTCGTCGCAGACGTAGTGCACCGGATTGCCGCCCGAGAGGCTGACCGCGGCGGTCCACAGCGGGTAGTCGGGCGCCGGCACCAGCACTTCGTCGCCGTTGTTCAGCAGGCCGTTCATCGCCATCACGATCAGCTCGGAGGCGCCGTTGCCCAGGTAGATGTCGTCGATCTTGACGTTGGCGATCTTCTTGCCCTGGGTGTAGTGCATCACCGCCTTGCGCGGCGCGAACATGCCCTTCGAGTCGGTGTAGCCGGCCGCGCCGTGCAGGTTCCGGATCATGTCCTGGACGATCTCGTCCGGCGGGTCGAAGCCGAACACCGCCAGGTTGCCGATGTTGAGCTTGATGATCTTGTGGCCGTCCTCCTCCATCTGGCGCGCCTTTTCCATGGCCGGGCCGCGGATCTCGTAGCACACGTCGTCGAGCTTGTTCGATTTCAGAATCGGTCGCAAAGTCTTTTCCCTGTCCGGTGGCGCGCTATGTTGCAGTGCGAAAAATCCCATTCTGCCGAAAGCGCCCGAATTAATCAACCGCCAAGGCCGCTACATGCTGCCCGATGGCACGAATTGCTCGCAGGATAGGAGAAATTCGCGCTTTATTGCCGTTTGTGGCATGCTAACGCCCGCAAGCGGCCTGCCTGCCGCGTCAACCATATCCGCACATGAAGCTCCACTCCAGCTCGACCCAACAATACCAGACCGTCACCGGCTACTTCGACGGCGGTGTCGAAATCAACGCCGCGCCCTTTGACTACAGCCTATTGGTGATGCCGGAAGTGCCGCCGCGGCCGTGGCCCGTGGCCGCGTTCGAGGATCTGACGGAGGCGCACTTCGACGCGATCGCCGTGGAATCGCCCGACGTCGTCATCCTTGGCACTGGCGACAAGCAGCGCTTCATCCACCCGCGCCTGGTCACGGCCCTGTCGTCGCGCCGCATCGGCGTCGAGTGCATGGACAACCAGGCCGCCTGCCGTACGTACAACATCCTGATGGGCGAAGGCCGCAAGGTCACGCTGGCGCTGATCCTCGGAGCGCCGGGCGCCTGATGAAAGAACTCCACCTGTCCAACAAACTCGCCTGGAGCCTGTTCGCCGCCTTCGCCATCGCCACCCTGTACCTGCTCGGCGTGCGCACCCTGGTGCCGCCCGACGAGGGCCGCTACGCCGAGATGGCGCGCGAGATGTTCGCCAGCGGCGACTGGGTCACCACGCGCCTGAACGGCATCAAGTACTTCGAGAAGCCGCCGCTGCAGACCTGGATGAACGCGCTGTCGTTCACCCTGTTCGGGCTGGGCGACTGGCAGGCGCGCCTGTGGACTGGCCTGTGCGGCATCGGCGGCGTGGCCCTGACCGGTTACGCCGGCGCCAGGGTGTTCGGCCGCCGCATCGGCTTCTACGCCGCGCTGGTGCTGGGATCGTGCTTCTACTGGGCCGCCTGCAGCCAGATCGATTCGCTCGATATGAGCCTGTCCGGCATGATGACGATTTCGCTGTGCGCTCTGCTGATCGCCCAGCGCGACGCCGCCACGCCCGCCGAACGGCGCAACTGGATGCTGGTTTGCTGGGCCGGCATGGCGCTGGCGGTGCTCGCAAAAGGCCTGATCGGCCTGGTGCTGCCGGGCGGCGTGCTGGTGGTCTACACGCTGATCACGCGCGACTGGAAGCTGTGGACCCGCCTGCACCTGGTCAAGGGACTGCTGCTGTTCCTCGCCATCGCCGCGCCGTGGTTCGTGCTGGTCGCAATGCGCAATCCCGAGCAGCCGCACTTCTTCTTCATCCACGAACACTGGGACCGCTACTTCAAGACCGAGCATCACCGCGAGCAGGCCTGGTATACCTTCTTCGTGCTGGCCGTTGCGGGCATGGCGCCGTGGGTCGGCATCCTGTTCCAGAGCCTGAAGCTGGGCGCCCAGCGCGAAGCGGGCCAGTTCCGCCCGCGCCTGATGGCGTTGGTGTGGGCCGTGTTCATCATCCTGTTCTTCACCAAGTCGAACTCCAAGCTGCCCGGCTACATCCTGCCGATATTCCCCGCCCTGGCGCTGCTGGCGGCGAACTACCTTGAAGCCGGCACACGCACCAGCCGCGCAGTGACGGCTGTCCTGCTGTCGCTGATCGGCGTCGCGCTGCTGGCGACCGTGCCCTTCCTGCCAAAGATGTCCGGCCACTCCGGCGAGTCGGTGCTGTACCAGGCGTTCCAGCCGTGGGTGCTCGCCAGCGGCTTCGTCGCGCTGGCCGGCGGCGGCCTCGCCTTCATTTACGCGCGCCAGATGCAGCGCGACCTGTTCGTCGTCACCCTGGCGATCGCCGGATTTGCCACCTGGGCCCTCCTGATTCCCGGCTTCGAGCCGCTCGGCCAGGGCCGCGCCGGCACCAGGCTGCTGCCGGCCATCCAGGCCGAACTGAAGCCGGACACCAGGATCTATTCGGTCGGGACCTATGAGCAGTCGCTGACGTTCTACCTGCGCCGCCCGGTCATCCTGGTCGACTACCTGGACGAATTCACCTTTGGGCTGGAACAGCAGCCGGCGCTGGCCATTCCGACCGTCGACAAGTTCGTCGAGCAGTGGACCCGCGACGCCGCCGCCGGCGTGCGCGACGTGGCGATCATACGCGCCGACATCGTCAAGGACCTCCAACAGAAAGGCGTCCCGGTGCGCATCGTGGCGCGGGATTCGCGCCGCACCATCATCGCCAACGACGTAAAGACACCATGAACCTATCCGCTTTCGCTTTCATCATCACCGGCGTGCTGCTCAACGCCGCCGCCCAGCTGCTGCTCAAGGCCGGCACCAACGCGCTCGGCGTCATTCACGTCAACGCGCAGAACTGGTTCTCCACCGGCGTGAAGGTGTTTTCCCAGCTGCCGATCCTGGCCGGCCTGGCCTGCTACGTGATCTCGCTGCTGGTGTGGATCATGGGCCTGTCGCGCACGGACGTGACGATCGCCTACCCGATGCTCTCGCTCGGCTACGTCGTCAGCGCGGTCGGCGCCTGGATGTTCCTGGGCGAGGCCGTCACGCTGCAGCGCATCGGCGCGATGGCCGTGATCCTGCTTGGCGTGGTGCTGCTTTCGCGTACCTAACGCTGATAGAATGCGCTTTTGGCACGCCTTGACGTGTCAGCAATAACAATTTAATAAGAGAAATCAATGACCGCCCCTTTGCCGTTCCTGCCCTTTTCAAAACCGACCATCGACGAAGAAACGATCGCCATGGTCGGCGACGTGCTGCGCTCCGGATGGCTGACCAATGGCGGCCCGAAAGTGGCGGAGTTCGAGGCCCAGCTGTCCGCGTACTTCGGCGGGCGCCCGGTGCGCACCTACAATTCTGGCACCTGCACGATGGAGATCGCGCTGCGGATCGCCGGCATCGGTCCGGGCGACGAAGTGATCACCACCCCGATCTCCTGGGTCGCCACCGCCAACGTCATCCTGGAAGTGGGCGCCACGCCGGTGTTCGCCGACATCGACCCGGTCACGCGCAACATCGACCTCGATAAGGTGGAAGCGGCGATCACCCCGCGCACCCGCGCCATCATCCCGGTCTACCTGGCCGGCCTGCCGGTCGACATGGACCGCCTGTACGCGATCGCCAAAAAGCACAATCTGCGCGTGGTCGAAGACGCGGCCCAGGCCTTCGGCTCGACCTGGAAAGGCCAGCGCATCGGCGCGTTCGGCGACTTCGTCTCGTTCAGCTTCCAGGTCAACAAGAATTTGACCACCGGCGAAGGCGGCTGCCTGGTCATGAACACGCCTGAAGAAGCCGTGCTGGCCGAGAAGTACCGCCTGCAGGGCGTGACCCGCTCCGGCGTGGACGGCATCGACGTCGATGTCCTGGGCGGCAAATACAACATGACCGACATCGCCGCGGCGATCGGCCTTGGCCAGATGAAGACCATCGACGCCGTCACCGCGCATCGCGCGGAACTGGCGCATCACTACTTCGACACCTTCGGCGCCGACTTCGAAGCGCGCACCGGCGCCCAGCTGCCGGTGCAGGCTTTCGACACGTCGAACTGGCACCTGTTCCAGATCATCCTGCCGGACCGCGGCCCGAACACGCGCGCCGATTTCATGACGGCGCTGAAGAATGAGCACAACATCGCCACCGGCTTTCATTACGCGGCGATCCACCTGTTTACGATGTACCGCGAGCGCGGCTTCCACGAGGGGATGTTCCCCGAGTCCGAGCGCATCGGGCGCCTGACCGTCACCCTGCCGATATTCGCGGCGATGACCAAGGCGGACGTCGAGCGCGTGGTCGGCGCGGTCAACGCGGTGCTGGCGAAATGAATCTCGACGCACTGAAACCGGAACTGTCGGTCGTCATCCCGATCTACAACGAAGAGGCGGGACTGGCCTCGCTGTTCGCGCGCCTGTACCCGGCGCTCGACAAGATCGGCATCCCCTACGAGATCGTGTTCGTCAACGACGGCAGCCGCGACAACTCGGTGGCGATCCTGGCCGAGCAGTTCCGCGCGCGCCCGGACGTCACGCGCGTGGTCCTGTTCAACGGTAACTACGGCCAGCACATGGCGATCCTGGCGGGCTTCGAAGCGACCCGCGGCGAGATCACCGTCACGCTCGACGCCGACCTGCAGAATCCGCCGGAGGAAATCCACAAGCTGGTCGAGAAGATGCGCGAAGGGTACGACTACGTCGGCTCGATCCGCCGCAAGCGCCAGGATTCGGCGTGGCGCACGATCGCCTCGAAGGCCATGAACCGGCTGCGCGAGCGCATCACCAACATCAAGATCACCGACCAGGGCAACATGCTGCGCGCTTACGGGCGCAACGTGATCGACCTGGTCAACCAGTGCGGCGAGGTGAATACCTTCGTGCCGGCGCTGGCCTACAAGTTCGCGCGCAAGCCGACCGAGATCACCGTCGAGCACGAGGAACGCGCGGCGGGCGAATCGAAGTATTCGCTGTACTCGCTGATCCGCCTGAATTTCGACCTGGTCACCGGCTTCTCGCTGGTGCCGCTGCAGATGTTCTCGATGCTGGGCATGATGATGTCCCTGGCGTCGGCGCTGCTGGTGCTGATGCTGCTGATTCGCCGCTTCGTGATGGGCGCGGAGGCGGAAGGCGTGTTCACGCTGTTCGCCATCGCCTTCTTCTTCATGGGCGTGATCCTGTTCGGCATTGGCCTGTTGGGCGAGTACGTCGGCCGCATCTTCCAGCAGGTGCGCGCCCGGCCGCGCTACGTGGTGCAGACCATCCTGCAGCACGTGCCGGGCAAGGATGAACAGATCGACCTCGCCGTCGAAAAACGCCAGGTGAGCCGCTAGTGGTTAATGATACAAAAAACAAGCGCGCAGTCGTTTTTGCGTATCATAATGTCGGCGTCCGCTGCCTGAAAGTGCTGCTGGCCGGCGGGGTCGACGTCGCGCTGGTGGTCACGCACGAGGACAGCGCCAGCGAGAACATCTGGTTCGAATCGGTGGTCTCGCTGTGCCAGGCCGAAGGCATCCCCTACATCACGCCGAGCGACGCGAATTCGCCCGGGCTGCTGGCGCAGGTCGAAGCCTGCAAGCCGGACCTGATGTTCAGCTTCTACTACCGCAACATGCTGCCGGCCGCGCTGCTGGCGGTGGCGCCCGCGTTCAACATGCACGGCTCGCTGCTGCCGCAGTACCGCGGCCGCGCGCCGGTCAACTGGGCGGTGCTGCACGGCGCCTGCGAGACCGGCGCCACCCTGCACGAGATGACGGTCAAGCCGGACGCCGGCGCCATCGTTGCGCAAAGCGCCGTGCCGATCCTGCCCGACGACACTGCGTTCGAGGTGTTCGGCAAGGTCACCGTCGCGGCCGAACAATGCCTGTGGCGCGTGCTGCCCGCGCTGCTCGATGGCACCGCGCCGCGCACCGTCAACGACCTGCGGCAGGGCGGCTACTTCGGCGGGCGCAAGCCGGAAGACGGCCGCATCGACTGGACCCTGCCGGCGCAGCAGGTCTACAACCTGCACCGGGCGGTGGCGCCGCCCTACCCCGGCGCCTTCACCGACGCCGGCGGCCAGCGTTATGTTATCGAACGTGCACGGCTTTCCCGCAGCGCGCCGGTCGATTTGCCACCCGGGCTGGCTGTGGTGGATAATCGCGTCGTCGGTGTGTGCGGCGACGGCCGCCTGCTGGCAATTTCAAGCCTGCTCGCCGATGGCGTTCCCGTCACGCCGGCGCAGCTGCAAGAGCGCCTGACGGCCTAACAAGACAAGAGCCCACTCCATGAAAAAAGTCCTCATCCTCGGCGTCAACGGCTTCATCGGCCACCACCTGTCCAAGCGCATCCTCGAAACGACCGACTGGGACGTGTACGGCATGGACATGCAGTCTAACCGCATCACCGACCTGCTCGAGAACGATGCGTTCAAATCGCGCCTGCACTTCTTCGAAGGCGACATCACGATCAACAAGGAATGGGTCGAGTACCACGTCAAGAAATGCGACGTGATCCTGCCGCTGGTGGCGATCGCCACGCCGTCGACCTACGTCACCGATCCGCTGCGCGTGTTCGAGCTGGACTTCGAGGCGAACCTGCCGATCGTGCGTTCGGCGCACAAGTACGGCAAGCACCTGATCTTCCCGTCCACTTCGGAAGTCTACGGCATGAGCCCGGACGCCGAGTTCGATCCGGAGAATTCGGCGCTGGTGTACGGCCCGATCAACAAGCCGCGCTGGATCTACGCCTGCGCCAAGCAGTTGATGGACCGCGTGATCTGGGGCTACGGCATGGAAGGCCTGAACTTCACGCTGTTCCGTCCGTTTAACTGGATCGGCGCCGGCCTCGATTCGATCCACACGCCGAAGGAAGGCTCGTCGCGCGTGCTGACCCAGTTCCTCGGCCACATCGTGCGCGGCGAGAACATCCAGCTGGTCGACGGCGGCGAGCAGAAACGCTCGTTCACCTATTCCGACGACGGCATCGACGCGCTGGTGCGCATCATCGCCAACGAAGGCGGTGTCGCAAGCGGCAAGATCTACAACATCGGCAACCCGGCCAACAACTACTCGATCCGCGAACTGGCCGGCATGATGCTGACGCTGGCGGCGGAATACCCGGAGTACGCCGACTCGGCCGCCAAGGTCAAGCTGGTCGAGACCAGCTCGGGCGCCTACTACGGCAAGGGCTACCAGGACGTGCAGAACCGCGTGCCGAAGATCGACAACACGATATCCGAACTGGGCTGGAAACCGCAGGTGACGATGGCCGACGCGCTGCGCGGCATTTTCGACGCCTACCGCGGCCAGGTCGCCGAAGCCAAAGCCTTGATGGACTGACGATTTGACCGAACCCACCTCCAACAACCAGGGCCCGCTGCTGACGCTCAAGATCGACGTCGACACCTATCGCGGCACGCGCGAAGGCGTGCCGAACCTGGTGCGCATGCTGAGCGATCACGGCGCCCACGCCACCTTCCTGTTTTCGCTCGGCCCGGACCACACCGGCTGGGCCCTGCGCCGCGCTTTCCGGCCCGGCTTCTTCAAGAAAGTCTCGCGCACCTCGGTGCTGGAACATTACGGCTTCAAGACGCTGATGTACGGCGTCATGCTGCCCGGCCCGGACATCGGCCGCCGCTGCATCGACGAGCTGCGCAAGGTCGCGCACGCCGGCTTCGAGTGCGGCATCCACACCTGGGACCACGTGGTGTGGCAGGACCATGTGCGCGAACGCGGCGCCGGCTGGACCTCGCACGTGATGCGGCGCGCCGAAGACCGCTTCCGCTACGTGTTCGGCATTTCGCCGCACACCCACGGCGCGGCCGGCTGGCAGATGAACAATTTCGCCTTCGCCGAACACGACGCGGCCGGCTACGCCTACGCGTCGGACGGGCGCGCGCTGCTGAACGAAGACGGCTCGCTGAAGGATCCGGACATCGGCCCGTACCGCGTGCAGGGCACGCGCTGCATCCAGCTGCCGACCACGCTGCCGACGCTCGACGAGCTGCTGGGCCGCACCATCGACGGCGTGACCATCACCACGCGCAACATCGCCGCCCACCTGCTCAAGCTGACCGCCGGCGCCGCCGGAGCGCCGTACCGCCGCGACCACGTCTACACCCTGCACGCCGAGCTTGAAGGCCAGAAACTGGCCCCCATCTTCGAAGAGCTGTTGAACGGCTGGAAGGCCCAGGGCTACCAGCTGGCGTCGATGGCCGACTACTACCAGAAAGTGAAGGACCTGCCCCTGCCCGACTATCCGGTCAGCTGGGGCGAAGTGCCGGGCCGATCAGGCGAACTGATCGTGCCCGCCCCGATCGCAGCGCGTCCAGGAGAACACCGTGGCTGACAGCCCATCGACCGCAAGCTTCACCGATTTTTCCGCCGCCATGACCAGCGACAAGACGTTCCAGCTGGCCGGGCGCCCCGCGCGCTACACCGTGCTGTACTTCTATCCGAAGGACAACACGCCAGGCTGCACCACCGAAAGCATCGCATTTCGCGAGCTGCACGAGCAGTTCGCCGCGGCCGGCACCGAAATCTACGGCATCAGCCGCGATTCGCTGCGCTCGCACGAAGGCTTCAAATCGAAGCTGG
This sequence comes from Massilia sp. P1_C10, assembly GCF_056406475.1. Taxonomy (NCBI): domain Bacteria; kingdom Pseudomonadati; phylum Pseudomonadota; class Betaproteobacteria; order Burkholderiales; family Oxalobacteraceae; genus Massilia; species Massilia sp. P1_C10. The sequence goes on from NZ_JBFUAC010000002.1 coordinate 543,265, forward strand.
GACTGCCGTTCGAGCTCATTTCCGACCCGGAAGAACTGGTCTGCCAGCAGTTCGGCGTCATGAAGATGAAGAATATGTACGGTAAGCAAGTTCGCGGCATCGAACGCAGCACGTTTATCGTTGACGCTGAGGGCAAATTGGTGAAAGAATGGCGTGGCGTGAAGGTTGCAGAGCACGCCGATGAAGTGCTGGAGTTTGTGAAGAGCCAGCCTTAGCAAGGATGGCTCCTCGTCGATCAACCCTGCTGTAAAACGTCGATTGCCGCCGCCCATTTTGAGTCACCGCTTTTTCACTTCGCATCATCTTGATCTGGCGCGCCGCCAGGCCGGCAACCGTGCCGGAGCTGTCCAGCGCCACTCTCCCATCCTTCGACCAGGCCGCGCCGACCGCGTCGTGCAAGCCCCGCTTGCATTCGCCGCCGCGCTGTCCTTCGGAACTTTTTTAGATTGAGACCCTGATGCCACTGCCAAAAATTCCGACCAAGCCAGCCGCGCTGCTGCTGGCCAAAGATTACCCGAAAGCCGAACCGCGCAAGGGCGCCATGCGCGCCGTGCCGGCCCCTGCGGTCGCCGCCGCCCCGCTCGATCCGGTCGAAGACCTGATCAGCGGCAAGGCCGTGGCCGCGCCGAAGCCGGCCGCGCGCAAGAAGGCGCCGGTGGCCGCCGTGACGCCGATCGCCGCCGTGGCGGCGCCGCTCGCGCGCGCGCCGCAGCCGGTCGACAACGAACGCGGCGCGCCGCATCCGGCCAAGCACAAGCCGGTCGAGGCGGTCATCAAGTCGTCGACCAGCCGCCTGGCCGACAAGAGCGGCACCACCAAGATGTTCGTGCTCGACACCAACGTGCTGATGCATGACCCGACGTCGCTGTTCCGCTTCGAGGAGCACGACGTCTACCTGCCGATGATGACGCTCGAGGAACTCGACGATCACAAGAAAGGCATGTCGGAAGTGGCGCGCAACGCCCGCCAGGTGTCGCGCACGCTCGACGCGCTGATCGCCAACATCGACGACGACGCGATCGAAAAAGGCATCCCGCTCAACAAGCTGGGCAACAAGGACGCCAAGGGCCGCCTGTTCTTCCAGACGCGCCTGCAGAGCGGTCCGACCTTGCCGGAAGGCCTGCCGGTCGGCAAGGCCGACAACCAGATCCTGGGCGTCGTGCGCAACCTCGAGAGCGAGCTGCCGGGCCGCGCCATCGTGCTGGTGTCGAAAGACATCAACATGCGCATCAAGGCGCGCGCGCTGGGCCTGCCGGCCGAGGATTATTTCAACGACCACGTGCTGGAAGACACCGACCTGCTGTATTCGGGCATCGTGCAGCTGCCGGACGACTTCTGGAACAAGAACGGCAAGGACATGGAGTCCTGGCAGGAGAGCAAGAACGGCGCGTCGTCGACGTTCTACCGCGTCACCGGCCCGACCATCCCGTCCCTGCTGGTGAACCAGTTCGTCTACATGGAACCGAAGAACGGCGAGGCGCCTTTCTACGGCCAGGTCAAGCAGCTGAACGGCAAGACGGCGGTGATCCGCACCCTGCGCGACTTCAGCCACAACAAGAACAACGTGTGGGGCGTGACCGCGCGCAACCGCGAACAGAACTTCGCGCTGAACCTGCTGATGGATCCCGAATGCGACTTCATCACCCTGCTCGGCCAGGCCGGCACCGGCAAGACCCTGCTGGCGCTCGCGGCGGGGCTGGCACAGGTGCTCGAGACCAAGCTGTATAACGAAATTATCGTCACCCGCGTCACGGTGCCGGTGGGCGAAGACATCGGCTTCCTGCCGGGCACCGAGGAAGAAAAGATGTCGCCGTGGATGGGCGCCTTCGACGACAACCTCGAAGTGCTCAACAAGTCCGATTCGGACGGCGGCGAGTGGGGCCGCGCGGCCACGCAGGACCTGATTCGTTCGCGCATCAAGATCAAGTCGCTCAACTTCATGCGCGGCCGCACTTTTGTGAACAAGTTCCTGATCATCGACGAGGCGCAGAACCTGACGCCGAAGCAGATCAAGACGCTGGTCACGCGCGCCGGTCCGGGCACCAAAATCCTCTGCCTGGGCAACATCGCGCAGATCGACACGCCCTACCTGACCGAAGGCTCGAGCGGCCTGACCTACGTGGTCGACCGCTTCAAGGGCTGGTCGCACAGCGGGCATGTGACGCTGGCGCGCGGCGAGCGTTCGCGCCTGGCGGACCACGCGAGCGAAGTGCTGTAGGCCAGTCTGCGATGATGCAAAATCCCGCATACTTTCCGGTATGCGGGATTTTTTTCGCCTCAACACTATAAAACCGTCGGGGTCAGACCCGCTTTTTAATCGGCCAATTCAATAAAAACGCGATTTTTCTAATACAAAGAAGTGGTTCAGCCGACTTTTTTATTCGCAGCGACGGACAAACCCGTTTTTTAAGCGGGTCTGACCCCACTGGGATTTACTGGGATTTTTTCATCTCAATCAGTCAGCGGTTGACCGTGGCGTAGACGCGCTCCGCCCGCTCCTGCCACTGCTTTGCGATGGCGGCATCCGGCGCCAGCCCCAGCTCGCCGGACGCATAGGCCCTGGCCAGCCGCCGCATCGCGGCCTGGTCGCCATCGGCGGCGGCGCGCTCAAAGTAGCCCAGCGCGATCGCCGGATTCTTTTCGACGCCGCGGCCAGCCTCGTGCAGCATGCCCAACTTGCGCAAGCCAGGCGGATTGTTTTTCGCGGCGGCCTTGTAGTACCAGCCCAACGCGGTCGGCAAATCCGCCGCGACACCGAGCCCGTTGTCGTACAGGTTGCCGAGCGCCTCTTCGGCGTATGCGTTGCCGTGCGCCGCCGCGATACGATACAGGCGCAGCGCCTCTGCATAGTCGCGCCCCACGCCGGTCCCGAGTTCGTAGCTGTAGCCGAGATTGTTCTGCCCCATCGGGTCGCCCTGGTCGGCGGCCTTGCGGTACCAGGCGGTCGCGGCCACTTCGTCGCGCGGTGCGCCGATGCCGTTGATCAGGCGGAATCCAAGCCCCACCTGCGCTCGCGCCAGGCCCTGTTCGGCCGCCTTGAGCAGCCAGGCGTTCGCTTCGACGTCGTTGCGTTCGACGCCACGCCCGTGCGCGTAGGCAAACCCGAGGTTGGACTGGGCCCACGCGTGCCCATTCAAGGCCGCTTTGCGGTACCACGCCACCGCCTCGGCCATATTGCGCTTGACGCCACGCCCGTATTCATACGCGAGGCCCAGGTTGTTCTGCGCCTCCGCGTCGCCGCGATTGGCCGCCTCGGTCAACGCCGCGATGTTCACTGCCGCCGGGCTTCCTTCGAGCGTCCACACATACTGCATTTGCATCCACGCCTCGACCGGCTCGCCGCCGCGCAGCGCGGGTTTGAACTTGCAGCGCATCACGCCGTTCAGGGCTGCTTCGTCCAGCAGCGGAAATCCGCTCGACGCCTTCAGCTTGCTGTCCTTGACCTGGCCGTCGGCGCCGATCAGGAAGGCCAGCGTGACCTTGCCGGTCTGTTCCTTGCGCAGCGCGTCCTTCGGCCATTCCGGCTTGGCGCAGGTGTTGAAATCGGCGACCGCCGCACGCGTGCCGGGGTCGGCGGCATGCGCCGCGAGCGGAAGGCTGACTGCGGCGGCGATCAGGCAGGGGAGGATTGCTGCACGAATCATGGCGTTGGTTCCGGAAAAGGACGATTGGCAAAATGCCCATCTTGTCCAAGTGGTCACAAGTATGCCGTTTTCCGTTCCGACAATCAACAAAATTGCGGCGGGCGCGGTGGGTGACGGCGCGCCGCATTTTGAGGTAGAGTCTGGCAGCGGCAGCGAGCCGCCATCACTACAGGTGCCAATTGAAAAAACTGACTTACGCCGCCGCCGGCGCCCTCGTGCTGGCCGCGGGAACGGCGCAGGCCGCCATCCCGATCTACGCTTTCATGGTCAAGCACGCCTATCCGCACGACACCGGCGCGTTCACCCAGGGCCTGTTCATCAAGGACGGCGCGCTGTTCGAGAGCACCGGACTGAAAGGCCAGTCGTCGATCCGCCGGGTCCAGCTGGAGACCGGCCGCGTGCTGCAGAAGAAGGACATCGCCGACGAATTCTTCGGCGAGGGCATCGCGCCGGTCGGCAACGAGATCGTCAGCCTGACCTGGACCACCCAGGTCGGCTTCGTGTTCGACGCCAAGACCTTCGCGATGAAGCGCAAGTTCGCCTACACCGGCGAGGGCTGGGGCCTGACCTCCAACGGCGCCAACCTGTTCATGAGCGACGGCACCGCGGCGATCCGCGTGCTCGATCCGAAGACGCTGGCCGAAGTGCGGCGCATCCAGGTGAACGCCGAAGGCCGGCCCATCGCCAGCCTGAACGAACTGGAATGGGTCGAGGGCCAGCTGTTCGCCAACGTGTGGGGCAGCGACGTGATTGCGCGGATCGACCCGGCCAGCGGCAATGTGGTCGGCTGGATCGACTTGACCGGCCTGGCCGACAAGAGCTGGAAAGGCATGGGGCCGGACGATGTGCTGAACGGGATTGCCTACGACGCGCAGCACAAGCGCCTGTTCGTGACGGGGAAGCACTGGCCGAAGCTGTTCGAGATCGAGCTGGTGGAGCGCACCGGCCGCAAATAAAAAAGGGCCGGGTTCGACGAACCTGGCCCTTTCGCTTGAATCTCGATGCTTACAGCGCGTGGGTGCCGATCCACCAGGCGATCGCCGCCATGAAGGCCGACGCCGGGATCGTGAAGACCCAGGCCCACACGATGTTACCCGCCACGCCCCAGCGAACCGCCGACATCTTCTGCGCCGAGCCGACGCCGACGATGGCGCCAGTGATGGTATGGGTGGTCGACACCGGCACGCCCAGCGCGCTGGCGATGAACAAGGTCATGGCCCCGCCACTTTCGGCGCAGAAGCCGCCCACCGGCTTGAGCTTGGTGATCTTCTGGCCCATGGTCTTGACGATGCGCCAGCCGCCGAACAAGGTCCCGAAGCTGATCGCCGTATAGCAGCAGATCACCACCCACATCGGCGGCGCGTGATCGGTCGGCAGCGAGTAGCCGGCGAAGATCAGCAGCATCCAGATGATGCCGATGGTCTTCTGCGCGTCGTTGCCGCCGTGGCCGAGGCTATATGCCGCGGCCGAGAACAGCTGGAAGCGGCGGAACCAGGTGTCGACCTTGCGCGGCGTGGACTTCACGAATACCCACGACACGATCAACATGATGATCGAACCGAATACGAAGCCGAGCAGCGGCGAGACGACAATGAAGATCACTGTCTTGAGCAGGCCGCCGCCGACCAGCGCGCCGGTGCCGGCCTTGGCCACCGCGGAGCCGACCAGGCCGCCGACCAGCGCGTGCGAGGACGACGATGGAATGCCGTAGTACCAGGTAATGATGTTCCAGATGATCGCGCCAACCAGCGCGCCGAAGATCACGTACTGGTCGACCACATGCGGATCGATCGTGCCCTTGCCGACCGTGGCGGCGACGCCGAGGCCGAAAATGAAGATCGCGATGAAGTTGAACACCGCCGCCATGGCGACCGCGGTCTGCGGCTTCAGCACGCCGGTCGAGACCACCGTGGCGATCGCGTTGGCCGCGTCGTGAAAACCGTTCATGAAGTCGAACAGCAGCGCCAGGGCAATCAACAGCCCGAGCACATAGATACTCATGTGAAGAGTTTGCATGTACAGGCTTTCCGCTTACGCGTTTTCGACGATGATGCCTTCGATGATGTTGGCAACATCTTCGCAGCGGTCGGTGACGGTTTCCAGGATCTCGTAGATCGCTTTCAGCTTGATCAGGTTGCGCACGTCCGGCTCGTCGCGGAACAGCTTGGACATCGCGGCGCGCATCACGTGATCGGCGTCCGACTCGAGGCGGTCGATCTCTTCGCAGATGGCGACGATCTTCTGCGAGTTGTCCATGTTGTGCAGCATGCCGACGGCGGCCTGCACTTTTTCACAGCACGCCAGCGACAGTTCGGCCAGGCGCTTCGCTTCCGGCGTGACGGCCTTCAGGTCGTACAGCGATACGGTCTGCGCAGCGTCTTCCATCAGGTCGAGGATGTCGTCCATGCGTGTGATCAGCTGGTGGATGTCGTCGCGGTCGATCGGCGTGATGAAGGTCTTGTGCAGCATGTCGACCGTGGCGTAAGTGATCTTGTCGGCCTGCTTCTCGATGCCTTCGATGGCGTGGCAGCGGTTTTCCAGGTCGTCGAAATTGGTCATCAGGCCGACCATTTCGTGGGCGCCCTTGACGCACAGTGCGGCGTGCTGGTTAAACAGGTCAAAGAATTTGCCCTCGGTGGGCATCAAGCGTCCAAACATATTATTCTCCGTTAGGGGTGCTGCAAGTGCTGAAGGCGTCCACGCGGCGTGGCCGCCTTCGGATTGGTTAGTCGCCCTGGTACAGTGCCAGGCCGCCGCTGTAGTTGCCGAACTTGGTGTACTGGCCGATCCAGGTCAGGCGCACCGCGCCGATCGGACCGTTACGCTGCTTGCCGATGATGATCTCCGCGGTGCCCTTGTCGGGCGAGTCCGGGTTGTAGACCTCGTCGCGGTACAGGAAGATGATGACGTCGGCGTCCTGCTCGATAGCGCCCGACTCGCGCAAGTCGGACATGATCGGGCGCTTGTTGGGGCGCTGCTCGAGCGAGCGGTTCAGCTGCGACAGCGCGATCACCGGGCAATGCAGTTCCTTGGCCAGGCCCTTCAGGCCGCGCGAGATTTCGGAAATCTCGGAAGCGCGGTTGTCGCCCGGCTGGTTACCCGTCATCAGCTGCAGGTAGTCGACGATGATCAGTCCCAGCTTGCCGCACTGGCGCGACAGGCGGCGCGAGCGCGCGCGCAGTTCGATCGAATTGAGCGCCGGCGTCTCATCGATGTAGAGCTGGGCGTCGTTCATTTTCTGGATCGCGTGGGTCAGGCGCGGCCAGTCCTCGTCGAGCAGGCGGCCGGTGCGCAGGCGATGCTGGTCAAGCTGGCCGACCGAACCGAGCATACGCATGGCCAGCTGGGCGCCGCCCATCTCCATCGAGAACACGGCCACCGGCAGGCCGGCGTCGATCGCGACGTTCTCGCCGATGTTGACCGAGAACGCGGTCTTGCCCATCGACGGACGGCCGGCGACGATCACCAGGTCGCCCGGCTGCAGGCCCGAAGTCATGCGGTCGAGGTCGATGAAGCCGGTCGGCACGCCGGTGATTTCGCTCTGGTTGTCGCGCGAGTACAGCTCGTCGATGCGCTCGACCACCTGGGTGAGCAGCGGCTGGACCGCGACCCAGCCCTGCTGGCCGCGCGAGCCGGCTTCGGCGATGGCGAAAATCTTCGACTCGGCCTCGTCGAGCATCTGCTTGACTTCCTTGCCCTGCGGGTTGAACGCGTTGCCGGAGATTTCGTCGGCCGTCGTGATCAGCTTGCGCAGGATGCCGCGGTCGCGCACGATCTCGGCATAGCGGCGGATGTTGGCCGCCGACGGCGTGTTCTGCGCCATCGCGTTGAGGTATTGCAGGCCGCCCACTTCCTCGGCCTTGCCGAGATTGTTGAGCGCTTCGAACACGGTGATCACGTCGGCCGGCTTGGCCGCGTTGATCAGCTTGACGAGCTGCTCGAAGATGATGCGGTGGTCGTAGCGGTAAAAGTCTTCCGCATGCATGAAGTCGGCGATGCGGTCCCACGCGGCGTTGTCGCGCAACAGGCCGCCGATGACGGACTGTTCCGCCTCGATCGAGTGCGGGGGGATGCGGAGGGCGTCGACTTGCGGATCGGAGGGGGCATTCATGGCGCGAATTATACCCGCTCCGGGTCGCCCACTAGCAATAATTGGTGAGAAAAAAGTGCCGTGCAGGGACGTAAAAAAAGCCGGGATAACCCGGCTTTATGGTGTCATCGCGCGGGCGCATGGCCCGCGCTCCGATCGTGCTGCTTAGGCTGCTTCGCCAACGACGGACACGGTGATTTCCACCACGACGTCGGTGTGCAGAGCGACGGCGACTGGATGCTCGCCGGCGGTCTTGAGCGGGCCGGTCGGCATGCGCACATTGGCCTTCTCGACCGCGAAACCCTGCTTCGACAGCGCTTCAGCGATGTCGAAGTTGGTCACGGAACCGAACAGACGGCCATCGACGCCCGCTTTTTGAGCGATGGTGATGGTCATGCCGGACAGTTTCTCGCCCTGGGCTTGCGACGCTGCCAGTTTGGCGGCGGCGGCTTTTTCCAGTTCGGCGCGCTTGACTTCAAATTCGGCGACCGCCGAAGCGGTGGCGCGGCGGGCCATCTTTTGCGGGATCAGGAAGTTACGAGCGTAACCGTCTTTGACTTTGACGACGTCGCCGAGGTTGCCGACGTTAACGACTTTTTCTAACAGGATGATTTGCATATTTTTCTCCAGGTTCTCTGCAGCGATTAAGCGTGGTGCAGGTCGGTGTATGGCAGCAGCGCGAGGTAGCGTGCGCGCTTGATGGCGGTGTCAACCTGGCGCTGGTAGTGCGCCTTGGTGCCGGTCAGGCGTGCTGGCATGATCTTGCCGTTTTCCTGGACGAAGTCCTTCAGGGTGTCGACGTCTTTGTAGTCGACCTGCTCCACGTTTGCTGCGGTGAAGCGGCAGAATTTCTTACGCTTGAACAGTGGGTTCTGTTGTTTGCGCTTTTCTTTAAGCTTGAGCTTGTTCTTGTCGAATTTTTTACCGAATGCCATTTGAGGCTCCTGTATCTAAAAAGTACCCCGCTTAGGCGGCGGCACTGAAATCAATGATGTGAAACACCAGCGCTTTGCTGTTGCGATTCTTTTTGGCCAGAAATCCCGTGAACTGGTGGACTGCGCCCAACTCGGCCCGTGCAAACCGTCCTGAAATTTCACCCGCGGCGAGCGCGGTAATTTCAAACTCGGTCAACCTGGCTACCCCTGCTTCCACCTGCTGCGAACTATGCGTCAGGGTGGCGGACACGATCGGCACGCCGGCCGGGGTATAGCGCAATACGTCGCGCTCCGAAATCGATGCTACAAACTGAAGTTGATTCACTTCACCAGCTTAAGGTTCCAGCCCAAACAATCAGGCAGCGGCGGCGGGTGCTGGAGCAGCGGCGGCAGCCGGCGCTTCCGTGCGGTGGCTCTTGGCTGCGTCTTCACGTTGTACCGACTTCATCATCGGCGACGGCGCGGTTTCAGCCTTCTTCATCTTAACGGTGAGGTGACGCAGCACGGCATCATTGAATTTGAATGCGGTCTCGAGTTCCACCAGGGTCTCGTTGTCGCACTCGATGTTCATGCAGATGTAGTGTGCCTTAGGCAGCTTCTGGATCGAGTAAGCCATCTGACGACGGCCCCAGTCTTCGACGCGATGAATGTTACCGCCGCGCGCGGTGACGCTGGCCTTGTAACGTTCGATCATCGCCGGGACTTGCTCGCTTTGGTCCGGGTGGACGATAAAAACGATTTCATAATGACGCATGCATAACTCCTTAGGGACGTTTAAAACAAAAGCCCACCTCGGCGTCAAGACGAGTGTGGGAAGGGAAAGCCGGCAATTATAGCGCGGAAGCGGCGGCGCTGGCAATGGGTTTGTGGCGTCAGGGCGCGGGCGGAGCGGATCCAGCCGCGCTGCCAGGCACGAAACCGGCGTCGCGCAGCTGGGCCAGGGTATACGGATTAGCGGCAGGGAAGGCGGAAGGCGCAAGGCCGGTCTCGATGGCCGCAAGCTGAACGGCGTGCGGATACGCCTCTTCCGCAACCTCTGCCAGTGCAGGCACGAGGCTGGGACTATCTTTCAGCTTTCTTTCGATCCGCCGACGTTGTTCGTACAGCGTGCGCAACCAGCTCTTTGACATGCGTTCGGGCGGGAATTCGCACTTCAGCAAGTGCATCAGCAACACCTCGAGGCGACTTTCCAGCGCCCTGCGCTCATGTTTCACGATGGACTCAAGTTCCTCGATCAGGTTTTCCAGGTCCAGCTCGGTGAAGCGGCGCTGGCGCAACAATGCGATCTGATGCTCGAACCACAGCACCATATCCGCTTCATAGTCGGCGCTATCCTGCCTGTCCGTTTTGAGTTCCAACATGGTGAACCTCCTATTGAGTCACGTTAGCACTCGCTTATCGACTCGTCCAGCGAACCCGGCAACATGCACCAATCGGGGTCAGACCTCCGGAAGCATCGAACTCCGCCGGCAAACAGTGACGTGAATATCGGGTTTCGCTCTTGGCTTGATCGGGAAAATTGCTCAATTTGGGTGGAAAACTGCGGTTTTTCGAATTTTCGGAGCGCTGACACCGGTTTTTTGTGAAGTTTCCCTTGCGCTGGACGAAATACTGTACAAAAATACAGTCTGTTCATACAACCAGCACCCGCACACCCAATGATCAAGCTCACAGCACGGCAAGAACAGATCCTTAACCTGATTCGGGATGCAATCGAGAACACGGGCTTTCCGCCGACCCGCGCCGAAATCGCCACCGAACTGGGCTTCAAGTCGGCCAACGCCGCCGAGGAGCACCTGCAGGCATTGGCGCGCAAGGGCGTCATCGAAATCTCGCCCGGCACCTCGCGCGGCATCCGGCTGGTCGGCGCCGGCATCCCGGAATCGATGCCGATGCCGCCGCCGACGCTGATGATGTCGCTGCCGCTGGTCGGCCGCGTCGCCGCCGGCTCGCCGATCCTGGCGCTCGAGCATGTCGAGGCCACCTACAGCGTCGACCCGGCGATGTTTTCGTCGAAACCGGACTTCCTACTGAAGGTGCGCGGCCTGTCGATGCGCGACGCCGGCATCATGGACGGCGACCTGCTGGCCGTGAAGAAGATCGACAGCGCGAAGAATGGCCAGATCGTGGTCGCGCGCATCGGCGACGACGTCACCGTCAAGCGCTACCGCAAGACCGGCGCGCTGATTGAATTGTTGCCGGAGAACCCGGACTTCAAGGTGATCAAGGTCGATCCCTCAGTCGACGACTTCGCCCTCGAAGGACTCGCCGTCGGCCTGATGCGGACCTGGCACTAAGCCTTATTTGCTGACCGGTACGTAGTTGTTCTTGCGCGCCTCGAGCTCGGCGGCACGGCCGCCGCTGTCCGAGGACTTGACCAGTTCGTTGTGCTCCTTGACCCAGGCCTCGGTCGCGCCGCGCCAGGCGGCGTAGTCGGCCAGCGTCAGCTTTGCGCCGATCGAGGCGTCGGCCACGATACGCTGCCGCGCCTCTTCCAGGCGCGCCCTCGCCGCTTCCGTCTCCTGCTGGTTGAATAACTTGAACAGGTCGTCGGGCACCACCGACTCCAGCGTGGCGTGCGCGTTCATGTTAGCCACGAAGCCGTTATAGCAATCCTGCCAGATTTCGACCTTGTCGGCGACCCGCTTGATGTCGTCGTTGCCCTTCGAGATCGCGGGAATGCGCGGTGCGGCGCAGCTGAACTTGCCCGATTTGAGGTCGGCGCCGTCGTACTTCGTCACCCAGTAGTCGATCTCGGCGCGCCGCGCCGTCCGCTGCCGCATCACTTCGAGCGCCGCCACGGCGACCTTGTCGCCCTTCGCCGCCGCCTTGGTGAACCACAACTGCGCCTTGGCGTCGTCGATCGCGCCCGCCTCGCCGTACCAGTACATCTCGGCCAGGTGGCGCTGGGCTTCAGCATTGCCGCCATTGGCCAGTTTGGTGTAGGCCTGCAATGCCTGGGGGTAAGCCTTTTTCTGGAACTGGGCGTTCGCGTCGGCGAGTTCGTCGGCGCTGGCGCCCAGGGCAGCGAAGGAAAGGCTCAGGCAGAGTACAAATTTCTTCATCGGGTCCAGTCTTTCGAAAGTGTCAGGCGTCCAGCGCGCCCTTGAAATCGGCCAGCAGGTCCGCCGTATCCTCGATGCCGACCGACACGCGGATCAGCGATTCGGCGATGCCCATGCTGGCGCGGCGCTGGGCCCCCATCTCGAAGAAGATGGTGTGCGCCACCGGGATCACCAGGGTGCGGGTGTCGCCCAGGTTGCTGGCCGGGATGCCGATGTTCAGCCGGTTCAGGTAGTCGAAGCAATCGATGCCGTCCGCCAGCTCGAAGCTGAACAGCGAGCCGTAGGAGCGGAACAGCGCGCCGGCCAGGTCGTGCTGCGGATGCGAGACCAGGCCCGGATAGTGCACCGCCGCCACGCGCGGGTCGGCTTCGAGCATGCGCGCCAGCGCCATCGCGTTGGCGCAGCTGCGCTCCATGCGCAGCGCCAGCGTCTCGGCGCCGACCGCGATGTGGTGCGCCGCTTCCGGCCCGAGCGAGGCGCCGAAGTCGCGCAGGCCCTTGGCGCGCAGCTGCGCCATGCCCCACTGGGCCGGCGGATTGCGCTTGTAGTTGTCGGCGATATTGGGGTAGTTGTTCCAGTCGTATTCGCCGGTGTCGGTCAGGCTGCCGCCCAGCGCGATGCCGTGGCCGCCGATCGACTTGGTCAGCGAGTTGACCACCAGGCCGGCGCCGACCGCCTTGGGGCGGAACAGCCAGGGCGTGGTCATGGTGTTGTCGACCACGAACAGGATGCCGCGCGCGCGGCACAGCGCGCCGATGCGGGCCAGGTCGGCGACCTGGGTGCGCGGGTTGGCGATGGTCTCGGCGAACACCAGCCGCGTGTTCGCGTTCAGCGCCGCTTCGACGTTGGCGACATCGGTGGCGTCGACGAAATCGACCGCCACGCCCTGCCCCGCCACTGTCTGCCACAGGCTGTTGGTGTTACCGAACAGGAAGGACGACGACACCACGTGGTCGCCGGCGCGCAGCAGGCCCTGGAAGATGGCGCCGATCGCGCCCATGCCGGTCGCGAAGCACAAGGTCGCGACGCCGTCTTCCATGCGCGTGACCTTGTCTTCCAGCGCGGCCACCGTCGGATTGCCCTGGCGGCCGTAGCGAAAGCCCGGCTCCTTGCCCTGGAATACCGACGCCAGCTGGCGCGCGTCGGTGTAGCCGAACGCGACCGAGGTGTGCACCGGCTTGTGCAGCGAGCCCTGCTCGATCGGCTTGCGCCGGTCGTTGTGCAGGACCGTGGTGGTGAAGCCGAAGGTCTTCTTCTCGCTCATGGTGTGCCGCGCCCTTATTCCGCCGTCACCGGTTTCAGGTGCAACTGGGTCGTGACCGCGTCTTCCAGCGGTGCGTTCTTGGGATTGTGGCGCGCGAATTCGAGCCGGTCCAGGTAAGCCTGGGAAATGTCGCCGGTCACGTAGATGCCGTCGAAGCACGATGCCTCGAAATTGGTCAGCGCCGGGTTGACGTCCGAGATCGAGCGCTTGAGCGCGTCGACGTCCTGGTACACCAGCTTGTCGGCGGTGATCTCGCGGCAGATTTCCTCGTTGCTGCGGCCGTAGGCGATCAGCTCGCCGCGGGTCGGCATGTCGATGCCGTACACGTTGGGGAACAGCACCGGCGGCGCGGCCGAGGCGAAGATGACGTTTTTGGCGCCGGCTTCGCGCGCCATCTGGACGATCTCGCGGCTGGTCGTGCCGCGCACGATCGAGTCGTCCACCAGCAGCACGTTCTTGCCCTTGAATTCGGAGGCGATCGCGTTGAGCTTCTGGCGCACCGACTTGCTGCGCATCGCCTGGCCTGGCATCAGGAAGGTGCGGCCGATGTAGCGGTTCTTGATGAAGCCTTCGCGGTACTCGATGCCGAGCTTGAGCGCCAGCTGGATCGCGGCCGGGCGCGACGAATCGGGAATCGGCATGACGACGTCGATCTCGCCCGACGAGAATTCCTTGCGGATCTTCTCGGCCAGGTGCTCGCCCATCTTCAGGCGCGTGGCGTAGACCGAGGCGCCGTCGAGGATCGAGTCGGGGCGGGCCAGGTAGACGTATTCGAAGGCGCACGGGTTGAGCGACGGATTGTCGGCGCACTGGCGCTGGTGCAGCACGCCGTCGTTGTCGATGAACACCGCCTCGCCCGGCGCGATGTCGCGCAGGAAGCGGAAGCCGATGCCTTCGAGCGCCACCGATTCGCTGGCGACCATGTATTCGACGCCGTCATCCGTTTCGTTGACGCCCAGGCACAGCGGACGGATGCCGAAGGGATCGCGGAACGCCAGCAGGCCGTGGCCGGCGATCTGCGCCACCACGGCGTAGGCGCCGCGCACCCGGCGGTGCACCATCGCCACGCCCTTGAACACGGCGTCGGGATCGAGCGTGTAGCCGGTGGCGGCTTCCTGGATCTCGTGCGCCAGGACGTTGAGCAATACTTCGGAATCGGAATCGGTGTTGATGTGGCGGCGGTCGTTCTTGAACAGCGCCTGCTTCAGCTCTTCCTGGTTGGTCAGGTTGCCGTTGTGCGCCAGCGTGATGCCGAACGGTGCGTTGACGTAGAACGGCTGCGCTTCTTCCTCGCTCGACGAACCTGCGGTCGGATAGCGGCAGTGGCCGATACCCGAATTGCCCTGCAGCGAACGCATGTTGCGGGTGCGGAAGACGTCGCGCACCAGCCCATTGGCCTTGTGCATGGAGAACATGCTGCTGTGATTGGTTGCGATGCCCGCCGCATCCTGGCCGCGGTGCTGCAGCAGCAGCAAGGCGTCATACAGGACTTGATTGACGGGTTGATGGGAGACGACGCCGACGATGCCACACATGGTGCACTCCTAAAGCCTGGACAGCAAAAATTGAAAATCGTTCTAAAAATGCACGTGCTGCGTCAGCGCAGCCGGCAAGAAAGGTTTGACGGTGCGCGCCCCGGTTTCCGCCATCGGCGCGAGCAGCGCGTTCTTCCAGAAATCCTGTTGCGGGATCGAGGTCATCCCGCACAATATGACGCCGAACAGCACGATTACAATGCCGCGCGCCAGGCCGAACAGCCCGCCCAGGCCGCGGTCGGCGAGCGAGAGGCCGCTGGCCTTGATCACCGCCTCGGCCGCCATGCTGAGCAGGCCCATCAGGATGCGCACGCCGAGGAACAGGGCCACGAAGGCCACCATCAGGCGCACCGCCTCGCCGGGAATCATCGCCGGCAGCATCGGGGCCAGCGTGGCGCCGTACATGTTGGCGACGACGAAGGCCACCACCCAGCTCAGCAGCGACAGGATCTCCTTGACCAGGCCGCGCATGGTGCTGATCACGACCGAGGCCAGCAGCACGAACAATACCAAATAATCGAAAATCGTCACGCCGGGGTCGCCTGCCTTCGCTATTTGCCGTCAGGCTTGACCATGCTGCCCGACAAGCCAACTTTGTCCAGCTTTGCGCGCATCTTGTCGGCTTCCTCGCGCGAGAACGGGCCGACCTTGACCTGGATCCGCTCACCCGAGGACGTCGCCACCTTGTGGGTGAAGGAGCGGATGCCGGCCTCCTTGAGCTTGTCCTGCAGTTCGGCGACCTTGTCGGCCGAACCGAGCGCGGCGACCTGCACCACAAATTTTTCCGGCGCCTTCGGCTTGTCGGCAGCCTTGCCTTCGAGGATGGCCAGCGCGCGCGCAGCGTCTTCCGGCGACTGCGCCGGCTTGGCGGCGACTTTCTCGACCTTTTCTTCGGCCTTCGGCTTTGCCGCCGGCTTCGCTTCCGCCGGCTTGACCTCGGCCTTCGCGGCCGGCTTCGGATCTTCCTTCTTCGGCGCGGGCGCGGCTTCCGGCTTCGGCTCGGCGGCGCGGGTGTCCAGCGCCACGGTCTTGATCTCGGTCGGGGCCGGCTTAGCCGGCTCGACGAACTGCTCGCGCTTGTCGAGGGTGTCGGCGGGAGCGACCGGCGGTGGCGCGGCCGGCATCGGCAGCGGCGGCGCCTTGTCGCGCGCCGGGATCTGGATCGCGATGTCGTTCGCCAGCGGCTTCGGCTCGGAGTCGAGCAGCATCGGCAGGCCGACGGCGACGGCCAGCGCCAGCGCGATCGCCCCTACCAGGCGGCGGCGCGCGCGTTTCTTTTCTGGGAGGACCGGATCGTCTTCGCTGCGGGTCCGGCTGCGTCCGCGCGGCGCGGCCGGTTCGCCGGCGCTCGAGGCGCGCTTGGAACGGGCTTTGGCGGCCACCGGATCTGAGTCGCGGGAATAATAACCACTGTCGTCGCCAGTGGTGTCTTGCTTGTTTTTATTGAGAAATGAGAACAAGCCCATGCGATATATTTTTCAGTGTGAGGAGGATTTTCGGGCTGCCATCACGCCGGCAACCGTATAGAACGAACCAAAGACCACAATTCTATCATTCTCCCCCGCACGGCTCATTGCATTCGCAAAAGCTTTTGCCGGATCGGCGAACGCGGTCACCGAGCGCTCGCCCGGTTTGCCGTCTTCCGGCGCCAGGCCGTCGATGATCGCGATGAGTTCGTCCATGTGCGCCGAGCGCGGCGACGGCAGTTCGGCGATGCACCAGTGGTCGACGTACTGGGCCATCGGGGCGATCACCCCGGCGATGTCCTTGTCCTGCATGACGCCGAACACGGCGTAGGTGTACGGGTGAAAGCCCATGTTGCCGAGGTTCTGGGCCAGCGCCGAGGCGGCGTGCGGATTGTGCGCGACGTCGAGGATCACGGTCGGGCGGCCAGGCAGCACCTGGAAGCGTCCCGGCAGTTCGACCACCACCAGGCCGGTGCGCACTTCCTGGGCGCCGACCGGCAGTTCGAGCTTGAGCACCTCGAGCGCGGCCAGCGCGGCCGAGGCGTTGAGCAGCTGGTTGGCGCCGCGCAGGCTCGGGTAGGCCAGCGAGTTGCGGCGCTGGCTGCGGCCGCCGTAGTTCCACTGCTGCTTGTCGCCGGAATAATTGAAATCGCGGCCGAGCAGCCACAGGTCGGCGCCGATCGCCTCGGCGTGCGCCACCAGCGATGCGGGCGGCACCGGGTCGCTGCAGATCGCCGCCTTGCCGGGACGGAAGATGCCGGCTTTTTCGAAGCCGATCTGCTCGCGCGTGGTGCCGAGGAAGTCGGTGTGGTCGATGTCGACGCTGGTGACGATGGCCACGTCGGCGTCGATCACGTTGACCGCGTCGAGGCGCCCGCCCAGGCCGACTTCGAGGATCGCCACGTCGAGCTTGCTGGCGGCGAGCAGGTGCATGATGGCCAGCGTGGTGAATTCGAAGTACGTCAGGTCGGTCGCGCCGCGCTTGGCTTCGACGGCGTTGAAGGCGTCGATCAGCTGCTGGTCGGTGGCCAGCTCGCCGCCGATGCGCGCGCGCTCGTTGAAGTCGAGGAAGTGCGGCTTGATGTACAGGCCCACCTTGTAGCCGGCGCGCAGCAGGATCGATTCGAGCATGGCGCAGGTCGAGCCCTTGCCGTTGGTGCCGGCCACCATGATGACCGGGCAGTCGAAATGCAGGCCCATCGCCTCTTTCACCGCGCGCACGCGGTCGAGGCCCATGTTGATGTGAACTTCGGCGTGGCGCGACTCGAGCAGGGCCAGCCAGTCGGGCAATGTGGTCGGGAGCGTGGGCATGGGATCGACTTCAGGTGAAACGGGCGCCCGCAAGCTCGGCCTGCGGGCGCCCATGGAACGGCGGGTGTTACGCGACGGCTTCGGCGGCCTGGTCTTGCAGCAGCGCCATCAGGCGGGCGATTTCTTCGCGCATCTTGCGGCGGTCGACGATCATGTCGACGGCGCCCTTGGTGACCAGGAACTCGGCGCGCTGGAAACCTTCCGGCAGCTTTTCGCGCACGGTGTTTTCGATCACGCGAGGGCCGGCGAAGCCGATCAGTGCTTTCGGCTCGGCGATCACAACGTCGCCCATGAAGGCGAACGACGCGGACACGCCACCCATGGTCGGGTCGGTCAGCACGCTGATGAACGGCAGCTTCTTCTCCGACAGTTTGGTCAACATCGCGGTGGTCTTGGCCATTTGCATCAGCGACAGCAGGCCTTCCTGCATGCGCGCGCCGCCGGTGGCGGTGATGCAGATGAATGGCACCTTCTGCTCGAGCGCGACCTGGGCGCCGCGCACGAAGCGCTCGCCGACGACCGAGCCCATCGAGCCGCCCATGAATTCGAATTCGAAGCAGGCCACGACCACCGGCAGGCTCATGATGGCGCCGCCCATGACGATCAGCGCATCGGTCTCGCCGGTCGCGTCCATCGCCGCTTTGAGGCGGTCGGGGTATTTCTTGGAATCCTTGAACTTCAGCGTATCGACCGGCAGCGTTTCCTGGCCGATATCGTAGCGGCCGCCTTCGTCGAGCAGGCTGTCGAGCCGTGAACGGGCGCGGATGCGCATGTGGTGGCTGCATTTTGGACAAACGTGCAGGTTCGATTCCAGGTCGGTGCGGTACAGCACGGCTTCGCACGATGGGCACTTGACCCACAGTCCTTCCGGCATGGTCTTGCGGGAAGCGGCGTCCGAGCGCTGGATCCGGGGGGGCAGCAGTTTTTCCAACCAACTCATACATTCTCCTTCTGCGGCTATTCTTCAGTTGCGGTAGTTTAGCCGCTGAAGGCCGCCTTGTCGAACATTGCGCCAAAACCTGATTGTTTTGGCATGGTTGCAGGAATGGCAGTAATCGCGCCAGCATAGCACCGGACGCGCGAGCGCGGCGTGCGATTGCCGTGCGGCCAGGCCTATTCGCGCGGCTGGAACCGCACCGCATTGCGGGCTCGGGCGCGCAGGATTTCGACTTCGCGGTCGCGCGGCTCGGCGTTGGTGACGAGCGCGCCGATCAGCGCGGCCGCAGCGGTAGTGACCTCCTCGATCGCCTTGTCGAACGCGGCCTGGTTCGCTTGCGACGGTTTGCTGAAGCCGCTCAACTTGCGGACGAACTGCACCGAGGCGGCGCGGATTTCGTCTTCGGTGGCGGGCGGCTCGAAGTTAAACAACGTCTTGATATTTCTGCACATAGTTTGCTCCTGCGGCGGGGTCTGGCCCTCCGGACCTGACCCATTTTGTCATCAAACGTTCGTTCCCCCTGGGATCCGCGGCGCCGACAACCCCGGGGTCAGGTCCGGTGGACCTGACCCCCAACCCTTGGTCGGCGCCGCGTGAAGCTTAAGCCTCGTCCAGCGCGCTGCGGATGCCGGCCACGAATGCCTGCACCGCCGCCACCGCGCCCTCCTTCGGCGTGTTCTCCAGCTCCTGGATGATGCGGCTGCCGATCACCACGGCGTCGGCCACGCTCGCCACCGCCTTCGCGGTCGCGCCGTCGCGGATGCCGAAGCCGACGCCGATCGGCAGCTTGACGTGCTCGCGAATCGCCGCCACCCGGCGCGCCACGTCGGCCGTGTCGATCGTGCCGGCGCCCGTCACGCCCTTGAGCGACACGTAGTAACTGAAGCCGCTGCCGACCCGCGCCACTTGCGCGATGCGCTCCGGCGTCGACGTCGGCGCCAGCAGGAAGATGAGGTCAAGACCGGCCGCACGCATCGCCGCGGCAAACTCTTCGCACTCCTCGGGCGGATAGTCGACGACGATGGCGCCGTCCGCGCCCGCGTCCTTCGCCGCCGCGATGAAGGCATTCGGGCCGATGCGCTCGATCGGATTGGCATACCCCATCAGCACCACCGGCGTGGTCTGGTTGGTCTTGCGGAACTCGCGCACGAAGTTGAAGACGTCGGGCAGGCCGATGCCGAACTTGAGCGCGCGCTCGCAGGCGCGCTGGATCACCGGCCCCTCGGCCATCGGATCGGAAAACGGCACCCCGAGTTCGAGCACGTCGGCGCCGCCCGCGACCAGCGCGTGCATCAGCGGCACCGTCAGTTCGGGCCCCGGGTCGCCGGCGGTGATGAAGGTCACGAGGCCGGTCTTGTTGTGCGCTTTGAGCGCGGAAAATGTAGCTTCGATTCTGGACATTGTTGTTCTCTCGTAGTGGATGGATGAAGGCGATTCAGCAATCGGTCAGCTGAAGTCGAGCCCCATCCTCTCGGCCACGGTGTGCATGTCCTTGTCGCCGCGGCCCGACAGGTTGACCAGGATGATCTGGTCCTTCGGCAGCGTGGCGGCCAGCTTGGTGGCGTACGCGATCGCGTGCGACGATTCGAGCGCCGGGATGATGCCTTCGATGCGGCAGGTGTCGTGGAACGCGGCGATCGCTTCGTCGTCGGTGATCGACACGTACTGCGCGCGCCCCAGGTCCTTTAGCCAGGCGTGCTCCGGACCCACGCCGGGATAATCGAGGCCGGCCGACACCGAATGCGTCTCGATGATCTGGCCGTTCGCGTCCTGCAGCAGGTAGGTGCGGTTGCCGTGCAGGACGCCCGCGAATCCGGCGGACAGCGACGCCGCGTGCTTGCCCGACTCGATGCCCTCGCCCGCCGCTTCGACGCCGATCAGCTTGACGTTTTTCTCGTCGATGTAGGGATAGAAGATGCCCATCGCGTTCGAGCCGCCGCCAATACAGGCCAGCACGTAATCGGGCTGGCGCCCCGTCATCTCGGGCATCTGCACCAGGCACTCTTCGCCGATCACCGACTGGAAGTCGCGCACCATCATCGGATACGGGTGCGGACCGGCCACGGTGCCGATAATGTAAAAGGTGTTTTCGATGTTGGTAACCCAGTCGCGCATCGCTTCGTTGAGCGCGTCCTTGAGCGTCTTCGAGCCCGATTCGACCGGCACCACGGTGGCGCCCAGGAGCTTCATGCGGTACACGTTCTGCGCCTGGCGCTTGACGTCCTCGCTGCCCATGTAGATCACGCATTCGAGGCCGAAGCGCGCGCAGATGGTGGCGGTGGCCACGCCATGCTGCCCGGCTCCGGTCTCGGCGATGATGCGAGGCTTGCCCATGCGCTTGGCCAGCAGCGCCTGGCCGATCACGTTGTTGATCTTGTGGGCGCCGGTGTGGTTCAGGTCTTCGCGCTTGAAGTAGATCTGCGCGCCGCCGATCTGGTCGGACCAGCGCTTCGCGTGATAAATCGGCGAAGGCCGGCCGACGAAGTGCTTGAGCTCATAGCGGAACTCGTCGAGGAATTCGGGGTCATGGCTGTACTTGGCGTACGCCTCGTTCAGTTCGGCCAGCGCGTGGCTGAGCGTCTCGGCGACGAAAGAGCCGCCGTACGGGCCGAAGTGGCCGCGTGCGTCGGGAAGCTGGTAGTCGGTGGTCTGGAACAATGGCGCGGCCGGGCCGCGTTCAGGTGCTGCTTTCATGAGGATTGTCGCTTTCGTAGGTGGCGTCTGCCGCCCGCACCGCGTCGATGAAGGCGGCGATCTTGCGGGCGTCCTTGATCCCCTTCTGCGCTTCGACTCCACTGCTGATGTCAACGGCAAAGGGACGAACACGTGCTACCGCGTCAGTCGCGTTGTTTACGCTCAAGCCACCACTTAAAACGACCCGAGGCGCGAGTTCTTTTGGGATGAGAGACCAATCAAAAACCTTTCCTGCCCCACCGTAGGCGTCCACATAGGTGTCGAGCAAGAGGCTCGAGAACAAGGGACTGGCGGCGCGGTATTGATCTTCATATTCTAGCAAATCGGCCGCGCTCGTGTCGGGCTTCATCCGGAACACGCGCATGAAGGGGCGATTGACCGCAGCGGCGATGGCCGCGCACTGCGCCGCCGTCTCGTCGCCATGGAACTGCAGCAGCGCGAACGGCGCATGGCGCGCCACCTCGGCCACCTCTTCCAGCGATGCGTTGACGAACAGCGCGACCGGCGTGACGAACGGCGGAAGGGCCGCGATCAGCGCGCCGGCCTGCTGCGCGCTGACGAAGCGCGGGCTGGGCGCGTAGAACACGAAGCCGAGCGCGTCGGCGCCGGAGTCAACGGCGGCGCGGAGATCTTGCTCGCGGGTGATCCCGCAGATTTTGATACGGGTACGGTGCATGGATGTCGATCAAAACCAGGGCAATGGGCTGGTCGCTTCCTGCGGCAGTCCCCACTTCGGATCGTAATCTATTTTGGCCAGGTACAGGCCGTCGGGCATGAAAGTGGGCGCGGCGTCGTTGCGGTCGCGCCCCGCCAGCACGTCGGCCAGCCAGGACGGCTCATGGCGCCCGTTGCCGACGTAGATCAGCGATCCGATCAGGTTGCGCACCATGTGGTGCAGGAAGGCGTTGGCGCGCAAAGTAAAAACCAGCGCCTCGCCGCGCCGTTCCACCGACACCTCGTGCATCTGCTTGATGGGCGACTTGGCCTGGCACTGCGACGAGCGGAACGCCGAGAAGTCGTGCACGCCGACCAGGTGCTGCGCCGCTTCGCGCATGCGCTCGAGGTCGAGCGGACGGAAGGTCCAGCCGGCGCGGCCCACCAGCAGCGGCGAGCGCACCGGGTTGTTGTACAGGACGTAGTGATAGGTGCGCGCGCGCGCCGAGAAGCGCGCATGGAATTCGTGCTCGGGATCGGAAGGAATCTCCGCGGCCCAGCGCACCGCGATCGAATCGGGCAGGAAGGCGTTCACGCCGCGCACCCACGACTGCATGTCGCGCGTGAGGTCGGTGTCGAAGTGGACCACCTGTTCGAGGGCGTGGACGCCGGTGTCGGTGCGGCCGGCGCAGGTGGTGGCAAAATCGACCCGGCCGAATTCGCGCAACGCGATTTCGAGCCGGTCCTGCACCGTGTTTTTATCTGACTGCTTCTGGTAGCCGCTCCAGGGCGACCCGTCGTACTGGACGCCGAGTGCTATCCGTTTCAAATCATATCCATTACTTGTCGTGTCTTATGCCAGCTTGGCGCGCATGTCGTTGGCCTTGCTGACCTGGTCGGCGCTGCCGCCCTTGATCACTTCGTCGAGCAGTTCGCGCGCGCCTTCCTTGTCGCCGATCTCCTGGTAGGCGATCGCCAGGTCAAGCTTGGTTTCCATTTCCATGTGCGAGGCCGACAGGTCGACCTGGCCGACCGGCGCCAGCTCTTCGGTCGCCAACACGGGCAGGCTGTCCGACGGCAGGTCCAGGTCGATGCCGGACATGTCGAATTGCGGCGCGGCCGTGAAGGTCGGCGACGCGGCGAAACTCGGCGCCGCTTCCGGCAGTTCCGGCAGCGCGAACGGATCTTCCGCCGGCGCGGCGGCAGGCGTCATCGGCAGGTCGAAGTTCATCGCGTCGAGGTCGGCCAGCGGATGCGCCCCGGCGGCCGGCGCCGCTTCAGGGAGCGTCGGCAAATCGAAGCTGTGCACCGGGTCGGCCATGTGGATTTCGGCCGGCAGTTCGGCGTGGCTGGAGAAGTCCAGCTTGATGTCGTCCAGCGCCTTTTCTTCGACCGCCTGGGTCGCGGCCGCCGGCGGCGCATCGAAGTCCATGTCGAAGGCCATGTCGAACGACGGCTCCGCTTCGGCCGGCGGCGCGGCTGCGGCGATCGGCTCGGAGGTGAATTCCATTTCGTGCGGATTGGCTTCCAGCGCGGCGGCGAGCGGCGCTGGCGCCGGCGTCGGCGTCGGTTCGTCGGTGATCGGCTCGAAACTCAGGCCGCCCAGGTCGAAGTCGAGCGTGTGGTCGTCGGCCGGCGCGGCGGCGGCTTGCACCGGCTCCGGCAAGGCGGTCGGCTCGCTGTCGGCGAAGGTCAGGTCCATCGCGTCCGGTTCGGTCGACACGCCTTCTTCATGCATCTGGCTGAGGATGGCGTGTTCGGCGATCGCTTCCGGGGTGCTCGGCACGACCGGCGCGGCGGCGCCGGCGCTGGCGTACAGCGGGTTAGCCGGATCGATCGTCATGCCCAGCGCGGCGGCTTGCGCCCAGTCCTCGCCCTGCCCTTTGGTCAGGCCGTACATCTCGCCGGCCTGGGTTTCGAACGAACGCAGGTCCTTGCGGGCGGCGTAGATCTCGAGCAGCTTGAGGCGGACCGGCATGCGCTCCGGATGGGTGCGCAGGGCTTCCTTGAGGATTTCCTCGGCCTGGGCGTCGCGGCCGTAGGCGATGTAGACGTCCGCCTCGGCGACCGGATCGACTTCATTGGTGTCGAGCTGGCTGGCCGAAGGGGCGAAGCTGGAATTGAATACGCTGTTGCTGGTGTCGACGCTCTGGCCGCCGGTTTCGGCGAACATGGACTGGGCCTGGTCGGTGGGCGCGCCGAGGATCGACGGCTCGGTCGGCGCGACCGCGTCCTTCTTGCGGCGGCGCGACAGGCCGAACAGCGCCAGCAGCGCGATGGCCAGGCCGGCGCCGATGTAGGCGATGTTGTCCATCAGCGTGTCGGCCAGTGTCGGCTCCGGCGGAGGCGGCGGCGTGGTGATGATGCGCTTCGGCTTGACCGGCGCCGGCACGGCGGCCGCCGGCGGCTGGGCGGCCGGCGCGGGCGTGACGACGGTCGCGGGCGCCGCCGGCGTGGCCGGTGCGATTTCCGCCATCGCGGTCTTCGACGCTTCGGTGCCGGCCTTGCTCTTGACGACCATCAGCTTCTCGAGGTCGTTGACGTTCTTTTCCAGTTCCTTGACGCGGGCGGTGGCGTCGGCCAGCGCGCGTTCCTTGGCGATCTTGTCTTCGGCCTCCAGCGCCGCGCTCTTGCCGGTGGCCCCGCCGCCGGCGCCGGCTTTCGACAGCTTGAGCTGGTCCTTCGATTCGTTGGCCGCGGTCGGGCGTTCCTCGACCTTGGCGGTGATCTTCCCGGCCGCGCTCTGCGTCGCTTCCGGCGTCCTGGACGGCGCCGCGCTGGCGACCTGGCCGGCCAGCTTATTGCGGTAGGCGTTGAAGTCGGCTGCGTGGGCCACCACGACGCCGCGCGCCTCGCTGTCGGAGCCGCCCTTGATCGCGTCGGAATCGGGCACGCTCAGGATCTGGCCCGACTTCAGGCGGTTCATGTTATTGCCGATGAAGGCGTCCGGATTGGCGCGGTACAGAGCCACCAGCATCATGTCGAGCGAGATCTCGGCCGGCTTCAGGCGGGCCGCGATGCCGCCCAGCGTGTCGCCGGACTTGACCTTGTATTCGGTGGCGTCGACGGTCGGCGCGCGCGACGATTCCGCGCGCTCCACTTTCGGACGGGTCGGCTGGGCGGCCTGCGGCGCCGGCTGCGACGGTTCCTGGCTTGCCTGGCTTGACTGGCTAGACGGGCGTGCCGGCGCAGGCGTCGGACGGGTGCTTTGCGGGACGGCGACCGGCGCCGCGGCCACTTGCGCCGGCTGGGTGGCGCGCAGTTCTGCCGGGTCGAGCAAGAAGGTGTACTCGCGCACCAGGCGGCCGCTGTTCCAGCTCAGTTCGAGCAGCATGTCGACGAACGGCTCATTGACCGGCTGCGACGAGGTGATTTGAATGTATTGGCGGCCGTTGCGCTGCTGGACGGCGAAGCGCAGCGACATCAGCGCCGGATTGAATTCGATGTTCGCGGCCCGGAACGCGTCGGCCGGCGCCAGCTTGGCGACCAGGCCGTTGGCCTCTTCGGCCGACACCGCGGTCAACTCGATTTCGGCGCGCAGGGGTTGGCCGAGCGCGGAAAGAACGGTCAGTTTGCCGAGCCCTGCCGCGGTGGCCGCGGAGGAGAAAAACACCGCACCGGCGACGGCGCCGTAAAGGGTTTTCAGCGCAAACGACAGGATCCGTGGGCGAGTTTTCAAATGCATAATGGGCAGCGTCTTAAGAGTTGTCGAGGGGCAAGGCATGTCCCGGGAGGTCCCAACATATCATCATGCTCTGGAGCATGCAAGCTTTAGGGCTGTTTCCCCAGCTACAACGCAAAGGATGTGAGCAGGATGCTCAGTTAACGCGACTTTTTCGCACATCCGCCGCTGTTATTCTTGCCATGCTACAGAATGAAAACTGCGCTGTAAACCGGGCCGGGCCGGAACAATCCGACCCGGTTTCATGCCACCCGAATAACGACCGTTAACAGAAGCTTATTTGTCCAGCACGATGCGCAGCATGCGGCGCAGCGGTTCGGCCGCGCCCCACAGCAGCTGGTCGCCAACCGTGAACGCGGACAGATATTCGCCGCCCATCGACATTTTGCGCAGGCGTCCGACCGGGATCGTGATGCTGCCGGTGACGGCCGCCGGCGACAGGTCGCGCATCGACGCTTCGCGGTTGTTCGGCACCACCTTCACCCACTGGTTGTTCGAGGCGATGATGTCGTTGATTTCGTCCAGCGGCACGTCGCGCTTCAGCTTGATGGTCAGCGCCTGCGAGTGGCAGCGCATCGCGCCGATGCGCACGCACAGGCCGTCGACCGGAATTGCCGGCGTGCCGAAGCCTTCGCCCAGGCCGAGGATCTTGTTGGTCTCGGCGCCGGCCTTCCACTCTTCCTTCGACTGGCCGTTGCCCAGGTCCTTGTCGATCCACGGAATCAGGTTGCCGGCCAGCGGCACCCCGAACTGTTTGGTCTCGTCGGCGGACATGCCGTGCTGGATCGCCAGCACGGTGCGGTCGATCTCGAGGATGGCCGACGCCGGATCGTCGAGCAGGCCGCGCACTGCGCCGTTGATGGTGCCAAATTGCGTCAGCAGCTCGCGCATGTGCTGCGCGCCGCCGCCCGATGCGGCCTGGTAGGTCATCGACGACATCCAGTCGACCAGCTTGTGCTCGAACAGGCCGCCCAGGCCCATCAGCATGCACGACACGGTGCAGTTACCGCCGACGAAGTTCTTGACGCCCTTTGTCATCGCGTTCTTGATGACGTCCAGGTTGACCGGGTCGAGCACGATCACGGCGTCGTCGTTCATGCGCAGGGTCGACGCGGCGTCGATCCAGTAGCCGTTCCAGCCGGAGGCGCGCAGCTTCGGGAATACCTCGCTGGTGTAGTCGCCGCCCTGGCAGGAAATGATGATCTCGCATTTCGACAGCTCGGCGATGTCGCTCGCGCTTTTCAGCGTGGTTTCGTTTTTCGCCATCGCCGGCGCTTTGCCGCCCGGGTTCGAGGTGGTGAAGAAAACCGGTTCGATGTGCTCGAAATCGCCCTCGTCGCGCATGCGCTGCATCAGGACCGAACCGACCATGCCGCGCCAACCTACCAAGCCTACTAATTTCATCATCATCTCTCTTATCAGTTTCTGTGCAAAGGCGGGGTCAGGTCCGGCGGACCTGACCCCATGTTTCAGTTGGCCAGCGCTTTCACCACCGCGTTGCCCATTTCCTCGGTACCGACACGCGTCGTACCCTCTTCGTAGATGTCGGCGGTGCGCAAGCCGCGCGCCAGCACCGACTTGACCGCGTTCTCGATGCGCGCCGCCTGCGCTTCGCGGCCCAGCGAGAAGCGCAGCATCATCGCGGCCGACAGGATGGTCGCCAGCGGATTGGCAATGCCCTTGCCGGCGATGTCGGGCGCCGAACCATGCGACGGTTCGTACAGCCCTTTGTTATTCGCGTCCAGCGACGCCGACGGCAGCATGCCGATCGAGCCGGTCAGCATCGCGGCGCAGTCTGACAGGATATCGCCAAACATGTTCCCCGTCACCAGCACGTCGAATTTTTTCGGCGCGCGCACCAGCTGCATGGCGGCGTTGTCGACGTACATGTGGTCGAGCGCGACGTCCTGGTATTCCTTGTGCACGTCGGTGACGATGTCGCGCCAGAACTGGAAGGTCTCGAGCACGTTGGCCTTGTCGACGCTGGTAACGCGGCGGTCGCGCTTGCGCGCGGCCTGGAAGGCGACGTGGGCGATGCGGCGGATTTCGGATTCCGCGTAGCGCATGGTGTCGAAGCCTTCGCGCTCGCCCTTGAACGGGCCGTCCGGGCATTCGCGCACGCCGCGCGGCTTGCCGAAGTAGATGTCGCCGGTCAGTTCGCGGATGATCAGGATGTCGAGGCCGGACACGACTTCGGGCTTGAGCGTGGAGGCGCCGGCCAGTTCGGGATACAGGATCGCGGGGCGGAAGTTGGCGAACAGCGAAAGCTCCTTGCGCAAGCCGAGGATCGCCTGCTCGGGACGCAGCGAGCGCTCGAGCGCGTCGTATTTGAAGTCGCCGACGGCGCCGAACAGCACCGCGTCCGCGGATTTGGCCAGCGCCAGCGTGCCTTCGGGCAGCGGGTGGCCGTGGGCGGCGTAACCGGCGCCGCCGACGTCGGCGGTCTCCATCTCGAACTGCTCGCCCAGCACGTTCAGCACCTTCACCGCTTGCGCCATGATTTCGGGGCCGATGCCGTCGCCGGGCAGGATTGCGATCTTCATGTTCTTGTTCTCGTAGTGTTGAATTCTTAGATGACGTTGGCAAGCCAGGGCTGGCTGGCCAGGTGGCGCTCTTCGAAGGCGCGGATCTCGTCGGCGTGGCGCAAGGTCAGGCCAATGTCGTCGAGGCCGTTCATCAGGCAGTATTTGCGGAACGGATCGATCTGGAACTGGTAGCTGATGGCGCCGTCGGACGTCGATACGCGCTGCTGCTCGAGGTCCACCACCAGGCGGAAGCCGGGGAAGGCCTTGACTTCGTTGAACAGGTGGTCGATCTGCGATTCGGGCAGCACGACCGGCAGCAGGCCGCTCTTGTAGCAGTTGTTGAAGAAGATGTCGGCGAAGCTCGGCGCGATGATGGCGCGGAAGCCGTACTGGTCGAGCGCCCACGGCGCGTGTTCGCGCGAGGAGCCGCAGCCGAAATTCTTGCGCGTCAGGAGAATTGAGGCGCCCTGGTAGCGCGGCTGGTTCAGCACGAAGTCGGGATTGAGCGGACGGCGGCTGTTGTCCTGTCCCGGCTCGCCGTGGTCGAGATAGCGCCATTCGTCGAACAGGTTCGGGCCGAAGCCGGTGCGGTGGATCGACTTGAGGAACTGCTTCGGGATGATGGCGTCGGTGTCGACGTTGGCGCGGTCCAGAGGAGCCACCAAGCCTTCATATATCGTAAATTTGTCCATGACCTCGGGATGCTTGCTCAGTATGGGCTCCCGCCTGCGGGAGCGACGTGGTGGTAGTTTTGCTTTCAGCCCAGCGCGCGAACGTCGACGAAATGGCCGGTGATGCCGGCCGCCGCCGCCATTGCGGGCGACACCAGGTGGGTGCGTCCGCCCTGTCCCTGGCGACCTTCGAAATTGCGGTTCGAGGTCGAGGCGCAGCGCTCGCCCGGTTCGAGCCGGTCGGCGTTCATCGCAAGGCACATCGAGCAGCCCGGCTCGCGCCATTCGAAGCCGGCGTCCTTGAATATCTTGTCGAGGCCTTCGCGCTCGGCCTGGGCTTTCACCAGGCCCGAACCCGGGACCACCAGCGCGAGGCGCACGTTCGAGGCGCGCTGCTTGCCGCGCACCACCGCCGCTGCCGCGCGCAGGTCTTCGATGCGCGAGTTGGTGCAGGAGCCGATGAAGACCTTGTCGATGCGGATGTCGGCGATCGGCGTGTTCGGCTTCAGGTTCATGTAGACCAGCGCCTTTTCCATCGCGTCGCGCTTGACCGCGTCGTGTTCCTTGTCCGGGTCGGGCACGCGGCCGTCGATCGAGGTGACCATCTCGGGCGAAGTGCCCCAGGTGACCTGCGGCTTGACCTGGGAGGCGTCGAGCGTGACGACCAGGTCGAATTTGGCGCCCGGGTCGGTGTGCAGGGTGCGCCAGTAGGCGACCGCCATATCCCAGTGCGGGCCGGCGGGCGAGAACGGGCGGCCCTTGACGTAGTCGATGGTGGTGTCGTCGACGCCGATCATGCCGGCGCGCGCGCCCGCTTCGATCGCCATGTTACAGACCGTCATGCGGCCTTCCATCGACAGCGAACGGATCGTCGAGCCGCCGAATTCGATGGCGTAACCGGTGCCGCCGGCGGTGCCGATCTTGCCGATCACGGCCAGCACGATGTCCTTGGCGGTGACGCCGGCCGGCAGCGCGCCGTCGACCTGCACCAGCATCGATTTCGATTTCTTGGCCAGCAGGGTCTGCGTCGCCAGCACGTGCTCGACTTCGGAGGTGCCGATGCCATGCGCGAGGCAGCCGAAGGCGCCGTGGGTGGAGGTGTGCGAGTCGCCGCAGACAACCGTCATGCCGGGCAAGGTGGCGCCCTGCTCCGGCCCGATCACGTGGACGATGCCCTGGCGCGCGTCGTTCATGTTGAAGTAGGTCAGGCCGTAGCTTTTCGCGTTGGCGTCGAGCGTTTCGACCTGCAGGCGCGAGGTGGGATCGGCGATGCCGCCCTTGCGGTCGGTGGTCGGCACGTTGTGGTCGGCCACGGCCAGGTTGGCGGAGGTGCGCCACAGCGGGCGGTGCGCTGCACGCAGGCCGTCGAACGCTTGCGGGCTGGTGACCTCGTGGACCAGGTGGCGGTCGATGTAGAGGACCGTGGTGCCGTCGTCGTCGGCACGCACCACGTGCGATTCCCAGAGTTTGTCGTAGAGCGTTTTATTCATGTCTTTAAGGTCGAACTTAAGATGAAACGACTGCGTGGATCAGGTAGCTCGATTGATTATGCCATATTTGTGCAGTGCGTCAGCAGGGGCGGCCATTTTGAACATAATTTGCATTTAATTCGATTTATGCAAATTCCCTTTGCAATCGCAATCCGTTTTGCAAATAAAAAATGCCCGCCGGGTGCCAGCGGGCATTTTCATGTGTTTCTGCGGTGCGGGATTTTTTCGCCCACGCACCGATTTTGTGCAACTAATTTACGCCGCGAGCTTCACCGCTCCCCGGCAGCCGTCCATCAGGAACGACAGGCCGACCACCAGCACCAGTTCGCCCTCGGCCGAACGCGCGGTGCCGGTGATGCCTTCGACCGCGATCGCGGTCATCGGCTTGATCACCAGGTCGGCGGTGCCGTCGACCGCGGCGACCGCGAGGATGTACGGCTGCGGCGCGGCGACGACGATGCCGACCTTCTCCGAACACGGCTCGTAGCCGAGCGACGCGGCCAGCGAGCGCACCGGCAGCGGACGGCCCTGGTCTTTCAGTACCGGGGCGCCGCCGACGTTCATGAAGGTGTCCGGCAGTTCGACGACGCGCTGGACCACCGCCATCGGCAGGGCCAGCGCGGCGCCGGAAGTCGACACCAGCATGGTCGGCACGATCGACAGTTCGATCGGCAGGCGGATCGCGAACTTGGTGCCGTGGCCCAGCGAGGAGTCGATGTGGATCGCGCCGCGGTTCTTCTCGACGGCGGTCTTCACCACGTCCATGCCGACGCCGCGGCCGGACACCGAGGTGGCCTGCTCCTTGGTCGAGAAGCCAGGCAGGAATACCAGCTGGTAGGCTTCTTCGTCGCTCGGGGCGCCGTTCTCGTTGATCAGGCCTTTTTCGAAGGCCTTCTTGCGCAGCGCGGCCGGGTCCATGCCCTTGCCGTCGTCCTGCAGCACGATCATGACGCTGTTCGCTTCCTGCCATGCCTTGAGCGAGATGAACGCCTTTGCCGGCTTGCCGGAGGCGACGCGCTGCTCGGGCGATTCGACGCCGTGGTCGAGCGCATTGCGCAGCATGTGGACCAGCGGGTCGTACAGGCTGTCGACGACGACGCGGTCGACTTCGGTCTCGGCGCCTTCGATGGTCAGCTCGACGTCCTTGCCGAGGTCCTTGGCCAGCTCGCGCACCAGGCGCGGGAATTTCTGGAACAGGCGGCCGACCGGCTGCATGCGGGTCGCCAGGGTGGCGCGCTGCAGTTCGGCGGAGTAGCGCGAAGCGCGTTCCAGCGTTTCGGTCAGGGTCGCCATCAGGCCGGCGGCGGGGCCTTCGAATTTGAATTGCAGCAGGCGTTCGAGCAGCACGGCGGCCTGGTTGGCGGCCTGCACCGATTCGCCGGCCACTTCCAGCAGCGCGTCGAGCTTGACGGCGTCGACGCGGATCGAGTCTTCCTTGGCCGGCGCGGAGGCGGCGCGGAATTCCTGCACCTTCTCTTCGCGGCGATCCACGCCGTCCCATGCCTGCTTGGCGGCGACGGCGGCAACCGACAGCGGCGCCGTTTCGACCGCGGCGGCGCGGGCTGCGGCGACGCCTTCGTCGCGCGCGCTGACGGCCGGGGTGTAGGTCCCGGCGGGCACCACGGCCATGTACATCGCTTCCCAGTCCAGTCCATCCGCGCCAGGCGTAGTGACGACAGGGGCGGCGGCGACCGGCGCGGGCGCGGGTGCGGCGGCGGGCGCCGGCGCGGCGGCCTTGGCCGGCACGTTGACTTTGCCTTCGATGGCGTCGACCAGGATGCGTTCGAGCGAGTCCGGCATCGACGCCAGCTGCTCCGGCGCGGCGCCGTTATTCAGGTCGGTCAGCTGGTCGGCGACGAAGCCCGACGCCTGCAGCGCGGCCTCGATCGCCAGCGGGGTGACCGGCGCGGCGCCATTGCGCAGCGCGTCGAACAGGTTTTCGGTCAGGTGGCATGCCGCCACCATCGCCGTCAGGTTCATGAAGCCGGCGCCGCCTTTGATCGTGTGGAACGAGCGGAACACCGCGTTGAGCGTTTCCTTGTTGTCAGGATCGCGCTCGAGCCGCAGCAGGTGCTCTTCCACGTTGACCGCCAGATCCATCGCCTCGACGACGAAATCCTTGAGCATATCGTCCATCAGAACCCCAGATCGGCAAGAAGGTCGTCGACATTATCCTGGTCCAGCGCCACCGACGGCACCGACGGGCCGGACATCAGGGCCGGCTTGGCGGCCGCCAGCTTTTCGCGCACCGCCGGCGGCGCGTTATCGCGCAGCAGCTGGGCGAGATCCTGCTCGACCGTCTTGGTGATCGCGACCACTTTCTTGATCAGCTGGCCGGTGATGTCCTGGAAGTCCTGGGCCATCATGATGTCGAGCAGGCGGGCCTTTTCGGCGTCGGTCGCGGCGGTCACCTTCCTGGCGAACTCGCGCGAATCGCCGGCCAGGGCCTTGAACTGGTCGATCGACAGCTTGCCGTCGAACAGCTCGGTCCAGCGCGTTTCCATTTCCCTGGCCTGCTTGGACAGCACGTCCTGGGCCGGCATGCCGTCGTCGAGGGTGTTGAGCACCTTGTTGGCGGCCTGTTCGGTCAGGGTGGCGACGTATTCGAGACGGTCCTGGGCGTCGACGATCTGCGACGACGCTTCGGTCAGGGCCTTGTCGTAACCCAGTTCGCGCAGCGAGTCGTGCAGCAGGCGCACGATGCCGCCGAGGCGTTCGAACATCGGATTGGCGGAGCCGTCGGCCGACGCGGCGGTATCGGCCGGCGCTGCCTCGGCAACCATCGGCGCGGCAGGCGCGACCGGCTGCGCGGACGCTACCTGGTCGAACAATGCCTCGAGGTCGTCTTCGGCGGCGGCCGCGGCGACGGCAGGCTGCGCCACCGGCGCGACGTCGCGCTGGGCGGACACCTCGTCGAATAGTGCGTCGAAATCATCAGCGGCGTTGCTCATACCTGCTTCTCCATAATTTGCTAATTTTGCAATGAATCATTGCGGTGTCGGGGTGGGGCTGTGCGGGGTTCGGGCAAAGCGGATGCGACCTTTAGCCGCGTTCCCCCGAGTTTAGCAGCGTAGTTGCCGTTGGTAAATCTCCTGTCGCAAGGCTTGATTGATTTCAAGTGGGAAACTTATTCCGATGCCAATCAAATCGCGCGATAGCAACACTTTGGGGCCAGGAAGTGTTGTATTTCGACGCGCAGGCGAACCGCATGAGGCCGCGACCGGCCGCGCGGCATTAATGGTTGAGCAAGATCAATCGTGTGCGTTCTTACAATAGGCGAAAGCCAAACTACAATACAAAATGACATGTCTTGTCGGAGGAGCTCACCATGTACCGGAAAATTCTGATCACGACCGATGGCTCGGCCGTGTCGAAGCAGACCGCCTGCGCCGGGGTCAAGTTCGCCCAGCAGATGGGCGCCGAGGTCCTGGTGCTGTTCGTCGCGCCCGAGTACCAGTATCCGGTGTACGTGGAAATCATCCCGCCCTCCTACCCGATCGAGGAGGAGTACGTCGAGACCATGGAGCGCACCGGGGCCGAGCACACCGCGCCGATCGAGGCGGAGGCGCAGAAATGCGGGCTGGTGCACAGCGCGATGACCGCGTTCGCCGACTCGGCCGCGCTGAAGATCGTCGAGGTGGCCGAGGAGCGCGGCTGCGACTTGATCTTCATGGGCTCGCACGGGCGCAGCGGCTGGGGCCAGTTGTTGCTTGGCAGCGTCACCAACAAGGTGCTGTCGCACACCCAGAAGCCGGTGCTGGTGCACCGCCTCATCAAGGAACCGGGCAGCTAGTCCAGCAGGGCGGCTTCGTCAACCTATCACTTCCTGTATTGCGCCCTGGCGCAAGATGGACGTACGCTTAGGTGTACGCCAGGCCGGTTTGCAACCCTCTTATTTATATGGCGACCTTATGATCCGCATTGTCATCGCTGACGACCACACGATCATGCGCGAAGGACTCAAGCGCATCCTCGACGGCGCCGCCGACATCGATATCGTCGGAGAAGCCATCAACGGCTTCGAAGTGCTCGCACACGTGCGCCAGGGCGGCTTCGACCTGCTGCTGCTGGACCTGTCGATGCCGGGCCGCAGCGGGGTCGACCTGATCCGCCAGATCAAGAACGAGGCGCCGAAGCTGGCGATCCTGATCCTGACCATGCACGAGGAAGAGCAGTACGCGGTGCGCGCGATCCGCGCCGGCGCCCAGGGCTACCTGACCAAGGAAAGCGCGGGCACCCAGCTGGTGGGCGCGATCCGCAAGGTGGCGTCGGGGCGGCCCTACATCAGCACCGAGGTGGCCGAGCAACTGGCGTTGAACATCATGACGCCGAACGAGCAATTGCTGCACAAGCAACTGTCGGACCGCGAGTTCGAGGTGTTTTCGCTGCTGGTGGGCGGCAAGTCGATCACCGAGATCGCCAACAGCCTGCACCTGTCGGTGAAAACCGTTAGTACCCACAAGACGCGGATCATGCAGAAGATGGGGATGACCTCCCTGTCGGAGATGGTGCAGTACGCCGTCGCGCACCGCCTGCTGTCGCCTTTCAAGACCTGAAACGGCGAAAAGAATTAGACAACGGCGCCACGGTTTTGTGCCATTCGTGTCGCACCCAGGGTACCTGGTATTTCCCTATCACTTTATTTGCAGTTTCGCGCGAGCTGCGGGTTTCACTCTGGCGCGAGGTCGTCGACGTAAGAGTAGTCCTACACTTTCGCGCCGCTTCCTACCGTCAGATTCAGGGTTCGCTGATATCCATGCCGGACTCGTGTTGGCATACTGAATTCAGCGATCCGACTTGCTCGCGGTAATTTTCATTTACGTGAGTTTGGCCCAGCGCACTGTTCCATCACTGTTGAAGCACCGGTCCCTGCAGTTCCCGATCGATGTTCCCACTCGTGATCGCCTGCAGCCTGAAACTAAAAGTTCCTTCACATGGAGATGAGAATAATGTCCACGCAAACGTCAGAACCACGTTCCCCTTCCTCGTCGACCATGCACTCGTCGCCGATGGAAGCCGGCCGCCAGCGCCAGGGACGCCTGTGGTCGAACCTGAAAGAAGTCTGCGACCTGCTCCATATCACCGCCGCGGTCTCGGTCAACACCGAAGAATTGCTGTTCCAGCACGTCCAGTTCAAGACCGGCCAGCGCGTGCACACCATCGGCCAGTCCTTCGACACCCTGTACATCGTCAACTCCGGTTTCCTCAAGACGGTGCTGATCGACGAATTCGGCAACGAGCAGGTGCTGAGCTTCCCGATGAAGGGCGACATGCTCGGCGTGGACGGCATCCACACGCGCCACTACGCATCGGAAGCGGTGGCGCTGTCGGACTGCGACCTGATCCTGCTGCCATTCAAGAAGCTGACCGCGCTCGGGCGCGTGCACCAGGAACTGGAAAACGTCATGTACGGCGTGATGAGCCGCGAGCTGGTGCGCGAGCAGGCCATGATCGGCATGCTCGGCGCCCTGTCGGCCGAGGCGCGGGTGGCGCGCTTCCTGGTGTCGCTGGCCGACCGCTTCGCCGCGATGGGCTATTCCAGCAAACTGTTCAACCTGCGCATGACGCGCCACGAGATCGGCAGCTATCTCGGGCTGACGCTCGAGACGGTCAGCCGCACGCTGTCGGCGTTCAATGAAATCGGCCTGATCACGGTGGACCAGCGCACCATCGGCATCAAGGACGCCGAGGCGCTCAAGACACTGCGCCGGCTGCCGCCATCGCGCTCGCGCACCAAGCAGGCCACCGCCGCCAAGCTCAAGGCCGAAGCCGAGCCGCCGGGCGACGACCAGGTGCTGGCCACCACGGCCTGACCGCTCCAACGATCCCCTTTTGCCCGCCGCGAAGGCGGGTTTTTTATTCAGCTTGTCGCACCTTCGAAGGCAGGTACGACAATCAAGGTCAGACCCTCAAGCTGCCGTCGATGCAGGTGACTGCTTTGCCGGCGACCTGGATGCGGTCGGGCGTCACCGACAGCCGCACCACACCGGCCCGGCCCACCACCACGCCCTCGGCCGCGATGAATTCGGTACCGAAATGGTGCACCTGGCCGCTGTCGCGGATAAAGGCGCCGACCGCGCCATTGCCGCTGCCGCACACCGGGTCTTCGTCGATGCCGTGCGCCGGCACGAAGGCGCGCACTTCGATGCGGGCCGAATGGCCATCCGGGTATTCGCCGAACGCCACGATGCCGGTGATGCCGATCCGCTTGTCATGCTCCTTCATGCGCGCGATGTCGGGCCGCAGCGCCAGCACCGCTTCGGCCGACTCGAGCTGCACGACCAGCCAGCGCGGGCCGACGTCGACGATCTTCGGCGGCGGTTCGCGCTCCAGCGAGGCGCCCAGTATCGTCTCGAGTTCCCCGATGCGATCGGCCGACAAAGGCGTCAGCACTGCCGGCGGCAGGTCGAACGCGACCCAGCGTTCGCCGCCCGCCTGCTCCGACACCTTCAGCCGAACCAGTCCCGCGGCGCATTGCTGCACCAGCACGCCGTCCTTCGGCTGCACGGCGCCGGCCTCGATCAGCGCATGCGCGGTGCCGATCGTCGGATGGCCGGCAAACGGCAGTTCGGCGTTGGGCGTGAAGATGCGCAGGCGGTAGTCGGCGCCGGCATCGGTGGCGGGCAGCACGAAGGTAGTCTCGGACAGGTTGGTCCAGTTGGCGATCTGCTGCATCTGGCCGCTGCTCAGGCCGTCGGCCTCCAGCACCACCGCAACCGGGTTGCCCATGAAGCGGACACTGGTGAAGACGTCGACCTGCTTGAATGAAAGGCTGCGCATGGATCCCTCTTAATATGAGCGATCTCCATTGTAATGAAAAAAGCCGGCCCCTTGCGGGACCGGCTTTTCGAGGACGGCTGCGACGATTAGTTGTCGCGGGTCAGCACGCCGTCGTTGACTTTCACTTTTTCGCCGACGCGCAGGCCAGGATCGTTGGCATACTGCACGGTCTGGGTGCCGCCGTTGGCGAAGCGGATCACGACCTCGAAGTGACGGGTCTGGCGAGCGTTGTTGCGGTCGTAGTTACGGCCGGCATACGCGCCGCCCAGTGCACCGGCCACTTCGGCCGCGGTCTTGCCGCTGCCGCCGCCCACCTGGCTGCCCAGCAGGCCGCCGACAACCGCGCCGCCCAGGGTGCCGATGTAGTTGCCTTCACCGTTCACTTCGATCACGTTGATCGCTTCCACGGTCGCGCAGTTGGTGCAATAGCGCACCACGCGGGCGTCGGAGGTCAGCGGCACGGCGCCCGCCACGACCAGCGGGGTACGCAGCGTCGCCGTCGCGACGCGGTCGTTCAGGCGCATGGTGGCGGTAACCGGCGTGGTCGGCGTCAGGCGATCGCCGCGACGAATCACGTACGAGCCTTCATAGTCCCCCGGACGCACTTCAGGCATGAAGAACACGCCGCGGGTGCCCGAGATCGCCATTTCCACCTTGGCGCCAGGGGTGCCGTGCAGGCGGAAGTTCAGCTCGTTGCCCGGACGCAGGTCGGTTTCCGGCGCCACTTCGAAACGCTCGACGCGCGGCATGTCGGCCAGGTCGCCGCGGCGCGGTGCGTTGTGACGGCCAACGCCGCGCAGCAGCGATTCGCTCAGCACGCCAGTGGTCACTTGATTGCCGACGCGCATGTTCGCGGTCACCGCGCTGTTGGCGGCGATACGGTCGCGGGTGCCGATCGTGTAGGTGCCTTCATATTGGCCCGGCGCGGTTTCGGTCAGCTGCAGGCCGCGGGCGGCGCCGGCGATCTGCAGGTAGACACGGCCACCAGGGGTGCCGTAGACGTCGAAGTTCAGCTCGACGCCTGGAGCCAGGCGGCGTACTTCGTCGACGTTAAAACCGCGGATCACAGGCGCGTAGCCGCGTTCGGCGGTGTTGTATTGCTGGGCCTGGGCAGGCGCTGCGGCGAAAGTCATGGAAAACAGTGGCAGCACTGAGACCAGTCCGGCGATGAGTTTATTTGATGTTTTGATAATATTCTCCTTAGCAGTTGGCTGCGTATTTACAGCGAGTACCCTTAAGGTACCCTTCAGCTCGTCTGTACGTCCGTGCGCTACCGTACAAAGTGCACCGCTTCGCCCGAAGTAACGTAAATAGCGTCGCCCACCTCGGGCGTGATGAGGTATCCGCCGGTGAAGGCGCCAAACGACGGCAGGATCATGCGCTTCGGGCCAACCACGAAGCACGGCAGGCGCAGCGCGTCGAAGCGCGTCGCCAGCAGGTAGCTCGGGTGAATGTGGCCGGCCAACGCGTACGCGTCGGTGGCGATGTCGGGGTGGTGGCAGAATCCGAACGGCCCGATGACGTGCGGCTCGTCGACCATGTCGATCGCCAGCGAGGCCGCCGGATCGCCGGCGTGGCGGTCGTGATTGCCGCGCACGAGGGTCAGCTTCAGCGCGGGATGGCGCAGGCGCCAGGCCAGCATTGCGGCCACGGTGGCGATGGCGTGCGCGGCGCGCGCGTGCAGGAAGTCGCCGAGGAACATGATGTGCGCGACCTCGTGTTCCATCATCAGCGCATCGAGTTCGGCCAGGTTCTGGGTGGTGGTCCCGCGCGGCACCGGCACGCCCTGGGCGCGGAACGAGGCGGCCTTGCCGAAGTGGATGTCGGCGATCACCAGCATCTTCTCGCGCGGCCAGTAAAGCGCCTTTTGCGCCAGCAGCAGCACCGTCTCGCCGGCCACGATCGCCTCCCGCGCGCTCACGGCTGC
Source organism: Massilia sp. P1_C10 (assembly GCF_056406475.1). Classification (NCBI taxonomy): domain Bacteria; kingdom Pseudomonadati; phylum Pseudomonadota; class Betaproteobacteria; order Burkholderiales; family Oxalobacteraceae; genus Massilia; species Massilia sp. P1_C10. The sequence continues at coordinate 581,935 of NZ_JBFUAC010000002.1, forward strand.
GCCGCCTTTTCGAGCTCGCGCACCATGCGCGCCACGCGGTCCGACAGCTTCTCGGTGGTGACCTTTTCGCGGAAGCGCTCGACCATCAGCGCGAAGCCGAAGGGCGTGCCGCGCTTGACCTCGCGGTAGGCGATGGCGCGCGCATGCAGCTCGTCGAGCGTGTCGCGCAGGCGCGTCAGCTCCAGCTCCTGCTCCATCACTTCGCGCTGCGCCTGCGTCAGCAGCAGGTTGCCGGAGTCGTGCTTGCGGAACACCTCGAAGAACAGCGAGGACGAAGCCTGCAGCTGGCGCGCGCTTTTCGGCTGGCCCGGATAGCCCTGGAACACCAGCCCGGCGATGCGCGCCACTTCGCGGAAGCGCTGCTGCGACAGCTGGGTGGCGTTCAGGCTCTCCAGCACGTCCTCCAGCAGACGCCCGGTCGACAGCAGCCCGACCTGCGCGCCGGTGGCGCCGGCGAACAGCGCCTTCCAGTCGACCGGCTCGGCCGACAGCAGCTCGAAGCCGTAGTCGTTGATCGCGATCGAGAAGGTGATCGGCAGCATGCGGCCGACCCGGTACGCCAGCAGCGAGGCCAGGCCCATGTGCACCGAGCGTCCCGCGAACGGATACATGAACAGGTGATGGCCCTCGCGGCTTTTCATCGCCTCGATCACCAGCGTGTCGATGGTGGGCAGCGCCGACCAGCGCTGCTGGATCTCGATCAGCGGGCGCAGCGCCTCCATCTCCGGGCCGATGAACTGGCCCGCCGCCGCAAGCCGCAACTGTTCGAGGGCCGCGTGCGCCAGCTCGGACGACAGCGGCATCTTGGCGCCCATCCAGCGCGACACCGCGCCGCGCTTGCCGGTGGCGCGCTTGACGAATGCCGTCATCTCGTGCAGCCGGACGAATTCGAGAATCCTGCCGCCGAACAGGAAATGGTCCCCGGCCTTCAGGCGCCCGACGAAGGACTCCTCGACGCTGCCGATGCGCCCTCCGCTCATGTACTTCACCTGCACGCTCGAATCGGACATGATGGTGCCGATGCCCATGCGGTGCCGGCGCGCGACAGCCGCATCGGGCACGCGGTAGACGCCCTCCTCGTCGGGCAGCACGCGGCGGTATTCGGGATACACGGTCAGGCTCTGGCCGCCGCGCGCGACGAAATCGAGCGCCCACTGCCACTCCTCATCGCTGATGTGGCGGTAGGACCAGGCGGTGCGCACCTCGGCCAGCAGCTCCTCCGAGCGAAAGCCGCCGCCCAGCGCCACTGTCACCAGGTGCTGCACCAGCACGTCGAACGGCTTGTTGGGCACCAGGCGCGCTTCGATGCGGCGCGAGGCGACGGCCTCCTTGGCGCCCGCCGCCTCCAGCAGTTCGAGGCTGTTGGTCGGTACCAGCGTCACACGCGAGATCCGCCCGGGCGCGTGGCCGCTGCGCCCTGCCCGCTGCAGCAGGCGCGCGATTCCCTTGGCGCTGCCGATCTGCAGCACCCGTTCGACCGGCAGGAAATCGACGCCGAGATCCAGGCTGGCGGTGCAGATCACCGCTTTCAGCTCGCCCTTCTTCAGCCCCAGCTCGACCCAGTCGCGCACCTCGCGGTCGAGCGAGCCGTGGTGCAGCGCGATCAGGCCGGCCCAGTCGGGACGCGCCTCGAGGATGTTCTGGTACCACAGCTCCGACTGCGAGCGCGTGTTGGTGAAGACCAGCGTCGCGTTGAAGTGCTCGATCTCGTCGATCACCGGCTGCAGCATCTGGATGCCGAGGTGGCCGCCCCACGGGAAGCGGGAGACGTTGGCCGGCACCAGCGCGTCGACCACGATCTGCTTTTTCAGGTCGCCTTCGACCAGCACGCCCTGCCCTTCTCCCAGCAGCACCGCGCGCGCCTGGTCCAGGTTGCCCATCGTGGCCGACAGCGCCCACACCACCAGTTCCGGGTTCCAGTGGCGCAGGCGAGCCAGCGCCAGCTGCACCTGCACGCCGCGCTTGCTGCCCATCAGCTCGTGCCACTCGTCGATGATGATCATGTCCAGGTTCGCGAACTGCTCCTTCGCCGCGGCGTGGGACAGCAGCAGCGACAGGCTTTCCGGCGTGGTGATCAAAGCGGTCGGCAGCTTGCGCGACTGGCGCGCGCGTTCGGCCGAACTGGTGTCGCCGGTGCGCGAACCGATGGTCCAGCCGGGCGACAACTGCGCCGCGGATTCTTCCAGCGCGCGCTGGGTGTCGGCCGCCAGCGCGCGCATCGGCGTGATCCACAGCACCCGCAGGCCGCTCTTCTTGCGGCCCTTCGCGGCCATCCCGCGCAGCAGCGCGGCGAACCACACGGCGTAGGTCTTGCCCGAGCCGGTGTTCGCGTGCAGCAAACCGGATTCGCCGGCCACCGCCGCGCGCCACACCGCGCGCTGGAACGGGAACACCTTCCAGCCGCGCGCGGCGAACCAGGTATCCACGGCCTGCGCCGCCTGGCTCTTGCTCATGCCTGCGCCGTGGCCAGCAGGCCTTTCAGGGTGTCGAGCGAATCGGCGTCGTCGATGGTCTTGTCGTCGCGCTTGCGCAGGATACGTGGGAAGCGCACCGCGATGCCGGCCTTGTGGCGCGACGACAGCGCGATGCCCTCGAAACCGATCTCGAACACCATCGTCGGACGCACGCTGCGCACCGGTCCGAACTTTTCCACCGTGGTCTTGCGGATGGCGTTGTCCACCACCGCGATCTCGGCGTCGGTCAGGCCCGAGTAGGCCTTGGCGAAAGGCACCAGCTTGCGCTCGCCGTCTTCGTCGGAATCCCACACCGCGAAGGTGTAGTCGGTGTAGAGCGAGGCGCGGCGGCCGTGGCCCGCCTGCGCGTAGATCAGCACCGCGTCGATGCTGTACGGGTCGATCTTCCACTTCCACCAGGTGCCGACGTTCTTGGTGCGGCCGACGCCGTACTCCGCGCTCTTCGCCTTGACCATCATGCCCTCGACGCCCCGCGCGCGCGACTCGGTGCGGATCTCGGCCAGCTGGTCCCAGCTCTCCGCCTGCACCAGCGGCGACAGCTTCAGCTGCTCCTGCGCGCTGGATTCCACCAATGCTTCGAGCAGGGTGCGGCGCTCATGCTGCGGCACCGTGCGCAAGTCGACGCCATCCTCTTCCAGCAAATCGTAGGCGACCAGCACCGCCGGCAGTTCGGCCAGCAGTTTCGCGCTCAGGGTCTTGCGGCCGATGCGCTTTTGCAGGTCGGCGAACGGCGCCGGGCCGTTATCCCAGATCAGCACCTCGCCGTCGACCACCGTGCCTTCGGGCAGCCGCAATGCGGCCAGTTCCGGGAAGCGCTCGGTGATCAGGTCCTCACCGCGCGACCACAGGTAGTTCTGGCCGCCGCGCCGGACCAGCTGGGCGCGGATGCCGTCGTACTTCCACTCCACCTGCCAGCCGTTCAAGTCGCCCAGCGCGGAAGGCTCGCCCTGCAATTGGTGCGCGAGGAAGAACGGGTATGGCTGGCCTCCGCGCAGCTTGTGCTCGTCGTCGGACTGCTCGGCGATCAGTTGAAGGAAGCCTTGCGCCGTGGGCCTCACGCTGCCGTCGGTCCAGCCCATCAGGCGCTGCGCAATCAGTTTGCTGTCGACGGCGGCGATGCTCGCCAGCGCGCGCGTGACCAGCAGTTTCGAGACGCCGACCCGGAAGCCGCCGCCGATCAGCTTCGTCAGCAGGAAGCGCTCGCGCGTGTCGAGCTCATTCCAGAAGCCGAACAGCGCCTCGCGGATGGTCGCGGGATCGGCGCCGCGCAATGGGCCGATGCGCTCCTGCATCCACTCGGCCAGCCCGATGTCGCTCTGGCGCTCCGGCGGCGGCAGGATGTGGGCGATGGTCTCGGCCAGGTCGCCGACCGCCTGGTAGCACTCCTCGAACAGCCAGTCGTCCAGCTGGGCGTATTCGATCGCGTACTGGCGCAGCAGCTTGGTCGGCACCGCCTGGCGCGGCTTGCCGCCGGCAAGAAAATAGACCGCCCACGCGGCGTTCTCCGGCGCCGCGCTGGAAAAATAGTTTTGCAGCGCCTCGAGCTTGCGGTTGGTGGCGGTGGTCTCGTCAAGCTCGGCGAACAGGCGGGAGAATTCACGCATTCGTGGTCTCCACCGGCGCCTTTTCGTCCGCTTCATCGTCGCCGTACTCGGTATCGAAACCGGAGGCGTCGAGTCCGACCTGGCGCAGCCACTTCACCATCACGGGGATCGAGCCGTGGGTAACGATCACGCGCGGCGCCTCGGTGGCGCGGATCGCGGTCATCAGGCCGGGCCAGTCGGCGTGGTCGGACAGCACGAAGCCGCGGTCGACGCCGCGGCGCCGCCGCGCGCCGCGCAGCTGCATCCAGCCGCTGGCGAAGGCGTCGCTGTAGTCGCCGAAGCGCTTCATCCACGGCGAGCCGGCGGCCGACGGCGGCGCGATGACGATCGCCGATTTCAGCGCGGCCTTCTCGACGTCGGTGACCATCACGGTGGGCGGCAAGGCCACCCCGCCTTCGCGGTACACGCGGTTCAGCGGTTCGGCCGCGCCGTGGCAGACGATGGGCCCGATCGACGGATCGAGGCCGGACAGGATGCGCTGGGCCTTGCCGAACGAGTAGGCGAATATCACGCTGCAGCGGCCCTCGGCGGCGTTCTTGCGCCACCAGGCGTTGATGTCGTCGAAGATCGACTGCTCGGGGTCCCAGCGGTAGATCGGCAGGCCGAAGGTCGATTCGGTGATGAAGGTGTCGCACCTGACCGGCTCGAACGGCACGCAGGTGCGGTCCGGCTCCACCTTGTAGTCGCCCGAGGCCACCCACACTTCGCCCTTGTGCTCCATGCGCACCTGCGCAGAGCCGAGCACATGGCCGGCCGGGTGCAGCGAGATGGTCACCCCGTTATGCTCGATGCGCGCGCCGTATTCGAGGCCGTCGATGTGAATGTCCTGTCCCAGGCGCGACTTGAGGATGCCGACGCCGCTGGCGGCCGACAGATAGTGGCCGTGCCCCATGCGCGCGTGGTCGCCGTGGGCGTGCGTGATCACCGCCCGGTCAACCGGGCGCCACGGATCGATGTAGAACTGTCCCGGAACGCAGTACAGGCCTTCCTTGCGCACCACTACCATGTCGGCCATTCATGCCCTCCTGGTCAAAATGGAGTCGGCGTCAACCCTGGGGTCAGGTCCGGCGGACCTGACCCCATTTTGTGACGCCAACGTTCGAGAGTCACGCCGGCTCGACGAAATCGGCCATGAAGGTCCGGCTGCTCTGGTCGGGGAATTCTATCGTGACCTGGTCGCCGGCGACGCTCTGCACGATGCCTTCGCCGTGCTTCGCCACCGTGACCTTTGCGCCGACTTCGAACAAGGGCGCCTCGGCTTCGGCAACTGCGGGCGCGAATTCGTCGTCGCGGATCTCGTCGATCTCCATCGGGACGGGCGGCTTGAGGCAGTTGTCGCAGCGGCAGCACTTCTCGAAGCCGGGCACCTGGTCGCCGAAGTAATCGAGCATCACCTTCCAGCGGCAAAAACCGCTGACCGCGTACGACACCATCTGCTCGAGCGCTTCGCGGTCGCGTTCCTGCTTCTGCGCGTAGAACTGCGCCAGCTCCTCGAACAGCGCCAGGGTCGGCTCGGCCTTGCCAAGAACGAACTGCAGCGAACGGTTCTGGCGCAGCAGGCAGCCGTCCTTGAGCAGCTTCAGGCAGATTTTGAGCTTGCTGGCGGCCAGCTCGTCGATCGCCTCGTCGATGCGCTCGAAGTTCACCGGCCCGCTGCCGAGCAATTCGGTCACTGCCTGATGAACGCCCATCAGCTCGGGCGCGGTCGGATAGTGCTTCACCAGGAAGAACTGCTGCACGCGCTTGTCGTCCTGCAGGAACAGTAGCGTGCACCAGGCGTCCTGGCCGTCGCGCCCCGCCCGGCCCGATTCCTGGTAATAGGCCTCGAGGTTGGCCGGCACCTGCAGGTGGATCACAAAGCGCGTGTCGGCCTTGTCGATGCCCATGCCGAAGGCATTGGTCGCCACCATGATGCGGCGCTGGCCTTCCATGAACAGGTCCTGGTTTTCCTTGCGTTCGCGCGCCGACAGCTTGCCGTGATAGATGGTGGCGCTCTCGCCCGCCTCGGTCAGCGCCTCGAGCATCTCCTCGGCCGCCTTGACGGTGGCGGCGTAGACGATGCCGAAGCCGTTCGAGTCGCGCACGATGCGCAGCGCCGCCCCGATCTTCTCGCGCGCGTTCACCACCTGCACCACGCTGTAATGCAGGTTCGGGCGGTAAATGCCGGTGTTGATGGTGTTCAGGCGCCGGCCAAGCTGCTTGCCGATGTCCTCGATCACGTCGTCGGTGGCGGTGGCGGTCAGCGCCAGCACCGGCGGCTTGCCCAAGGCGTCGATCGACGCCGCCATCTCCAGGTAGGCCGGGCGGAAGTCGTGGCCCCATTGCGAGATGCAGTGCGCCTCGTCGATCACCACCAGCGCGATGTCGAGCTCCTTGAAGACCGACAGGAATTCCGGCTGCGCCAGCCGCTCGGGCGTGCAGAACACGATCTCGTGGCTGCGATTGCGAATGCCTTCCAGCGCGGCGCGCTCCTCGTCGGCGGACAAGCTGCTGTTGACCTGGGTGGCGTGGATGCCCAGCTCCTGCAGCTTTTCGAGCTGGTCCTTCATCAGCGAGATCAGCGGCGACACCACGATGGTGGCGCCGCTGAGGATCTTGGCGGGGATCTGGTAGCACAGCGATTTGCCGCTGCCGGTGGGCATGATCGCCAGGGTGTCTTTACGGTCGAGGACGCTGTCGATGACGTCCTGCTGGCCGGCGCGCAGGCGCTCGACTCCGAAGACGCCGCGCAGCAGCTTGGCAATGGCGTTGCGGCGCACGGCGCGCATGCCTTTATGCATCAGTTGGGGGTCATGTTTTGTCATGGAACCAACTGTATGGCGCACGATTGGCGCTTGCCATAGGACGCAGCCTACGTCCTGCGTAGGAGGCGCGCCCCTGCCCTGTCGTTGCGTGTCATACAAGGTCTTACGGCAATGTCCTACAAGACGACAGTCCCTTTGCCGATGCTTTATGTCACTACCGTCGATAAGATGGAGTCATACAAACACACCAACAAATTTTTAAGGGGCACTACCATGATGAGCAAACTCCCAATGACCTGGACCGGAATCCAAATGGCACTGGCCGGCGCTTCGGCTTACTTGGTCTGCACCACCGACCTGCTGCGCGGCGCCGCGATCTTCCTGCACTAATCAGTTCGACGCCGCGATGACCTGCGAAGCCGCATTCACGACCGCCGCAATCCGGCCGACGTCGCGTAGTTGCTGCGAGGACATCCCTTCATGCTTGAGCAAATCGAAATGCGACTTGATGCAGAACTGGCACTTGCCGATGATGGACGCCGACAGCGCGAACATCTCGAAGCGCCGCTTGTCGATGCCGCCATTGGTCGCATAGGCATTCATCCGTAACTGGGCCGGCTGAGTCTTCAGGTCTGCGTCCTCCGTCATCTCGACATACGGATACCACACGTTGTTCATGCCCATCAGGGCCGATGCCGTCAGGCACGCATTCTTCTCTTCCTCCGACAGCGCGCCACTGGCGACGATGATGTCGATGATCTTGCGGCTCTTGCACGCAAACGCAGCCGCCAGGGCCACGCCGACCGCGTCATTGCCTTGCAGGCTGGAACGCGCGATGGTGCCGTCGATGTTCAGGCGAATATCCTTCGCATAGTCGGGAATCAATTCCTTAATCGAATTCAAGAAGTCCATTGTTAAATCCTATCGTGTCGGGTTTTTAAAACCCGCCGAAGCGGGTTGGATGAGGCTGATTACAGCGTGTTGCCGCCCAGGGCGCGGTTGCAAGGGCACAGTTCGTCCGTTTGCAGGCCGTCGAGGATGCGCAGGATTTCCTGCGGGTTACGGCCGACGTTCAGATTGTTCACCGACACGTGCTGTATGGTGTTTTCCGGATCGACGATGAAGGTCGCGCGCAGTGCGACGCCGGCCTGCTTGTCGCGCACGCCGAGCATGTCGACCAGGGCGCCCTTCGAGTCGCCGAACGAGAAGTGGTTCAGCTTGTCCAGGTCCTTGTGTTCGCGGCGCCATGCCAGCTTCGAGAACTCGTTATCGGTCGAGCCGCCCATCAGCACCGCATCGCGGTCTGCCAGGTCGTCGGCGATCTTGCCGAATTCAACGATTTCGGTCGGGCAGACGAAGGTGAAGTCTTTCGGGTAGAAGTAGATGACTTTCCACTTGCCCGGGAACGACGATTCGGTGATTTGCTCGAACGCCGAGACGCCATTTTCTTCGTGCTGGTTAAAACCTGGCTTGGCAGCCGTGACGCTGAATGCGTCCAATTTATCGCCGACAGTTTTCATTGTTTAGTTTCCTTGCGTTGTTGAGTGAATCAGGTTGTCTAGTATAGAACTAATGGATTGATAGTAGAAATAGTATTTATTGAGCAGGACGATAGCTTGCGGCTTCGGCCGCGGCGGCCGCGTTGGCGCTCACGTCCGGACTGGCGAACAGCGGCAGCACCAGGCTGAAAATCGACCCGGTCTGCCCGTCGCTGGTCACGAACAGGCGCCCGCCGTGGGCCGCGGCCAGCTGGCGCGAAATCGCCAAGCCGAGGCCGAGCCCCTTGACTTCGCCGCTGCCGGTGCCGCGCTCGAACGGCTCGAAGATGCGGCGCTGGTCCTCTTCGGAGATGCCCATGCCCGAATCGATGACGTCGATCCGCACTTCCTGCGCGTCGGCCTCGACCACGATGTCGACCGGCTTGCCGTTCCCGTAGCGTAGCGCGTTGGTCAGCAGATTGATCACCACCTGCTCGATGCGGAACTCGTCCCAGCGCCCTTCGACCGGACCGTGCGGATGCAGCTTGATGCTGGCGCCGTAGCCGGAAGCCTGCAGCGACAGGTCGGCCACCACCCGCTTCAACAGCGCCACCAGCTCGAAATCGGTCGGCCGGATCGACAGGCTGCCGCTGCGGATGCGCGAGACGTCGAGCATGTCGTCGATCAGGCGGATCATCGACTGAATCTGGCGCTGGTCGCGCGCGATCATCGCCGGCAGCCGGTCCGGGCCGAGCGCCTCGACGTTGCCGCGCTGGAGCTGCAGCATGCGCATCTGGCTTTCCAGGAACAGGGTGTTGAGCGGGGTGCGCAGTTCGTGCGCCACCAGCGACATGAAGTCGTCGCGCATGCGCAGCGAGCGTTGCAGCTCGCCCTGGGTCTCGCGCAGCTGCTCGAGCAGCACTTGCTGCTCCTTGCGGCTTTCTTCCAGCGCGGCGACCTGGCGCCGCACTTCGTGGCGCTGCTGGTCGAGCGAGACGAACACATTGACCTTGCTGCGCACCGCATCGCTGTCGAGCGGCTTGTAGAGGAAGTCGACGGCGCCGGTCTCGTAGCCCTTGAAGGCGTAATTGAGTTCGCGCCCCGCCGCGCTGGTAAACACGATCGGGATGTGGCGGGTGCGCTCGGTGCCGCGCATCAGTTCGGCCAGCTCGAAGCCGTCCATGCCCGGCATCTGCACGTCGAGGATCGCCAGCGCGAACTCGTGTTCGAGCAGCAGCTGCAGCGCCTGTTCGCCGGACGACGCGTGGTAAATCAAGCGCTTTTCGTCGCGGATCAGCGCGTCGAGCGCCTGCAGGTTGTCCGCCAGGTCGTCGACGATCAGTACCTTGCTCAAGACCGGATCCTTCATGTTCTCTCCACCATCAACTGCAACAATTCATGGATGCCCGCCAGCGGCAGCACCAGGTCGGGGGCGCAGGCGTCGATCGCCGCCTGCGGCATGGTCGGCACCTGCGCCTCGGCCGGATCCTGCACCACGGTCAGCCCGCCGCGCGCATGGATCGCCGCCATGCCGTCGGCGCCGTCCATGTTGGCGCCGGTCAGCAGGATGCCGACCAGCGCGCGGCCGTAGACGTCGGCCGCCGATGTCATCAGCACGTCGATCGCCGGCCGCGCGAAATGCACCGGCGGCTCGCAGCTCAGGGAAAAGCTGCGATCCTGTTCGACCGACAGATGGTAACCCGATGCGGCGAAGTAGACGGTGCCATCGGCGATCGCCTGCTTGTCGACAGCTTCCAGCACCGGCACCGCCATGCGCTCGTCGAACAGCTCGGCCAGCCGGCTGTCGCGGTTGGCGGGCATGTGCAGCATGCAGATCAAGGGCACCCGCATCGTGTCGGGCAGGCCCGCGAGCAGTTTGACCAGGGCTTCGACGCCGCCGGCCGATCCGGCGACGATGATCGCCTCGGGGCGGCGCGCCAGGATCTCGGGGGCGAACGCGGTCATTTGCCGGCCTTCCGGTAAATCCTCTCGCGCTTGACCAGCGGTTCGAACTGGCCGGCGTATTCGGAGAATTCGATGCTCTCCTTGCTGCCCAGCGCCAGGAAGCCGCGGTGGCACAGCGACTCGTGGAACAGGCCGAACACGCGGTTCTGCAGGCGCTTGTTAAAGTAGATCATGACGTTGCGGCAGCTGATCAGGTGGGTCTCCGAGAACACGCTGTCGGTCGACAGGCTGTGGTCGGCGAATGTCACGTTCTCCACCAGCGACTTGTCGAACAGGGCGCCGCCGTAGGCCGCCGTGTAGTAATCCGAAAACGCGCGCTTGCCGCCGGCGGCCTGGTAATTTTCGGTGTAGAGCTGCATCTGCTCGAGCGGGAACACGCCGCGCTTGGCCATCTCCAGCGACTCCGGATTGATGTCGGTCGCGTACAGGATAGCCCGCTCGAGCAGGCCCTCTTCGCGCAGCATGATCGCCATCGAATAGACTTCCTGCCCGGTGCTGCAGCCGGCCACCCAGATTTTCAGCGAGGGGTAGGTTTTCAGGAAAGGCACCACGTGTTCGCGCAGCGCGGCATAGAAACTCGGGTCGCGGAACATCTCGGTGACGGGAATGGTCAGGTATTGCAGCAGCTGCGAAAACGCCGCGGCGTCGTGCATCACGCGCGCCTGCAGCGCCGAGATGCTGTCGCAGCCCATTTCGCGCAACGCGTGCAGCACCCGGCGCTTTTGCGAAGCGCCGGTGTAATCGCGGAAGTCGTAGTTGTACTGGAGGTAGACGGCCTCGATCAACATCCGCAATTCAATGTCGGTGACGTGCAGCGGAGTTTTCAAATACGTTCCAGGTTGGGCATCCAGACCCGCAGCAGCGAATACAGGCGGTTCAAATCGATCGGCTTGGCCAGGTAGTCGTTGGCGCCGGCGGCCAGGCACTGCTCCTGGTCGTCCTTCATGGCCTTGGCGGTGATGGCGATGATCGGCAGCCGTCCGTAGCGGCCATCGGCACGGATGCGGCGCATCGCCTCCATCCCGTCCATGCCAGGCATCATGATGTCCATCAGGACCAGGTCGATGCCCGGCACTTCATCGAGCTTGCTGATCGCCTCGAAGCCGTTGCGGCCGACTTCCACTTTCGCCCCGCGCTGCTCCAGCGCGGAGGTCAGCGCGAACACGTTGCGCACGTCGTCGTCCACCAGCAGGATGGTGCGGCCCTCGAACACACGGTCGCGGCCGCGCACGGTTTTCAGCATGCTCTGGCGCTCGGTCGACAGCTTGGCTTCGACCTGGTGCAGGAACAGCGTGACTTCGTCGAGCAGGCGCTCGGGCGAACGCGCGCCCTTGATGATGATCGAGCGGGAGTACTTGAGCAGGTCGTTTTCCTCGTCGCGCGTCAGGTTGCGGCCGGTGTAGACGATCACCGGCGGGAACGAGCACAGGTCCTCGGTCGACATTTTTTCGAGCAGCTCCTTGCCCTGCATGTCCGGCAGCTTCAGGTCGATGATCATGCAGTCGAAGACATTGGTGCGCAGCAGCGCCAGCGCTTCCTCGCCCGATCCGACGGCGGCGATTTCGACATCGCTGTCGGCGATCAGCTGGACCACGCTTTCGCGCTGGCGTTCGTCGTCCTCGACCAGCAGGATGCGTTTGATCTTCTGGGTGAATTTTTCTTCCAGCTTGCGGAAGACCTGTTCCAGGTCGCCGCGGGTGGTCGGCTTAAGGGCGTAGCCTATCGCTCCGAGGTTCAGCGCCTCGCCGCCGTTGTCGGTCGACGACACCACGTGCACCGGAATGTGGCGCGTCTGGGCATTTTCCTTCAGCAGCTGCAGCACCGACAAACCGGAGCGGTCCGGCAGGCGCATGTCGAGCAGGATCGCGTCGGGGAGGAACTGGGTCGCCAGTTGCAGGCCTTCGGCCCCCGTCAGCCCGACCAGGCAGCGGTAACGCATTTCGTGAGCCAGGTCGAACAAAATGGCGGCAAACGCCGGATCGTCTTCGATCACCAGCACGGAACGCTGGTCGTCCGACGTGGCGAGCGCACGATCGTCGGCAAACGACGCCACCGTTTCGGCCGGAGGCGCAACAGGAGCGGGCGCGGCGACGGGCGCCGGAATTGGCGCCGGAGCGGCCTGCACGTAAGGCTCGGCCGGCGCGTTGGGCGCCGCTTCGGCCGGGCAGGTACGGGGCATGGTCAGGGTGAACACGCTGCCGTTGCCGGGCGAACTGGTGACGCTGATCTCGCCGCCCAGCAGCGCGGCCAGGTCGCGCGAAATCGACAGGCCAAGGCCGGTGCCGCCGAAGCGCCGGCTGGTGGTGCCGTCGGCCTGGTGGAAGGCGTCGAAAATCTTTTGCTGCTGGTCGGGCGAGATACCGATGCCGGAGTCCTCGATCGCAAACTTCACCGGGCCGCCCGGGGTGCTGCTGACGGTCATGGTCACGGCGCCCGCTTCGGTAAATTTGACGGCGTTCGACAGCAGGTTCTTGAGCACCTGTTCGAGGCGCTGGCGGTCGGTCCAGATGGTCGCCGGGACGGACGGATCGACCTGCACGTTGAAACGCAGCTGCTTCTGGTGCGCGAGCGGTTCGAACGTCATCGAGAGCGACTCCACCACGCGGCGCAGCGGCAGCGATTCGAGCACCAGTTCCAGCTTGCCCGCTTCGACCTTGGAGATGTCGAGGATGTCGTTAATCAGGTGCAGCAGGTCGTTGCCGGCCGAGTAGATGGTCTGGGCGAAGCGGACCTGTTCCTCGGAGAGGTTGCCTTTGACGTTATCGGACAGCAGCTTGGCCAGGATCAGCGAGCTATTGAGCGGCGTGCGCAGCTCGTGCGACATATTGGCCAGGAATTCGGACTTGTAGCGGCTGGCGCGTTCGAGGTCCTGCGCGCGCTGGCGCAATTCGTCCTGGGCTGCGTTCAGTGCGCTGTTCTTGGCGTCGAGGCTCAGGGCCTGCTCGGCCAGCTGGTCGTTGGTCTGTTCGAGTTCGGCCTGCTGGTTTTCCAGGTGCGACTGCGACTCCTCCAGCACGCGCGACTGCTCTTCGAGTTCCTCGTTGGCGGTGCGCAGCTCTTCCTGCTGGACCTGCAGTTCTTCGTTGAGCTGCTGGGTCTCGGCCAGCGACTCCTGCAGGCGATTGCGGTATTTCGCCGCCGCGACCGCGGCGCCGACGCCCTCGCTCACCAGCTGCAGGAATTCGAGGTCGCGCGAGGACGTCTCGTGCAGGAAGCCGATTTCGATGACGCCGTTGACTTCGCCTTCGTTGCGGAACGGCGCGATCACGAGCTGGCGCGGCGCCGAACGGCCAAGGCCGGACGACACCTTGATGTAATCGGCCGGCAGCTCGTCGAGCGCCAGGATGCGGTCCTCGCGCACGGCCTGGCCGACCAGCGACTCGCCCGGCTGGAAGATCTGGTTCTGCCCGGCCCACGCTTCGGAGAAGCCGTAGGTGGCGACGCGGCGCATGGCGCCGCCGTTTTCGCGCACGTACATCGCGGCCACCAGGCCGTCGACGTAGCGGGTGATCTGCTCGAGCGCGGCCTGGGCCATCGGCGCCATCGCATGGTGGCCGGTCATGGCCACGGCCAGTTCGGACTGGCCGGTGCGCAGCCAGGACTGGCTTTCCAGCAGCTCGGTATGGGCGCGCTGCTGCTCCATCGCGCTGGTGTAGGACTTGGACAAGCCGACCAGGTCGCGCCGGCCGAAGAAGGCGAGCATGCCGGACACGCCGAATTTGAACAACAGGAAGATGATGACCGACCAGCGCGTGGTGCTTTTCGCCTCTTCGTTGCGCACTGCCAGCAGCTTCTCTTCCGTTTCGAGGAAACTGGCGAACTGGCGCCTGACCTCGTCGGTCAGCGCCTTGCCGCGGCCGCTTTTGACCGCCGCGACGTAATCGCCGTCGGTGCGGCGCAGCTCGATCGCTTCATTGGCGAACTCCTCCCACAGCTTCTGGGCCGACTGCACCTTGCGCAGGCGCGCAACCTGCTGCGGATTGTCCGACACCTCTGCCACCAGTGCCTCCAGTTCGGACTCGATCTGAGGCTTGGCGGTCCGGTAAGGGGCCAGGAACGCAGGATCGCCGCTGATCAGGTAGCCGCGCATCCCCGTTTCCATGTCGGACGACAGCTTGCTGACCTGGTTGGCGTCGCCGATCACGCGCTGCGAGTGCTCAACCCAGTTCAGGACGCTGATCAGGTAAACGATGACGGCGACGAACACCACTGCGCTGAGAAAACCCACGCCCAGCGGCATGGCGACGTTGCGGGACAGGATGCGCCGGAACTGAGTGTTATCGATCATCGTCGTTGAATACCTGGTCTGTTAACAAAATTCCCTTAGTTTAACGTATGAGAGGGCGCGCACGAGCGATTCCAGCAGTCACTTTTGGTCAAAATACCGGGTTAAATAGGGGGCCGTACGGCTGGCGGCGGCCTTGATGATTTCGCGCGGCGGCCCGGCGGCGACGATGGTGCCGCCCTGCTCCCCCGCGCCCGGTCCGATGTCGATCACCCAGTCGCAGGCGGCGATCACGCGCATCGTGTGCTCGACGACGATGACGGTGTTGCCGGCGTCGACCAGGCGGTCCAGCTGGACCACCAGCTTCTCGACGTCGGCCGGATGCAGGCCGGTGGTCGGCTCGTCCAATATATACAGCAGGTTGCCGCGCGCGGCGCGCTGCAGTTCGGTGGCCAGCTTGATGCGCTGGGCCTCGCCGCCGGACAGCTCGGTGGCCGGCTGGCCAAGGCGCAGGTAGCCCAGGCCGACTTCGCGCAGGGTCTCGAGCGAGCGCGCCACCGAGGGATCGTCGGCGAAGAATTCGGCGGCCGCATCGACCGTCAGCGCCAGAACCTCGGCGATGTTCTTGTCCTGGTAGCGCACTTCCAGCGTCTTGGCGTTGTAGCGCGCGCCGCCGCAGGTCGGGCACGGCGCGTACACGCTGGGCAGGAACAGCAGTTCGACCATCACGAAGCCCTCGCCGGCGCAATGCTCGCAGCGGCCCTTGGCCACGTTGAAAGAAAAGCGCCCGGCGTCGTAGCGGCGCGACTTGGCCATTTTCGTCGCGGCGAACAGCTTGCGCACATGGTCGAACAGGCCGGTGTAGGTGGCCAGGTTGGAGCGCGGCGTGCGCCCGATCGGCTTCTGGTCGACCCGCACCAGGCGCTTGATCCCGGCCAGGCCGTGCACGATGCGCCCTTCGAGCGGCAGGGCCTCCTCCTGCGCCAGCGCGTCGCCCTCCTCCGGCTCCGCTTCCAGCGCGTGGCCCAGGCCGGCCGCCACCAGTTCCACCAGCACCTGGCTGACCAGGCTCGATTTGCCCGAGCCGGACACGCCGGTCACGCCGGTCAGCACGCCGAGCGGGAATTCCGCCTTCAGCTTGTGCAGGTTGTTGCGGGTGACGCCTTCCAGGCGCAGCCAGTCGGCCGGCACACGCGGTTCGCGCCGCGGCGGCTTGTCGGCGGCGAACAGGAAGCGCCGCGTCTGCGATTCTTCGACCTTCTTCAGGCCGTCCGGCGCGCCGCTGTACAGCACATGGCCGCCCTGCTCGCCGGCGGCCGGGCCGACGTCGACGATCCAGTCGGCGTGGCGGATCACGTCGAGCGCGTGTTCGACCACGAACAGCGAATTGCCGGACGCCTTGAGCTGGGCCAGCGCGGTGAGCAGCGCCTCGGTGTCGGCCGGGTGCAGGCCGGCCGACGGCTCGTCGAGCACGTAGACCACGCCGAACAGGTTCGAGCGCACCTGGGTCGCCAGGCGCAGGCGCTGCAGTTCGCCCGGCGACAGGGTCGGCGTGCTGCGCTCGAGCGCGAGGTAGCCCAGGCCCAGGTCGAGCAGCACGCCGAGGCGCGCGCACACGTCCTGCGCAATGCGCTGGGTGACGATCGCCTTTTCCGGATGCGCGGCGGCGGCCTGCGCGTCCTTGCGCGCGCTGCCCTCCGCGTGCGGGCGCAGAATCGCCGCCAGCCGTTCCAGCGGCAGGCGCGAGATGTCGGCGATGTCGTAGCCGGCAAAGGTCACCGACAGCGACTCGCCGCGCAGGCGCTTGCCGCGGCACTGCGGGCACTCCGAGCTGACCATGTAGCGCGCCACGCGCTTTTTCATCGAGGCGCTTTCGGTGGTGGCGAAGGTCTGCAGCACGTACTTGCGCGCGCCGGTGAAGGTGCCCTGGTAGCTGGGGGTTTCCTTGCGCTTCAGCGCGGCCTTCACTTCCTTCGGCGTGAAGCCGGCGTACACCGGCGCGGTCGGCTGCTCGTCGGTAAACAGAATCCAGTCGCGGTCCTTCTTCGGCAGGTCGCGCCACGGCGTGTCGACGTCGTAGCCCAGGGTGGTGAGGATGTCGCGCAGGTTCTGGCCGTGCCAGGCGGTGGGCCAGGCCGCCACCGCGCGCTCGCGGATGGTCAGCGTATCGTCCGGCACCATCGACGCTTCGGTCACTTCATAGACGCGGCCGAGGCCATGGCATTCCGGGCAGGCGCCTTCCGGCGTGTTGGGCGAAAACGATTCGGCGTACAGCAGCTCCTGGCCGCGCGGGTAGTCGCCGGCGCGCGAATACAGCATGCGCAGCGAATTGGACAAGGTGCTGACGCTGCCGACCGAGGACCGGGTGGTGGGCGAGCCGCGCTGCTGCTGCAGGGCGACGGCCGGCGGCAGGCCGGTGATGTCGTCCACTTCGGGCACCGGCATCTGGTGGAACAGGCGGCGCGCGTAGGGCGACACCGATTCGAGGTAGCGCCGCTGCGCCTCGGCGTACAGGGTGCCGAAGGCGAGCGAGGACTTGCCCGAGCCGGACACGCCGGTAAACACCACCAGCGCATCGCGCGGAATATCGAGCGAGACATTTTTCAGGTTGTGCTCGCGCGCGCCGCGCACCTGTACAAATCCGGCCAAAGGCCCGTCCATCGTGTCCGGCATCGTCATCTCCCTGTCAGCAAGGGTTCGATTAAACCGCCGCTGGCGTTAAAAATCGGTTCGTTGCCACACCGTTTCCATGCATAAGAAAAGCTTATGCATGGACGTAAAAAAACCGCCCGGCTTGCACCGGGCGGCTTTCAGCGGAACGTCGCAGTATTACTTGTTGCGGGTACCGACGACTTCGACGGTGACGCGACGGTTCTGAGCGCGGCCGGCAGCGGTCTTGTTGTCAGCGACTGGCTGGGTCTCGCCCTTGCCTTCGATGAACACGCGCGATGCATCGACGCCTTTCGACACCAGGTAAGCCTTGACGGCTTCGGCACGACGCAGCGACAGGCGCTGGTTGTACTCGTTGGTGCCGATCGAATCGGTGTGGCCGACGGTGACCATGGCTTCGGTGTTCATGCCCTGCAGCTTCATCATCAGGTCGTCCAGCGCTGCCTTGCCGGCTGGCTTGACGACCGACTTGTCGAAGTCGAACAGGGTTTCAGCAGCGAACGAGACTTTTTCCGACACTGGCATTGGTGCTGGCGGCGGTGGCGGCGGGGTCTGCACGACTGGAGCCGGAGCTGGCATTGGCTCTGGTGCCGGCGGCGGGGTGTAGACCACTGGCGCTGCGACCGGACGGCCCATTTTCCAGATCAGGCTGACCGATGCCAGGTTGACGTCGGCGCGGCGGGTCCACGCGTCCTTGGTACGATAGCGCTCGATCTCGCCGCGCACTGCCAGCGCTTCGGTGAATTTGTACTCGAGGCCCAGGCCGGCCTTGTAGCCGCCCGACTTGTAGCGCGGGTTGCTGTTGCCGTCGATCGCCTGCAGGGTGTTACCGGTGTAGTGCTCTTTGGTCATGCTGTAGGTACCACCGATGCGGCCCAGTACCGAGAAGCGCTGCGACAGCGGCATCATTGCGACCAGGTCGAGGGAACCGCCGCGAATGCCGACATTACGGTTCAGGATGCGGCCGTTCGAGGTCGATGCGTTGTAGTCGAACTTGCCCAGGTCGTAGTACGAAAACTCGACCGCGAAATTGCGGTTCAGCTGCTTACCGGTGATCAGTTTGCCGCCCACGCCTTTGTGGTCTTCCGAGTAGGCGTTGATCGTGCCTTGGCGAGCCAGGCCGCCCAGGTTAAGGTCCTGATCGATGAAAGCGCGCGACTGGCCCAGGCCCAGGCCGACGTACCATGCGTGGTCGGCCCAGTCCGGATTGACGAAGTCGTTTTCACCGGCGAAGCTGGCCTGGCTAGCCAGGATGGCGGCGGCTACAGCGGTCAGTTTGAGCATGTTTTTAGCAATTTTCATGGTTGGTATCCGTTCTAAGTATTTTTGATGGGGGTGGTAAAAGCCTGAATTTCAAACCCGCCTGGAGAAATACGCCTCGCCAGGACAGGAACCTTGTCGGTCTATGCAAAAGGGCTGTCGACCATGGACTCAACTATTGCCGATCTGCCATATACCGCTCTGTTCGCTAACGCTCATAAGGAAAAGTATTTGCGCATTTGTACCAACTAAACAACATCATGGTCGAACCGATTGCACCGGCAGGGGCAAAGCGGCCAGCGCGGCGCATGCGGCGCCGAGGGCCGGCCCCTGGCCGAAACGCAGTGCGACCGCCTCGCACTGCGCCGTGACATGGGGTGAAGACAGCAATTTGCGCAGGCTGCGCTCGAGGCGCGCCGCGTCCAGGCGCGCGCCTGGCAACACCTGGCCGACGCCGAGGGCCGCGACCCGCGCCGCATTGTCGAACTGGTCGTGGGCGAACGGCGCCACCAGCTGCGGCGTCGCCGTGCGCAGCGCTTCGGCGGTGGTGCCGATGCCGCCGTGGTGCACCAGCGCGGCCACGCGCGGCAGCAGCGCGGCCATCGGCACATAGTCGCGCCACAGCACGCCGGCCGGCAGCGCGGGCGGCAGCTGGTCCCGGTGCGGCGTCAGGAACAGCGCGCGCCGTCCAAGCTTGTGCGCCGCCGTCAGCGCGCTGGCGAAGAACCGCGCCGCCTGGCGGTTGCCGGTGCCGGGCGTGAAGGCGATCGGGGCGTGGCCGGCGTCGAGAAAGCGCGCCAGCTCGGGGTCGATGGCGCTGGCCGGATCCGGGTCGTACAGCGGAAAGCCGGCGTGCAGCAGCGGGCGCGGCCAGTCCGGCTGGGTGCGCGCAAACCACTCGGGGAACAGCGCGATGGTCAGGTCGGGCACGGTGTACATCCAGGTCAGCAGGCTGCGCACCGCGGGCAGCCCGCGCTGGCGCCGCGCGTCATTGATGCCGGGCAGCGCCACCGGGTCGATCACCCTGGCGCCGGCGCGCCGCCACAGCCAGCGCCGCACGACGAACGGCATCCACGGCGGGATCCGCAGCGGGCCGATGGTCAACGGGTCGTGCACGGTAGGCATATTGGACGGCGCCAGGCAGGCGCAGGCGATGCGGATGTCTGGGCGCGCGGCGCGGCACAGGTCCGCTTCGGGCAGCACCAGAGGGTGCACCAGCAGCACGCAGGCTTCGGACGCCGGCAAGGTGTCGACGAAGGCCGGCAGCTGCGCCGCGGCGGCGCGGGTGGCGCGCCAGACCACGCCGAAGCCCTTGCGCGCATCCCACAGTTCGGGATCGTCGAGCACCGCTTCATCGACCGCCAGCGCATGAAACGCCAGCCCGGTGGGGGCCACTTGCTCCCGAAACTGGCCGGGCGCGAGGAAGCTGACCTTGTGGCCGGCGTCGCGCAGCGCGAGCGCCATCGCCAGCATGGGAAACAGGTCCCCCGCGGATCCAATGGAAACCACCACTGCATGAATGCGATTCGCTTCGATCGTGTGCCTCCCCTGCATTGCTATCTTGGCTATACTTTACGACAAAGCGCGTAAATATCCAACGGCTTCTCCGATGACCACCGCCACATTCCGCTTTTACGCTGAACTGAACGCCTTTCTCGCCCCGGCGCGGCGCCAGCGGACCTTCGCGGCGTCGTGTGCGCGCAACGCCACGGTCAAGCACGTGGTCGAAGCGCTCGGGGTGCCGCACACCGAAGTGGCGCTGGCGCTGCTCAATGGCGAGGCGGCGCCGCTGGACCGGCTGCTGCGCGACGGCGACCGGCTGGCGGTGTATCCGCGCTTCGCGCTATTCGACGTCGGCGCGCCGCAGCCGCCGGCCTGGCGCTTCGTCGCCGACGCCCACCTCGGCGGACTGGCGCGGATGCTGCGCATGGCCGGCTTCGACACGCTGTACGACAACGGCTTCGACGACGCCACGATCGCCGCGCTCGCCGCCGCCGGGGAACGGGTAGTGCTGACGCGCGACCGCGAGCTGCTCAAGCGGCGCGGCGTCAGTTATGGGCGCTACGTGCACGCCCTGCGCCCCGCGCAGCAGCTGGCCGAAGTGGTCGAACGCCTTGCGCTGGCGCCGCACGCCGCGCCGTTCACCGTCTGCCTGCACTGCAATGCGCCGCTGCGCGAGGTCGCCAAGGAGCAGGTGGAAGACCGGCTGCCCGACAGCGTGCGCGCGCACCACCAGCAGTTTTCCACCTGCGACCAGTGCGGGCGGGTGTACTGGAAAGGCTCGCACTGGAAGCGCATGTGCGCGCTGCTGGACGCGTCGCTTGCGCGCGAGGGGTCGGTGTAACGCTATGCCGCCTCGAGGTAGCCGCGCTCCATCGCCAGCTCCTGATTCTCGAACAGCGCCATCGCCGTGCGCATGCGCCGGAATCCGAACTTCCGGTACAGCCCCTCCGCGCCTGGCGCCGCGTACAGGATCACCTTCTTGTGCCCTGCGGAGCGGCGCAGCAGTTCGGCGACGATCTGCTTTCCCAGGCCGATTCCGCGGTACTCGGGATGAACCGCGATGTCGCCGAGGTAGCAGGTGTAGACCCCGTCGGCCAGCGCCCGGCCCACGCCCACCAGCCTGTCGCCGTCATGCACGAAGCAGCGGAACATGCTGTTGCCGAAGGCGATTTCCAGGTCGGCGGGCTTCTTGTTGCCCAACGGCGGCGACGCCTCGAATAGCGCCGACAGCGCCTCCCAGTCGAACGACTCGATCGATTCACTCCATTCCAGTGCCACTTCCCCTCCTTTGATTACATTGAACCGGGTTGCCGCGCCAGCGCTTCGAACGCGTCGATCGTCGTCGGCTTGCCGAAAAGGTAGCCCTGGTAGGCCATGCAGCCGTGCGCGCGCAGGAATTCCAGCTGCTCGGCCGTCTCCACGCCCTCGGCGATCACCTGCATCCGGAAGTTGACGGCCAGGCCGATGATCGTCTTGACCATCACCGCGTCGTTCGGGTCGGTGGTGATGTCGCGCGTAAAGCTCTGGTCGATTTTAATCTGGTCGAGCGGAAGCTGCTTCAGGTAGGCCAGCGACGAGTAGCCGGTGCCGAAATCGTCCATCGACAGCGACACGCCCATCGCGCGCAGCCGCTGCATCTTGCCGACCACGTCCTCGACGTCGTTGACGATCACGCTTTCGGTCAGTTCGAGCTTGAGGCGGGCCGGGTCGAACGCGTGGCGCGCCAGCGCCGCTTCGACCGAGTCGACGAATTCGTCCTGGCGGAACTGGCGCGCGCTGACGTTGACGGCCAGGGTGAACCCGGCCAGCGCCGCGTCGCCGGCCCAGCGCGCCAGTTGTGCGCAGGCCGTGTCGAGCACCCAGGCGCCGATTTCGAGGATCAGCGAACTGTCCTCGGCGATCGGGATGAACTGCAGCGGCGACACCGCGCCGCGCCGCGGGTGCATCCAGCGCACCAGCGCTTCGGCGCCGACCGGCCGCAGCGCGGCGTCGACCTGCAGCTGGTAATGCAGCGACAGCTGTCCGCGCGGCACGGCGTGGCGCAGGTCCGCCTCGAGCGCGGCGTGGGTCTCGACCGCCATCTGCATGGCGGCGCTGAAAAAGCGCAGCGTGTTGCGGCCGGCGTCCTTGGCCTTGTACATGGCCATGTCGGCCTGGCGCAGCAGCACGTCGGGCGCCTCGGCGGCGCCGAAGAACATCGCCACGCCGATACTGGGCGAGGTGTGGTGCGCATGCCCGTGCAGCTCGAATGGCGCGTTCAGCGCCAGCCGGATCTTCTCGGCGACCAGGGCGCTGCGTTGCGATGCCGCCTCCACTTCGGCGCCGATCTCGGCGAGCAGCACGACGAATTCGTCGCCGCCCAGGCGCGCCACCGTATCCTCCTCGCGCACGCAGCCGCGCACGCGCTCGGCGACTGCCACCAGCAGCAGGTCGCCGGCGTCGTGGCCGTAGACGTCGTTGATGTTCTTGAATTTGTCGAGGTCGATGAACAGCACCGCGCCGTAGTGGCGGTTGCGCGCCGAGGACGCCAGCGCCGCGTTCAGGCGGTCCATCAGCAGGCGCCGATTCGGCAGGTGGGTCAGGATGTCGAAGAACGCCATCCGGTGCACGCTCTCTTCGGCCTGTTTCCGGGCGCTGATGTCGTCGAAGTTGACGACGATCTGTTTGAGCTTGCCGTCCGAGTCGAAATCGGGAAAGGCGCCGACCAGCAGCCAGGTGACGGTGTCGCTGGCGCCGCCGACGGCCCCGACCACCAGCGCCTGCAGCGGTTCCAGGGTGGCGCGCACGCGGTTGACCGGATAGTCCTCGACCGCCATGCGCTCGCCGTGCTCGTCGATGAAGTGCCAGGTCGGATCGAGCGCGCTCTTGCTTCGCATCTGGCCGTCGGTCATGCCGAGCAGCGCAGAGGCGCGCGGATTGCTGAACACGACCGAGGTGTCGGGTGCGTGGACGACGATGGCGGTGTGCAGGTTCTCCAGCAACTCGCGGTAGCGCGCCTCGCTCTCGGCAAGTTGGCGCTGCTGCAGGCGCAGCGCAAGCTCGGCCTGTTTGCGCTCGCTGATGTCGCGCGATGAATTGAACATCACCAGCTGGCCGCCGATTTCGACCGGGCTGCAACTCACCTCGACGTCCAGCAGCGAGCCGTCCTTGCGGCGATGGGTGGTCTCGAACTGGATGCGGCGCCGGTGCAACAGCAGCTGCTCGATATTGGCGCTGATCCGGGATTCGTCGAGTTGGGCGTCCCACTGCGAGATGCGCATGCCGACCATTTCGCCCGGCGCGTAGCCGAGCATGGCGCAGAAAGCGTCGTTGGCCTCGGTGAGGAAGCCGTGGAGATCGATGATGTGGATGCCGTCGCTGGCGTGGCGCAGCAGCGCTTGCGAGCGTTCGCGGTCAAGGACGGCCAGCTCCAGCCGCCTCTCGTCGAAAACCGCGTCGCCAGCTTGCGCCATCCGCCACTCCGTCTAAACGTGCAGGCCGGCGACTCAGGCCGGTGTTCGAACCACGATCACTCAGTCTATCTTAAATATTAGAGCGATGGCGCGCTTGAACCTTGGTTCGCGGCGCCGACGAAACCGGGCGTCAGGTCCACCTAACCTGCCCCCCGGTTCCTGTTCCGCGTCGCGTCAGGACGGACGAATTGGGGTCGTCGCCGCTTCGCCCACCACCGTGTTCCACGGCCGGACCTTGTACGAGGTCACCAGGCCGTGGATCACGTACGGGTCGGACTTGGCGAACGATTCGACCGGTTCGGACGAATCGGCCTGGAACATCAGCACGGCCGTGTCGACCGGGTCCGACAGCGCGCCGGCCAGCACCAGCTCGCCCCGCTCCTGCGCCTGCCACGCAAGTTCGAGGTGCTCGGCGCGGTACTGCGTGCGCCGTTCGAGGTAGTCGGGGGCCAGGTCGTAACAGAGCAGATAGTGCATGCGAACTCCTACAGGAAGCGGTCGAGGATCTTGCGGGTGTGTTTGTCGATCGTGAACATGTTGCGGATCAGGTAGTGGATGCCGTGGTTGTCGGCCACCAGCAGCGAGGCGTCGCCGATGCGGCGGATATCGCCTTCGTCCTTGAGCGTGAATTCGGTGTCGCCGCGGTCGGTCTTGACAAACCAGGTGCACGGCGTGGCGAAGCTGCTGACGCTGGAGATATGCGAAATCTCGGGCATGAATTCGCGCCCATCGAGTTCGTCCTGCAGCAGCGCGCGCTCGGCCGCCGGCAGGTCGGCGATGTCGTCGATCCACGCCACTTCCTTGCCGTCGCCCAGCACCAGCGAGATGCCCTGGCTGGGCGACTGGATCGGGAACGCGCGCACCGGCGCGACGCCCTGGTGCACCTGGCCGTCTTCGGCCGTCAGCGACAGCACGCCGAAGCTGTCGCGTGCCAATGCGAATTTACTTGTCGCCATCGTTATTCTTCCTCGTCCATGTCGGAGTCGACGTTGCGCGCCTGCGCTTCATACAGCCGGTGGTAGGCGCCCTCGCGCGCCATCAGCTCGTCGTGGCTGCCCTCTTCCACCACCACGCCGCGGTCGAGCACCACCAGGCGGTCGGCCCGGTGCAGCGTCGACAGGCGGTGCGCGATGGCGATCGTGGTGCGGCCCTGCACCAGGTTGTCGAGCGCCTTCTGAATTTCCTTTTCGGTCTCGGAGTCGACCGAGGACGTGGCCTCGTCCATGATCAGGATGCGCGGGTCGATCAGCAGCGCGCGCGCGATCGAGATGCGCTGGCGCTCGCCGCCCGACAGGCCCTGCCCGCGTTCGCCGACCATCGAGTCGTAGCCCTGCGGCAGGCGCAGGATGAATTCGTGGGCATGCGCGGCGCGCGCCGAGGCGATGATCTCTTCACGGGTGGCGCCCGGCTTGCCGTAGGCGATGTTCTCGGCGATGGTGCCGAAGAACAGGAAAGGCTCCTGCAGCACCAGGCCGATGTTGCGGCGGTAGTCGGCCACCGCGAACGAGCGGATGTCTACGCCGTCGAGCAAAATCGCGCCTTCGGACACGTCGTAGAAGCGACAGATCAGGTTGACCAGGGTGCTCTTGCCCGAGCCGCTGTGGCCGACCAGGCCGACGAATTCGCCCGCCTTGATATTGAGCGAGATGCCGCGGTTGACGGCGCGGTTGCCGTACCTGAAGCCGACTTCGCGCAGGTCGATGCGGCCTTCGATCTTGTCCAGCCTGACCGGATTGGCCGGCTCCGGCACGCTCGACACGTGGTCGAGAATGTCGAAGATGCGCTTGGCGGCCGACGCCGATTTCTGCGTCACCGACACGATTCGGCTCATCGAATCGAGGCGCCCGTA
Source organism: Massilia sp. P1_C10 (assembly GCF_056406475.1). NCBI lineage: Bacteria > Pseudomonadati > Pseudomonadota > Betaproteobacteria > Burkholderiales > Oxalobacteraceae > Massilia > Massilia sp. P1_C10. The sequence continues at coordinate 607,159 of NZ_JBFUAC010000002.1, forward strand.
GAAGCGGCTGCTGTAGGTGATGAACAGGGTCAGCACGCCGACCGTGATGTCGCCCTTCGATACCTGCCAGATGCCGAACACCCACACCACCAGCAGGCCAAGCTCGGTCAGGAACGACACCGTCGGCGAGAACAGCGACCACACTTTATTCAGCTTGTCGTTGACCGCCAGGTTGTGCTTGTTCGCTTCGCGGAAGCGCACCGCCTCGCGCTTTTCCTGGGCGAAGGCTTTCACCACGCGAATGCCGGGAATTGTATCGGCCAGCACGTTGGTCACTTCGCCCCACACGCGGTCGATCTTTTCGAAGCCGGTGCGCAAACGGTCGCGCACGATGTGGATCATCCATGCGATGAACGGCAGCGGCACCAGCGTAATCACGGCCAGCAGCGGATTGATCGAGCACAGGATCACGCCGGTCATGATGATCATCAGGACGTCGGAGGCGAAATCGAGCAGGTGCAGCGACAGGAACACGCAGATGCGGTCGGAGCCGCTGCCGATGCGCGACATCAGGTCGCCGGTGCGCTTGCCGCCGAAGAATTCGAGCGAGAGCCGCATCAGGTGTTCGTAGGTGGTCGAACGCAGGTCGGCGCCCATGCGCTCGGACACCAGCGCCAGCACGTAGGTCTTCCACCACCCGAGCAGCCAGGCCAGCACCGCGGCGCCGAACAGGCCGGACATGTACAGCCACACCAGTTTCTGGTCGACCGGCTGGCCGTTCTGGAAAGGGATCAGCACGTTGTCCATCAGCGGCATGGTCAGGTAGGGCGGGATCATGTGCGCCGCGGTGCTGGCCACCATCAGGAAGAAGCCCAGCGCCAGCTGGCCGCTGTACGGCTTGGCGAATTTCCACAGGCGGAACAGGGTCCAGGTCGACGGCGGCGTGTACAGCACCTTGGTGCAGATCGGGCACTCTTCCTGGTCGGGCTCGAGCGGCGCCTTGCAGCTCGGGCAGACGTGCTGCTCGGCGACCTGCACCGGCCGGCCGCTGACGTGGCTTTCCTGCTGCTCGCGGAACTGGTCGAGCACGCGGATCGCGTGTAGGTTCTGGCCCAGCGTGAAGCGCCAGGCGGCCAGCCTGCCCTGCTGGTCGACCAGCTCGAGGTGGCCGACGCCGGCGTGATCGTGATGCTTAAGCCGCAGGCCGGGGCGGTACGACCAGTCGCGCCATTCGGTTTCGCCGGGCGTGCGCGCGATCAGGCGGCGGTCGGTGATGACCACGATCCCTTTTGTGAAACGTAATTTCGCGTCGAGGTCAACCTCGACGCTACTTAGAACGTTCTCTCCCGGTAAAAGTTTTTTCTCGACGTCAGGTAACCACGAATCGGGCAGGAAACTGGCCGTCAGGGCTGGCGTCAAAGGAGCAACGAGTTGTTGAGATGTCATTGTCATGCCGCCTGTTACAGGCAAGTCTTCTCGAGTAATTAGGAAAGGCCGCTTCGGCCCGCACTGTCTGCCCGAGGAAACTGTTGCAGGCAGGTCTAGCCGATACAGGGTGCTCCCAGAGCGAAGGAGCAATCTACGGTATTCTATCGGAGGGCCCAGACTGGCAGAAATCGGTTCGGCACGGTAAGCTTCGTTTCAGCAAGTATACAACATGATGTTCTTTTGGAAGCCTTGGCGCGCCTGAAGAACGCAGATGCAGTCAAACACAGGCAATGCCTCGGAACGGCTCAGCGCGTCCGAAGAATGCGCAACCGTTATCAAGAAATTATTTACATGACAAACAAGAAAGACCTTGAGTTCCTCCGTGTGACGCATCTGCGCGGTCCGAACATCTGGACCTACCGCCCCGTCATCGAGGTCGTGGTCGATATCGGCGCGCTGGAAGAGGCGCCGTCGAACAAGATTCCTGGCCTGTACGAACGCCTGGTGGAATGGCTGCCAGGACTGGTGGTGCACCGCTGCGGCGTCGGAGAGCATGGCGGCTTCCTCGAGCGCCTGCGCGACGGCACCTGGGCCGGCCACATCCTCGAGCACGTCGTGCTGGAGCTGCAGAACCTGGCCGGCATGAAGACCGGCTTCGGCAAGACCCGCTCGACCGGCGAGCCGGGTATCTACAAGATGGCCTTCCGCACCCGCGACGAGCATGTCGGGCGCGCCGCGCTGGCCGCCGGCCGCGAGCTGCTGCTGGCCGCCATCAACGACACCGAATACGATCTTGCCGCGCAGGTCGCGGCGCTGAAGGAACTGGTCGACGAGCACTGCCTCGGCCCGTCCACCGCGCACATCGTCGAAGCGGCCACCGAGCGCCGCATCCCGTCGATCCGCCTCACCGACGGCAACCTGGTCCAATTGGGCCACGGCGCCGCGCAGCGCCGCATCTGGACCGCCGAAACCGAGCGCACCAGCGCGATCGCCGAGTCGATCGCCAGCGACAAGGACCTGACCAAGTCGATGCTCAAGTCGTGCGGCATCCCGGTGCCGGAAGGCGCGCTGGTGCGCAGCGCCGCCGAAGCGTGGGAAGAAGCCCAGGACATCGGCCTGCCGGTGGTGGTCAAGCCGTACGACGGCAACCACGGCCGCGGCGTATCGCTGAACCTGATGACCGAGGCCGACGTCACCGCGGCGTATGAGCTGGCCAGCCGCAAGGGCGGCAGCCAGAGCGTCATCGTCGAGCGCTTCATCACCGGCGACGAACACCGCATCCTGGTGGTCGGCACCGAAGTCGTCGCGGTCGCCAAGGGCGAGTCGCTGTGGGTCACCGGCGACGGCAAATCGAACATCATCGAACTGGTCGACAGCCAGATCAACACCGATCCACGCCGCGGCACCACCGAAGACGCGCCGCTGAACGCGCTGGCGCCGGAAAAAGGCGCCGAGATCATCCTCGAACTGCAGCGCCAGGGCATGACCGCGTACTCGATTCCGCAGGACGGCCAGAAGGTGCTGATCCAGCCGAACGGCAACGTGGCCTGGGACGTCACCGACAGGATCCATCCGTCGGTCGCGCACGCGGCCGCCCTGTCGGCGCGCGTGGTCGGCCTCGACATCGCCGGCGTCGACCTGGTGTGCGAAGACATCTCGCGCCCGCTCGACGAGCAGCGCGGCGCCGTCATCGAAGTCAACGCCAGCCCGGGCCTGCTGGCCCACCTGAAGCCGGCCAACGGCGAAGCGCGCCCGGTCGGCAAGGCCATCGTCGCCCACCTGTTCGAGCCTGCCGACAGCGGCCGCATTCCGATCGTGGGCGTCACCGGCACCCAGGGCACCAGCCTGATCGCGCGCATGGTCGGCTGCCTGGTCAACCTGACCGGCATCCACGTCGGCGTCGCCAGCGGCCAGGGCCTTTACCTGGATCACCGCCAAGTGGTCAAGGGCGACTGCATCAAGTGGGAAGCCGGCCAGCGCCTGCTGATCAACCGCACCCTGAAGACCGCGGTCTTCGAGAGCAATGCCCGCATGATCCTGTCCGAAGGCCTGGCCTACGACAAGTGCCAGGTCGGCATCGTCACCGACATGGAAGGCATCGACGGCCTCGCCGAGTTCTACATCCGCGACGCCGACGACATGGCCAACGTGCTGCGCACCCAGGTCGACGTGATCCTGCCGCACGGCGTGGCGGTGCTCAACGCCGAAAACGAAGCGGTGGCCGAACTGGCCGACCTGTGCGACGGCGACGTGATCTTCTACGCCGAGAACCCGGACAACGCCGTGGTGGCGGCCCATCGCGCCGCCGGCAAGCGCAGCGTGGTCGTGCGTGACGGCGCCATCGTGATGGCCGACGGCCAGGACGAAGCGGTGCTGCTGCCGCTGTCCGCGCTCAATCCCGCCACCGTCAAGTACCCCGCCAGCGTGCTGGCGGCGGTCGCGGCGGCCTGGGCGCTGGGCGTCGAGGCGGAAATCATGGCCGCCGGCCTGCGTACCTTCGACCCGGCCGCCAAGCACGCGCCTCATTAACGAATCAAGCCTGGCGCCGCGCGCCAGGTTCCGGGCACAGCCCATCAGACAGGATTAACGGTTTATGCAAGTTTCACGCGTACGGGCGCTGCGAGGCCCCAACCTCTGGAGTCACCACACGTCGGTCGAGGCGGTCCTCAACTGCACTCCCGACGAAGAATGCGTGGGCAACCTCGCCGGCTTCGAAACGCGCCTGCGCGCGCGCTTCCCCGCCCTGTCGCCGCTGCAGCCGACCGGCCACGACGACCGCATCCCGATGGCGCACGTGTTCGAACTGGCCGCGCTCGACCTGCAGGCGCAGGCCGGCTGCCCGGTCACCTTCAGCCGCACCACCGCCACCACCGAGCCAGGCGTATTCCAGGTCGTGGTCGAATATTCGGAAGAAGCGGTGGGCCGCCTCGCGCTGGAACTGGCCGAGCAGCTGATCAAGGCCGCGCTGGACGACGCCCCGTTCGACCTGGACGGCGCGCTGGCCCAGCTGCGCGAGCTCGATGAAGACCTGCGCCTCGGCCCGTCGACCGGCTCGATCGTGCACGCGGCCGTCGCCCGCAACATCCCGTTCCGCCGCCTGACCGAAGGCAGCCTGGTCGCCTTCGGCTGGGGCAGCAAGATGCGCAAGATCCAGGCGGCCGAAATGGACCGCACCGGCGCCATCGCCGAGTCGATCGCGCAGGACAAGGACCTCACCAAGAAGCTGCTCGACGCCGCCGGCGTGCCGGTGCCGCACGGCCGCGTCGCCGTCGACGCCGACGACGCCTGGGCCGCCGCGCTGGAGATCGGCCTGCCGGTCGTGATCAAGCCGAAGGACGGCAACCAGGGCAAGGGCGTGACGGTCAACATCACGACCAAGGAACAGATGACGGCCGGCTTCGTGGCCGCGTCCGAATTCCGCGACGACATCATGGTCGAGCGCTACCTGCCCGGCAACGACTTCCGCCTGCTGGTGGTGGGCGACAAGCTGGTGGCCGCCGCGCGCCGCGATCCGCCGCAGGTGATCGGCGACGGCGTGCTGTCGGTGCGCCAGCTGGTCGACCAGGTCAACCTCGACCCGCGCCGCGGCAACGGCCATTCGACGTCGCTGACCAAGATCCGCTTCGACGACATCGCGCTGGCCAGCCTGGCCGCGCAAGGCTACGAAGCCGAGTCGGTGCCGCCGCGCGGACGCCGCGTCATCCTGCGCAACAACGCCAACCTCTCGACCGGCGGCGCCGCCACCGACGTCACCGACGACGTGCATCCGGAAGTGGCCGCGCGCGCGGTCGCCGCGGCGCACATGGTCGGCCTCGACATCTGCGGCGTCGACCTGGTGTGCGACAGCGTCTTGAAACCGATTGAAGAACAAGGCGGCGGCGTGGTCGAAGTGAACGCCGCGCCGGGCCTGCGCATGCACCTGTCGCCGTCGTTCGGCAAAGGCCGCGCGGTCGGCGAAGCGATCATCTCGTCGATGTTCGCCGACGGCGAGGACGGCCGCATCCCGGTCGTCGCCGTCACCGGCACCAACGGCAAGACCACCACGGTGCGCCTGATCGCCCACCTGCTCACCGCTGGCGGCCTGCGCACCGGCATGACCAACACCGACGGCGTCTATATCGAAGGCCGCGCGATCGACCGCGGCGACTGCAGCGGCCCGCGCAGCGCGCGCAACGTGCTGATGCACCCGGACGTCGACGCGGCCGTGTTCGAAACCGCGCGCGGCGGCCTGCTGCGCGAAGGCCTGGCCTTCGACCGCTGCCAGGTCGCTGTCGTGACCAACATCGGCTCGGGCGACCACCTCGGCCTGAACTACATCACCACGCTGGAAGACCTCGCGGTCCTCAAGCGCGTGATCGTGCAGAACGTCGCCGACGGCGGCATGGCGGTGCTCAACGCCGCCGATCCGATCGTCGTCAGCATGGCCGACAACTGCCGCGGCGACGTGACTTTCTTCGCCGCCGACTCGCAGCATCCGGTGATGTCGATGCACCGCGCCAAGGGACGGCGCGTGGTCTACATCGACAACGGCTACCTGGTCGCCGCGCAAGGCAAGACCCAGTACAAGGTCGCGCTGACCGAAGTGCCGATCACGCGCGGCGGCACGGTCGGCTTCCAGGTCGAGAACGTGATGGCCTCGGTGGCCGCGGCGTGGGGCGTCAACATGCCGTGGGACGCGATCTGCGCCGGCCTGAAGTCGTTCGCCAACGAGAGCGACAACGCGCCGGGCCGCTTCAACGTGTTCCCCTACCGCGGCGCCACCGTGATCGCCGACTACGGCCACAATCCGGACGCGATCATCGCGCTGGTGCAGGCGGTCGACAGCATGCCGGCCAAGCGCCGTTCGGTGGTCATCTCCGGCGCCGGCGACCGCCGCGACGAGGACATCCGCCAGCAGACCGAGATCCTCGGCAACGCGTTCGACGACGTGCTGCTGTACCAGGACCAGTGCCAGCGCGGGCGCGAAGACGGCGAAGTCGTCGCGCTGCTGCGCCAGGGCCTGCAAGGTGCGCGCCGCACCACGCATATCGACGAGATCAACGGCGAGTTCGTGGCGATCGACAAGGCGCTGGCGCGCCTGTCCGAAGGCGACCTGTGCCTGATCCTGATCGACCAGGTCGACGAGGCGCTGGCCCATATCGCGGCACGTGTTGCGCAAGGCTAAGAAATCTTGCGATAGGGCTTCCACTGCGCTTCCGTCCGGTTAAACTTATCCTGCAAGCAGGATTTACCGTTCGGGAGCTGCCATGCTGGATCTCACCACCGACTATCTCACGCGCCACGACCCGGAGCCGGCATCATCGGTCCGGGCCGAATACAGGCCGCGCGCACAAACCGACCGCCGCGCCGCACAGGCCGGGGTCCCCGCTTCTCCTTCCCACCGTCGCCGACGAAACGACAAGCTGTGCGCCGGCACGACCACGCCATCGCAGTAATCGCGTCGGCCGGCTGACGCGCCGGGACGCCGCCACGATGCGCTGCACCGGCAGCCGCCCGGCTGACCGGCAGCCGGCCGAATTGTTAATTTGACCCGCCGCCGCGGGCCGCGCCTTGCGCTGGATCAAACGTGCGCGCGCCGCCAGCGCTTACCGCAGAGCTGTTCGCCGAACCCCGCATCCATGGTGAAATGCGCGCTATTCCATCGCAGAAATATACACAGGACGCCCTGATCTGCGGGTAAAAATGCGTGCAGCAAAATTAACTATTTCGGCGCACAATGAAGATTCCGACGAACTTCGAAGGAATTATCATGAACGGCACAATCGACCCTCCCAGCAGGCATTCCGAAGCGTATCTGCATGCGGCAGCCCGGCTGGAACAATCCCTCGGGCAGCTGGCCGAAGCGATGGACGAGGTGGAGCGGATAGGCGCGCAAATCGCCCACTCGACCTACATGGCGCAAATCGTGGCGGACCGCGCCAAGTACCACAAGCTGCAAGCGTTGACCCAGCCCGAATCGACGCTGGCCGCCACCCTGGCCGATCCCGACGCCACCGGGCGCCTGATGCAGCTGCTGGCGCCGTCGCTGGTGTTTCCCGCCATGACGCCGATGCAGATCGACTTCAGCGGCGAGGCATTGCACCATGCGCGCCAGGTGGCTGAGCTGCACAAGGAGAACCTGCGCAAGATGATTGCCGCCGAAGTCAGGCGGATCGATGCACTCGGCGACACCGTCTAGCATCGCCTGTCGCGCCACACGCAAGCTTGCGTCACCTGCGCAGGCATCATGCGTTCCGCGGCCTACCCGGCCGTGGCGCAATTCCTTTGCTGATAAAATGGCTGCCCTATTTCAGCAGCGCGGCCTATTCCCATGAGCTTTCAGAACCGACAGTGGTTTTACGTCAAACGTCCCGACGCGCGCGTCAGCGACGAGCATTACGAGCTGCGCGAGACGGAGCTCGACGGCACGCTGGCGGCCAACGAAGTCATCATCCGCGCGCGCATCGTCAGCGTCGATCCCTACATCCGCATCCAGCAGCACAAGCGCAACACCTACGACGTGCCCCATCCGCTCGGCATCGTCCAGCGCGCCGGCGTGGTCGGCGAAGTCGTGGCGTCCGCCAGCCCGCTGTTCAAGGAAGGCGACTGGGTGTCGGCCTACAGCGGCTGGCAGCTGTACGCCAAGTGCCACCACAGCGAACTGACCAAGCTCGATCCGGCCGCCGCGCCGGTATCGACCGCGCTCGGCGTGCTCGGCATGCCTGGCCGCACCGCGTGGTTCGGCCTGACCGAAGCGGGCAAGCCGCGTCCGGGCGACACGCTGGTGGTGTCCGGCGCGGCCGGCGCGGTCGGCTCGCTGGTCGCGCAGTTCGGCAAGCGCGCCGGCTGCCGCGTGATCGGCATCGCCGGCGGCGCCGCCAAGTGCGCCTTCCTGACCGACACCCTGAAGCTGGACGGCGCCGTCGACTATCGCGCGCATCCGACGGTCGAGGGCCTGCGCGCCGCGATCGAACAAGCCACCGGCGGCGTCGACATCTACTTCGACAACGTCGGCGGCATGGTCACCGACGCGGTGATCCCGCTGATCAAACTGCGCGCGCGCATCATCATTTGCGGCGCGATCGCGCAATACGACGGCGGCCTCGACACGCCCGACCTGGCGCCGCGCTTCCTGCAGCACATGCTGTTCAAGCGCGCGACGATCCAGGGCATCCTGGCGCGCGACTTCACCAGCCGCATGGACGAAATGGTCAAGACCGTGGCGCCGTGGGTCAGGAGCGGCGAGATCGTCTCGCAGGAGACCTACGTCGACGGCTTCGACCAGCTGCCGGCCGCGCTCAACAGCCTGTTCGAAGGGAAGAACCTGGGCAAGCTGCTGGTGCGCGTATAAGCGCGCGCGAAGGAACCCATCACATTTGATACTGTCATACCTGTTCTATAGGTGAGAATATCAGGCAATCGCCCTTGCACAGCATGGAGGTTGGTATGGGAAATTCGAACAGAAGCGAACCCGCCGGCGCGGACAAGCCAGGCTTCATCGGCGGACACCAGAGCCAGCAGGGCAGCCCGGGCAGCGCCGGCGCGCGGCAGTTCGACGCCGCCGGCAACCAGGCCATTTCGGGCGCCGCGCCGCCGCTGGCAACCTCCCCCGCCGGGCCCGCCGCACAAGTGACGCTGGCGCAAGCGCAGGAGATGGCCCTGCGTATCACCACCTTCTTCGAGAGCAGCAAGTCGATGGATTACCAGGCGCTGGCCGACGACTTCGACCTGCAGGGCATGTCTTTCGGGCTGATCCAATGGAACTTCGGCCAGGACACGCTGGGGCCCCTGCTGAACAAGATGCTGGCCGCCGACCAGCCGGCCTTCGCGGCCTGCTTCGCTCCCAGCACCAGATTCTCGGTCCTAAAGTCGGCGCTCGACCGAAACGACCAGCAGGCCCAACTCGACTGGACGCGCGAACTCCAGGCGCGCGACAAGCCGGCATGGCGCGCCGCCTTCCACGCGCTCGGCGCCATCGACCGGTTCAACGCCATCCAGCTGGCCGAGGCGGAGGCCGCCTTCCATCCGCTGGCGATGCAGGCGGTCAGCCAGCTGCGGCTCATCGCGCCGGCGCTGATGGGCGCGGTGCAGTTTCGCAGCTATGCGGCACTGTTCGACCTTTGCGTGCAGCAGAGCGGCCTCACCAAGGCGCTCGACCAGATCAAGCTGCGCGTGAAGAACGAGAAACCGGCCACCCAGTCCGCGCTGCTGAAGATTGCCGTCGTCGAGCGTGCCAGGCGCGGGAAGCCCGGTTTCCAGTCCGATTGCATCAGCCGCCGCATGGGTATCCTTACCGGCGCGCCGTTCGAATCGTCGGAACAAGGCGTCACCAAGAAGCGCGCCAATCCGCAGCTGGTGCTGATCGGACAGTTCGGAGCCGCGCGAGTTGCCGGCATCTGAACGAAGCGCCGCAATGCGCATCCTGCTCCTGGCGGCCGCGATGTCGCTCGCGCTGCCCGCCAGCGGCGCCGGCAAGGTGTCGCGCTTCGCCTGCGCCGGCGGCGTATGCGGCTTCAACGTCGCCGCCAGCCAGGTGCGCGAGGCGCCGTGCAAGGGACAGCCGGTGCTGGTCGCCTACAGCGAATCGAGCGGCGCGACGCTGATCCAGTGCGGCGCGGCCGACGGCACCCGGACCTATCTGTTCGACCGCGGCGCGACCGGCCGCGCCGGACTCGAGCTGGAAGGGACGCGCTTCATCAAATCCGATTTTTTGGCAGAGGCGGCCGAACACGGCGTGCCCGATCGCTTCGGGCCGGTGCCCCTGTGCGCCAGGCCCGGGACTGCGGCCGCGGCGGCCGGGGAATTCGTCCTGGTCGCCAAGGCGCCGGCGCCCGAGGCCGGCGGCGCCTACTGCTACCGCGTGATCCGGGTCGGCGCCGAGCGCGGCGCACTGGCGCTGCGCGCCGACGCCGGCGAGCCGCCCGCATCGGCCGCTACGGCGCACAAAAAATGGCGCAAGCTCGCGGCAAAAGTGCTGCGCCACATCCCGTCAGCTCATCCGCATTGAAGCCTCCAGGTCAGGCGCGCGGCCCGAAACGATGTCGGAGATGACCCGGCCGGAGCCGCACGCCATCGCCCAACCCAGCGTGCCGTGACCGGTATTGAGGTACAGGTTTCGAAAAGCGCTCTTGCCGATGTAGGGCACGCCCGACGGCGTCAAGGGCCGCAGCCCAGCCCAGTATGCCGGCGCGTCGTAGTCGCAGGCACCCGGGAACAGCATCCGCACGCGGCGCGTGATCGCCTCGCAGCGCACCGGGTTCAACGCGCGTGAATAGCCGTTCAATTCGCAGGTGCCGGCCACGCGCAGGCGCGAATCGAGGCGCGAAATCACCAGCTTGTGGCCGTCGTCCGTGAGCGACACGGTCGGCGCCTTGACGGGATCGACGATTCGGTAGGTCGCCGAATAGCCCTTGCCCGGGTAGATCATCAGGCGAATCCCCAACGGCGCCAGCAGCGGCGCCGAAAAACTTCCCAGTGCGACCACGAAGGCATCTGCGCGCAGCCTGGCGTGTCGCCCATCGCTGTCGATAAACTCGACCGCTTGTACCTTGCCGCCCTCCGCGAGCAGGCGCGTCACGCCGGAGTTGTAGCGGAACTCGACGCCGGCCGCCGCGCCGAGCCGCGCAAGCCGGGACGTGAACTTGAAAACGTCGCCGGATTCGTCGCTGGCGGTGAAATCGCCGCCGACGATTTTCTCGTGCGCGCCGGCCAGCGCGGGTTCGATGCGCAGCGCCTCGTCCGCGCTGACCGGCTCCCGCGGGCAGCCTAGCGCGCGCATCGCGGCGGCGGCGCCGGCCGAGCGCGCGAACTCGCGCCGGTCGGTGTAGAAGTGCAGGATGCCGCGCGTCAGATGGTCGTATTCGATGCCGGTCTCGCGCCGCAGCGCCTGCAGGCTGCGGCGGCTGTACTCGGCGATGGCGACGATGCGGCGCAGGTTGGCCGCGACGCGCGCCGGCTGGCATTCGCGCAGGAAGCGCAGGCACCAGCGCCATTGCTGCGGATCGGCGCGCAGGCGAAACAGCAGCGGCGCGTCCTCGCGGCCGAGGGAACCCAGCACCTTGAGCAGGGACGCGGGATTCGCCCACGGCTCGGCGTGCGACACCGATATCTGGCAGCCGTTGGCGAAGCTTGTTTCGAGCGCCGCCCCGCCCTGCCGCTCCAGCACCGTGACTTCATGGCCGGCCTGCCGCAAGTACCATGCGGACGCGGTTCCGACCACGCCGGCGCCCAGTACGATGACTTTCATCTCATCGAGAAAACAGGCGTGAGAACGCGCGCGTCGCGCCGTCGATCGCCGGGGCGCCGTACACGCTGCTGATGGCCGCCACCATGTCGGCGCCGCGCGCCACCAGCGGCGCCGCGTTTTCCGGCGTCATGCCACCGATGACCACGCACGGCAGCGCGATTTCCGCCTTGGCCCAGCTGACGATGTCCGGCGCCGTGGTGACGGGGTACTGCTTGACGCGCGAAGGGTAAAAGCCGCCGAACGCGACGTAGCTCGCGCCGCCCGCCGCGGCGTCGCGCGCCAGTTGCCGGTCGCCATAGCAGGAGGCGCCGACTATCTTGCCGGCGCCAAGCGCCTTGCGGGCCTGCGCCACCGAAGCATCGGTGCCGCCGACGTGAACGCCGTCCGCATCGAGTTCCTGGCACAGGTCGATGAAGTCGTTGACGATGAACGGACGGCCGTGACGGCGGCACAGCGCCAGCAGCAGCGCCGCCTGCTCCCGGCGCAGTTGCGGGCCCGCGCTCTTGTGGCGATACTGCACCAGCGCGGCGCCCGCGCGCAGCGCCTGCTCCGTCCTGTCGACCAGCGCGGCGGTGTCGTCCCAGTTGGGAGTGACGAGGTAAAGGCCTTTCATGGGGATCCCTGCGAAGTAGTTTGAAAGGAGCGCAGCGGAATGCGCTGGCCATCGGCGATCGAATACGATTCCGCCAGCGCTCGGTGACAGTAAGCCTGCGCCGCCGTCAACGCGACCTCGATGGCGTCGCCGCACGCCAGCCGCGCGGCAATGGCCGCAGCCAGCGTGCAGCCGCTGCCGTGAAATTCGCCCGGCAGGCGCGGCCAGCGCCATTCCCGTTCGCCGCCCTCCCCGGTCCAGCGATTGACCACCATCGCGCCATCCGCGTGGCCGCCGGTCACCAGCACGTTGGCGAAATCGTCCGTCAGGACAGACAGCGCGCGCGCTTCCGGCAGGTTCGGCACGATCACCGTCACCAGCGGCAGCAATGGCGCCAGCGCCCCGATCGACGACAGCCCATCGCCGGCCCCGCTCGCGAGGACCGGATCGAGCACCACTGGCAATCCGTGGTTATCGCGGCGCAGTTCGCAGATCAGGGCGGCGATCGCCTCGGCGTTGCCGCGGCTGCCCGGAATGCCGATCTTTACCGCGCCGATCGCGATTTTGTCGATCAGCGCGCGCGCCTGTCGGCTCACCACATCGGCATCCACCGGAAGAACCTCGAACACGCGGTCGTTATCCTGCACCGTGACCGCGGTGATCACCGGCAGCGCATGCGCGCCCAGCGCCGCAATGGCCAGGATGTCGGCGGCGATGCCGGCGCCGCCGCTCGGGTCGGCGCCGGCGAACACCAGAACGGTCGGCCGCGTCACGCGAGGCGCCCTGTCATCGGCGACGAAGGCGAAGCGGCGAATCGCTTGGGGATGCGTCCGGCCAGGTAAGCCTCGCGGCCCGCCTCGACCGCCAGCCGCATCGCGCGCGCCATGCGCACCGGATCGCGCGCGCCGGCGATCGCCGTGTTCATCAGCACGCCGTCGCAGCCCAGCTCCATCGCGATCGCCGCGTCCGACGCGGTGCCGACGCCGGCGTCCACCAGCACCGGCACTTTGGCCTGCTCGATAATCAGCGACAGGTTCCACGGATTGAGGATGCCCATGCCGGAGCCGATCAGCGACGCCAGCGGCATCACCGCGACGCAGCCGATTTCCTCCAGCAGTTTCGCCTGGATCGGATCGTCGCTGCAGTACACCATCACGTCGAAGCCGTCGCGCACCAGCGTTTCGGCGGCGGCCAGCGTTTCGGGCATGTGCGGGAACAGCGTGCGCTCGTCGCCCAGCACTTCCAGCTTCACCAGCTTGTGCCCGTCCAGCAGTTCGCGCGCCATCTGCAGCGTGTAGACCGCGTCCTTCGCGTTGTAGCAGCCGGCCGTGTTGGGCAGGATCGTGTACTGCGATGGCGGCAGCACGTCGAGCAGGCTGGGCGCCTTCGGGTCCTGCCCTATGTTTACGCGCCGGATCGCCACCGTGACGATTTCGGCGCCGGCGGCGTCGGTCGCCTCGCGCGTCTGCGCCAGGTCGCGATATTTCCCGCTGCCGACCAGAAGGCGCGAGCGATAGGTCCTGCCCGCGATTGTCAGTTCCTGGTTCGATTCTTTCATGTCATTCTCCTGGTTCAGCCGCCGCCGATGGCGCGCACCACTTCGATCCGGTCGCCCGGCCGCATGCCGTGCTCGCGCCATTGCTGGCGCGGCACCACGCGGCGGTTGACCGCCAGCGCGAGCGCCTGGTTCGACAAGGACAGCGCGTCGACCAGGTCGGCCAGCGTCGCTTCAGGCGCCACCTGGTGCGGCGCTCCGTTCAAAATAATTTCGGTCATCGCGCGCCTCACTGCTTCTGGTAGATTTCGGCGCCGCGCTTGACGAATTCGACGGCCTTCACCTCCATGCCCTGTTTGAGCGCCGCGACTTCCGAGATCCCCATCCTGCCGGCGTACTCGCGCACTTCCTGGGTGATCTTCATCGAGCAGAAATGCGGGCCGCACATCGAGCAGAAGTGCGCCACCTTGGCCGAATCCTTGGGCAGGGTCTCGTCGTGGAACTCGCGCGCCTTGTCCGGATCGAGCCCGAGGTTGAACTGGTCTTCCCAGCGGAACTCGAAGCGCGCTTTCGACAGCGCGTTGTCGCGGATCTGCGCGCCCGGGTGTCCCTTGGCCAGGTCCGCCGCGTGGGCGGCGATCTTGTAAGTGATGATGCCGTCCTTGACGTCGGCCTTGTTGGGCAGGCCGAGGTGCTCCTTCGGCGTGACGTAGCACAGCATCGCGGTGCCGTACCAGCCGATGGTGGCGGCGCCGATGCCCGAGGTGATGTGGTCGTAGCCCGGCGCGATGTCGGTGGTCAGCGGCCCGAGCGTGTAGAACGGCGCCTCGCTGCACTGCTCCAGCTGCAGGTCCATGTTCTCCTTGATCAGGTGCAGCGGCACGTGGCCCGGGCCCTCGATCATCACCTGCACGTCGTGCTTCCAGGCGACCTGGGTCAGTTCGCCCAGCGTCTTCAGTTCGGCCAGCTGCGCCTCGTCGTTGGCGTCGTAGATCGAGCCGGGACGCAGGCCGTCGCCCAGGCTGAACGACACGTCGTAGGCCTTCATGATTTCGCAGATCTCTTCGAAATGCGTGTACAGGAAGGACTCGCGGTGATGCGCCAGGCACCACTTGGCCATGATCGAGCCGCCGCGCGAGACGATGCCGGTCAGGCGCTTAGCCGTCATCGGCACGTAGCGCAGCAGCACGCCGGCGTGGATCGTGAAGTAGTCGACGCCCTGCTCCGCCTGTTCGATCAGCGTGTCGCGGTAGATCTCCCAGGTCAGGTCCTCGGCCTTGCCGTTGACTTTTTCCAGCGCCTGGTAGATCGGCACCGTCCCGATCGGCACAGGGCTGTTGCGGATCACCCACTCGCGCGTCTCGTGAATGTGCTTGCCGGTCGAGAGGTCCATCACGTTGTCGCCGCCCCAGCGGATCGCCCAGGTCATCTTCTCGACCTCCTCGCCGATCGACGATGTGACTGCGGAGTTGCCGATGTTGGCGTTGATCTTGACGAGGAAATTGCGGCCGATGATCATCGGCTCGACTTCGGGGTGGTTGATGTTGGCCGGGATGATGGCGCGGCCGCGGGCAATTTCGTCGCGCACGAATTCGGGCGTGATCTCGTCGGGGATGCTGGCGCCGAACGACTGGCCAGGATGCTGGCGCCCCATCAGTTCGGCGAGGCGATTGCCCATCGGGCCGGACGCCCGCAGCTGCGCCAGGTACTCCTTTCGCCGCATGTTCTCGCGGATCGCGACAAACTCCATCTCCGGCGTGACGATGCCGCGCCGCGCGTAGTGCATCTGCGTGACGTTGGCCCCGGCGATGGCGCGGCGCGGCTTGCGCTGCAGGTTGAAGCGCATGTCGGCGGTGGCCGGGTCGAGCGAGCGTTCGATGCCGAACGCGGACGAGGGGCCGGCCAGCTCCTCGGTGTCGCCGCGCTCGGCGATCCACGGCGCGCGCGGGCACGGCAAGCCGGAGCGAATGTCGATCTTCACGTCCGGGTCGGTGTACGGGCCGGAGGTATCGTAGACGTAGACCGGCGGGTTCTTCTCGGCGCCGAAGGAGGCGGCGGTGTCGGACTGGCCGATTTCACGCATCGGCACCTGGATGTCGGGGCGGCTGCCTTCGACATAGACCTTGCGCGACATCGGCAATGGACGGATTGCGGCTTCGTCCACCGTCGCGGTGGCGGACAAAAATTTCGGGTTGGCGTTCATGTGGCTCCTTGGTAGCTTCTCGATGGTTTGAGCAGGAGCCAGCAAAGGAGTGAGGCGAGACGGCGCGCGGCCGGTGTCACCATGCTTCCCTTCGCTGGCATTATCCAGATCAGGTTCGGAGGGTATTTCTCACCCGCGCATCGCGTTCGCGACTTGCAGGACCCCTAGCGTTTGCCGTTGTTCGGCACGGACGATTCTAAACGCATTCTGAGCGTTTAGACAAGGTCCAAAAAAATTTAAGTAAGCGGTGTCCTACGCCCGCAGCCGCCGCGCGCCTATTATCTGGCCGACAACGGCAGTGCATGATGGTGCTCAGTTTGTTTCACAACAAGGAGATCACATGAGCAGCAAAGTCAGCAGCGGTCACAATCACACTCACGCCGAGAGCAAGCAGTCCGGCCAGCAGGCGCCAGGCAGTACGCCGCCAGCTTCGCGCAGCGGCGCCACCACTGGCGCGAGTCAGCAGTCCGACACGAGCAAGCAGAGCCAGAAAAGCGACAGCGGCAGCAAGCAGTCTGGGTCGAAGAGCGACAAATCCTGATCCCGATCGCCCAATAAAAAAGCCGACGCTTCGCAGCGCCGGCTTTTTTTATTTACCGCGGCCTGGGTTTAGCAGCAGCCCAGCATGCGCAGGCAGCATTCGACGCTGAGGCAGCAGTCCATGCTCGATGCGGCGGCGGCGGCCGAGACGGCCAACAGGGCAACAGCGGCGCCCACTTTGAACATTTTCGATTTCATCTTCGTTTCCTTGTTGTTTGATTTGAGTTTTCTGACAAAACCAGGATCATCCTAGTCGGGCGGCGTCCAGATCTCTTCCACGTGCGAACCAAGATGCACCGATTCCGATGGCAAGACCGGCGCGCGCATCGACGGTGCGGAAATCTGCTGGGTTACAGCCGCCGCCGCCGGTGGCAGCGGATCGGCGATGCAGCCCATCGTCACGCATTCGGCGACCGGGCAATGCGCGTCCATGCAGCAGATCTTCACGGACGACGCCATCACGGCCGCGCTGTGCAGCACGAAAACCAGGGCGATCAGAAGGAGGCGGATATAACGCATGAGCCGATTCTACCTCTGGGCGCGGCAGCTTGTCACGACATTCGTCTTGTCTAAATTATTATGAAACACGCATAAATGGTGCGTTATGATGGTCTTCAACGCAATCCGGCGCGGAGAAACCATGTCGGCAGGTAGAGCTCCATGAGAAAGAAGCGGGCCGCCATCGCATTGACGCTGGTGGTGGCGGCGTTCGCCGTCGGCGCGCCGGTGCTGCTGGCGATCCAGGAAGCGCAGCGCCAGGGGCGCGCCATCGAAACCGAGCGAGTGCTGGGCTATGCGCGCGACGTGCTGATGCGCACCGACGCCACCGCGGCCCAGGTCGACCGCGGCTTCAAGCTGCTGGAGGCGGCGCGCAACGGGGCGCCGTGTTCCGACGCGAACATCGACCTGATGCGGCAGATCGACGTGACCTCGAGCTACATCCAGGCGATTGGCCATGTCGAAGACGGCCGTATCGCCTGCTCCTCGATCGGCGGCGACCGCAAGGACCTGATGCTCGGCGGCGCCCCGGATTTCGTCACCGCGAACGGTGTGGCGATCTACAAGAACCTGCGCCTTCCCTTTGCCCCGCAGGTGCCGTTCATTGCGCTGGCGCGCAATAACTATGTGGCGATCATCCACAAGGACCTGCCGATCGACACGACCGTCAGCGGCCCCGAAGTGTCTCTGGCGATTTTCCTGTTGGGCGATACCGTTCCCATGGCATCGCGCCATTTCGTCGCCAGCGAATGGCTGCACCGACTGGGGACGCACAAGGCGGTGACGTTCGTCGATGGCCGGCGCCTGGTGGCTGCGGCGCGGTCCGACCGCTTCCTGTATGCCGCCGTCGCGGCGATCCCGGTCAGCGATTCCAACCACAGCACGCGCGAGGCCGCTCAACGCCTGGTGCCGGCCGGAGGGATCGCCGGCCTGATGCTCGCCGCGGCCGTGCTCCTGCTCGCCCGCACCCAGTTGTCGCTGGCGGCAGCGATCAAGACGGGCCTGAAGCGCAATGAGCTGTTTTTGCTGTACCAGCCGATCGTCGACATGGAGAGCGGCGCGTGGGTCGGCGCCGAAGCGCTGATCCGCTGGCAGAGGCGGACCGGCGAGCTGGTGGACCCGAACATCTTCATTCCGATCGCCGAAAAAAGCGGGCTGATCGAGCTGGTCACGCAGCGCGTGCTGGAGCTGGCCGCGCGCGACACCGGCGCATTCCTGCGGGGCCATCCGCATTTTCACCTCGCGGTCAACCTGTCGGCGGCCGACATGCATTCGCCACGGCTGCCGGCGCAGCTGGACGATTTCCTGAGCAAGACCGCGGCGGCGCCCGGCAACCTGGTGGTTGAAATCACCGAACGCGGCCTGCTGAATGTCGAACTGGCGCGCGAGATGCTGCGCACGCTGCGCGCGAAAGGCGTGCGGGTGGCGATCGACGATTTCGGCACCGGCTATTCCGGCCTGTCCTACCTGCAGACGTTGGAGGTCGACTACCTGAAGATCGACAAGAGTTTCGTCGACGCGATCGCGACCGAGGCGCCGACCAGTCACGTGGTCCAGCACATCATCGAAATGGCCAAGAGTCTGAAGCTGAAGCTGACCGCAGAAGGGGTCGAGACCGAGGCGCAGGCACGGTTCCTGCGGCAGCACGGCGTGGAATACGCGCAGGGGTGGCTGTTCGCGAAGCCGATGAAGTTCGTCGACATCGAGCGTGCGCTGGCCGCACGCTCATGACTGTTATGACGACTCGGCAAACCGCTTGAGCTTCCCGAGCGCGACGTCCCACTGCCCGCCGATGATCTCGAGTGCGCGCCGGGCCTCCGCGATGGCCGCCGGCTCCAGATGCCAGAGCCGCTCGCGCCCCAGCTTCACGTCGCGTACCACACCCGCTTCGGCCAGCACATGAAGGTGCTTGGTGACGGCCTGCCGGCTGATGTCGGTGCCGGCCGTGAGCTGCGCGATCGACAAGGCGCTGCCGGCGCACAGCAGCGCGACAAGCTTCAGGCGCGTCGGATCGCCCAGCGCCGCGAATACGCGCGGCACCACGTCGCCGTGCGGGGCGCTAGGCGCCGACATGGCGCACGATGTTATCCATCTGCGCATCCCAGCCGCCGCTGTTCATGCGGAACGCTTCGAGGCGGCGTTCCGCCGGCAGCTGGTCGAAGCCGGATTCCACCACTTTCAGCAGCGTGCCCTGGCCCGGTGCGTCGGCCAGCGTGAAGGTCACCAGCGTCGACTCTTCTGCGGAATAGTCGATCGCCGCATCGACTGCGGCGGGATGCCAGCGGAACGACAGCAGGACTTGCGGCTCGACCCGTTCGACCATCACGTCGAAAGTGAGATGCTCATAGCCGGGATAGGTAATCTGCCCGCGCGTGCGTTGGCCGGGTACGAAAACCTGGCCGGCCAGCTTCGCGCCGAACCAGGTGCCGAATTCCTCGGCGTTCGCCAGGGCTTGCCAAACGCGAGCGCGCGGGGCGTCGATGACGACGCTGCGCTCAATGCAATCGGTGCTCGAAATGCTTTTCATGCTGTTCCTCCTTCTGGTCATTGCGCAACCAAAAGGTTGCATTAACCCAGTATAGGAGGCCTGTCCGTAAAATGCAATCGATCGGTTGCTGGAATCAGGCAGGTTTTTGCTCGGAGCGCCGTGGCGAAAGCGGTAAAATGGCGGGATCATCGCAGGCGCCGCCGCCGCTCCATCCCCATGAAGAATAAATGACCACCGTTCCGACCGAAATCAACGCAGCCGCCATCAAGAACGGCGCGGGCGAAAAACATACGCCCATGATGCAGCAGTACCTTCGACTGAAGGCCGACTACCCGACCATGCTGCTGTTTTACCGCATGGGCGACTTCTACGAGCTGTTTCACGACGACGCCGAAAAGGCGGCGCGCATCCTGGGCATCACGCTGACCGCGCGCGGCGCGTCGAACGGCAATCCGATCCGCATGTGCGGCATCCCTTTCCATTCGCTCGATCCCTACCTGGCCAAGCTGGTCAAGCTGGGCGAGTCGTGCGCGATCTGCGAACAGATCGGCGATCCTGCCACCAGCAAGGGCCCGGTCGAACGCAAGGTGATGCGGGTCGTCACCCCAGGCACCTTGACCGACGCCGACCTGCTGCCCGAGAAGGCCGAGCGCCCGCTGCTGGCGATGTGCATGATCAGCCAACGCAAGGTGGTCACCACCGGCCTGGCGTGGCTGTCGCTCGCGTCCGGCGGCCTGAAGCTGATGGAGTTCTCGGGCGACGCCCGCACCGTCGGCGTGCGCCTGCAGCAGGAGCTCGAACGCATCGCGCCGGCCGAGATCCTGCGCGGCGACACCGGCGACCTGTTCGAAGACAGCGCAATCGCGCACACGCAGACGGTGCCCGACTGGCACTTCGACGTCGTCGGCGGCCACCGCGCGCTGCTCGAGCAGCTCGGCGTGGCCACCCTCACCGGCTTCGGCGCCGACGGCCTGGGCGCCGCGTTCGGCGCGGCCGGCGCGCTGCTGCGCTACGCCCAGTCGACCCAGGGCCGCGGCCTGCAGCACGTAAAAAGCCTGTCGACCGAAACCGAAAACGAATTCATCGGCCTGGACGCGGCCACCCGCCGCAACCTGGAACTGACCGAGACCATTCGCGGCCAGGAGTCGCCTACCTTGTTCTCGCTGCTCGACCACTGCCGCACGGCGATGGGTTCGCGCATGCTGCGCCACTGGCTGCACCATGCGAAGCGTGACCAGGGCGTGGCCCGCTCGCGCCACGAGGCGATCGCCGCGCTGGCCGGCAGCGACACCAGCGGCGCGCTGGCCGCCACGCTGGGCAACGTGCCCGACATCGAGCGCATCACCACGCGCATCGCGCTGCTGTCGGCGCGCCCGCGCGACCTGGCCAGCCTGCGCGGCGGCCTGAAGCAGCTGCCCGCGCTGCGCCGCACCGTCCAGCAAAGCTTCATCGCCGGCGTGCCGGCCGTGCTGGCGGCGATCCACGAGTCGATCGCGACGCCCGAATCCTGCCTCGACCTGCTGCAGCGCGCGGTCGCCGAAGAACCCGCGGCAATGGTGCGCGACGGCGGCGTGTTCGCGCGCGGCTTCGACGCTGAACTCGACGAACTGCGCGGCCTGTCGGAAAACGCCGGCCAGTTCCTGGTCGACCTGGAGACGCGCGAGCGCGCCCGCACCGGCATCGCCAACCTGCGCGTCGAGTACAACAAGGTGCACGGCTTTTACATCGAAGTCACGCACGGCCAGACCGACAAAGTGCCGGACGACTATCGCCGCCGCCAGACGCTGAAGAACGCCGAGCGATACATCACGCCGGAGCTGAAGGTATTCGAGGACAAGGCGCTGTCGGCGCAGGACAAGGCGCTGGTGCGCGAGAAGCTGCTGTACGACCAGTTGCTGGGCGACCTGGCGCCGCACATCGCCTGCCTGCAGACGATCGCGCAGGGCCTGGCGCAGCTGGACACGCTGACTGCGCTGACTCACCACGCGCTGCAGCACAACTGGTGCGCGCCGCAGTTGGTCGCCGAGCCGTGCCTGGATATTCGCGAAGGCCGCCATCCGGTGGTGGAGAACCAGATCGAGCGCTTCATTGCCAACGACTGCTGCTTCTCGAACGAGCGCCGACTGCTGCTGATCACCGGCCCGAACATGGGCGGTAAATCGACCTTCATGCGCCAGGTCGCGCTGATCACGCTGCTGGCTTACATCGGCAGCTACGTGCCGGCGACTTCGGCGACGATCGGCCCGATCGACCGCATCTTCACCCGCATCGGCGCCACCGACGACCTGGCGGGCGGCCGCTCGACCTTCATGGTGGAAATGACCGAATCGGCGGCGATCCTGAACGGCGCCACCGAGCATTCCCTGGTGCTGATGGACGAAGTCGGACGCGGCACCTCGACCTTCGACGGCCTGGCGCTGGCGTGGGCGATTGCGCGCCACCTGATCGACACGAGCCGCAGCTTCACGCTGTTCGCCACCCACTACTTCGAACTGACGCAGCTGCCCGAGAGCCATCCGACCGCATCGAACGTGCACCTGTCGGCGGTCGAGCACAAGGACAGCATCGTGTTCCTGCACGCGGTGCAGGCCGGCCCGGCCTCGCAAAGCTACGGACTGCAGGTGGCGCAGCTGGCCGGCGTGCCGCAGGGCGTGATCAAGGCGGCGCGCAAGCACCTGGCGCGGCTCGAATCGCAGGCGCTCGACACGACGCCGCAACTCGACCTGTTCGCGCTGCCGTGCGTCGAGCCGGACGACGACGTAGCGCCCGAGGCGCCCGGCGCCAGTGATCTGCAGGCAGCGCTGGATGCGATCGATCCGGACGCCCTCACCCCGCGCGAGGCGCTCGATCGGCTGTATCAGTTGAAGCGCCTGTCCGCATAATGGCGCGCCGCCACCAGCTTGCAGCGGTCGCGCTGGCCGTGCTGGCGACGCACGGCGCGTTCGCCGCCGCGCCGAAAAAGGTGGATCCAAACCAGCACCGGTTTGGCGTGATCGGCCACAGCTTCCACAACGGCGGCAGCGAGGCGCGGCTCAAGCAGGCGATCGCCGACGAAAGCGAATCGTCGCTGGCCTTCGTCGTCGTCACCGGCATCAAGGGCGCGGACGAACCGTGCAGCGACAAGCTGTACGCGCAGCGGCGCGAGCTGTTCGACGACGCGCGCCGGCCGATCATCGTGCTGCCGGCCGCCAGCGACTGGAGCGGCTGCAAGAACTCGGCCGGCCGCTCGCTGGCGATCGAACGACTGAACCGGCTGCGCGAAACTTTTTACAGCGAGCCGCATTCGCTGGGCGTGCGCAAGCTGGCGGTGACGCGGTTGTCGGCCAGCGCGAAGTTCCGCAGCTACGCGGAGAACGCGCACTGGCAGGTGGGCGACGTGCTGTACGCGACCATCAACCTCCCCGCCAACAACAACCACTTCCTGCCCGAAGCGGGCCGCAACAGCGAGTTCGAGGACCGCATGGTGGCCAACCGTTTCTGGCTCAATCGCCTGTTTGCGATGGCCAGGCGCGAGAAGCTCGACGCGGTGGTGCTGTTCTCGGAGGGCGACGTCAAGGCGCTGACGCAGCCGACCGGGCTGCGCGCGCTGCTTGGACGCGCCAGCAGCAGCAAGCAGGATGGCTTCGACGAGCCGCGGCGCCAGATCGCGGCGCTGGCGCAGAAGTATCCGGGCAAGGTGCTGCTGATCGATACCGATTCGGCGAAGAAGGGTTCGCCGGACATCGAATGGCGCGGCAACCTGGGGCACTTGAGCCTGGGATCGGGAGCGGTGGAAGTGAAAGTCACGCCGGGAGCGGCGTCGCCGTTCACGCTGAAGAACGCGTCGGACGAGAAGTGATTCTGGAAGGTGGGGTCAGGTCCGGTGGACCTGACCACGGGGTTGACGCAACGGCTTGAATCGCTGAAGTGATAGTGCAGCCGCCGGCGTCAAGAACAGGGTCAGGTCGCGCAGGACCTGGAAGGAGTCGAGCCTTGCAAGGCTCGACCGTTTCGCAGGAGCGAAGCTTCGCTTCACTAAACCCCTGCTACACCCCCGACCCACATCAGTGCACCGGGTGCGAGCGGAACTCGTCGCTGGCATCGCCGTCATCTTCGTCGCCATGGTGGTGGCCATGGGCGCCGTGCACGTGCTCGTGCTGGATCTCTTCTTCGGTCGCCGCGCGCACGTCGATCACCGACAGCTCGAAACGCAGCGCCATGCCCGCCAGCGGATGGTTGCCGTCCAGTACAACCTTGTCGTCGGCGATGTCGGTGACGGTGAAGATCATCGCTTCGTCGTCGGCGTCGGTGCTGTCGGGCATGCCTTCGAACTGCATGCCCACTTCCAGCGGCTCCGGCAGGCGGTTGCGCGGCTCGACCTTCACCAGCGCCGGGTCGTAGTCGCCGAACGCGTCGTCCGGCTCGATCTGGATGGTCGACGAATAGCCGACTTCTTTCCCATCGAGCTCTTCTTCGATCTTCGGCAGCGTGTTCTCGTAGCCGCCGTGCAGGTAGACCATGGGCTGACTGCCATCTTCGATCAGGTTGTTCTGTGCGTCCGACAGCTTGTAGTTGACCGTCACTACCGTGTTCTTGGCAATCTTCATCGCGCTTCCTTTCAGTGTTTTAGCAGACGGATTATACCTCCGCGCCCGCGTTCGCCCATAGCTGCACGGTTATAATGGCGCATGAAAAAAATCCCCCTCCTCGGCGACATCACGCCGGCCCAGTTTTTGCGCGATTACTGGCACAAGAAACCGCTGCTGATCCGCCAGGCCATCCCGGGCATGAAGCCGATCGTGCCGTTCGACGCGCTGGCCAGGATGGCGACCCAGAACTTCGTCGAGTCGCGCCTGATCACCCATTTCGACGGCGAATGGAACATGCAGCATGGCCCCCTGACCGACCTGCCGGCGCGCGACCGCAAGGAATGGACCATGCTGGTCCAGGGCGCCAACCTGTACGACGCCCGCGCCGACGCGCTGCTGCGCCAGTTCCGCTTCATCCCGGACGCCCGCCTCGACGACCTGATGATCAGCTTCGCCTCCGACGGCGGCGGGGTCGGCCCGCACTTCGATTCCTACGACGTGTTCCTGCTGCAGGCGCACGGCAAGCGGCGCTGGCGCATCGGCGCCCAGAAGGACCTGTCGCTAGTGGACGGCATGCCGCTGAAGATCCTCAAGAACTTCAAGCCGCAGGAAGAGTTCGTGCTGGAGCCGGGCGACATGCTGTACCTGCCGCCCCATTACGCGCACGACGGCGTGGCCGAGGGCGAGTGCATGACCTACTCGATCGGCTTCCGCTCGCCGTCCTACCAGGAACTGGGCGAAGCCTTCCTGCAATTCATGGCCGATTCGATCGACCTGCCTGGCCGCTACGCCGATCCGGAGCTGGAGGCCTCGGCCAAGCCGGCCGAGATCCCGCGCCACATGCTCTCGACCATCGCCGATGAATTGAACAAGGTGCGCTTCACCGAAGAAGACGTGACGATCTTCCTGGGCGAGCACCTGTCGGAGCCGAAGCACAATGTGTTCTTCACCGGGCCGGCCAAGCCGCTGACGGTTGGCCGCTTCGGCGAGGCGATCGCCAAGCGCGGCGTGGTACTGTCGCTCAAAACGCTGATGCTCTATCGCGGCAAGCACGTGTTCATCAATGGCGAGTCGTTCGCCGTCGGGCGCGCGGACAAGGCGCTGCTCGATACGCTGGCCAACACGCGCATGCTGTCCGGCGAAGCGCTGGCCGGCGCGTCGGACGATGTGATGGACGCGCTGTACACCTGGTACCAGGACGGCTGGGTGGAACTGGGCTAAGTCCGGCGGCGGCGACCAAAGGCTGGGGTCAGGTCCGGCGGACCTGACCCCGAACTTGACGCTGAGGCCAGCAAAAGGGGGACACATGGATGCACCGATTGCCGTGAAATTCAATTCGCACGCCGAATTCGGCGCGCACTTGCGCGAATGCCTGGCGCGCTCGAAAGGCGTGCTGGAGATGTTCGATCCCGACTTTTCCGTGTTCCCGCTCGGGCAGGCCGACGTCGACGCGGCGCTGCGCCACTTTCTCGCCGCCGGCGGCGCACTGGTGCTGGCGATGCACCGCAGCGCTCATATCGAGCGCGAGTGCCCGCGCTTCCTGCGCCTGCTGCGCGATTACGGCCACCGCGTCGAATGCCGCGCCACGCCGCCCAATCTGCACCAGCTGACCGATTCGTTCTGCATCGGCGACCAGGTCCACATCGTGCGCCGCTTCCACTCGGATCATATGCGCGGCGAGGCGGCGTTCGATAATCCGGCGGCCTGCGAAATCAGCCTGGAACGCTTTGCGGCAATCTGGCTGGAGTCACGCCCCTGCCTCCACCCCACTGTTACCGGCCTGTAAAGGTCGACCGAATTTTGTGGGGAAAACGGCA
This sequence comes from Massilia sp. P1_C10, assembly GCF_056406475.1. Classification (NCBI taxonomy): domain Bacteria; kingdom Pseudomonadati; phylum Pseudomonadota; class Betaproteobacteria; order Burkholderiales; family Oxalobacteraceae; genus Massilia; species Massilia sp. P1_C10. Next base: position 632,953 of record NZ_JBFUAC010000002.1, read on the forward strand.
TTTATGCAGGGCGGATCGCTGGCTATAAACATATTGTTACAAAATGAACGTTGTTATCAGCTTAGAAAATTCCATAAAAGCATCTTTCGCCTATTGCGGAGCACCAAATTTCGCTATAATATCGGGTTAGGAAGTTTCCGTTGTCTGTCAAGCACCATCACAGGTACGAAAGCTGACGAGAATATCCTAACGAGCGATAATTACCGGTAATTATTCATCGCAATAACGTTGTCTCTACTTTTGAATTAAAAAAGGAAAACCCATGAAAAAAAATCTGCTGATCATCTCCCTGCTGGCTGTCGCTCTGGCTGCTTGCAGCAAAAAAGAAGAGCCAGTTGTTGTTGCTCCAGCTCCAGTAGTCGAGACCCCAGCTCCTGCAGCTGCTCCAGCCGCTACCCCAGCTGCTGAAGCTGCTGCTGCCGCTTCGTCGGCTGCTTCGGCCGCATCGTCGGCTGCTGACGCTGCTTCGGCTGCTGCTTCGGCTGCTTCGGCTGCTGCTTCGGCTGCTGCGAAGTAATTTGCTCATGGCAAAGAAAGACCGGCCTTCGGGCCGGTTTTTTTACGCCTGTACGTTTGGGGTCAGGTCGCGCCCAACCTGACCCGAACACCCGTAAAAAAACCGGCCTGGGCCGGTTTTTTTATTCCCATGTAAGGGTTACTTCAGCTCGTCGCCCAGCAGCCTGAGGATCTTGGCGCCGGTCGGCGTCGTCTCCGGCTTGCCGTCGTTGGTCTGCACCGTCACCTGGCTGGTCGATGCGCCAGCCGCCGACTTCACCGACACGCGATAGCGCTGCGCTTCTTTTTCCTTGTCGGCAGCCGCGCCGAAGGTGAACAGCTTCTTCAGGAAGCCGGTGGTGCCGGCCAGGTCGGGATCGACGTAGCGCACGAAGTACACGCCGTTGACGCGGTCGCGGTCTTCCACCGTGAAGCCGACGCGGTCGAGCGCCAGGCCGACACGGCGCCAGGCGCGATCGAAGCCTTCGTCCACTTCCACGGTCGAGCCGACCAGCTTGGCGTGGGTCGCCTGCAGCGGCGCGTTCTGCACTGTCGAGGTGACCGCCTTGACGTCCGGCGTGCCGGTCAGGCGGGCGGTCAGCTTGGCCAGGAAAGCCGCTTCCAGGCCCGGGTCGTTCGGACGCGTGGTCCACTGCGGGATCTCTTTTTGCGGGCCGGTCAGCACTTCCTCGGCGCCACGGTGGCTGATGTAGATCTCGGTGCTGCCGTCGGCGGTGCGCTCGAGACGGGTGCGGAACTTGTCGCGGCGGCCGGTGCCGTAAGCCGAGTCGAACACCTTGCCCAGGGTGTTGCGGATGAAGTCCTGCGGGATCTTCGAGCGGTCCTCGGCCCAGTTGGTCTCCATCACACCGGTGGTCGCCGACTCGGTCTCGATCGTGAAGCCGGAATCGGCCCAGAACTCCTTCAGTTGCGGCCACAGCTGCTCAGGGGTCTGCTTGACCACCAGCCAGCGCTGGTTGCCGTTGCGCTCGACCTTGACGGCCGCGTTGCCGACCGCGCCGATCGCGTCGCCGCTGGCCACCACCGCGGGCGCCGCGCCCTTCTGCTGCAGGCCCGACGCCGTGGCGACGCCGCGGCCGTCAGGAATCGCGTAGCGGTTGTCCTTTTGCAGCTGGGTCAGGTCCGGCGGCACGTCGAGCGGGGCGGCCTTCTTGGCGCCGCGGTAGTCGAGCTTGTCGGACTCCATGATGTTGCCAACATAGCTGCAACCGGCCAGGCTTACCATCAGCGCGGAGAGGACGACGCCGCGGGTGGCGGCAGGGGTGAAAGTCTTGCGATTAGTCATGTCGTAATAGGTAAGGGCTAACGGTCAGCGATATCGAAAAATGGTCCAGGCCTTGCGGTCAGGATTGTGGAAGGACGCCCGCTTCGCGCATCGCGGCGCGGACGGTATCGTGGAATTCGGCGGCCAGCGCGACCAGCGGCAGGCGCAGGCCGGCCGGCATCAGGCCCATTTCGGCCATCGCCCATTTGACCGGCACCGGGTTCGGCTCGACAAACAGCTTGGCGTGCAGCGGGATCACCTTGTTGTTGATCTCGACGGCCCTGGCGATGTCGCCCGCCATCGCGGCCACGCACAGCTCGTGCATCGCGCGCGGCGCGACGTTGGCGGTGACCGAGATGTTGCCGGCGCCGCCCATGAACATCAGCGCCAGCGCGGTCGGATCGTCGCCCGAATACACGGCGAACGATTTCGGCGCCAGGCGCAGCAGCTCGGCGCCGCGGCCGATGTTGCCGGTCGCATCCTTCAGGCCGACGATGTTCGGAATGTCGGCCAGGCGCAGCACGGTGTCGTTGCTCATGTCGGCCACGGTACGGCCAGGCACGTTGTACAGGATGATCGGCAGGTCGACCGCTTCGGCGATCGCCTTGAAGTGCTGGTACATGCCTTCCTGGGTAGGACGGTTGTAGTACGGCACCACCACCAGCGCGGCGTCGGCGCCGGCGTCCTTGGCGAACTGGGTCAGCGTGATCGATTCGGCGGTCGAATTGCCGCCGGTGCCGGCGATGATCGGGATGCGCCTGGCGCTGTGCTCGACCGCGAGGCGGATCAGCGCGCAGTGTTCTTCGACGTCGACCGTGGCCGACTCGCCGGTGGTGCCGACGATGACGATGCCGTCGGTGCCTTCGGCGACGTGCCAGTCGATCAGTTTGCGCAGGCCCGGCAGGTCCAGGCTGCCGTCCGCGTGCATCGGGGTGACGATTGCTACTATGCTGCCCTTGATCATAATCTTGTGATGTTGGTGGCCAATAAAAACCTGATTGTAGCGGATACCCTGACCGATTGGTTCATTCTTGACTAGAAGTCATGTTCAAAACGGTCGAGCAAGGCGTTTCTAAGCGGAAAATCGGGGCCGCAAGCGCACAGGCGCTGGATCATGGCCGGTTTCGGGCGCTCGACATAGCCCTCTTCGAACGCCAGCACGCGCAAGCCGGCGGCGCGGGCGATGTCCAGCAGTTCGCCGGGCGCCAGCAGGAAGGCGGGATTCGACGGCTTGCCGAAGGCTTCGTTGCCGATGGCGAAGGTCTCGTAGATCAGCACGCCGTCGGGGCGCAGGCTGGCGGCCAGTTGCGCCATCAGCGGCCGGTGCAGGTAGTTGGTGACGACGATGCCTGAAAAGCGGCCCGGCACCAGAGGCGTCTGCCCAGAAGATGGGGTCAGGTCCGCCGGACCTGACCCCGGGGTTGACGCCGGCTCCAGATCACACTGCATCGTAACAATGCCCTCGCCCGCCGCTTGGGCCAGCGCGTCCGCATCGCGGTCCACCGCCAGCACCGCATGCCCCAGCGCCGCGAAATGGCGCGCGTGGCGCCCCGTCCCGCACGCCAGGTCGAGCACCTCACCTTCCGGCACGACCGGCGCCCAGCGCGCCACCCACGGAGATACTTGACTCATCAAGTATATGCCAGGCCCATGGCCTCGCGCACGTCGCGCATGGTTTCCTGCGCCAGCTTGCGGGCCTTGTCGCAGCCGTCGGCGACGATCGCGCGCACCAGCGTCGGATCGTCGAGGTACTGCTGCGCGCGTTCGTGCATCGGCTGCTGTTCGGCGACGATAGCGTCGATCACCGGCTGCTTGCATTCGATGCAGCCGATGCCGGCCGTGGTGCAGCCCTTGACCACCCAGTCGCGCGTGGCGCCGTCCGAATACACTTCGTGCAGCTGGAACACCGGGCACTTGTTCGGGTTGCCGGGATCGGTGCGGCGCACGCGCGCCGGATCGGTCGGCATGGTGCGCACCTTCCTGGTGACCGACTCCTTGTCCTCGCGCAGCGCGATCGAATTGCCGTAGCTCTTGCTCATCTTGCGCCCGTCCAGGCCCGGCAGGCGCGAGGCCACCGTCAGCCTGGCCTGCGGCTCGACGAGGATCAGCTTGCGGCTGCCTTCGAGGTAGCCGAACAGGCGCTCGCGGTCGATGTTCGACAGGCTGCCGGCGTCCTCGAGCATGGCGCGCGCCTGGTCCAGCGCCTCATCCTTGCCCTCCTGCTGATATTCGGTGCGCAGCTCCGTGTACAGCTTGGCGCGCTTGCTGCCAAGCTTCCTGACCGCCTCGATCGCCTTCTCCTCGAAGCCCTTTTCCTTGCCGTACAGGTGATTGAAGCGGCGCGCGATCTCGCGCATCATTTCGATATGCGGCACCTGGTCGTCGCCAACCGGCACCTGGCTGGCGCGGTAGATCAGCACGTCGGCCGCCTGCAGCAGCGGATAGCCGAGGAAGCCGTAGGTGGCCAGGTCCTTGTTGGCCAGGTTGTCGATCTGGTCCTTGTAGGTCGGCACGCGCTCCAGCCAGCCGAGCGGCGTGGCCATCGACAGCAGCAGGTGCAGTTCGGCGTGCTCCGGCACCTTGGACTGGATGAACAGGGTTGCCTGCGACGGGTCGACGCCGGCGGCCAGCCAGTCGACCAGCATGTCCCAGGTGCTGCGCTCGATGATGCTCGGGTCGTCGTAGTGCGTGGTCAGCGCGTGCCAGTCGGCCACGAAGAACAGGCAAGGCTGCTCGGCCTGCATCCTGATCCAGTTTTTCAGGGCGCCATGGTAGTGGCCAAGGTGCATGGTGCCGGTGGGACGCATGCCGGAGACGACGCGATCGGGGTACATAGGATTAGCTCAAAAGGTAAATCAAAGGGGTGGCCATGAGAAACGCCAAATCGCGCGTCCACTGCGCCATCGACAGGATCACCGGATCGAGCACGTGCGTGACAAGCAGGCCAAGCAGGATGAAGATGCCGTACGGTTCGATCTTGTAGTACTGCGCCGCCAGGCGATTGGGCAGGATGCTCGCGACGACCCTGCTGCCGTCGAGCGGCGGAAGGGGAATCAGGTTGAATGCGCAGATCATGGCGTTGACCATCAGCCCGGCGCGTGCCACGGCATAGGGATAGGCTTCACTGACATGGGTCGCCGCCAGCAGCAGCGCGAACACCACCCAGCCGAACGCCATCGCCAGGTTCATCAGCGGGCCGGCCAGCGCCACGAACGCCATCTGCTTTTTCGGGTTGCGCAGGCGGCTATAGTCGACCGGCACCGGCTTGGCATAGCCGAACAGCATCGGGTAGCCCATTTTCGAACTGGTCATGAACACCAGCGCCGGCAGCAGGATGGTGCCGATCGGATCGATGTGGCGCAGCGGATTCATGCTCATGCGCCCGAGCGCGTAGGCGGTATTGTCGCCAAAATATTTGGCGGCGTAGGCGTGCGCGGCTTCGTGCAGGGTGATGGCAAAGATGACCGGCAGTGCGTAGACGGCGATCGCCTGGATGATTTCGTTCATGAAGTCGATTCTATCAGAGCGGGGCGCGCGGCCCCGCGGGTGGAAGGAGTTACAGGCCGAAGACGGCGGCGTCGCCGCGGCCCTGCCGGATCAGCGTCGGCTCGTCGGAAGTGAGGTCGATCACGGTGGTCGGCTCCATCGGGCACGGGCCGCCGTCGATGATCAGGTCGACAAGCTTGGCGAGGCGCTCGCGGATCTCGTCGGGGTCGTTGAGCAGTTCACCGTCCGGCATGATCAGGGTCGAGCCGATCAGCGGCTGGCCCAGTTCTTCCAGCAATGCGTTGGTAACGGGATGCTCCGGCACGCGCAGGCCGATGGTCTTGCGCGACGGGTGCGACAGGCGCCGCGGCACTTCGCGCGTGGCCTCGAGGATCACGGTGAACGGCCCCGGCGTGGCCGACTTCAGAATGCGGAACTGGCGGTTGTCGACGCGCGCGTAGAGCGCGATCTCGGACAGGTCGCGGCACATCAGCGTCAGGTGCTGCTTCTCGTCGATGCCGCGGATGCGGCGCAGGCGCTCCACCGCGGCCTTGTCGTCGAGGTGGCACACCAGCGCGTAGCAGGAGTCGGTGGGCAGCGCGACGATGCCGCCGCCGTGGATGATCCCTGCTGCCTGCTTGATCAGGCGCGCCTGCGGATTATCCGGATGGATCTGGAAGAACTGGCTCATTTAAGCGCGCAGTCCCTGCAGTGCGGCGATGCGCTGCTCCATCGGCGGGTGGGTGGCGAACAGCGCGCCCCAGCCGCTGTTGCCGCCCGAGATCCCGGACGCCGCCATGCTTTGCGGCAGTTCGCCCGGATGCAGGCCGGCCAGGCGGGCCAGCGCGTGCTGCATCGGCACCGAATTGCCCAGCAGACTGGCCGAACCGGCGTCGGCGCGGAATTCGCGCTGGCGCGAGAACCAGGCGACGATGATCGAGGCCAGGATGCCGAAGATGATTTCGCAGACGAACACGGTGACCATGTAGCCGATGCCGGGGCCGCGGTCGCTGCCGTTCTTCAGCAGCACCTTGTCGACGAAGAAGCCGACCACGCGCGCCATGAACACGACGAAGGTGTTGACCACGCCCTGGATCAGGGTCAGCGTGATCATGTCGCCGTTGGCGACGTGGGCGATTTCGTGGCCGAGCACGGCTTCGACTTCTTCCCGCGTCATGCCCTGCAGCAGGCCGGTGGACACCGCCACCAGCGCGGAATTCTTGAAGGCGCCGGTGGCGAAGGCGTTCGGCTCGCCGTCGTACACGGCCACTTCCGGCATGCCGATCCGGGCGCGCTCGGCCAGCTGGCGCACGGTGTTGACCAGCCACAGCTCGGTCGAGTTGGACGGATTGTCGATCACGCGCGCGCCGGTCGACCACTTGGCCATCGGCTTACTCATCAGCAACGAGACGATCGAGCCGGTGAAACCGACCACCAGCGAGAACACGGCGAGCTGGCCGACGTTGATGCCGGCGCCGGTCACTGCGCGGCCCACGCCGAGCACATTCAGCACGAGCGTCAGCACCAGCATCACGGCCAGGTTGGTGGCGAGGAACAGGACGATGCGTTTCATTCTTATTGGCTCCGGGGAATAGCGAGGTCGTCGTTCCTGCGAAGGCAGGAACCAATGCCGACCATGCTAAGCAATGACAGCAAGATAAGGGTGCTACACGGAAAATTCAAGTGCTAGAACCAGTCGTGCCAGACCGGCGTCACATTCGACGGCAGCGGCGGCAGCAACGCAAACTCGGCGCGCGACTCGCCCGGCGCGTGGAAATCGGTGCCGCGCGAGGCCAGGAAGCCGTAGCGGCGCGCCAGTTCCGCATAAATCGGATACTGGTCCGGAGTGTGGCTGCCGGTAACCACTTCGATCGCCGTGCCGCCCATCTGCTTGAACTCGTCGAACAGCGCGCCCTCTGCCACCGGGGAAAATTTGTAGCGGCCCGGGTGCGCGATAACGGCAACGCCGCCGGCCGCCTTGATCCAGCCGACCGCCTGCTCCAGCGTGGCCCAGCGGTGCGGCACGTAGCCCGGCTTGCCCTCGGTGAGGTATTTGCGGAACACTTCCGGGATGGTGGCGCAGACGCCGATCTCGATCAGGTAGCGGGCGAAATGGGTGCGCGACATCAAGTCCGGGTTCCCGACATATTTGAGCGCGCCCTCGTAGGCGTTGGGGATGTCGGCCGCCGCCAGCTGTTCGGCCATTTCGCGACCGCGGGCGTCGCGGCCGCTGCGGGTCGCTTCGAGGCCCTGCACCAGCACGGGGCTGGTGTCGTCGATGCGCAGGCCAACGATGTGCACGGTCTGGTTGGCCCAGGTGATCGAGATTTCGACGCCGGGGATGAAGCCCATGCCGATCTGCGCGGCAGCGGCGCGCGCGGCGGGAATGCCCTTGACCTCGTCGTGGTCGGTGAGGCCCCAGACGTCGACGCCCGCCTTGTGCGCGTACTGCGCCACTGCCGCCGGCGACAGGACGCCGTCGGACACGTTCGAGTGGCAATGCAAATCTACATTCAGCATGGGGAACCGGCGAATTGACGAAGGTGTCATTGTACGCCGAGTGGCGACTCGAAGGCGCCGGGTCTACTTGGCCAGGAAGGCCTCGATCAGCCGCGCCAGTTGCTCCGGCTGGTCGTGGTGCAGCATGTGCCCCGCGTCCGCCATCATGTGACACTCGACATCCTTCAAGTGTCCGAGGCGGCGGTCGATCTCGATGCGCGCCTGCGGCTTCGGCCCCATCCACTGCCACATATTGGTGTCTTCGGCCTCGACCCACATCACCGGCGCCGTGATCGCGCGCCAGCACGCCATCACTTCCTCGATCCGGTACAGGGTCGGCGTCGGCTGCTTGTGCGCCGGGTCGCCCAGGATCTCCCACTCGCCGGCATCGTTCGGCGCCGACCAGTGCGGCGCCAGGAAGGCCGCGCGCTCGTCCGACAGGCGCGGATTGGTCTTCTGCAGCCGCGCGGCGACCGCCGCCACGCTCGGATACGTGCGCATCTCCGGCGGCTGGCGCAACGCGTCGAGCCATTTCGCATACTGGCGCGGCGCCTGCTCCGGCGTGGTGGCCGGCATTCCGAAGCCTTCCAGGTTGATCAGCCGGCGCACGCGCTCGGGCCGCACTCCGCCGTAGATGCCGGCGACGTTGCCGCCCATGCTGTGGCCCAGCAGGTTGACCGGCGCCCGCGGCGAATAGTGATCGAGCATCGCATCGAGGTCGCCGATGTAGTCGGGGAACCAGTAGGTGTCGACGTGGGCGCGCTCGGTCAGCCCGAAACCGCGCCAGTCGGGCGCGATCACGTGCCAGTCGCCGGCCAGGTGGTCGGCCACGAACTGGAACGAGGCGCCCACGTCCATCCAGCCGTGCACCATGAAGATGATCGGCGCGCCTTCGCTGCCCCAGTGGTGCACGTGGGTGCGCAGGCCGCGGATGGGGACGAATTCGGAACGGGACGGTTTCATGGATGCCTGGTGAGATAAAAGTACGACCGTTCGAATTATACCCCGCTGTTGAATTCCCGCAGGGCGCCCCCAATTGCGGTGATCGGGCCGGCTGGCTGCCCGAGGCGTAAAATAGCGCCATTCCAATAACTCCTTCCCACACACTATGGCTATCTACCAACTCGGAGCCGACGCGCCCCAGATCGACCCGACCGCCTGGGTGGCCGACACGGCCAGCCTGATCGGCAAAGTCACGCTCGGCGCCAACGCCACCGTGTGGTACGGCGTGACCCTGCGCGGCGACAACGAGCGCATTTCGATCGGCGCCGACAGCAACGTCCAGGAAAACACCGTGATGCACACCGACATGGGCTACCCGCTCGACATCGGCAAGGGCGTCTCGATCGGCCACATGGCGATGCTGCACGGCTGCACCATCGGCGACGGCTCGCTGATCGGCATCCAGGCGGTGATCATGAACGGCGCGAAGATCGGCAAGGGCTGCCTGGTCGGCGCCGGCGCGCTGGTCACCGAGGGCAAGGAATTCCCGGACAACACCCTGATCCTCGGCAGCCCGGCGAAAGCCGTGCGCACGCTGGCCGAGACCGACATCGCGCGCCTGCGCGACATCGCCGACGGCTACGTCAAGCGCGGCAAGATGTACCAGGCGGAACTGAAAAAAATCGGATAACACATGACCCAAGACACCAAAGACACCCTGCAAAAATTCATCTTCGACAACGCCGCGGTGCGCGGCGAGTTCGTCGAAATTTCCGACACCTGGCGCGAGATCCAGGCGCGCCACAACTATCCGGCGGCCGTCAAGACCGTGCTGGGCGAGATGGTGGCGGCCGCCGCCCTGCTGTCGGCCAACCTCAAGTTCAACGGCGCGATCATCATGCAGATTCATGGCGACGGGCCGGTGCGCCTGCTGGTGGTGGAGTGCGACTCCGACCTGCGCCTGCGCGCCACCGCCAAGCTGGCGCCGGACGCCGTGGTGGCTGATGGCGCATCGCTGACCGACCTGCTGAATGTCAGCGGCAAGGGCCGCTTCGTGATCACGCTCGACCCGGTGGAGAAGATGCCGGGCCAGCAGCCTTACCAGGGCATCGTGCCGCTGGACGGCGAGGACATGGCGACCGTCATCGAAAACTATATGCTGCGCTCGGAGCAGCTCGACACCCGCCTGTGGCTGGGCGCCGACGACGGCGTGTCGCGCGGGCTGCTGCTGCAAAAGCTGCCGCGCCACAGCGGCAAGGACGACCAGGTGGTGCAGGCCAGCGAAGAGGACGACCTCGAGACGTGGAACCGCGCGGTCACGCTGGCGTCGACGCTGAAGCAGGAAGAACTGCTGGCGACCGACATCCAGACGCTGATGAACCGGCTGTTCTGGGAAGAGACGATCCGGGTGTTCGAGCCGGCGCATCCGCAGTTCCATTGCAGCTGCACGCGCGAAAAAGTCGGCAATATGCTCAAGATGCTGGGGCAGGCGGAAGTGGAAGACGCGCTGGCCGAGCTGGGCCACCTGGGCATCAACTGCGATTTCTGCGGCAAACACTACGAGTTCGACAAGGTCGACTGCGCGCAGCTGTTTGCGACCGAAGCGCCGATCGAAGCGCTGATGCCGGCCAGCGAAGTCAAACACTAAACCACGACGGGGGCTGGTCCCGCGGGGCGATGGGGACGCCGAGTCCCCATTCTAATTTCACCACTCGTATTTGTCGTCGCGCAGCACGCGGATGGCGACCAGCTTCTCTTCCGACAGTCCGGCGAGATCCTCCTCAGTGACTCGCCCTTCAGCCAACAGGATGGTAAAAACAAACCGCAGTTGGGAATAGCGGTAGTCGTACTTTGCGACGAGTTCGCGCTGCTTCTTCTTCAAGTAATCTTCGATTTGCCATAAATCCTCGAAGTCCTTCGCGTTGGCCGCCTTTTGCTTAAATTCTTCCAGTAACGCTGCCCGTTCGCGCTGGACGGCAGCGTCGAACGCGCGCCGTGCGATTTTTTTCTCTTTGTCGCTCCAATGATCTAACGCCATCAACTTGTCCTTTGTAAACATGTATGTTGGTTGTGTTCACTGAGGGTCGCGCGGCATCCGGGGCATACCGTGCCACTTCCATAACCGCGATGATGCCACGACCGGCCCTCAAACGGGAGATCGACAGCCATCGGGCCGGAGGCCGAATTACTTTTGGTGATGGACGAATAGCCGAGACAATATTTGGCTATACAAGCTAAATGTAAGCAAACGTAACAAAAAATGCCTAGTTTATATTGCGGCGCAGCAGCCCATCTCAGTTCGTTAAAAAAGCACGATCGATTTATTCGTGCAAATACAATTTTCGACGATGACAATTTTGCCGAGCACTGCTTGCGCCAACTTTAGTTCAATATAAAATATAAAAACACTAAATCGTTTCGGTAAAAACATGCATATACAGCGTTCGCGATGTATAACTTTTCGAGCGCCCGGCCGAGTTGACACGTCATCTCACCGGTTTGTAAGATGAACCGAACTTGCGCAGTGCAACAAACGCAAGCTCACGCCTGAAAACATCCAGGTTGGTTTTACGTCGAAAACGAAGTACTGGTCACCGGCAGCGCCCGCCCTACCCTGGCAATCGCGCCGCCGTCGCCCCACGCATCAATTTCCCGAGTAGCCAACGTTTTCGCCGCGCGGCCAAAAGCCTCGGCGCGGCCCTGACACATCCATCCAATCGGGACACCACCATGACTCAAGAAAAAATTATCGCGCGCTCGCTGCGCCTGATGTTCGCCGGCAGCCTCGCGCTGGGCGCAATCGCCGCCCAGGCGCAAACGGCCGAAGCGCCCATGCAGCGCGTGCAGATCACGGGTTCGTCGATCAAGCGCGCGCAAGCCGAAGGCGCGCTGCCGGTGCAGACCCTGACCCGCGAAGACATCCAGAAGCTCGGCGTCACCAACACCGAACAGCTGCTCACCTCCATCAGTTCGAACACGCTGGTCGGCGCGACCAACGCCGCCCAGGGCGCCGGCTCGTCCACCTACGGCGAATCGACCGCCAGCCTGCGCGGCATCGGCGCGTCCAAGACGCTGGTGCTGGTCAACGGCCGCCGCCTGGCCAACTACGCCACCGACGGCACCGCGGTCGACGTCAACTCGATCCCGCTCGCGTCGGTCGACCACGTCGAAGTGCTGAAGGACGGCGCCTCCGGCGTGTACGGCTCCGACGCGATCGGCGGCGTGATCAACTTCATCCTGCGCGATAACTTCCAGGGCGTCGAAGCGAGCACCTACGCCAGCGGCACCAAGGACGGCGGCGGCTCGACCGGCAAGGCCAGCATCATCGCCGGCTTCGGCGACTTCGACGAAGACCGCTACAACATCACCGTGTCGGCCGACGTCGGCAAGGACAACGCGCTGTACGGCCGCCAGCGCCGCTACGCCCAGAACAACTGGACCAACGACGGCCGCTTCGACAACAGCGCGACCCCGAGCGGCAACCTGACCACCTTCGTGCCGACCACGCAGGCCAACGCGATGGGCTACGTGCCGAACACGCTGGCGAGCCTGGGCAGCTCGATCGGCAATCCGCTCTCGCCGGACAACTGCGCCGTCAACGGCAGTGCCTTCGACGCCAACTTCGGCGCGAACACCGCCTGCCGCTACAACTCGGCGCCGCTGGTGCCGCTGGCGCCGCAAGTGGCGCGCGCCAACCTGGCGGGCAGCTTGCGCGTCAAGCTGAACGACAGCGCCGAACTGTTCATGGAGGGCTTCCACTCGCGCCAGAAGACCGTCACCATCGAGCAGGCTTCCCCATACAGCAACAGCTTCCTCGAGAGCGACACCGCCTTCGCCAAGCAGAACGTGTACCCAGCGATCATTCTGGCGCCGAGCAGCCCGTTCTACCCTGCCGCCTACATCGCGGCCAGGAAGCCGTCCGAAGCCGGCAAGCCGGTCACGGTCAGCTACCGCGCGGTCGATGCCGGCGGACGCTCGCATGAAGACGTCGCCGACCAGACCCACCTGGTAATCGGCGCCCGCGGCGCCATCAAGGGCTACGACTACGATGTGGCCTACACCCACAACGCATCCGACGTCACCGAGACCACCACCGGCGGCTACCAGAACAACGTGCAACTGGTTCAACTCCTGAGCAACAACCCGGCGTTCAATCCGTTCACCCAGTACCAGTCGCCTGCCCTGAGCGCGCAGATCCGCGCCACCAACTACAACGGCCAGATGGTCAACTCGACCCTGACCAACGACTCGCTGGCCGCGCGTGTTTCGGGCGACCTGTACCAGCTGCCGGCCGGCGCCGCCAAGTTCGCGCTGGGCGCATCGATCAGCGACGAGAGCCTGAAGTTCAACCCGAGCGTGGCCTACCAGTCGGGCGACATCTCGGGCTACGGCGGCCAGGCGCTGCCGCTGTCGGCATCGCGCAACTCGCAGGCCCTGTTCGGCGAAGTCATCGTGCCGGTGCTGAAGACGCTCGAAGCCGACCTGGCTGTGCGTACCGACCGCTACCCGGACGCCAAGGCGACCAATCCGAAGATCAGCCTGCGCTACCAGCCGGTGTCGCAGCTGCTGGTGCGCGCGTCGTACGGCAAGGGCTTCCGCGTCGCCGCGCTGCCTGAGCTGAACACCCCTGTATCGACCGGCACCACCGCCACCTTCGTCGATCCGGCGACCGGCGAGCGCGCCCAGTTCAACACGATCTACGGCGGCAACGCCAACCTGAAGCCTGAGAAATCGGAGCAGTCCTCGGTCGGCTTCGTCATCGACCCGGTCAAGGGCCTGTCGGTCGCGCTGGACTTCTGGAAGATCAACGTGAACAACCTGGTCACCACCTTCGATCCGGAGTTCCTGGTCGACCAGGCGGCAGCGGGCGTTGCGGCGTACCAGCCGTTCGTGCAGCGCGACGCCAACGGCAACATCGCGAAGATCGTCAACACCAACATCAACGCCAACTCGCTCAAGACCCAGGGCATCGACCTCGACGTGCGCTACGCACTGCCGAAGAGCGCCACCTTCGGTAACTTCAGCACGCGCCTGAACGGCACCTACGTCAGCAAGTTCGACGAGACGCTGATCGACGGCACCGTGCAGAAGAGCGTGGCGGCGACGCTGACGCCGGACGGCCAGAAGCTCAACGCGGTGGCCAACGGCGGCATCATCTTCCGCTGGAAGCACCAGCTGTCGTTCGACTGGAAGTACAAGGCGTATGGCCTGAACCTGACGCAGAACTATCAGTCGGGCTACGCCGACAACGTGCGCGCCGATTCCGAGAACGGGACCGACGCCCAGCACGTCGGCGCGTTCTCGACCTGGGACCTGCAGGGCACCTTCACCGGCTTCAAGAAACTGGTGGTGCGCGCCGGTGTGAAGAACCTGTTCAACCGTCAGCCGCCCGCGGCGATCACGGCGGGGCAGTACTTCCAGAGCGGTTACGATCCTAGCTACTACGACGCCCACGGCGCCACCGGCTACCTGAGCGCGACCTACAAGTTCTAAGTTATTTGAATCGGGGTCTGGTCCCGCAGACCTGATCCTGTTTTCTGAAAGGCCCCATGCTCGCGCACGGGGCCTTTTTTTCAATGCATACGCGGTTTCGCGCGACGCAAGCAAAATACAATGTTGTTTTTAACCAGGGCACAGGACATATGCACAAGCCAGGTTTCAAACTCCTCCTCGCCGCCATCGCCGCGGCCACTTCCCTCCATGCCGGCGCGGCGATTACCAAGGTCGATCTCGGCACGCCGCTGCCGCGCTTCGCGCTGCTGCACGAAGGCACCCACCACTATCTGCGCTACGTGAAATCGGGCGACAGCAATGCGCCGATCGACATTTGGGCGCGCACGGTCAAGTTCGAGACGAACGCGCTGCACATCACGCAGCGATGGGATGGCGTCAACCCGCCATCGACGCGGACCTTCGACTCTTGGTTCGATAGTGGAACCTTCCGTCCACGCACGCACGAGCGCGTGAGCGAGCGCGAAGGGAAGCGATTGGTGGAAGGGTTCGCGTTCGCCCCGGACAAGATCACCGGCATTAAAGAGCTGGCCGAGAATACCCACAAGGATCTCTCTGTCGACTCGCCGGAGCCGACGTTCAACTTCGAGACCGATATCGAGACGCTGCAAACACTGCCGCTGGCGGCCGGCTACGAAGCCAGCATCAACTTCTATCATCCCGGCGGAAAGTCGGCGCCGCAGCGCTACCTGTTCAAGGTGACGGGATCGGCGCGCATCGCCGGACCGGGCGGTCCGGTCGATTGCTGGGTGGTGACGACCGATTACAACCGGCCGGGCGAGCCGTCGACATTCTGGTTCGCGAAGGCTACGCAGCTGATGGTGCGCCAGGAGAGTCCGATGGGCGGCGGGAAGGTGCTGGTCAAGACGCTGATCGATTGAAAACGGGGTCAGGTCCGCCGGATCTGGGAGGAGTCGAGCCTTGCAAGGCCCGACCGTTGCGCAGGAGCGAAGCTTCGCTTCGCTAAACCCCTGCTACACCCCCGAATTTGCCGCAGCCGTGTGAATTTAGTGCGCCGACTTTGCGGCCCCTGGCTTCTCGGGCGGAGGCGCCGGCAGCGCCGTCTTCGACACCGTCGGCTTGCCGTTTTCGTCGAGCACCTGGACGAAGATTTCGTTCGACTTGATCATGCCGAGCTCATAGCGCGCGCGCTCCTCGACCGCGCCGGTGCCGTCCTTCAGGTCGCGTACTTCGGAGTCGAGCTTGGCGTTGCGCGCCTTCAGTTCTTCGGTCTTTTTGCGGCTCTCGGCAACCTGGGTCTCGAGGTCGGCCACTTTCAGCCAGCCGCCCTTCTTCCCCAGCCACAGGGGATACTGGATCAGCAGCAGCAAGGCACAGAGGGCAAGCGTAATCAGGCGCATGGATGTGGAAACCGGCCAGGTTGACTGGCCGGTTGCAGGTTAATTTACTTCAGATTGTAGAACGCGTCGCGGCCCGGGTAGCTGGCGATGTCGCCCAAGTCTTCCTCGATGCGCAGCAGCTGGTTGTACTTGGCCATGCGGTCCGAACGCGACAGCGAGCCGGTCTTGATCTGCAGCGCGTTCATGCCGACCGCGATGTCGGCGATGGTCGAGTCTTCGGTCTCGCCCGAACGGTGCGAAATCACCGCGGTGTAGCCTGCGCGCTTGGCCATTTCGATCGCGGCGAAGGTCTCGGTCAGGGTGCCGATCTGGTTGATCTTGATGAGGATCGAATTGGCGATGTTCTTCTGGATGCCCTCTTTCAGGATCTTGGTGTTGGTGACGAACAGGTCGTCGCCCACCAGCTGCACCTTCTTGCCCAGCGCGTCGGTCAGGATCTTCCAGCCGTCCCAGTCGCCTTCGGCCATCGCGTCTTCGATCGAGATGATCGGGTACTTGTCGCACCAGGTCGCGAGCATGTTGGTGAAGTCGACCGCCGACAGCGCCATGCCTTCGCCCGACAGGACATACTTGCCGTCCTTGTAGAATTCGCTCGCGGCGCAATCGAGGCCCAGCGCGATCTGCGTGCCCGGCTCGTAGCCCGCTTCTTCGATCGCCTGCATGATCAGCTTGATCGCTTCTTCATGGTTGGCCACCGACGGCGCGAATCCGCCTTCGTCGCCGACCGAAGTGGCCAGGCCTTTCGAGTGGAGGATCTTCTTCAGCGTGTGGAACACTTCGGCGCCGTAGCGGATCGCTTCCTTGAACGACGGGGCGCCCACAGGGATGATCATGAATTCCTGGATGTCCAGGTTGTTGTCGGCGTGCGCGCCGCCGTTGATGACGTTCATCATCGGCACCGGCATCTGCATCGCGCCGGAGCCGCCGAAGTAGCGGTACAGCGGCAGGCCGGCTTCTTCAGCGGCGGCCTTGGCGACCGCCATCGACACGGCCAGCATGGCGTTGGCGCCCAGGCGGCTCTTGTTCTCGGTGCCGTCGAGGTCGATCAGGGTGCGGTCCAGGAACGCCTGCTCGTTGGCGTCCAGGCCCATGATCGCTTCGGAGATTTCGGTGTTGATGTTCTCGCAGGCCTGCAGCACGCCCTTGCCGAAATAGCGCTTCGGATCGCCGTCGCGCAGCTCGATCGCTTCGCGCGAACCGGTCGAGGCGCCGGACGGCACCGCGGCGCGGCCCATCACGCCCGATTCCAGCAGCACGTCGCACTCGACGGTCGGATTGCCGCGCGAATCGATAATTTCGCGGCCGATGATGTCAACGATAGCACTCATTTTTCTAATCTCCGAAGGTAGGTAATCTTTTTAAGCGCAGGCAAAAAAAGGGTCTGACCCCGCGGGGTCAGACCCAGGTTTCGCGGGTATCTCAGGCAAAGCTGGTCTCGAGGAAGCCGGCCTTCTTGACCACGCGGTCGATATCGACCAGCGTGGACAGCAGCTCCTTCATGCGTCCCAGCGGCATCGCGTTCGGGCCGTCCGACATGGCGACCGCCGGATTCGGGTGGGTCTCCATGAACAGGCCGGCGATGCCGGCGGCGACCGCGGCGCGCGCCAGCACCGGAATGTGCTCGCGCTGGCCGCCGGACGAGGTGCCCTGGCCGCCTGGCAGCTGGACCGAGTGGGTGCCGTCGAACACGACCGGGCAGTTCGATTCGCGCATGATGGCGAGCGAACGCATGTCCGACACCAGGTTGTTGTAGCCGAACGAGACGCCGCGCTCGCAAGCCATGAAGTTGTCTTCATTGACGCCGGCGGCGCGTGCAGCGACGCGCGCCTTGTCGATCACGTTCTTCATGTCGCCGGGCGCGAGGAACTGGCCCTTCTTGATGTTGACCGGCAGGCCGGTCTGGGCGCAGGCGACGATGAAGTCGGTCTGGCGGCACAGGAAGGCCGGGGTCTGGATCACGTCGACCACCGCGCACACGGCCGGCAGTTCTTCGATCGTGTGCACGTCGGTCAGGACCGGCACGCCGATCTCGCGCTTGACGTCGGCCAGGATCTCGAGGCCCTTTTCCATGCCGGGGCCGCGGAAGGTGCTGCCCGACGAGCGGTTGGCCTTGTCGAAGGACGACTTGTAGATGAACGGGATGCCCAGGCTGGCCGTCAGTTCCTTCAGCGTGCCGGCGGTGTCCATCGCCATCTGGCGCGACTCGATCACGCAGGTGCCGGCGATCAGGAAGATCGGCTGGTCGAGGCCGACGTCGAATCCGCAAAGCTTCATGCTGCATCTCCTTGCAATGCCGGTTCCGCCACCGTGGCAGCCGGCTTTCCGGCGCCCGCGCTCTTGTGCGCCAGCGCCGCCTTGATGAACGACGAGAACAGCGGATGGCCGGCGCGCGGCGTCGACTTGAACTCGGGGTGGAACTGCACGCCCATGTACCACGGGTGCGCGTGCGCGCCCTGGCGCGGCAGCTCCATGATTTCGCACAGGTCTTCGGTCGGGGTGCGTGCGGACACGATCAGACCGGCCTGCTCGACGCGCGCGAGGTAGTGGTTGTTCGCTTCGTAGCGGTGACGATGGCGCTCGGTGACGACGCTGCCGTAGATTTCGGCGGCCAGCGTGCCCGGGTTGACCGCGCAAGCCTGCGCGCCAAGGCGCATGGTGCCGCCGAGGTCGGAGCGCTCGTCGCGCTTTTCCACCTTGCCGTCGTGGTTCTGCCACTCGTTGATCAGGGCCACGACCGGCTGGTCGGTGTCCGGCTCGAACTCGGTCGAGTTGGCGTTGACCATGCCCGCTTCGTGGCGTGCGTATTCGATCAGCGCGACCTGCATGCCGAGGCAAATGCCCAGGTAAGGCACCTTGTTCTCGCGCGCATAGCGGGCGGCCATGATCTTGCCTTCGACGCCGCGCTTGCCGAAGCCGCCCGGCACCAGGATCGCGTCGTACTTGGCCAGGTGGGCGCAGCCCTTGGTCTCGATGTCTTCCGAATCGAGGTACTCGATGTTGACGCGGCTCTCGGTGTGGATGCCGGCGTGGCGCAGCGCCTCGGTCAGCGACTTGTACGACTCGGTCAGGTCGACGTACTTGCCGACCATGCCGATGGTGACCGATTCCTTCGGATGCTCGAGCGCGTGAATCAGCTTGGTCCACACAGACAGGTCGGCCGGCGGCGCTTCGAGGCCGAGCGCTTCGAGGATGATTTCGTCGAGTCCCTGGTCGTGCAGCACCTGCGGCACCTTGTAGATGGTGTCGACGTCCCACACCGAAATGACGGCCGCTTCCTCGATGTTCGAAAACAGCGAGATCTTGGCGCGCTCGTCGTCCGGGATCGGGCGGTCGGCGCGGCACAGCAGCGCGTTCGGCGAGATGCCGATCTCGCGCAGCTTCTGCACGCTGTGCTGGGTCGGTTTGGTTTTCAGTTCGCCGGCCGAGGCGATGAACGGCACCAGGGTCAGGTGCACGAAGGCCGACGACTTGCGGCCGGCGCGCAGCGACAGCTGGCGCGCCGCTTCGAGGAAGGGCAGCGATTCGATGTCGCCCACGGTGCCGCCGATTTCGACCAGCGCCACGTCCGCGCCTTCGGCGCCGCGGTAGATGTAATCCTGGATCTCGTTGGTGATGTGCGGGATCACCTGGACGGTCTTGCCCAGGTACTCGCCGCGGCGCTCCTTGCGGATCACCGATTCGTAGATCTGGCCGGTGGTGAAGTTGTTCACCTTTTTCATGCGGGTGCTGATGAAGCGCTCGTAGTGGCCGAGGTCGAGGTCGGTTTCGGCCCCGTCGTCGGTGACGAACACTTCGCCATGCTGCAATGGACTCATGGTGCCCGGATCGACGTTGATGTACGGATCGAGCTTGAGCATGGTGACTTTGAGGCCGCGCGATTCGAGGATCGCGGCGAGAGAGGCGGCGGCAATCCCTTTTCCAAGGGAAGACACGACGCCACCGGTGACGAAGACAAATTTGGTCATTGCAGATAGTGCCGAACGGCACGTGCGGGAAATTGAAATTATACCTTAAACCGGGCAAGACTTCCGCATGCCGGGGCAAAAATCCAAGCCCGGGGCGCCGCGCGCCAGCAATGGCGGTGCCGCCAAGGCAGGCTCAACACCACGCGCCGGCTCCGCGACAGGGAACGTGGCTCTTTGGCTACAGCAAGAATTTTAATTCAGCAATATTACTTAAAATTAATTATTCATCTGGCAAAGTTAAACGATCATCGCTAGAATCCATTCCCATTCTTCGATAACGAGGACCAAACGATGCAAGCTCTTTCGGAACCAGTCGACGCGGCCAGCCCGGCGCCCATGGCACCCGCCGCGAACGACGGCGATCCCGCCACCGAGACGCTCGGCTTCGCCTTCACCGGCAGCGGCCAGGAATACTTCCGCATCTGGATCGTCAACCTGATGCTGACGGTCGCCTCCCTGGGCATCTACTCGGCGTGGGCGAAGGTGCGGCGCCTGCAGTACTTCGACCGCAATACGCAACTGGCCGGCGCCACCTTCGATTTTCGCGGCGATCCGAAGGCGATCCTCAAGGGCCGTGTGCTGGCCGTGGTGCTGTTCGCGTCCTATCAATACGCGTTCGGCTTTTCGGCCGAGGTCGGACTGACGGTGTTCGGGACGCTGCTGATAGCGTTGCCCTGGTTCATGCGCAGCGCGCTGCGCTTCCGCCTGCACAACACGCAGTATCGCGGATTGCGCTTCGATTTCAGCGGCTCGGTCGGCGGCGCCTATCGCGCCTACCTGCCGCCGCTGGTGACGTTCCTGCTGCCCGGCGTGCTCCTCGCGCTCATGCCGGGAAGGCTGACCGGCCTGTACGCCTTCCTGCTGTATGTCGCCTGGCCCCTGATGTACGGCGCGATGAAAGGCTATCAGCAGCGCCACCTCGAATTCGGGGCCGCCCCGGCTAGCTACACGCTGCCGGCGCGCCGCTTCATCAAGCCCTTCCTGATCGCGTTTCTGATCGCGCTGGCCGGCATGCTGGTATTGATGACGGCGCTCGGTATCACTTCCTTCGCCTGGACCAAACTGGCTGGCGGCACGTCCAAGAGCAGTTGGATGATGATGGTTGTGCCTTTCCTCGGCGCGCTGCTGGCCGTCTACACGCTGTACCTGCTGGCCGGCCCTTACCTGCAGGCGCGCTATACCAACCTGGTGTGGTCGCACACTGCCTTCCCTGGTCTCGAGATTCGCAGCACGATGCGCGCGCGCGAATTCGTCCGGCTGCAGACCGTGAACGCCGTGCTGACCCTGCTCACGCTGGGACTGTTCCGTCCTTTCGCCGCAGTCCGGGTCTATCGCTACCGGGTCGAACACCTGGCGGTGCATGGCGGCGCCAGCTTCGAGCAGCATATCGCCGCGGCAGCGCGCAAGCCTGCCAGCGCCGCGGGCGACGGCGCGGCCGATTTCGGCATGATCGATCTTTCGTGGTGAGGACGCGATGATTACAGCAAACTACTTTGACGGCGTCAGCGCCCGCCTGCATGCGGTCGAACTGAAGCCGGGCGACGGCGCGCTGGTGGTAATGGGCGCCGCGCTGGCCAAGGAATACCGCTTTGCCGACGTTACGCTGGCAGAACCGTTCGCGCGGGCGCCGCGGGTGCTATACCTGCCGGACGGCGCGCGCTGCGAAGTGGCCGACGCTGCGGGCGGCCAGGCGCTGGCCGACGCTCTCGGCTTCCGTCCTTCGACGGTGATGCGGTGGCAGCAGCGCTGGCCGGCGGCGCTGGCGGCGCTGGTCATGCTGATCGCCATCGGCGCCGCGATCGCGATCTGGGGCATCCCCGCCGCGGCCGAGCGAATCGCCGCTTCGGTGCCGCCGGAGTTCGACCAGAAGCTCGGCCAGACCGGCCTGCGCGCGCTCGAGCGCGGCATGATCGAGCCTAGCCGCTTCAGCGAACCGCGCATCGCGCAGATCCAGCGAGTCATGGCGTCGATCATGCCGGCGCACCCGCGCATTCCGATCCGGCTGCTGGTGCGCGACTCGCCGCGGCTGGGCGCGAATGCGCTGGCCCTGCCCGATGGCACCATCATCATTACCGACAACATGGTGCGCGCCATCGCGCGGGAGAACAACGACGAATTCACGCCGTCCCAAAAAGCCGCGCTGGCCGGCGTGCTGGCGCATGAGATTGGCCACGTCGAGCATCGCCACACCGTGCGCGTGCTGGCCCGCTCATCGCTGACGGCGGCCGCCTCAGCGGCATTGTTCGGCGATTTCAGCGCCGTCGCCGCCGGCGTGCCCGCACTGGCGGTCAGGATGCGCTACTCGCGCGACATGGAGACCGACGCGGACGACTTTGCGGCGGCCAGCTTGCGTGGCGCGGGCATGCCGACGGCGCCGCTGGCGGATCTGTTCGACGTGTTCGAGGCGGTCAATTCAAAAGATCCATCGGCCGGCTTGCCCGGCTGGCTGCGCACCACCGCCAGCTATGCGGCCAGCCATCCGGAAAGTGGCGAACGGGCCAGACGGATTCGCGCGGCGCGCTGACGGTCCAGTGTGCGCGAGCGAACAGACCCGTTTGCGCGGGCGGGCCATGCTGTCTCTTTTACCACGGAGGCCAACATGTCCTATCTGAATCGCGACACGCTCGGAATGTATTCGAACAAGAACCACAAGGGCCCGGGCCCCGAACTGATGGGCGCCGACACCCTGATCGGCGACCACGTCCACAACCTGAAGGACGAGCACCTTGGCGAAATCAAGGAAATCATGCTCGACATGCGCAGCGGCAAGATCGCGTATGTGGTGATGTCGAGCGGCGGCGTGCTGGGCATCGGCGACAAGCTGTTCGCGGTGCCATGGGCGGCGCTGACGCTGGACACCGCCAACCATCGCATGACGATGAACATGGACAAGGCGAAAATCGACGCCGCGCCTGGCTTCGACAAGGACAACTGGCCGAACATGGCCGACCAGACCTGGGCCAGCCAGATTCACGGCTACTACGGCACCAGCGGGGTGTAAGACGCCGCAGAAAAATGGGGTTAGGTCCGCCGGACCTGACCACGCCTTTGCGTGCCGCGGTTTCCGGCGTCGGGCGCCGTACGCATGCCGGGCTGCGGTCGCGCGGACCAGCCCCCCATTTCTTACTTCTTGCTCGCAAACAGATCCAGCAGGATCGCGGTCTCGGCCTTGATGGTGTTGGTGACCGTCGGCTTGAAGTCCGGCGCCCACTGCGGCGAGTGCGTGCCAGGCAGCGGCTTGCCGGCCTTGTTGGCGGCCGCCAGGCGCGCCGCGTCGACCGCGCCCACGTGCAGCAAGACCGCCTTCACGCCCGGCTGCATGCCGTACTGCGAAAAGTCTTCCGACGTCATCTTCGATGGCATCTCCTTCACGAACTCGGGACCCACCGCGCCCTGCACCACCTTCACCATGCGGCCCACCAGCTCCGGATCGTTGTAGACCGAATCGGTACCCGGCTGGACTTCCACCAGCGGCTCCTTCGGCGCGCCGGCGGCAATCGCCTCGCCCTTCGCTTCACGCGCAATGCTCGCCAGCACGCGCGCGCGCACTTCCGGCTTGAAGGTGCGCACCGACAGCTGCAGCTTGACCTGGTCCGGAATGATGTTGGCCACGGTGCCGGCATGGATGCTGCCGACGGTGATGACGACCGGATCGAGCGGATTGTTCTCGCGCGAGACCAAGGTCTGCAAGGCCAGCACGAGGCGCGACGCCATCACGATCGGGTCGCGCGTTTCGTGCGGCACCGCGCCGTGGCCGCCCTGGCCGAACATGGTGATGTTGACGACGTCCGACGAAGCACGGAAGGCGCCGGCGTGGTACATGATCGTGCCCGAGGGACCGCTCGCGTCGTCATGCATCGACAGCGCGTAGTCGGGCTTCGGGAAGCGCGTGAACAGGCCGTCCTTGAGCATCGCGGCGGCGCCGGCGACGGTCTCCTCGGCCGGCTGGCCGACCAGCATCAGCGTGCCGCTCCACTGCTTGCGGTTTTCCGCCATCAGCTTTGCGGTGCCGTACCAGGCCGCCATGTGCAGGTCGTGGCCGCAGGCGTGCATCACCGGGGTGGCCTCACCGGCGGGGTTCCTGGTGGTCACGCTGCTGGCGAACGGCAGGCCGGTTTTTTCCAGCACCGGCAGGGCGTCGATCTCGGTGCGCAGCATCACCGTGGGACCGGGCCCGTTGCGCAGCAGCGCGACGACGCCGGTGCCGCCGACGCCGGTGGTCACCTCGAAGCCCAGTTCCCTGGCCAGCTGCGCCAGCCTGGCGGCGGTCTTGTGCTCGTTGAACGCCAGTTCGGGCGCGCGGTGCAGTTCCTGATACAGCGATTCGACAGCGGGATATGAGGCGTTGAGCTGGTCCGCCATGGCTTTCGGCAGCGGCGCGCTGTGGGCGGCGCCGGCGGCGGCCAGCGCGAGGGCGAGAATATTACGGCTGATGGGTGTCATGGGAGCGCTATCAATAAGGGTGGGAGGAAATGATGTGCATCTGCAACATTTGGGGGCATACAATTGAATAAATTCTATCAGGAAATGAATGTTGCCGTATAACACTGTAGAATGACGCCCTCAAAGTTTGGCAAGAATGCCACATTATAGGGAATTACCATGTTTTCGATGTCTAATATGAAAGTCGGCACCCGCCTGGCCTTGGGTTTCGCGCTGATTCTGGCGATGACGGCGTTCATCGCCGTGGTAGGCATCTGGCGCCTGAACGGCGTGGCCGCCTCGACCCACGTCATGATGGACCAGCCGCTGACCAAGGAGCGCCTGTTCACCGACTGGTACGGCCAGAACTTCGGCGCGATCCGCCGCACCGCCGCCATCATGCGCAGCAGCGACCCGTCGCTGGTCGCCTATTTTAAGGAAGACGCCGCCGTCACCGCCCAGCAGGTGATCGAGCTGGTCAAGCAGGTCGAGCCGATGATCCAGGAGCCGGACGAAAAAGCGTTGTACGCGAAGATCATCGCACAGCGCAAGATCTACATCGAGGCGCGCGAAGCGGCGCGCAAGGCCAAGGCCGACGGCGACAACGAAGCCGCCGTCAAGATTCTCGACGAAGCCTACTCCCCGCGCGCCAAGGTGTACCAGGACCTGCTGATGGAGATGGTCAAGCTGCAGCGCAGCCATATCGATGCGACCGCCAAAGCGATCGACGTCACCGCCCGGTTCAGCACCACGCTGATCGCCGTCCTCGCCGCGGCCGCCGTCGCGGTGGGCGTGGCCGGATCCTGGCTGCTTACCGTGGGCATCACGCGCCCGATCCGCCAGGCGGTGACGCTGGCCGAGACGGTCGCCGCGGGCGACCTGACCCACGCCATCAGCGCCACCGGCAAAGATGAAACCGCGGCGCTGCTGCGCGCCCTGGGCCACATGGCCGACAGCCTGGTCAAGATCGTCAGCGAAGTGCGCGGCGGTACCGAGTCGATCACCGTCGCAGCGGACGAAATCAGCGCCGGCAACCACGACCTGTCGGCACGCACCGAGCAGCAGGCCAGCTCGCTCGAAGAGACCGCGGCGTCGATGGAAGAACTGACGTCGACGGTCAAGCAGAACGCCGACAATGCGCGCCAGGCCAACCAGCTGTCGTTGACGGCCTCGGATGTCGCCGCACAGGGCGGCGCGGTGGTCGGCCAGGTCATCGTCACGATGGGATCGATCAACGAATCGGCGCGCAAGATCGTCGACATCATCGGCGTCATCGACGGCATCGCGTTCCAGACCAATATCCTCGCGCTGAACGCGGCGGTCGAAGCGGCGCGCGCCGGCGAACAGGGCCGCGGCTTTGCCGTGGTGGCGTCGGAAGTACGCACGCTGGCGCAGCGTTCGGCGGCGGCGGCCAAGGAAATCAAGACGCTGATCGGCGACTCGGTGCAGAAGGTCGATGCCGGCGCCAGGCTGGTCGACCAGGCCGGCGCGACGATGGAGCAGGTGGTGTCGAGCATTCGCCGCGTGACCGACATCATGGGCGAGATCACGCTGGCGAGCCAGGAGCAGACCGACGGCATCGAGCAGGTCAACCAGGCGATCGGCCAGATGGACCAGGTGACGCAGCAGAACGCGGCGCTGGTGGAAGAGTCGGCGGCCGCGGCCGAATCGATGCAGCAGCAGGCGCGCAAGCTGGCGCAGGTGGTGAGCGTGTTCAAGCTCGATCGTTCGGCTGCCAGGGTGGCGCCGGTGCTGAAGGCGGCGGCGCGTCCCCCGCGCGTGGCGCCGGTGGCGCGCGCGATCGCCGCGCCGAAGCGCACCGCGCGCGCCGGCGACGACTGGGAAGAGTTCTAAACCAGCTTGTCGTTCCTGCGCAGGCAGGAACGACAAGCCCCATCAGCAGAAGTCGCGGCTTTGCGTGCCCAGGCGCCCCAGCAAATGCGACATGTCCACCAGCCGCTTGGCCACCAGGTGGCGCACTTCCCCTTCCCTCTGCCAGATCCCATACACGCCCAACAAGGGCGCGCGCAGCACTTCGCGGCGCTGCTCTTCGACCAGCTTGGGCCAGACGATCAGATTGATGTTGCCCGTCTCGTCTTCCAGAGTCATGAACAGCACGCCCTTGGCGGTCCCGGGCCGCTGGCGCACCGTGACGATGCCGCAGGCGCGCGCCAGCTGGCCGTTCTGGTAATCGTTCAACACCGCCGCCGGCATGAAGCGCTGCTTGAGCAGCTGCGGGCGCAGCAGCGCGAGCGGATGGCGCCCCAGCGTCAATCCCTGCGAGCGGTAATCGCCGACGATCTCGTCGCCCTCGGATGGCGCGCGCAATTGCGGCGCCTCTTCCTGCGGCGTGGTCGGGCGCAGCAGGTCCTTGTCGGGCACCGCGCCGACCGCCTGCCACAGCGCCTGGCGCCGGTTGCCGGCCAATGAGGCGAGCGCGTTCGACGCCGCCAGCACCTGCAGGTCGCCGCGATCCAGCCCCGCCCTGCGCGCCAGGTCGGCCACGTCGCTGAACGGGCGGATCGCGCGCGCGTCCTCGATGCGCGCCGCCACTTCGCGGCTCATGCCGCGCTGCAGCGACATCCCGAGCCGGACCGCCGGCTGGCGCGTGCGCGTGTCGTCGTATTCTTCGAGCGTCGAATCCCAGTCGCTGACGGCGATGTCGATCGGCCGCACCTCGATGCCGTGGCGGCGCGCGTCCTGCACCAGCTGCGACGGGCTGTAGAAGCCCATCGGCTGGCTATTGAGCAGCGCGCACAGGAAGGCGCCCGGCTCGTGGCGCTTCATCCACGCGCTGGCGTAGGCGAGCAGCGCGAAGCTGGCGGCGTGCGATTCGGGGAAGCCGTATTCGCCGAAGCCCTGGATCTGGGCGAAGATCGACTCGGCGAATTCGAGCGTGTAGCCGCGTTCGAGCATGCCGCCGACGATGCGCTCATAGTATTTCTCCAGCCCGCCCTTGCGCTTCCAGGCCGCCATCGCGCGCCGCAGCTGGTCCGCTTCGCCCGGCGTGAAGCCGGCCGCGAGGATCGCCACCTGCATCACCTGCTCCTGGAAGATCGGCACGCCGAGCGTGCGTTCGAGCGCCGCGCGGATCTCGGGCTTCGGATAGACCACCTCCTCCAGGCCCTGGCGCCGGCGCAGGTAAGGATGCACCATGCCGCCCTGGATCGGGCCGGGGCGCACCACGGCCACCTCGATCACCAGGTCGTAGAAGATGCGCGGGCGCATCCGAGGCAGCATGCTCATTTGCGCGCGCGACTCGATCTGGAATACGCCGACCGTATCGGCCGCGCACATCATGTCGTAGGTCGGCGTGTCGTCGTGTGGGATGTCCTGCATCTCGAACACGGTGCCGTGGCGCGTGCTGATGAATTCGAGGCCGCGGCGCAGCATCGACAGCATGCCCAGCGCCAGCACGTCGACCTTCATCAGGCCCAGCTCCTCGAGGTCGTTCTTGTCCCACTGGATCACGCTGCGTTCGGCCATCGCGGCGTTCTCGATCGGCACCAGGCGTGACAGCTTGCCCTGGGCGATGACGAAGCCGCCCGGATGCTGCGACAGGTGGCGCGGGAAGCCGAGCAGCTGCTGCGCCAGCGTGGCCCATTGCTGCGCCAGGTCGGACTCGGGATCGAGGCCGCTCTCGGCGAGCCGGTTGACCAGGTCCTGCTTGCTGTCGAACCAGTGGTGGGTCTTGGCCACCTTCTCGACGATGGCCAGGTCGATGCCGAGCGCGCGGCCGCTGTCGCGCAGCGCGCTTTTCGGCCGGTAGCTGATCACCACCGCGGCCAGCGCGGCGCGGGTGCGGCCGTACTTGTTGTAGATGTACTGGATCACCTCCTCGCGGCGCTGGTGCTCGAAGTCGACGTCGATGTCGGGCGGCTCGTTGCGCTCCTTCGAGATGAAGCGCTCGAACAGCAGGTTGGCGCGGGCCGGATCGACCTCGGTGATGCCGAGGCAGTAGCACACCGCCGAATTGGCGGCCGAGCCGCGGCCTTGGCACAGGATGTTGTTCGAGCGCGCGAACCGCACGATGTCGTAGACGGTCAGGAAGTACTGCTCGTAGCGCATCTCGCCGATCAGCGCCAGCTCGTGTTCGAGCTGCTGCTGCACCTTGGCCGGGATGCCCTCGCGGAAGCGCCGGTGCGCGCCGATGTAAGTCTCGCTGCGCAGGTAGCTGGCCGCGGTCTGGCCGGCCGGGATCACCTCGTTCGGATATTCGTAGCGCAGCTCGTCGAGCGAGAAGGTGCACAGGCGCGCGATGCGCAGCGTTTCGGCCAGCACCTCGGGCGCGTAGATGTTGGCCAGGCGCAGGCGCGCGCGCAGGTGCTGCTCGGCGTTCTGGGCCAGCTGGTAGCCGCATTCGGCCACCGGCTTGCCGATGCGGATGGCCGACAGCGTGTCCTGCAGCGGCTTCCTCGACCGGACGTGCATGCACACGTGGCCGATGGCGGTGATCGGCAGCGCGTGCTGCCACGCCACCTCCTCGATGGTGGCGCGGTGGGCGTCGTCGTAGGCGCGGTGCAGCAGGTTCAGGCCGATCCAGGCGCGGCCGGGAAAGGTCGCGGCCATCCACGCGGCCTGCGCGTGCAGGCGGTCGACGTCGGCGGCGTCGTGGCCGGGATAGGCCGGCAGCAGGATCGCCAGGCAGTCGGGCATCTGCTTCAGGTGGGCGTGCGCGGGCGGCGGCGCTGCGAAATCGGCGGGCGTGAGCAGGTAGGTGCCCTTGTCGCCGCGGGTGCGGCCGATGGTGATCAGCTCGGACAGGTTGCCGTAGCCGTTGCGGTTCTGCGCCAGCAGGATCAGCGACAGCGCGGGTCGGCCGTCTGGATGCTGCAGGTGGAAGTGGGCGCCGACCAGCAGCGGCAGCGCCGCCTTTTTGGCTTCGGCATGGGCGCGCACGACGCCGGCGAGCGAACATTCGTCGGTCAGCGCCAGCGCCGAGTAGCCTAGCTGGACGGCGCGCGCGACCAGCTCCTCGGCGTGCGAGGCGCCTTGCAGGAAAGAGAAATTCGACAGGCAGAACAGCTCGGCATAGTCGGGCAGGCCGGTCACGGGCGGGAAGGCGGGCATCGGAAGCAAGAATACTGTATATAAACACAGTATATCCTACGGGTGCGCCGACACAAGGATTCTCCCCCCCCGGGGTCAGACCCGCCTTTTATTCGTCCGACGCGCCGGTTATTTTCGAAAAACCGCGGCGCCCCATTTCAGACCCATTTTTTATTCGTCCAACGCGGCGATTATTTTTGAAAAAAACGGGTCTGACCCCGATTTTACTCCCCGGGGTCAGACCCGCCTTTTCTTCGTCCGATGCGCCGGTTATTTTCAAAAAACTGCCGCGCCCCATTTCAGACCCATTTTTTATTCGTCCAACGCGGCGATTATTTTTGAAAAAAGCGGGTCTGACCCCGATTTATTGATTCGTCCAACGCCGCGATTATTTTTGAAAAAAAGCGGGTCTGACCCCGATTTTATTGATGCAATGTTGCTATAATTTCCAAACAAAAACATTAACCAAAGGTAAATGATGAAACTGGTAAAAGCGCTGGGCCTAGCCGTGTTGATCGCCGCTTGCAATGCCTCGTCTGGCGCGGCGCCCGCCGCCGGGCCGGCCGTCATTACCAACGGCCACGTGCGCGCCGTTACCGATTTGATGGCGGCGATGCAGATGGAGAAAATGATGCGTTCGGTGACCGGCGCCAGCCGTTACGCCAGCGAGCAGCAGCGCGCGGCCGTCTACGCCAGGATCGACAAAACGCCGAAGGAGCAAATCTACGCCCGCCTGGCGTATCCGCTGGCCCGCACCATCAGCGCCGAAACAGCCACCGAAATGGCGCGCTTCTATTCATCGAGCTACGGCAAGAAGCTGCTCAACCAGAGGTATAACAGCCGGCCGACCTATGGCGAGCCGGCCCGCCCCACTGCCTCTGCCGCCGAACGCGCGGACATGCAGCGTCCGGCATTCATCAAGGCCAGCAAGGCCCTGGCCGATGCCGAAGGCGTAATCCGCCACGAAGGCTTCGTGCTGCTGCAGGCGATAGCGAGGTAATCGCCGCCATAACATGGTGTAGGTCGGACAAGCTAGTCGGATAACTTGGCCGATGGTGAACTTGGTCTTCGGCGCGACGCATACGTGAACGCCAGTCGGCCGCGGCCTTGGCGTCGTAGTGCATCAGCGGAGCCGGCGGGCCGTCAAAGGTGCCCAGCGAACACCTTCAACGTGCATCCGACGGAGCAGGATCCGAACCAGACCGACAACGGCTTCAAGTATGAGAGCGTGCAGTTTGGCCTGAACGGCATGTCTGCTTCGCGCGCCTCTGGCACAAGTTCTAAGGACGCAGGCGGGGTCTGGCCCTGCGGACTGCCCCCATCTTTTACCAGGCAAGCTCGCCCTTCCCAAGCAAGATCACCCTTCCGCCCACCTCCACCTTGCCCTGCTCCACATCCAGCGTCAGCACGCTCGGCCGATTGATCGACGTCGCCTGGCGCACGATCGCATGCAGCGGCCGACCGTCCTGTGTCAGCAGCCACCACGCGCCAAGGTTCGCGCACGCAGAACCGGTGCCTGGATCCTCGCTGATGCTGCTCTCGCCCGGCATCCAGAAGTAGCGGCACTCAAAGCCCTCCGCGGTGCGCGCGAACACATAGGTCTTCGGCTGCCCGGCCGTGTTGCGGCTGAACCGCGCCATCAGCGCGGCCACCGGCCGGCATGCGTGCACATGCTCCACCGACGCGAGCTCGATCACCGGCTGCTCGGTGCCGCAGTCCATCCAGTATGCCGGCCCGACGATGGCCTCCTCGGACAATCCGAGCATGGCGGCCAGTTCGGCGCGCGTGGCCTCCATCGGCCGATGGGTGGCGGCGTTCGCCGACAAGGTCCAGCGGCCGTCGCGGCGGCGCACGGGAATTACGCCGCCTTTCATCTCAAGGCTGAAACTCTCCCCGGCATCCAGCAGATCGCTGACAACCTGCGCAGATCCCAGCGTCGGATGGCCGGCGAACGGCATCTCGTAGCTGGGGGTGAAAATCCGCACGCGCGCCGCGGCGACGGCCGACGGCAGCAGGAACGTCGTTTCCGACAGGTTGAACTGACGCGCGATCGCCTGCATGTCGGCGTCGGACAGGCCGGCGCCGTCCTCGATGACGGCCAATGGATTGCCGCCGAAAGTCGTTTCGGCGAAGACGTTCAGGATCTGGTAACGGACGCAGGGCATGCTGGCATTCCTTCCGAAAATGTGGGACTGCCATGTTGCCACAACTGCGCGAGGTCAATGGTCCGGACCATGCCCCCCGATAAGCTGGACGAGCGAAGGAGAACAACATGAGCCAGCTTCCGCAGGGCGCCGCAAGAATCGAATGGATCGACTGCATCAAGGGCAGCGGCATCCTGCTGGTCGCCGCCGCGCACATCGTGCTGTACGGGACGCCGGCCAGGGACGCGATCCACGTCTTTCACATGCCGCTGTTCTTTTTCCTTAGCGGCTACCTGTTCAAGCCGGACCCCGACGGTGTCGGATACGCCGTCAAAAAAGCGCGGCACCTGCTGGTGCCCTACTTCGCCTTTCTGTTTCTTCTCAGCGTGCCGATCATGGTCAAGATGACGCTGGCCGGCAAAGGGTGGGCGCAACTGCTGGTCCAGCTGTCGGGCGGCCAGGGCATCGGCGGCACGATGGCGGTGTTCTGGTTCGTGACCTGCCTGTACTTTACGCAGCAGGTGATGAACTTCCTGCTGGTGCGCTGGCGCACCGGCATCGTCGCGCTGGTGGTCGTCGTCGGCCTCGCCGCAAGTTACGTGAACCTGTGGTACCCGTGGTTCGCGCTGCCGCTGAACCTGCACGTCGTCCCCGCGGCGATGCCCTACTTCTTCCTCGGCTACCTGTGCAAAGGCCGCGCGCTGCCGGCTGCCGCCGCGGCGCCGGCGTGGATCGGCTCGGCCATCGCCATCTCGCTTGCGTTGTCCGGCTACCTGGTCGCGCAGGACATGAAGTACACGATCTACGGCATCCCGCTGCTGTCGTTGGCGCTGGCGTTGTGCATGATCGTCGCGTTCATGCAGGCCAACCTGTACCTGGCCAGGGTGAAGCCCATCGCCGCGGTGCTGACCGCCCTCGGCCGCTATTCGATGGGGATCATGTTCATGCACATGCCGATCGCCGTCGCGCTGCGGACCGTATCGCCGGCCGGCAGCGAGACCGTGCGCTTCATCGTCGCGGTGATCGCATCCTACGGCCTGTCGATGGCCTTCGACCGTTTCACGCTGACGCGCTCGATTTTCCTGGGCGCGTCGCGCCGGGCGACGCCCGCTTCGGAAACGCCACCCGCGCGGCCAGCCCGCCCAGCCGCGCCGACTGGCCCAGCGTGAGCGTGGCACCGTGGCGCTCGGCGATCGCCTTGACGATCGCCAGCCCCAAGCCGCTGCCGGACGCCTCGCTGCCGGCGACGCGGTAGAACCGGTCCAGCACGCGCTCGCGCTCTTCGACCGGGATGCCCGGCCCGCTGTCTTCCACCACGATCACCGCGCCGGCGCCCTCCGCGCTGACGTCGATGTCGACGGTGCCGCCGGCCGGCGTGTACTTGATCGCGTTGTCGACCAGGTTGCGCATCAGGATCGTCAGCGCGTCGACCTGCCCTTCAATGCGCGCCGCGTCGGCATGGTGCAGCCCGACGTCGACGCCCTTGTGCTGCGCCACGTTAGCGAGCTCGCCGACCGTGCGACGCGCCAGCTCGTCGAGCGCGACCGGCTGTGACTTGGCGCCCTCCGCGGCGTTGGCTTCCTGGCGCGCCAGCACCAGCAGCTGTTCGACCAGCCGGGTCGAACGTTCGATGCCGGCCGACAGGCGCGCCACGGCGAGTTGGCGCGCTTCGGGCGACTCGGCGCGCTCCAGGCTTTGCACCTGCAGCTTGAGCGCGGCCAGCGGCGTGCGCAGCTCGTGCGCCGCGTCGGCGACAAAGTGCTGCTGCGCGGCGAACGCCTCGCGCACGCGCCCGAACAGCAGGTTCAGTTCCTGCACCAGCGGCCGCACCTCGTCCGGCAGACCGCCTTCGGAGACCGGCGACAGGTCGTCGGCCTGGCGCGACGCCACCTGCGAGCGCACCCGCGCCACCGGTTCGAGCGAGCCGCTGACGATCCACCACACCGACAGCATCAGGATCGGCATCATCACCGCGATCGGCCAGACCGTGCGCAGCGCCAAGTTGCTGGCCATGTTGCGGCGTACCGCCATGTCTTGCGCGACCTGCACGGTCTGCGCGCTGGTCTGCAGCGAGAAAACGCGGTAAGTGGTGTTGTTTGCCTCGACGTTGGAAAAACCCAGCACCGCCCGCTGCGGCAGGCGCGCGCTCGACACGGAGCGGAACAGCTGCACGCCGTCCAGCGTCCACACCTGCACCACAAGTTCGTTGTTCTCGGCGGCCGCTTCGACGCCGGCGCGCGACTCCGCGTTCGACAGCGGCGCGCTGGAACGCAGCGACAGCGCCATCTGCTGCATGTTGTAGTCGAAGATCTGGTCGGCGTCGTTGAGGGCGGTGCGGTAGGCCACCGACGCCTGCGCGACGGCGGCGAAGGTAATCGCCGCCAGCAGGAACCACAGCAGGCGCCCGCGTAGGGAATGCGTCATCCTCATAGCTTGGGTACCATGTAGCCGACGCCGCGCACATTCTGAATCAGGTCGCTGCCAAGTTTCTTGCGCAGGCCGTGGATGTAGACCTCGACCGCGTTGCTCGACACTTCGTCGCGCCAGCTGTAAAGCTTTTCTTCCAGCTGCGCGCGCGACAGCACGGCGCCGGGCCGCGCGATCAGCGCTTCGAGCACCGCCCATTCGCGCGCCGACAGCGTCGCCGGCGCGCCGGCCACGCTCACTTCGCGCGTCGCGGGATTAATCGTGATGTTCTTGTATTCGAATACCGGCTCGGCGCGGCCGGCCGAACGGCGCAGCAACGCGCGGATGCGCGCGAGCAGTTCGTCGAGGTCGTAGGGTTTGAGAACGTAATCGTCGGCGCCGGCGTCGAGGCCGGCGATCCTGTCGCCCACCGCATCGCGCGCGGTGGCCACCAGCACCGGGGTGCGGTCCTTGCGGGCGCGCATAGCCCGCAGCACTTCGAGGCCGTCCTTGCGCGGCAGGCCAAGGTCCAGCAGCACCAGGTCATACGCTTGCGACTGCACCAGCGCGGTGTCGGCCATCTCGCCGTCCTTGACCCAGTCGACGGCGTAGTGCTCGGCCCTGAGCAGGTCGAGCACTACTTCGCCGATCATTACATCGTCCTCCACCAGCAATAGCCGCATACTTCTTCTTTCTCGATTCCCTGGATGGAGGACGACCAGGCTTAGCCTATCCTCACCGGAATGAAGATTTTGTCACTGCCGCGCTGAATCAGCAAGGCCACCGACTTGTTGGACTTGCCGACCACGTCGCGCACCTGGTCGATGGTGCTGACCGCGCGACCGTTGATCGACAACAGGACGTCGCCAGGCTGCACGCCGGCGTTGGCCGCGGCGCCATCGGCGTCTTCCACCAGCAGGCCCGATGCGAGGCCGGACTGGCGCCGCTCGATCGGCTGCAGCGGGCGCAGGGCCAGGCCCAGCTTCGAGCCGCTGCTGGTGGACACGGCCGCAACTTCTTCGGGCGCCGCCTTCTCGCTGGCGTCGCCAAGCTTGGCGCCGACCTGCACGATCTTCCCGTCGCGCCAAACGTCCATCGTCACCTTCTCGCCCGGCCGGGCGGTCGACAGCATCGCCGGCAGGTCAGTAGATGCGATGATCTGCTGGCCATTCAGCTTGCGGATCACGTCGCCCGACTTCAGGCCGGCCTTGTCGGCCGGGCCGCCGCGTTCGACGGTCGACACCAGCGCGCCTTCCGGCGAAGCGAGATTGAACGAATCTGCGAAGCCCTGGTTCACTTCCTGCACCGTCACGCCCAGCTTGGCGTGCTTGACCGAGCCGGTGGCGACCAGCTGCTCCTTGATGCGGTAGGCGACGTCGATCGGGATCGCGAACGACAGGCCCTGGTAGCCGCCAGTCTGGCTGTAGATCTGCGAATTGATGCCGACTACTTCGCCGCGCGTGTTGAACAGCGGGCCGCCCGAGTTGCCGGGGTTGACGGCGACGTCGGTTTGGATGAACGGCACGCTGTTATCGTCCTGCAGCGAGCGGCCCTTGGCGCTCACCACGCCGGCCGTCACGGTGCTGTCAAGGCCGAACGGCGAGCCGATCGCCAGCACCCACTCGCCCACTTTCAGGTCGCTCGATTTGCCGATCGGGACCACCGGCAGGTTCCTGGCGTCGATCTTGAGCACCGCCACGTCGGTCTTCGGATCGGAGCCGAGGACCTTGGCGCGGTATTCGCGCCGGTCCTGCAGCTTGACCGTGACCTCCTCGGCGTCGCGCACCACGTGCGCGTTGGTCAGGATGACGCCGTCCGGACTCACGATGAACCCGGAACCGGCGCCAAAAACGGGCCTGTCGCGTTGGCCGCGCGGATTTTGCGGGCCTTGGAAGCGACGGAAGAATTCGAAAAACGGATCGTCTTCATCGAACTGCGGCGCCTGCTGCGCGCGTCCTTTGAAGGCGGTCTTGGTGCTGCCCATCACGCGGATGTTGACCACGGCGGGCCCCATGCGCGAGACGATCTGGGTGAAGTCGGGCAGCGCCATCGATACCTGGGTGCCTGGCGCGGCGAGCGGCGCCGGCGCGACGTAGTTGGACGGCGCGGTCGCCGCGGCGGTGGCGGCGGAAGCGACGGCGTTATTGTGATTGACTGCAATCGCACCCACTGCCCCGCCGATCGCGCCGGCGGCAGCGAGTGCAAGCGTCAGGCGCTTGGCGGTGATAGCAGTAACGGCACCTTGATTTTGCATTGTCGTACTCCTGTGAGTTGAGTTGGTCGATGGCTTCAGTGTGAACCTGCAGACTTAGAGTTTGCTTAACACGCGGCCGTAACGAAAAAATGGGACCAGTCGCGACGGACCTGGCCCCACCTTTGATTCCGTCGCCGGCGTCAAAGTCGGGGTCAGGCCCGGCGGACCTGACCCCGCTTACATTACGCGGCCTGGCGCTGCTCCAGTGCCTGCACGGTCTCGCCGCCGTCGATGGCGATCTTGCGCGGCTTGAGCGCTTCCGGCACTTCGCGCACCAGTTCGATGGTCAGCATGCCGTTGTCGAACGAGGCGGTGGTGACCTTGACGTGGTTGGCCAGCTGGAAGCGCTGCTCGAAGTCGCGCGCGGCGATGCCGCGGTGCAGGAAGGTGCGCTGCACATCATCCTTCTGCTTGCGGCCGGTGACGTGCAGGGCATCGCGCTCGGTGACGATCTCGATTTCCGAACGGCTGAAGCCAGCCAGCGCCATCACGATGCGGTATTGGTCTTCGCTCACCAGTTCGATGTTGTATGGCGGGTAGCTGGGCTGAGCGTCGGCGCGCTGCTCGAGCAGGTTGGCCAGGCGGTCGAAGCCAATGGCGGAACGATAGAGAGGGGTAAGGTCGAAAGTACGCATGATAAGTATCCTTGTGTAAGTTAAGCGATAAGTTGACGGACCTCGGTTGAGCATCCGTTGCGTCCAATCTAGTGATCGACCTGGGCCATTTCAAGGGCTTGAAAAATACGTTTTTTTGCCCAATGGGGCGAAAAATATTTGGTCAAACGGCCTGATATTTGCGCCGAAAAGGCGGGACTCGGCGTCCCCGTCGCTCCGGCGGACCTGGCCCCAAGCCATGCTACACTTCTGCTGCCGAAATACTTGACACATCAACTATCTTATTCAGACCATGACCTCCAAGCTCAAGCTGCTGCCCCTCGTTGCCCTGCTCGCCTCCCTCGCCCTGCCTGCCCGCGCCGACGTGCCGGTGCCGGTCGACCAGCCGTATCCGGGCACCATCGTGCTGAAGGTCGACGCGACCAACCTGAGCCAGCAGATCTTCCGCATGAAGATGTCGCTCCCGGTCAAGCCGGGTCCGCTGACCTTGCTGTATCCGCAGTGGCTGCCGGCCAACCACGGTCCGAACAACATCCTGAGCCAGCTGGCCGGCCTGAAGTTCACCGGCAACGGCAAGCCGGTCGAGTGGTCGCGCGACCCGGTCAACGTGTTCGCCTTCCACCTGAACGTGCCGCAGGGCGTGACGACGCTGGAAGCGGAATACCAGTTTCTGTCGCCGATGGACGGCTCGCAGGGCCGCATCACGATGACCAACGACATCCTCGGCGTGCAGTGGCCGTCGGTGACGCTGTATCCGGCCGGTTATGTCGCGCGCCGCATCACGGTGCAGCCCAGCCTGACCCTCCCGGAAGGCTGGCAGTACGGCAGCGCCTTGGAGGCGTCCGGCCGCAATGGCAACGAGGTGGTGTTCAAGCCGCTCGACCTGGAAACGCTGATCGACTCGCCGCTGTTTGCCGGCCGCTACTTCAAGCGCATCGACCTGGCGCCGGGCGCGAAGGCGCCGGTGTTCCTCAACATCGTCGCCGACAATGCGGAGAGCCTGGAAGCGAAGCCTGAACAGATCGAGGCGCACCGCGCGCTGGTCGCGCAGGCATCGAAGCTGTTCAACTCGCACCATTACAAGCACTACGATTTCCTGCTCGCGCTGTCGGACGACTTCGGCGGCATCGGGCGCGAGCATCACCAGTCGAGCGAGAACGGTGTCAAGCCGGGCTACTTCACCGAGTGGGCCAAGAACGAGGCGGTGCGCGACCTGCTGCCGCACGAATACACCCACTCGTGGGACGGCAAGTTCCGCCGCCCGGCCGGCCAGGACGTCCCGAACTTCAACGCGCCGCTGCAGAATGAACTGCTGTGGGTGTACGAAGGCCAGACCGAGTACTGGGGCAAGGTGCTGGGCGCGCGCTCCGGCCTGATGTCGGAGAAAGGCACGCAAGAGGAATTCGCCGCGATGGCCGCGCTGTACGACAACGTGCAAGGGCGCTCGTGGCGCGCGCTGCAGGACACGGTCAACGACTCGATCATCAACGGCCGCCGTCCGCTGGGCTGGCGCAACTGGCAGCGCGCCGAGGACTACTACGTCGAGGGCATGTTCGTCTGGCTCGACGTCGACACCAAGATCCGCGAGATGTCGAACGACAAGCACTCGCTGGACGATTTCGCGCGCGCGTTCTACAGCATCAACGACGGCAGCATGCTGCCGGCGTTCTACACCTTCGACGACGTGGTCGCCGCGCTGAACAAGGTGCAGCCATTCGACTGGGCGCCGTTCCTGCGCACGCGCCTCGACGGCCACGCCGCCGGCGCCCCGCTCGACGGCCTGGCGCGCGCCGGCTGGAAGCTGGTCTACAGCGACAAGCCGAGCGACTTCAGCAAGACGGCCGACGAGCAGAGCAAGGCGACCAGCTTCGCGTACTCGCTGGGCATGACGGTCAAGGCCGATGGCGGCGTGGCCGCGGTGAATTGGGACAGCGTGGCGTTCCGCGCCGGCCTGGCGCCGAACAGCACGATCGCTGCGGTCAACAACCGCGCCTACAAGGGCGAGGTGCTGAAGGCGGCGATCAAAGCGGCCAAGGACAGCAAGGACCCGATCGTGCTGCTGGTGAAACAGGGCGCGAACTACCGGACGATTTCGCTCGATTACCACGGCGGGCTGCGCTATCCGCACCTGGAGCGCATTGCCGGCAGCAAGGATCGCCTCGGCGCCATCCTGAAGCCGCTCAAGTAAACCATCGGGGTCTAGACCACCGGGGTCAGACCCGGTTATTTGCTGGCGTTTTCGGCGCCGCGCAATTCAATAAACGGGTCTGACCTTAATAAGCTCGCCTTCTTGCCGGTGTCTTGGGCTTCGCGCCATTCAATAACCGGGTCTGACCCCAATGAATTGGGTCTAACCCCAATGAATTCCAAGTAAACCATCGGGGTCAGACCCGGTTATTTGCTGGCGTTTTCGGCGCCGCGCCATTGAATAAACGGGTCTGACTTTAATAAGCTCGCCTTCTTGCCAGTGTCTTCGGCTTCGCGCCATTCAATAACCGGGTCTGACCCCAATGAATTCGAGTGCGCGATCTTGAAGCCGCTCAAGTAATTTCACGATGGTGTATGCTGCGGCGATGACTACCGATACCGATATCCAGCTGAGCGGCCCGTTCAAGGCCAGTGACAGCAGCGGCCGTTCCCATGACGTCAAGGCAATTCGCATTTACGACGAGGGCTACGGGATCATTGATGTGTTCGTGGACTTCACCGCGTCCGTCGCGGGGCTGTACAAGGACAAGACGCTGGTCGGCAATATCATCGACCGCCTGCGCGCGCTGGGCTACGTCGGCCCGAACTTCGAGCACAGCGATCCTGGCCTGCAGGAAGCCAAGCTGATCGTGCTCGAGGCGCCGGAGGAATTCAACGACTTCGCCAAGAAGAAGGGCTGGAAGAATTTGGCCGAAGAGTTCGACGACGAGTGATAGACGTCGCGGTCAGGTCCGCCGGAGCGACGGGGACGCCGAGTCGCCATTTTCATGGCGCTCCGGCTACGACCAGGTAGCGTTCACTCCACGCCGCGATCATCCCTGCCACATACACCGCATCCTCGCGCCTCGTCAGCAGGTGATCGGCGTCGTCCAGTGAGATGAAACTCTTGGGATGCTTCGCCGCGGTGAAGATCGCCAGTGCATTGCCGATGTCGACCGTCGTGTCCTTCGGCGAATGCATCACCAGCAGCGCGCGCTTCAGCAAGGCCGTCTTCGCGGCCAGGTTATAGCCGGCCGCGTCGATCAGGAACTGGCGCTTGATCTTGAAACTGCGCCCCGCCAGCGACACCTCCGCTTCGCCCGTCGATTCGATCGTGCCCAGCGACGGTCCCAGCAGCCCGCGCACATGCTCGGGATCGCTCGGCGCGCCGATCGTCACCACCGCCCTTGCTTCGGGGATCGAGCCGGCCGCCGCCAGCACCGCGGCGCCGCCCAGGCTGTGGCCGATCAGGATCTGCGGCGCCTTCCCATCGTCCCGCATGAAGTCGGCCGCGGCCACCAGGTCGGCCACGTTGGAAGAAAAATTGGTGTTGGCGAAGTCGCCTTCGCTCGCGCCCAGCCCCGTGAAATCGAAGCGCAGCGCGGCGATGCCGCGCTCGGCCAGCGACTGGGCGATGCGGCTTGCCGCGAACACGTCCTTGCCGCAGGTGAAGCAGTGGGCGAACAAGGCATACGCCCTGACCGGCCCATTGGGAGATTCCATTCGCGCCGCCAGCTTTTGCCCGTCGGCACCAACAAATTCCATACGTTCAGTCTGCATGTCTGTCCTGGTCAAGATGAGTTGGCAAGCTGTCACTGTGCATCAGATCGCCCCCTTCGGCAAGCGCGGTTCAACCGAACAGTCCATGCAGGAACCAGCGCGGTTCGCTGTCCTGCGCCGCGCCGACGATGCGCTCGCGGTACACCCAGTAATGCGCGTGGTCCTGGCCTTCGGCGATGAAGTAGTCGCGCGTTTGCGACTGGTTCCACCAGCCCGCTTCGATGCGCTCCGGCGTCGAGGCGAGCTTCAGCGGCGAGCCGTAAAACGGCCGGTGATTGCGCATCAGCAGCGCGATCGGCTTGGCCAGCAGCCAACTCGGGCGCGGCAGGCTGAGCACGTCGGGCGGCATTTGCGCCTCGCGGTCTGCCGGACGGATCTTCTTGCCCACCGGGACCCAGGCGTTGGCGTGCTCGGGCCGGTAATCTGCCTGCGGCGCCGCCTGCAAGACGTTTTCCGGCCCCAGCCGCGCCACCAGCAGTTCGAGCATGCGCAGCTGGTCCTGCTCGCTGCCGCCGGGCTCGGGAAACAACGAGTCGCTCGGCGGCGCCATCGCCTGCACCTGCAGCGCTTCGAGGCACAGGCCGATGACGGGCGCCACCAGTTCGACCTTGCCGAGCCGCTCGCGCAGCAGGCGCACCAGGTGTTCGTCGCGCCAGGTCGGCTCGGCCAGCACGATGTCGATCGCGGTGGGCGCCATCGCCACCCGGCCGCGCTCGTGCTCGAGCTGCAAAGTGATGCGTTCGACCGCCAGCTGGCGCGCGCACAGCCAGCCGGTCAGCTGCAGCAGCAGCCGGTGCGCGCCGAACAGCAGCGCGTCGGCGTGCTCGACGCGGTCGAACAGTTCGAGCCTGGCGCGGAAGGTGGTGGGCGCTTCGATCCAGTCGAACAGCTCGGGCGTCATGCCGTAGGCGGCGTCGAGGATGTCGAGCAGCGGCCGGCCGCAGCGCCGCTGCAGACCGGGCCGCGGCAGGCGCCGCATGTCGCCCAGGTTGAAGCAGCCGATGCCTTCGAACCAGGGCGCGAACGGCCGCGCCGGCGGCAGCAAGGCAGCCGGCAGGCGGTCGAGCCGGCGCACCAGCGAGTCCATTTTGACGACGCGCGTGCCGCCGTGGCGCGCCAGCAGCCAGGCGCCGCGCGCGGTCGACGCGCAGCTGAGGGCGCCGGTGAAACCCAGCGCGCGCAGGTTGGCGCGAATGCGCCGGCACAGCGCCTTGATGCCGCCGAACAGGCGCAGGCTGGCGCCGACGTCCATCAGCAGCGTCGACTCCTCGGCCTGCGCCACCAGCGGCGTGTACTGCAGCAGCGCCATCGCTACCGCATGCAGGGCCTCGGCCTCGCGCTCGGCCGAGCGCTCGTACAGTTTGGCCTCGGGCGCGAGCATGAGCACCCCGCCGCGCCGCATCCCGCCCTGCAGGCCGGCCGCCCGCGCCGCCGGCGACAGCGCCAGCACGCGTTCCTGCTCGAGCACGACGCTGGCCGAATCACTGGACCAGTTCGGGCAAAACACTTCGAGCGGTAACTGGGGCAGGTAGAGCCCGATCCAAAGTCGCATGGCGCTGCAGTAAAGAAGGTGTGAGGGGCAGGAACAGCGGCGCGTCGCGCTGCGGTCCCCGGCGTTTGACGAATTCGATGTCCAGCCCGCCCGCGGCCGGCCGCAAGGACAGGCGCAGCGGCGCGGGCGAACTGTCCTGCGCCGCGGCGAGCGGGCGCATCATGAAGAACAGGGTTTCGCCGCTTTGCGCGGCCAGGTGCAGCCGGCGCAGCGTTTCGCCGCGCGCGTGGTTCTGCCAGAACAGCAAGGCGCCGCAACTGCCGCTGCGCAGCACCTGCTCGGCCGCCCACAGCGCGTCGCTGCTGCGGCTGCTGCGGATCCAGATGAGCTGCGACGGCGCCAGCCCGAGCGCGGCCAGCGCCAGCGCCTGCGGCGGATGGGGCGGCTGCAGCAGCACGATGCGGCGCCGCGCCACCGTCGCCAGCGCAGGACGCAGCAGGCGCAGCTCGCCGATGCCGGGCTGCTGCAGCATCAGGTCGATCAGGGTGCCGGTCGGCCAGCCGCCGCCGGGCAGCTGGCCCGACAGCGCCGGATGGCCGGTATCGACGCAGCGCGCGGTGGAATGCGCCAGCTGCGAAGCGAGCCACAAGGAGGGGTGCAAGGCCTCCGGGGCGGTGATATGTTGATGAAGTGACATGGTGGGATCGCTTAAAACTACTGTATGAATACACAGTACTATTTGGGCCGGGGTTTGGCAAGGTCTATCTGATATCGTGCGCGCAGAGCCTGGATCGTCCGTCCAAAATGGGGCCAGGTCCGCAGGACCAGCCCCCGCTATTGCCCCTATAATAGGCGTCCACTTTTGACGGCTTAACAATGAAAATCGCCTGCTCCGCACTGTTCGCGCTCGCCGCGCTCGCCACCCTGCCCGCCCACGCCGCCACCAAGAAGGCGCCCAGGCCACTGAAGGGCCTCGAGCAAATCCAGACCGTGATCGTGCTGTACGGCGAAAACCGCAGCTTCGACAACCTGTACGGCCGCTTCCCCGGCGCCAACGGCATCGGCAACGCCACCGCGGAAAACGGCACAGTCCAGCGCGACCGCGACGGCACCGTGCTGCCCACCCTGCCGCCGGTGTGGCAAAAGACCAGCGTGCCCGATCCCCAATATCCAACCGCGATGCCGAACGCGCCGTTCCAGATCGACGCGCCGCCGATCAACCTGCCGCTGTCGGCCAAGACGCGCGACCTGACCCACCGCTTCTACCAGAACCAGATGCAGATCAACGGCGGCAGGAACGACATGTTCGTCGCCTGGTCCGACGCCGGCGCGCTGACCATGGGCCACTACGACGGCTCGTCGCTGCCGCTGTGGCGCCTGGCGCGCGAGTACGTGCTGGCCGATAACTTCTTCATGGGCGCGTTCGGCGGCTCCTACATCAACCACATGTGGCTGGCCTGCGCCTGCACGCCGAATTTCCCGAACGCGCCCGACAAGATGCGCGCGAAACTCGACGCCAACGGCCGCCTGATGCTCAAGGACGATTCGCCGGCCAGCGCGATGACCGGCGGGCCGAAGTTCCAGGACGGCGTGATCAGCCCGGACGGCTACACCATCAACACCGTGCAGCCGAGCTATCAGCCGAGCCAGGCCAAGCCGGCCAAGGACGATCCGCGCCTGGCCGATCCGGCCGACGACCCGCTGCCGCCGCAAACCCTGAAGACCATCGGCGACACGCTGTCGGACAAGCGCGTGAGCTGGAAGTGGTATGCCGGGGGCTACTACGCCGCGCTGAACGACCGCAAGCAGATCTACGGCGGCGAGGTCGACTTCCAGCCTCACCACCAGCCGTTCAACTACTTCCTGCGCTTCGCGCCGGGCACGAAGGATCGCGCCGAACATTTGAAGGACGGCGAGGACCTGATGGCCGACATCAAGGCAGGCAAGCTGCCGCAGGTCAGCTTCTACAAGCCGTCCGGCAAGCTGAACGAGCATCCGGGCGGCGCCAACGTGATGGAAGGCGACATCCACCTGGCCGACATCGTGGCCAAACTGAAGGCCTCATCGCAATGGAAGCACATGGCGATCATCATCACCTACGACGAAAACGGCGGCTTCTGGGACCACGTGGCGCCGCCGAAGGGCGACCGCTGGGGCCCGGGCTCGCGTATCCCCGCGATCATCATCTCGCCGTACGCCAAGAAGGGCTTCGTCGACCACACGCCGTATGACACCACGTCGATCCTG
This sequence comes from Massilia sp. P1_C10, assembly GCF_056406475.1. NCBI lineage: Bacteria > Pseudomonadati > Pseudomonadota > Betaproteobacteria > Burkholderiales > Oxalobacteraceae > Massilia > Massilia sp. P1_C10. The sequence continues at coordinate 676,872 of NZ_JBFUAC010000002.1, forward strand.
CAGTTCCTGACGCACCGCTTCAAGCTCGAACCGTTGCCTGGCGTGCGCTCCCAGCAGGGCGACCTGACCAACGCGTTCGAGCTGGACAAGGCTGTTCGATAAGCCGGCTAAGGAAATAATGCTCTAACGCAAAAAACGCATGTATTATCTGCCATGGTTGCGAAAGAATAATTAATAATCATGGAGATGCATATATGTACAAGATAATATTCGGCCTGTTATTGAGTGCCATGTCCGTCGCGCAGGCCGCATCGGGTTTCGTGTTTTCGAATGAGCCCGGCCAGCATGGGGTCGGCTTGCGCATCGTGCAGCAGTACGATTACTCGCGTACCTATAAAGCGAAGATCGATATGCTGAGCGGCAAGCCCAGTTCGGGCGAACGCGCGCGGCCGTTGCAAACGCTGATCTGGTACCCGGCAGCGAAAGGCGGCGCGCCGTTGCATTACATCGACTACCTGCGCCTCATCGCCACCGAAGAAAACTTCAATCGTCCGGCAGCAGAAATCGACAAGATTACCTCGACCAGAATCGCCAACACCTGGAGCGCGTTGAAACCCGACGCGATCCGGCGCGAAGAAAGCCGGCCGATGTGGGCGGTGCGCGATGCCCGGCCGGCAGCGGGGAAATTTCCGGTCGTGATCTATGCGCCGAGTTTCAATGCGTCGGCGCATGAAAACGTCGACCTATGCGAATACCTTGCAAGCCAGGGCTATGTGGTGATCTCGACGGCGGCGATCGGGCCGCATGGCCGCTCAATGACAACAGACCTCGAGGGTGTGGAAGCCCAGGCCGGCGATATCGAATTCCTGGTCGGTTACGCGCAAACGCTGCCCCAGGCCGATGCGGCGCATGTCGGCGTCATCGGTTTCAGCTGGGGCGGCCTAGCGAACGTGTTGGCCGCCGCCAGGGACAACCGCATTTCGGCACTGGTGAGCCTGGACGGCTCGGTGCGCTATTTCCCCGAACTGGTGCGCTCGGCCAAGTATGTCTCGCCCGAGCGGCTGACGGCGCCGTTCATGTACGTCGCGGCGCGCCCGCGGTCGATGGAAGAACATGCCGCCCGCAAGTTCGATATGTCCAGCAACCTGTTAAATGACATCAAATACGCCGACTTCTACAAGCTGACGATGAATCCCATGGAGCACGCGAACTTCAGCTCGGAGTTTCAGCGCTTCGCGCCGGACGGCGGCCACGGCACGGACGAATACACACGCGAAGAATCGTCGCTGGCAATGAGCTGGATGTCGCGCTACGTCGCCCAGTTCCTCAACGCCTATTTGAAGAACGATTCGGCCGGCCGCGCCTTTCTGGCCAACGCGCCCGCCAGGAACGGCGTGCCGGCACATATGCTGATGGTCGACAGGCGCGCCTCGCGCGGCCTGCCGCCGACGCTCGACACTTTCGTCGCCGCCCTGGGCCAGCGCGGGTTCGGCCACGCCTCGGAAGTTTACGCCGAGATGCAAAAGAAGGAACCCGAATTCAAACTGGGCGAACCGATTCTGGTCAACTGGGGCTACCAGTTGCTGAGGGCGGACAAGGTCAAGGAGTCGATCGAGATCTTCAAACTCGCCACTATTGTCGATCCCAAAAGCGCGAATGCCTTCGACTCGCTGGCCGAAGCCTATCAGCAGGATAACGACAAGCCGCTGGCGATCAAGAATTATCAGCGTTCGCTGGAACTCGATCCGAAGAACACGAATGCGGTCGATCGGCTGAAGGCTCTGCAGGCTGGCGCGCCCGCGCCGAAGGCCGGATAAGGAAGCGATGCACACAGTCGAACTTGCCGGCGCGATTCTGTTCGGCTGTGCCCTGATCCACACCTTCGCCGCCAAGGCGTTCGAGCGGCTGGCCCAGCGCCACCCGCGCCACGCCGGCCTGCTGCACCTGCTCGGGGAGGTCGAGGTGGTGTTCGGCTTCTGGGCGTGCATCCTGATCGTCACGATGGCCGTGCTGTCCGGCGGCCGGGCGGCGATCGACTATGCCGAATCGCGCCAGTACGCCGAGCCGCTGTTCGTGTTCGTGGTGATGGTGATCGCCGCCTCGCGCCCGGTGCTGGCCAGCGTGCGCGGCTTGCTCGCGTGGCTGGCGCGGCTGCTGCCGGTACGTGAAGAAGTGGCGCACACCTGGTTCGGACTCGCGCTGGTGCCGCTGGCCGGCTCGCTGGTCACCGAGCCGGCCGCGATGACGATCGCCGCACTGATGCTGGCGCCGCTGGTGTTCCGCGCCGGCGTACCCGAGCGGCTAAAATACGGCGCCCTCGGCGTCCTGTTCGTCAACGTCTCGATCGGCGGCACCTTGACCGCCTACGCCGCGCCGCCGGTGCTGATGGTGGCCGGCGCCTGGGGCTGGGACAGCGCCTTCATGGCCGCGACCTTCGGCTGGAAAGCCGCGCTGGCAGTCATCATCAACGCGACCGGCATGACCTTCCTGCTGCGCCGCCACCTCGCCGCAGCTCCCGCAAGCGAGATGCCGCGGATTCCTCCCGGCGTCGCGCTGATTCATCTTGCCTTCCTCGCCGCGGTCGTGCTGCTGGCCCACCACCCGGTGATGTTCCTCGGCCTGTTCCTGCTGTTCCTCGGCTTCACCCAGGCCTACCCGCGCCACCAGGATCCGCTGATCCTGAAAGAAGGCCTGCTGGTCGGCTTCTTCCTGGCCGGCCTGGTGGTGCTGGGCGGCATGCAGCAATGGTGGCTGCAGCCGCTGGTCTCGCAGCTGGGCCCGACCGCGCTGTTCTTCGGCGCGCTCGGCCTGACCGCCGTCACCGACAACGCCGCCCTCACCTACCTGGGCTCGCTGATTTCCGGCCTGTCCGCGCACGACAGGTATATGCTTGTGGCTGGGGCCGTCGCCGGCGGCGGACTGACCGTGATCGCGAACGCGCCGAATCCGGCCGGTGTGTCGCTGCTGCGGCGCGGCTTCAACGATGAATCGATCGGCGCGGCCGGCCTGTTCCTCGGCGCCCTCGCGCCGACCATCGTCGCGGCGGCACTTTTCCTGATGTAGCGCGTCCAAACCCGTGGAGGCAATCATGAGCGACCAGGTACTTGCGAGCAAGACGGCGATGATCGAACACTGCCTGCGGCGGGCGCGCGAGGAATACGAAAAGGATCCCACCACCTTCCTCGACGACATCACCCGGCGCGACGCGGCCACGCTCAACGTGCTGCGCGCGTGGGAGGCGGCGGTGGAAATGGGCGACTACGTGATCGGCACGTATCGGCTGGGCGAGCCGGAGGACGAGCGCCATGTGTTCCTGCTGCTGCGCGAGAAAGGCTGGATCACCGAAGCGCTGGCCCACGACCTCCAGCGCGTCGGCGAATTCTGCCGCGCGGAGTGGGACTACCAGGCCGCGCCGCTGCCGGCGCTGGTGACGATCGTCAAGCGCGGCCTGGACGACGTCGAAGCGTTCGCCCAGGCGCTGGTGACGGCGACATCACAGCACCCGCCGGTGCCTTGAAAAGAAGTCGAGCATCATCCTGCTCGCATCCGGGCCCCGTCCCGAGTTGTACGACAGGCGCTCGTCGCCGCCGCTCCACGCATGTTTCAGTTCGGCGATGCGCGCCACCCGCAGCATCACCTTGCGCCCGCGGTACACATCGCGCAGGTGATAGCCGTGGCCGCGCCTGGTGCCCAGCTTGACCTTCACCTGTTCCGGGCTGTCGGCCGGCAGGCGGTTGACCAGCATCGCCTGGCGCGCCAGTTGGACCTGGTTGATCGGCCGCACCACATGGTCGTCCTCGCCCTGGATCAGGATCGTCGGCAGCGGCGAGAATGCGGCGCGCTTGTCCAGCACTTCCTCGATCGCCCCGTCGACCCTCGCCCCGCCGCCATGCTGCATCACCGCCAGCGCGCCGATGGTGCTGTGGCCGGCGCCGAAACTCGGTCCCGAATGCACGCCAAGCCCGGCGAACATCTCCGGATGATTCAGCGCGACGATGTTGGCCATGCCGGCGCCGGCCGAAATGCCGCAAATATAAATGCGCGAGCGGTCGATCGGATAGCCGGCCATCACCTTGTTGACGATGCCGACGATCAGCGGCACGTCGCCGGCGCCTTGCTGCGTGGCGCGGTCGTACCATTTCCAGCAGCGGTGCGGATGGGTACCGACGGACTGCTGCGGATACAGCACCGCGTAGCCGGCCGCCTCGGCCAGCTGGTTCATGCGCGTGCCTTCGGCGAACAGGGTCGCGGTCTGGTCGCAGCCATGCAGCATGACGATCAGCGGCAAGCCGTTGTCGGCCGGTGTTTTATCTGGAACGTAGAGCCAGTAGTTCATGCGGCGCAGGGTGCCGCGGTCGGACATCCCCGACAGATAGGACGCGAGCCACTTGCCGGCGGCGGGAGCGGCCGCGACCGGCTTGACGGCGGCAGGCCTGCTGCGGGTGGCGCGCGGCTTGAGCGGTGTGACCGTGGCGGCAACGCCGACCGGGCGAACCTTCGGCTTGCGTTTGGGCGTTGGCTTGGGCGGCGCGAGCAGGCTGCCGATGGCGCGGACAACCGAACGCTGCTGCTTTTTGCCGGCGCGCAGCAAGCCGCGCAGCCACGGATTACTTGTTTTTACCATCGGAGCCTGGTGAGGGGAACGGGAAGGCGCGCCAACAGGAACGCCGCGAGCGAGCGGGTGCGGATGGATTTGCCCAGCGGGCCGGCGTTGTTGCAGCGTGCGTTCACAAACATCATTTAAGGTGCCTCCGTGTTTTTTTACCAGACTATCCAGTGCGCAATTTTCGCTCTGTGCGTTGGCGCGCATAAGGGCATGAACACAACGGATTGATGCGACCTTCGCACGTTTGAGATAGATCAAGGACGTGGGGGGTTGCGCTCCCTAGGCTGGGATTTCATAACAGGAGGGACGAATCATGGGCTTTCTGGACCGCGACAGATTAGGGATCTACAAGCACGCCAGCGGCAAGGGGCCGGGCCCCGCGCTGATGGGTGCGGACACGTTGATCGGCGAGAGCGTGATCAACAACCAGGGACTGAGTCTCGGCGACATCAAGGAAATCATGCTCGACATGCGCACCGGGCAGGTGGCGTATGCGGTGCTGGCGTTCGGCGGCTTCTTCGGGCTGGGCGAGAAACTGTTCGCCGTGCCGTGGCAGGCGATGCGGCTCGACACCGTCAACAAATGCTTCGTGCTCGACGTCGACAAGGACAAGCTGAAGTCGGCGCCGGGATTCAACGCGCATTCGTGGCCCGACATGACCGACTTGGAGTGGATGAAGCAGGTCCACAGCTTCTACGGCACCGATCTGCCGGGCACCGGCGTGCCGGTCGACGGCATGGTGGGAGGCGCGGTGCGCGGGGCTGGCGCCAGCTCCGGGCCGGCAATCGGCGAGACGCGCAGCGACCACTGACAGATGCAGGCCGAGGGGTCTGGTCCTGCGGACCTGCCCCCGAATTTGACACCGAGGCTAGAATCGCCGCGCGGGTATTTCCGCCGCAGCGACAAACCCGGGGTCGGGTCCGGCGGACCTGACCCCATTCTTTAGCGCTGCATCGACTCCCACACCTTCTGCAGCCGCTTGGCAGACACCGGCATCGGCGTGCGCAGCTCCTGCGCAAACAGCGACACCCGCAGCTCCTCCAGCATCCAGCGGAAATCGGTCATGCGCGGATCGGTGTTCTTGCCCGCCATGGTCTTTGAAATCCGCAGGAACTGGCTGGCCGCCCCGCTCCACTCCGCCATCAGCCTGGCGTCGCGCGCCGGATCGCCGCGCAGCTTTTCGAGCCGCACATTGATCGCCTTCAGGTAGCGCGGAAAGTGCGACAGCTGCGCGAACTCGGTGTCGGTGACGAACCGCTTGTGCACCAGGGCGCGCAACTGTTCCTGCATGTCGGCCGCGGCCTGCGCCTGTACACCCTGCAGTTTCTTCGGCAGGCCATGGAACTCGGTCAGCACCAGCGACACCAGCCGCGCAATCTCGTTGACCAGCAAGCCAAGCCGCGACTTGCCCTCGTCCCGGCGCTTGTTGAACGACGCCGCGTCGGTCGGCAGCGGATCCTGCAGGCAGGCGATGTCGATCGCCTTGGCGATGATCTGGTCGCGCAGCTCTTCCTGCGATCCCATCGCCATGAACTGCATGCCCATCTGCTGCATGCCCGGGATATTCTTCTCGATGAACTTGAGCTGCTCCTTGAACTGCAGCGCGAACAGGCGGCGCAGGCCGATGCGATGCGTGCGCGCAGCCACCGTCGGATCGTCGAATACCTCCAGGTCGCAGTGTGTCCCCTTGTCGACCAGCGCCGGGAAGCCGATCAGGGTCAGCTTGCCCTGCACGATTTCCAGCAGCTCGGGCAGCTCGCCGAAGGTCCACGCCGTGATGTTGGTGTGCGCGCCGGTTGCCTTCGGCGCTTCGGCTGGCGCCTTCCCTTTGACGGGAGCCGCGGCGGCCGCCGGCGCCACCACCGCGGTCGCCTCGGCCAGCTTCTGGAAGCTCTGGCGCGCCTGCCCGCCGAATTCGGCCTGCAAGGTGGCCAGGTTGCGGCCCATTTCGAGCTGGCGCCCGTGCTCGTCGATCACCTTGAAGTTCATGAAGTGGTGCGCCGGCAGCGTCTCGACCTTGAAGTCGGTAGTCATCACGGCGATGCTGGTCTGCGCGCGGATGTCGGCGATGATCGCGTCGATCAGGTCGCCGCGGCCGAACTTGCCGGCATCCTGCATGCGCTCGCAAAAGCGCGCCGCATAATCGGGCAGCGGCACGCAATGGCGGCGCAGCTTCTGCGGCAGGGATTTCAGCAGCAGATGCACCTTCTCCTTCAGCATGCCCGGCACCAGCCACTCGCAGCGCTCGCGCGGCAGCTGGTTCAGCGCAAACAGCGGCACCGACATCGTCACGCCGTCGCGCACGCTGCCCGGTTCGAAGTGATAGGTCAGCGCCATCTCGATGCCGGTGACGGTCAGCGTTTTCGGGAACAGCTCGGTGGTCACGCCGGCCGCCTCGTGCCGCATCAGCTCCTCGCGGTTCAGGAACAGCAGCTTCGGATTGTCGCGCGTGACGTCCTTGTGCCACTTCTCGAAGCCGGCGCCATTGACCACGTCGGCCGGGATCAGCTTGTCGTAGAAGGCGGCGATCAGGTGATCGTCGACCAGCACGTCGAGCCGGCGCGACTTGTGCTCGAGGTTTTCGATCTCCTTCACCAGCTTGTGGTTGTGCGCGAAGAATGGCGCGCGCGTGTCGTAATCGCCGCCCACCAGCGCTTCCTGGATGAAGATCGAGCGCGCCTCCTCGGGATTGAACTGGCCGTAGTTGATGCGGCGCTGGCTGTACACCACCAGCCCGTACAGGGTCGCGCGTTCGGATGCGGTCACTTGCGCGGCGCGCTTCTCCCAGCGAGGCTCGCCCCACGATTTCTTCAGCAGGTGGGCGCCGACGCGCTCGACCCACTCCGGCTGAATGGTGGCGATCGTGCGCGCGTACAGGCGCGTGGTCTCGACCAGTTCGGCCGCCATCACCCACTTGCCCGGCTTCTTGAGCAGCGACGATCCAGGCCAGATGTGGAACTTGATGCCGCGCGCGCCGAGGTAGCCGGCGCCCGGCTCGTCCTCGCTCTTGAAGCCGATGTTCCCCAGCAGGCCGGTGAGCAGCGCGGTGTGCAGGTTTTCGTAGGTGGCCGGCAGCTCGTTGAGGCGCCAGCCCTGCTCCTTGACGATGGTGAGCAGCTGCGAATGCACGTCGCGCCACTCGCGCAGGCGCACCTGCGACAGGAAATTGGCGCGGCAGGTTTCCATCAGCTGGCGATTGGTTTTCTTGTGTTCGATCGCCTGCTCGAACCAGCGCCAGATTTTCAGGTAGGTCAGGAACTCCGACTTCTCGTCGGCGAACTTCTTGTGCGCTTCGTCGGCGGCCTGCTGGTGCTCCATTGGCCGGTCGCGCGGATCCTGCACCGACAGCGCCGACGCGATGATCAGCATCTCGGTCAGGCAGGCGTTGTCCAGCGCGGCCAGGATCATGCGGCCCACGCGCGGATCGAGCGGCAACCGCGCCAGCTTGTTGCCGAGCGGGGTCAGTTGATTGTATTCGTCGACCGCGCCGACCTCCTGCAGCAGCTGGTAGCCGTCGGCGATCGCGCGGCCTTGCGGCGGCTCGATGAACGGGAAAGTCTCGACGTCGGTCAGGTGCAGAGACTTCATGCGCAGGATGACCGCCGCCAGCGACGAACGCAGAATCTCCGGCTCGGTGAACTTCGGGCGCTGCAGGAAATCCTGTTCTTCGTACAGGCGGATGCAGACGCCGTCGGCGACGCGGCCGCAACGGCCGGCGCGCTGGTTGGCCGCCGACTGCGCGATCGGCTCGACCTGCAGCTGCTCGACCTTGTTGCGGAAGCTGTAGCGCTTCACGCGCGCCAGGCCCGCGTCGACCACGTAGCGGATGCCCGGCACGGTCAGCGAAGTCTCGGCCACGTTGGTCGCCAGGACGATGCGGCGCGCGTTGCCGATCTTGAAGACGCGCTCCTGCTCCTCGACCGACAGGCGGGCGAACAGCGGCAGGATCTCGACGTGCGGCGGATGGTGCTTGCGCAGCGCCTCGGCGCAGTCGCGGATCTCGCGCTCGCCGGGCAGGAACACCAGCACGTCGCCCGAGCCGAGCCGGCACAGTTCGTCGACCGCGTCGACCACCCCATCCATCAGGTCGCGCTTTTCGCGCGCGGCCTGCGCTTTCGGCAGCGGCTTGCCGCTGTCCGGGGCGCCGGTCAGGACCTGATCGCGTTCGACCGGGCGGTAGCGCACCTCGACCTGGTACAGGCGGCCGGACACTTCGATCACGGGCGCCGGCTTTTCCGGCGTGCCGAAATGGCGCGCGAAGCGCTCGGCGTCGATGGTCGCCGACGTGATGATGATCTTCAGGTCGGGCCGGCGCGGCAGCAGCTGTTTCAGGTAGCCGAGCAGGAAATCGATGTTCAGGCTGCGTTCGTGCGCCTCGTCGATGATGATCGTGTCGTAGGCCTTGAGCAGCGGATCGGTCTGGGTTTCGGCCAGCAGGATACCGTCGGTCATCAGCTTGATCCACGCGCCAGGCTGCAAGGTGTCGTTGAAACGCACCTTGTAGCCGACGTGGACGCCCTGCGGCGAGCCGAGTTCGACGCCGATCCGCTTGGCGGTCGACGACGCGGCGATACGGCGCGGCTGGGTATGGCCGATCAGGCCTTTTTCGCCGCGTCCGAGCTCCAGGCAGATTTTCGGCAGCTGGGTGGTCTTGCCGGAGCCGGTTTCGCCGGAGACGATGATGACCTGGTTCTCGGCGATCGCCTTGGCGATTTCAGCGCGGCGGCCGGAGACCGGCAGGTCTTCCGGGAAGGTAATCGGCGGCAGCGGCGTGCGCACGGCCGCCTGGCGCGGCGGCCGAGGCGCGCGCTGAGAAGGGGTCTGGTCCCGCGGACCTGACCCCGCCTTTGCTGGCTGGCGCGGCTGTCCTTGACGCGACTGCGCCTGCTTCGATGGGGTCAGGTCCGCCGGACCTGACCCCGCCTTTGACCGCGGCGCACGATGGACATTGGCGGCCGAAGCGGCATCTGCAGGCTTGTTACTCTGTTCTGACATTGTTTTTACACGTATTTAGCGCGCAAGTCGCGCAGCGAATTATAATGCGGCAAATGGAAACTTCTAACCAATTCGTCCAGTGGCTGCGCTCCGTCGCGCCCTACATCCACGCTTTCCGTGGCAAGACCTTCGTGGTCGCCTTCCCTGGTGAACTCGTGACCGCCGGCGCGCTCACCGTGCTGGCCCAGGACCTGTCGCTGCTGGTCGCCCTCGGCATCCGCGTCGTCATCGTCCACGGCTCGCGTCCGCAGGTGGCCGAACAGCTCGCGCTGCGTAACGTCGAAGGCCGCTTCCACAACGGCATCCGCATCACCGACACCGCCGCGCTGGAATGCGCCAAGGAAGCCGCCGGCGAACTGCGCCTCGACATCGAGGCCGCGTTCAGCCAGGGCTTGCCGAATACGCCGATGTCGAACGCCGCGATCCGTATTATCTCCGGCAATTTCGTCACCGCGCGCCCGCTTGGCGTGATCGACGGCGTCGACCTCGAGCTGACTGGCGTGGTGCGCAAGGTGGCCGCCGAGACGATTCACCCGATCCTGGCCACCGACAGCATCGTGCTGCTCTCCCCGCTCGGCTTTTCGCCGACCGGCGAAGTGTTCAACCTGACGATGGAAGACGTCGCCGTCACCGCCGCCATCGCCCTGCAGGCCGACAAGCTGATCTTCATCAGCGAGACGCCGATGATGCTCGACCAGGGCGGCGTCGAAATCCGCGAACTGTCGTCGCACCAGGCCGAAGCGGTGCTGCAGGCGGGCTTCCTGCCGTCCGACGCGTCATACTACCTGCAGCAGGCGATCAAGGCCTGCAACAACGGCGTCGAACGCGCCCACATCGTCTCGTTCGCGATGGACGGCTCGGCCCTGCTCGAGCTGTTCACCCACGACGGCGTAGGCACCATGATCAGTCACGAGAACCTCGAGAGTCTGCGCAAGGCCAACATCGACGACGTCGGCGGCATCATCAAGCTGATCGAGCCGCTCGAAGCCGACGGCACGCTGGTCAAGCGCGGCCGCGAGCTGATCGAACGCGAAATCGACAACTTCTCGGTCATCGAGCACGATGGCGTCATCTTCGGCTGCGCCGCGCTGTACCCGTTCCCGGCGTCGAAGATGGCGGAGATGGCCTGCCTGACCGTCAATCCCGAGGTGCAGACCCAGGGCGACGGCGAACGCATTTTGCGCCACATGGAAAATCGCGCGCGCGCCGCTGGCTTCAACAAGCTGTTCGTGCTGACCACACGCACCTCGCACTGGTTCCAGAAGCGCGGCTTCGTGCCGGCCACGGTCGAGGACCTGCCGAAGGATCGCCAGCACATGTACAACTGGCAGCGCAAATCACAGGTCCTGATTAAGCCTTTATAATCTCGGCTTTACCCCATACCGCATTAGGAGCACTCATGGCCCGCACCGTCCATTGCATCAAACTGAATAAAGACGCCGAAGGGCTCGACTTCCCGCCGTACCCGGGTGAACTGGGCAAGAAAATTTACGAGCAGGTGTCGAAAGAGGCGTGGGCCGCGTGGCTCAAGCACCAGACCATGCTGGTCAACGAGAACCGCCTGAACCTGGCCGACCTGCGCGCCCGCAAATACCTGGCGGCGCAGATGGAGAAGCACTTCTTCGGCGAAGGCGCCGACGCGGCTGTCGGCTACGTGCCTCCTGCCGAATAACTTTCCCACCTGGGTCTGACCCGCGGGACTTGGCGTCCCCGTCAGACCCTTCACCCTATTCCTCCTGGAACGCCTCGACGCGCTTCTTCTTGACCGACGGCATCGCCACGATCACGACAAGCACGGCTGTCGCAACGAGCAGGGCCAGCGACAGCGGGCGGCTGAAGAATACCGAGAAGTCCCCGTGCGACAGCAGCAGCGAGCGGCGGAAGTTCTCCTCCAGCATGGGCCCCAGCACGAAGCCGAGCAACAAAGGCGCGCCTTCGCATCCCAGCTTGTTGAAGACATATCCGAGCACACCGAAGCCGGCGGTCAGAAGGACGTCGAACGCGCTATTGTTGACCGTGTAGACGCCAATGCAGCAAAACACCAGGATTGCCGGGTACAGGAAGCGATACGGTACTTTCAGCAGCTTGACCCAGATGCCGATCAGCGGCAGGTTCAGCACCACCAGCATCAGGTTGCCGAACCACATGGACACGATCAGGCCCCAGAACAGCGTCGGATTGTTGGTCATCACTTGCGGTCCAGGCTGGATGTTGTGCATGGTCATCGCGCCAATCATCAGCGCCATCACCGGGTTGGGCGGAATGCCCAGCGTGAGCAAGGGAATGAACGAGGTCTGCGCCGCGGCATTGTTGGCCGACTCCGGACCCGCCACGCCTTCGATGGCGCCCTTGCCGAACTCGGCGCTGTTCCTGCTCACCTTCTTTTCCAGCGAGTAGGCGCCGAACGAGGCCAGCGCCGCCCCGCCGCCCGGCAGGATGCCGAGCGCCGATCCCAGCATCGTGCCGCGCAGCACCGGCGCGACCATGCGCCTGAAGTCCTCCCTGGTCGGAAACATGCTGGTGACCTTGTTGGTGAAAACCTCGCGATGCTCCTTCTGCTCGAGGTTGGCGATGACCTCGGCGAAGCCGAACACGCCCATCGCCACCGCGACGAAACCGATGCCGTCGGACAATTCGGCGATGTCGAAGGTGAAGCGCGCCACGCCGGAGTTGACGTCGGTGCCGATGATCCCGCCCAGCAGTCCGATGCAGATCATGCCGATCGCCTTGATCAGCGATCCGGACGCGAGCACCACCGCGCCGATCATGCCGAGCACGATCAACGAAAAGTATTCCGCAGGGCCGAACTGGAACGCGACCTTCGCCAGCGGCACCGCGAACGCGGCCAGCAGCAGGATACCGACGCAACCGGCGAAGAAAGATCCGAGCGCGGCAGTGGTCAGCGCCACCCCGGCCCGCCCCCGCCGCGCCATCTGATAGCCGTCGATGCAGGTCACCACCGACGAGGTCTCGCCGGGCAGGTTGACCAGGATCGCTGTGGTCGAGCCGCCATATTGCGCCCCGTAGTAAATGCCGGCGAGCATGATCAGTCCGCCCAACGGCGGCAATGCGTAGGTCGCCGGCAGCAGCATGGCGATGGTCGCCGTCGGACCGAGGCCCGGCAGCACGCCGATCAGCGTGCCGATGATGGCGCCGAGCAGGCAGTAGACCAGGTTGACGGGGATGTTGGCGGTGATGCCGAACAATGTCATCGGTTCCAGCGCCAGCACCGCTGAAAATCCGATCGACAGGTGAGAGAGAAAGCCGTCCATTGTATGTTTCCTTATATGCCGAGCGCAGCCGGCCACAGTGGAAATTGCAGCTTCAGCAAGTACACGAACACCAGCAGCGACAGCGCGATCAGCGCGAGCGCATTGCCGACCGTCGCCTTCCAGCCGAACTCATGGCTCGCATAGCTGGAAATGCCGACCAGCATCAGCAGGCAGGCCACCAGGCCCAGGCGTTCGAGCAGCAGCCCGAACAGCGCGACCGGGCCGATGATCAGCAATAGCGTGGGCCAGGCGAATTTTCCGATCTGTTCGACTTCACCCTTCCCAACCAGGCCGCCCACGGCGACCACAACGCCGATCGCCACCAGCAGCAGGCCGAGCACGGTGGGGAAATAACCAGGGCCCATGCGCTCCGCCGTGCCGAACGCGTAGCGGGCGCCATATACGGCAAAGCCCGCGCCGAACGCGACGAACATGAAGCCGGCCCAGAAGTCCTTTTGATTTCTTATGTTCATCGCGTCGGCTCCTTAGAACAGGTGGTTGATGCCGGCCGAAATGCCGCGCTGGCGGGTCTGCCTGGTGGCAGGCACCAGGGCGCCTTCATACCGGTTCAGGTCCACTTCGGCGTACAGGTTGGTGCGCTTGGTGAAGGTGTAGGTGGCGCCCAGCAGCAGCAAATCGCGCTTGCCGGTGCTGGCCAGGCTGTCGAAATTCGAGCGGTAGGCGGCCAGCGTGGCTTCCACTGCCGGCGAGAACGCGTAGCTCACGCCGGCCCAGCTGGTCTTGTTGCGATACTCGCCCACCGTTGCGCTCGACTGGCGCTCGCGCGACTGCGCCACCTTGACCGTCGCCGCCTGCAGCTTGAATCCGCCGCCGGCGACGAACGCCGTGTTGGTGAAGCCAGCCACCGTCTCCTTGTGCGTGTAAGCGCCGGCCAGCAGCAGCGTCGAGCCGGTGTAGCTCGCGCCCACCGCCCGTGCCGACCCCTTGCTGGCGTCGCCCGCGATCTCGCCCAGCGCATACTCGGCGCGCGCCGTGACCGGACCGAAGGTGCCGGCGTACTGGACGTCGTTGTTGAATCGCGTACCGGAAGACGAGGATGCGCCCAGCCCCGCGGCGCTCGCCGCTGCCGGCAAGGTGGTGCCGGCGCCGGACGACAGCGGCACGATGCCGGTGTAGTGATGGTCGAACGGGTCGAGGAACTTCTCGGTCTTGAAGCCGATCGTGTATTGGCGGCCCACGTCGATGCCGCCCCAGGCGCCGCTCACGCCGACCGCCGCGGTACGGTTGAACAGCACGTTGTTGGTGTTGTCCAGCGCGCCGGTCTTGCTGGAAAAACCGCTTTCAAGCTGGAAGCGCGCCTTCAGCCCGCCGCCCAGGTCTTCCACGCCGCGAAAGCCCAGGCGGTTGGAGTAATAGTTCCCCGTGCCCATCGACAGCAGGCCGTCGCCGGCGGCGTTGACGTTGGTCTGATACCGCAGGCCGGCGTCGATCGAGCCGTACACAGTCACGCTGGACTGCGCATACGCCGTTGCCGACACCATACAGCACAGCGCCATCATCGAATATTTCATGTTCATCTTGCGGTCCCTTGAGTAGTTTTTATGGATGCTGCTGGTTCAATTGCCGTGCGAAGGCCGCACGGATCCCTCCGCTGTTGCGCGGATTGAAAAAGGAATGTGGTGTGGGCCCGCGTCGCCGCGGGCCGATGGCTGCGTGGGCGCCGGTCAGTCGATCTTGGCGCCGGACTCCTTGACGACCTTGCCCCAGCGGACGTGTTCCGCCTTGATCATGCTGGCAAACTCCTCGGGCGTGCCACCCAGGGTGTCGCCGCCTTCGACGCGGATCTTCTCGCGCACCTCCGGCATTTTCAGCACCTTGTTGACTTCGGCATTGAGCCTGGCGATGACGGGCGCGGGCGTGCCGGCCGGGGCGAGGAAGCCGAACCAGGTGCGGGCGTCGAAGCCCTTGTAGCCCGACTCGTTGATGGTCGGCACGGTCGGCAAATCGCCGGAGCGCTTTTCCGAGGTGACGGCCAGCGCACGCATGTTGCCGCCCTTGAACTGTCCGTTGGCCGTCGGCACCGAGGCCATCAGCAGCTGGATCGATCCGCCGAGCAGGTCGGTGATCGCCTGGGACGAGCCCTTGTATGGCACGTGCTGCAGCTTGATGCCGGCCGCCTTCTGGAACAATTCGCCGGTCAGGTGCGCCACCGTGCCGTTGCCCGGCGTGGCCAGCGTGATCATGCCGGGCCTGGCTTTGGCCGCGGCGACCACGTCGGCCAGCGTCTTGAACGGCGAGCCGGCGGCCACCACCAGCACCAGCGGCGCGTCGGCCACCGCGGCGACCGGCGCCAGGTCCTTGATCGCGTCATACGGCATTTTCGCGTACAGGGTGGGATTGACCGCCAGGTTGCTGGTCTGGCCCATGACGATGGTGTAACCGTCGGCCGGCGCCTTGGCGGCCAGGTCGACCCCGATGTTGCCGCCGGCGCCAGGGCGGTTGTCGACGACGATGACCCATTTCTGCGTTTCGGTCAGCTTGTTGCTCACCACGCGAGAGATGATGTCGGTGCCGCCGCCGGCGGGAAACGGAACGACCAGGCGGATCGGCTTGGACGGATACGGCTGCTCGGCGGCGCTGGCCAGTGCAGCGAGGCTCGATAGCGCGACGATCAGGATGTGACGGGCGAACGGATTCATACAGGTCTCCTGCTGTTGTGGTTGTAATGATGTGTTGGATGAATCGGGCGTCGCTTATGCCGCGGCCCCGATCGTTGCAATGCGCGCCGCCTTGCTGGCGCTGCGGCTCAGGACCATCAGCACCGTGATGCTGACCAGCGCCAGCGCCGCGATCGGCAGGAGGGCCAGGGCGTAGCTGCCGGTACCGGCCTTGATCCAGCCATAGACGTTGACCATCAGCCCGCCGCCGATCAGGTTGGATACGGCGTTGATGCCGGCCAGCCCTGCCGCTGCCGAGCCCGAGGCCAGCCAGCCGGAGCTGAGCGCCCAGAACGGTCCCTTGAAGGAGTAGGCGCCAATCAGCACGCACGACAGCAGGATGATGGTCGGCACGATCGATGTGGTGGCCAGCGTGAACAGCATTCCCACCGAAATCAGCGCCAGCGGAATGACTATATGCCAGCGGCGCTCGCCGGTACGGTCCGAATTGCGTCCCCAAAAGACCATCAGCACGGCGGCAATGGCGTAAGGAATCGAGTTGAGCAAGCCGGTCTGCATCACCGTAAATCCGAACGATTTGATCATCTGCGGCTGCCATACGCCGAGCACCGAGCCGGCGGCCGACGCAGTCGAGCAGACCAGCGCCATGCCGAGCACCTCTTTGCTGCGGAACAGCTTCCACAGCGAAACATGGGCGACCAGTTTCTTCTCGCTGCGCTCGCGCTCCATCTGGCCGGCGAGCCAGTCGCGTTCTTCGGCGCTCAGCCACTTCGCATGTTCCGGCCGGTCGGTCAGGAATGACAGGCAAGCCAGGCCCATCACGACGGTCGGCAGCCCTTCCAGGAGGAACAGCCACTGCCAGCCGTGCAGGCCCAGCGTGCCTTCCATGCGCATCAGCAGGGCCGAGACCGGCGAAGCGATGAAGCTTGCCAGCGGCACCGACACCATGAAAATGGCGATGATGCGGGCGCGGTAGGCCGACGGCACCCAGTAAGTCAGGTACAACAGGACGCCAGGGAAGAAGCCGGCTTCGGCCGCGCCGAGCAGGAAGCGCAGCACGAACAGGGAGTTCTGGCCGGTCACCAGCGCGGTGCCGGCCGACACCAGCCCCCAGGTGATCATGATTCGGGCGATCCACTTGCGCGCGCCGAATTTCTGCAGCGCCAGGTTACTCGGCACCTCGAAGAAGAAGTACGAGATAAAAAACAGGCTGCTGGCGAAACCGAACACCTGCGGCGAGATGCCCAGGTCGTGATTCATGCTCAGGGCAGCCATGCCGATGTTGCCGCGATCAATGAACGCGAGCAGGTAGCACACCATCAGGAAGGGGATCAGGCGCCCGATGACCTTGCGCACCGTCGCCCTCTCGAATTGAATGTCGCGATTCGTGGTTTCCATCTTGTCTTCCTCCAAAGCCTGCCGGTCGGGTGCGCCATCGTGGGCGCACTCCTTTTTATATGCTGTTACGCCGTGACGGCGAGTTCGTCCAGAACGTTCTGCGCCGCCGCCGTTCCCATGCCGACGTAGGCATCGTCGGTGACGCCTGCCACGTGGGGCGAGAGGATCGCGTCGGCCAACGCCGAGAATTCGTGCGCGCCGTCGTAAGGCTCGACCTGGAAGCTGTCGAGTCCCGCGGCGCGCAGTTTGCCGCTGCGCAGTGCATCGGCCAGCGCCGCCTCGTCGATCAGGCCGCCGCGCGCCGTATTCACCAGGATCGCGCCCTGGCGCATGCTCGCCAGCGTCGCCGCATTGATCATATTCGCATTTTGCGCCGTCAGCGGGCAGTGCAGCGACAACACATCGGACGCGGCGATGACGTGGTCCAGTTCGACGCGCTCCACGCCGGCGGGAAACGCCTTGGCGAACGGATCGTAAGCGATCACGCGCATGCCGAGCGCCATGCCGGTGTCGGCGACGCGCAGGCCGATCGCGCCCAGGCCAACCAGGCCCAGGGTGCGCCCTTTGAGCTCCAGGCTCTTGTGCGTCGCCTTGTCCCAGTGGCCGGCGCGCATGCGGCCGTCGAGGCGAACCACGTTCTTGGCGCATGCCAGGATCAGGGCCCAGGTGTGCTCGGCCACGGCGGCGGCATTCGCGCCGGCCGCGGCCTTGACCGCAATGCCGCGCGCCCTCGCCGCGGCCGCATCGATGGTGTCGATGCCGGTGCCGTGCTTGGAAATAACGCGCAAGCTCGGGCTCGCTTCAATCACCCGCGCGCTGATTTTTCCATAGCGCGCGATGATCGCCACCGGATCGTGCTGGCGACACAGCGCCACCACGCTATCCTCGTTGCAGTCCTTGCCGGCGTAGACCAGCTCGAAATCGGCCAGCAGCGCCACCGCCTGCGGTGCGAGATCGGCGCCGGTCACCAGGATCACGCGACTCATGCGACTGCTCCTTCGATCACCACACCGGCCTTCTTCAGCGCGCCTTCAAGCCACGCCGGGCGCAACTGGCCGCCGCTGCGGATTTGCGTCAAGCGCACGGTTTCGTCGGCGACTTTGCCGGCTGCCAGCGCCAGCACAGCCTCCACCTTGCTGCGCTCGATGACCACCACGCCGTCGGCGTCGGCGACGATCAGGTCGCCGGGAGCGACCGCGGTGCCGCCGACCGACACCGGCCAGTTCACGCGTCCCGGCGCCAGCTTGTTCGGGCCGTTCGGATTGGCGCCGACGGCGTAGGTCGGGAAGCCCAGCGCGCGGATGGCTTCGGTGTCGCGCACCGAGCCGTCGATGATGACGCCGGCGATGCCGATCTTCATGCACGCCGAGATCATGATCTCGCCCATCAGCGCGGTGGTCTCGTCGCCCTTGCCGTCGATCACCAGGACGTCGCCCGGCTTCGCCATTGCCATCGCGGCGTGGATCATCAGGTTGTCGCCGGGACGCACTTCGATCGTCAGCGCCGGGCCGGCGATGCGCATGGTCGGCGCCAGCGGAGCAATACGGCTGCTGAGTGTGCCGCGGCGGCCGGCGACGTCGGCCAGGATCGAGGCGGGAAATTCGGAGGCGGCTTTGGCCAGGCTCGGATCAACGCGAATGAAGTCGCTGATGACGTCTGGAGGGGCGGAATGGGTCATGTCGGGTCCTGTTCTGTGTGCGGGTCTGTGAATGTTTTTCTTGATGTGAACCGAGTATATGAAGCGCGATCTATAATGTATATTCACTTATTTTTCGCTTTCTTAAACTTTCAGGAATGCTTCATGGATTTCCGCGACCTGCGCTATTTCGAAGTCATCGCCACCGAAGGCAACCTCGGCCGCGCCGCCGAAAAGCTGTTCCGCACCCAGCCGGCGCTGACCAAATGCATCGACCGGCTGGAAGCGGACCTGGGCGCGCAATTGTTCGAAAAGTCCGGACGCGGGATGAAGCTGACCGCCGCCGGCGCGGTGCTGCTGTCGCGAACCAAGCAGATGGCGCTGCTGGTGGAGGAAACCGCGCGCGAAATGAAGGAGCATGCCGGCGGCCTGAAGGGAAAAATGCGGATCGGCTGCGTGCCGACGCTGGCCGAGCACATGATGCCTGGCGTGTTCGAAGAACTGCTGGGCGGCGCGCCCGAGGTGGAGGTCGAACTCAAGGTGGCGATGAACGACGCCCTCCTCTCGGCGCTACGCGAGGGCGACCTGGACCTGGTGGTGGGGCCGATCGTCGAATCGGACGAGCACCTGGTGTCCGAGCAGTTTTCCGAGGACGAGGTGGTCGTGCTCGCGAGCCGGGATCACGACATCTTCAAAGCCCCGTACACCTTGCCGGACCTGTTGCGCTACAAATGGGTACTGCCGGCAGCTTCGGTGGCGAGCCGTCAATGGCTCGACCAGACCTTCGAAAGGAATGGCCTTGCGCGGCCGGCCGTGCAGATCGAATCGAATGTGCTGAACATGATCCTGCCGATCATCGAGCAGACTCACTTGCTGGGATTTGTGGCCCGCTTCAATCTGCAATCCCAAAAGGCGTACTTGCGCGAGGTCGAACTGCCCGAAACGACGCTGAGGCGAAGGCTAGGCCTGACCTACCGCACGGGCGGGTATATGTCCCCTGTCGTGCAACGCACCGTCGCGATTTTGCGCAGCCAGAACGGTCATTAAGTTTTTCGAGCGGATAGCGCGCAGGTCGCCGACGCCAGCACGATGCAGGCGATCGCCATCCACTGCGTCCCGTTCAAGCGCTCTCCCAGCACGACCAGCCCGGCCAGCGCCGTGACGGCCGGCGCGGCGCTGCTGAACATCCCATACAGCCCCTGCGGCAGGCCGCGCAGCGCCAGCATCTCCAGGCAGTACGGCACCGCGCTCGACAACACCGCGATCAGCAGGCCGATGCCCGCTACCCGCGTCGTGATCGTCGATGGGTCGGTGTAGGCCACCCCGAGCGGCACGATGAACAGCGACGCCACCAGCATCCCCAGCGCGACGCCCTGCCCGCCCGCGATGCTCGAGGCGCGCTTGCCGAACACGATGTATAGCGCCCAGCACGCGGCAGCGCCGAAGGCATACGCGACGCCCACCGGATCGAGGCGACCGGCGACTGTATTCAAGGGAAGCAGCAGATAAAGCCCGAACACCGCCAGCGCGCACGAGGCGATGTCGCGGGGCCGGCGCGACGACAGCAAGGCCACCAGCAGCGGCCCGGTCACTTCGATGGCGACCGCAATGCCGATCGGGATGCGCTGGAACGCGCGGTAGATCAGAAGGTTCATCAGGCCCATGACGGCGCCGTAGATGACCAGGTTGAACACGTCGCGCCGGGTCAGCGGCGAACGCCAGGGGCGGAAGATCGCCAGCAGGATCAGCGCCGAAAAGCCCACCCGGAACGCGGTGATGCCTTCCACTCCAATGACGGGGAACAGCTGCTTGGCCACCGCGGCGCCAAGGTTGACGGAAACCTGGCTGCCGAACAGCGCAAGCGACGGCATCAGGATGCCGTCGCGCCGCGAATCGGTGAGCGGAATCGTCACATCGCCTTACATTGCCGCAGTTCGCAGCGGGCCATGAACACCTTGCCGCTGTCGCACACCATCTTGTAGACCTCGACCGGACCCGGCTCGGTCACCAGGCCTGCGCCCTCGCTGCTGTGGCACGCCTGCGCCTTGCCGAGGCGCTCCACCGTCACCGACGACACGCCCGGACGGAAGGCGATGCGTTCGATCACGGCGCCGTTGGCGTCGCGCAGGCGCGTGTCGACCGGCTTGGCCGGCGCAATCGCCACTGGTTCCATCTTCGTCTTGAACATCGAACAGGCCGACAGCGCAAACGCGCACGTCGCCAGCAGCAGCAATCGCTTCATGCTTTTCCTTGGCTTAGAAAGTGAGGGTCTTGACGCCTTCGCCGGTGCCCAGCAGGCAGACGTCGGCGCCGCGCAGTGCGAACAGGCCGACGGCGATCACGCCCGGCACCTGGTTGATTTCCTGCTCCAGCGCGACCGGGTCGGTGATCGACAGGCCGGCGACGTCGATGATCTGGCCGCCGTTGTCGGTGATGAAGGCTTCGTCGGTGCCGGCCTTTACGCGCAGCTTCGGCTGGCCGCCCAGCGCCGCCAGCTTGCGCATGACGGCGGCGCGCGCCATCGGCAGCACTTCGACCGGCAGCGGGAATTTTCCCATCACGTCGACCAGCTTGGAGCCGTCGGCGATGCACACGAACTGGCCCGACACGGAAGCGACGATCTTCTCGCGCGTCAGCGCGGCGCCGCCGCCCTTGATCATCGCGCCGGTGCTGGTGATTTCGTCGGCGCCGTCGATGTAGACCGCGATCGACGGCACGTCGTTCAGGTCGAACACCTCGATGCCGTGGCCGCGCAGGCGCGCCGCGGTCGCTTCCGACGAGGCCACGGTGCCCTTGATGCGGTGCTTGATCCTGGCCAGTTCGTCGATGAAGAAATTGGCGGTCGAGCCGGTGCCGACGCCGATGATTTCGCCGTCCACGACATATTGGATCGCGGCCACGGCCACTGCTTGCTTGAGTTCGTCTTGGGTCATGATTCTGCTTAACTTGGGGGGAATGCCGACATTTTAACGGATCGACCGTGGCCGGGCCGCCTTTCAACAATATCTTCCCTTGTCCCGCAGCAAGCGCGACCCCGCGCCAGCGCAAAGAATGTTCCTTTTGGGAAAAACAATGCGCCGATCGGTGGCAGAATCCCCCAACGCTTTGAAGACTCTTGGGAATCGCAATGAACGACTCGAAAATCGTACTGGTGGTCGACGACAGCCGCGTCTCGCGCCTGATGGCACGCCAGTTCATTCTGACGCGCCAGCCCGGCTGGCTGGTCGAGGAAGCGGCCACCGGCGAAGAAGCGCTCGACAAGGTGCGGGGCATCTCGCCGGTGCTGATCCTGATCGACATCAACATGCCGGGCATGGGCGGGATGGCCGCCGCCGGCCACCTGCGCGCGCTGTGCCCGGACGCCCACATCTCGCTGGTCACCGCCAACGTGCAGAACGCGACCCGCAACCGCGCCAGCGAAATGGGCATCGGCTTCATGGAAAAGCCGATCACCGAGGCGCGCATCCACGCCCTGCTGGGCGCGCTGGAGTAAGCATGGTCACGCTCAGCGAACTGCAGCACGACGCGCTGGTTGAAATCTTCAACATCGGCGTCGGCCAGGCCGCCAGGGCGATGAGCGAAATCGTCAGCGAAGAGGTCACGATGTCGGTGCCGTCGATCCGCTTCCTGAACCGCGCCGCCGCCGCCGCCCTGCTCGGCAACGTCGACGGCCAGCGCGTGTGCGGCGTCAGCCAGCTCTACGAAGGCGCCTTTACTACCCGCGCGATCCTGATGTTCCCCGAAGATAAAAGCCTCGACATCGTGCGCCTGATGGTGGGCGACGCGGTGCCGTTCAAGCAGCTCACCGAGATGGAGCAGGAGGCGATGAGCGAGATCGGCAACATCATCCTCAACTCCTGCGTCGGCACCCTGGCCAACATCTTCGAGCAGGAATTGCGCGGCTCGCTGCCGGTCTACCACCTGGGCAGCAGCGAGGACATCCTCGGCGCCTCCGGCGGCTCGCCCGACACCGTGGTGCTGGTGCTGCACATCGACTTCATCCTCGAGACGCACCAGATCAACGGCTACGTGGCGTTCGTGCTCGACCTCTCCGCGCTGGCCGACCTGCAGGCCCAGGTCGAGCGCTACCTGTCCGCGATTGAAGGCGAGTGACATGGGCAGCATCGACATGATTCGTCCGGGGATGCTGGAAAACGTACTCGGCGCGCTGGACGTCGGCGCCGTGGTGCTCGACAACGCGCGCCGCGTGGTGCTGTGGAACCGCTGGATGGCGCAGCGCTCCGGCTGCACCGAAGGCGAGGTGCTGGGGCGCGACTTCTTCGCCGTCTTCCCCGCGCTGCACGGCAAGCGCCTCGACCGCGCGGTGCTGCAGGCGCTGCGCGACAACTTCCCCGCGGTGCTGTCGCAGACGCTGCACAAGGCGCCGCTGCCGCTGTTCGCCGACCGCGAAGCGCGCATCGCCGGCGTGCGCATCCAGCAGGCGGTCGCCGTCACGCCGCTCGACGTCGAGGGCGATCGGCGCCACTGCCTGATCCAGGTCAGCGACGTCAGCGCCGCGGTGCAGCGCGAGCGGCTGCTGCGTGAGCAGGCGCTGGAGCTGCGCTCGCAGACATTCTCCGACGGCCTGACCGGGATCGCCAACCGCCGCCACTTCGACCAGGCGATCGAGAAGGAGCAGCGGCGCGCCAAGCGTTCCGGCGTCGCGCTGTCGATGCTGATGATCGACATCGATTTCTTCAAGGCGTACAACGACCACTATGGCCACCAGCAGGGCGACGACACGCTGATCCGCGTGGCCGGCGCGCTGGCCGCACGCCTGAAACGCCCGCCCGACCTGATCGCGCGCTATGGCGGCGAGGAGTTCGCGGTGATCCTTCCCGACATGGACAGCGCGGGCGCGGCCGGCATCGCCGAGACGATGCGCCGCTGCGTCGCGCAACTGGCGATTCCGCATGTCGGCGCACAAGGGTCTGCGCAGGTCACCATCAGCATCGGCGTGGCGACGCAGGCGCCGAACAATCCGCTTGAAGTGGCCGAGTTGATCGGCGCGGCGGACCGCGCCTTGTACGAGGCCAAGCGCGGCGGGCGCAACCAGGTGGCGGTCGATCAGGCGTAGGGGTCAGGTCCGATGGACCTGACCCCGAATTTGACGACCCCATCTTCACTTGGCCGCGACGCATCCGTACAGATTTTTCCCTTCGCGCGTGCCAGGTGCGATCGGCAGCACATTGACGCCGCCGTCGCGCTGCCTGACCAGGCAGAACCTGGCGCCATAACCGCGCGCCTGCTCCGGCGCCCCGCCGCGCACGTCGATCGTCACCTCATACACCCTGCCCGGTTCGAGTTCCGCCGCGCGCGTCTGCGGCAGCGACTGCACCCTGCCAGCGTACGGAATGCACATGCTGAACATCACCGGAAAGGTGCGCCCTTTCGGCATCGACATCTTCCACACCGTCTCGCGCGGCCGGGCCGAGGTGTCCACCACGCTGATCGCCTCGAAATCGGGTGCCCCGCCGCGCCGCTCCTCGCGTTCGGAAATCGTGAAGCACGGCTGTCCCTTGTTCGCATCGCGCACTTCCGCTTCTCCTATACGCGGCGTGGGCGCACTTCCCGCCCGCGCTGTCCACAGCAGCAGGATGATCGGGATGAAAACACGGAAGTACATAGGGCCTCGCCGGAAAAAAGTTGCGTCTAGCAAACTTCTAGCGTACGGCTTTCCGCCCGGCGCTGTTTGATGCCGCGCAAGCCGTGCGAACTAACGGCGGCTGCCGAGGCTGCGCGGCAGGTGCGCGCGCTTTGATGGATCGGCAATGAAATCGGCCAGCACTTCCTCGAACAGGTCGAGGGCGCCGGCGTTGTGGCGCCAGCGCATCGCCCCGGGCGCACCGAGCAGCTTGAGCACGAAATAATCGGCCAGCAGGTCGCCCTGCGCTTCCATGTTGAAGTCGGCCAGCGTGGCGCCGGCGCGCAGCCGGTAGCGGTAATCGAGGCCGATGCGCACCGCGCCGCGCAGCCGCACCGGATAGCCCAGCTGGTGCTGCCAGACGTGCACCATCTCGTGCATGAACCAGTGGCGCGCGCCGATGTCCGCAGACGAATAATCGTCCAGGAAGCAGGAGCGGTGAAAGTACATGCTGCCGTTCGGCGTCATCGCGCAGTTACGCGGCTGGAACGGCATGTAGCGCCGCCCGATTATGCGAACTTTCGCATAATCGATGGCGTCGCCGAACAGCATCGACGCCATCGCCACTTCGCCTTCGGTGAGGCTGCGCTTCACCACGGACGGTCAGCCCAGCGCGGCCGCCGCCTTCGCCAGCTCGGTGATGCGGGCCCAGTCGCCGGCCGCCAGCGCGTCCTTCGGCGTCAGCCATGAGCCGCCCACGCAGGCGACGTTTTTGCAGGCCAGGAAGGCCGGCGCGGTCTCGATCGAGATGCCGCCCGTCGGGCAGAACGTCACATCCGGAATCGGGCCGCCGATCGCGTTGAGCATGCCGACGCCGCCGGCCGGCACCGCCGGGAACAGCTTGAGCTGCAGGAAGCCCGCTTCGCGCGCGGCCAGCACTTCGGACGGCGTCATCACGCCCGGCAGCAGCGGCAGGCCGCTCCGCTTGGCCGCCTCGATCAGCGCCGGCGTCAGGCCGGGCGAGACGCCGAACACGGCGCCGGCGTCGCGCGCGGCGGCAAATTCCTCGGGCTGGGTCAGCGTGCCGACGCCGACGATGGCGCCTTCGACCGCGGTCATGGCGCGGATCGCGTCCAGGCCATGCCTGGTGCGCAGCGTGACTTCGAGCACGCGGATGCCGCCGGCAACCAGCGCTTTCGCCAGCGGCACGGCGTGTTCTGGGTCGTCGATGGCGATGACGGGAATGACGCGCGCAACGCGCATGATGTCGAGCAGGTTCATGGTCATATTGGGTTCTTGATCAAGGTGTCTTCGTCGGAGCCGGGGACGATGTCGCCGACATCGGCGCCTTCGTGCAGCGGCACGGTGGTGGGGATCGGCGATGGCAGCGAGAAGGTGGTGGCGCCCTTCTCCGCTTCGCTGACCGTGTGGCGGAACATCGAGAACAGCTCGCGTCCCATGCCGATGTGCGACGACGACAAATCGGCGGTCGCCATCGCGCGCGCATGCCAGACCGCATCCGGCACCAGCGCCTGCAAGGTGCCCAGGGTGGCGTCGAGGCGGATGATATCGCCGTCGCGCACCAGGCCGAGCGGGCCGCCGGCCAGGATCTCGGGCGACACGTGGATCGCCGCCGGCACCTTGCCCGACGCGCCCGACATGCGGCCGTCGGTGACCATCGCCACCTTGCGGCCGGCGTCCTGCAGATTGGCCAGCGCCGGAGTCAGCGCGTGCAGTTCCGGCATGCCGTTGGCGCGCGGGCCCTGGAAGCGGATCACGGCGATGAAGTCGCGGTCCAGGTGGCCCGCCTGGTAGGCGTGCATGAAGTCTTCCTGCGAGTTGAAGGTCAGCGCCGGCGCCTCGACGACGCGGTGCTGCTCCTTGACCGCGGAGATCTTCATCACGGCGCGGCCCAGGTTGCCCTTCACCAGGATCATGCCGCCGTCGTTGGCGAACGGCGCGGAGGCCGGTCGCAGCACCTCGGTGTCGGCCGATTGCGCGGCAGCGGGCTTCCATACCACCTTCTCGCCGTCCAGGAACGGCTCCATGCAATGGGCGCGCAGGCCCTTGCCGAGGATGGTAAGCACGTCGTCGTGCAGCAGTCCCTGGTCGAGCAGCTCGCGAATCACGTAGCCAGGGCCGCCGGCCGCGTTGAAGTGGTTTACGTCGGCGTCGCCGTTCGGGTAGATCCGGGCCAGCAAAGGAATGATCGCGGACAGTTCGTTGAAGTCGTCCCAGTCGATCACGATGCCGGCCGCCTTGGCGATGGCCACCAGGTGCAGCGTGTGGTTGGTGGAGCCGCCGGTCGCCAGCAGGCCGATGACCGCGTTGACAATGGATTTTTCATCGACGACGTGGCCGACCGGCGTGTAATTGCCGCCCTGCGGCGTGATGGCGACGGCGCGCTTGGCCGCGGCGGCCGTCAGTGCGTCGCGCAGCGGCGTGCCCGGAGGGACGAAAGAAGATCCGGGCAGGTGCAGGCCCATGAACTCCATCAGCATCTGGTTGCTGTTGGCGGTGCCGTAGAAGGTGCAGGTGCCGGCGCTGTGGTACGACGCCGATTCGCCTTCCAGCAGTTCTTCGCGGGTGGCCTTGCCTTGCGCGTAGCGCTGGCGCAGCGCCGCTTTTTCCTTGTTCGACACGCCGCTGCTCATCGGGCCGGCCGGCACGAACACCGCGGGCAGGTGACCGAAATGCAGCGCGCCGATCAACAGGCCCGGGACAATCTTGTCGCACACGCCCAGGTACAGGCCGGCGTCGAACATATTGTGGGACAGCGCGACCGCGGTGGCCATCGCGATGGCGTCGCGCGAGAACAGCGACAGTTCCATGCCGGGCTGGCCCTGCGTCACCCCGTCGCACATGGCGGGCGTCGCGCCGGCGAACTGCGCGACCGCGTCGACTTCGCGCACGGCGGCCTTGATAATCTCGGGGAAGAACTGGAATGGCTGGTGCGCCGACAGCATGTCGTTATATGACGAGACGATCCCGATCGAGGGCTTTTTCTGCTCCTTCAGTTTGAGCTTGTCGTTGGCAGGGAACGCGGCGAAGCCATGCGCGAGGTTGGTGCAGGCCAGCGCGCTGCGCTGCACGCCCTGGACGCGCGCGGCGTCGAGGTGCGCGAGGTAGGCTGCGCGCGACGGGCGGCTGCGTTCGATGATACGGTCGGTCACCGCCTGAAGTACTGGATGGAGCGCCATGGTCAATCCTCTAAAATTAATTTCTGAAATTTTACTACAAAATTATTCAATTAATCCGTCAGGCTCGAATATTGTTGCGACAATGGGGTCAGGTCCGGCGGACCTGACCCCGGCCTTGTCAGCGGCGCACGTCAACTGCAACGCTCCGCATTTCATTATGTAGTGAATTTACCGAATTTTGATGTATCATAAACATAAGCCCATTCTACTCTCGATACCATGCGCCAGCCCGCCCTCACCTCCACCGCCAGTTTCCAGGCCCTCGCCACCCACGCCGTCGACGCCGCCAGCTGGCAGATGCGCGACCTGTTCGGCGCCGATCCCGAGCGCTTCAGGAAGATGTCGGTCGAAGGCGCTGGTCTCTTTCTAGACTATTCAAAAAACCGCCTCGACGGGCGCACGCTTGAACTGCTGGTGGGCCTGGCGCGCGAGCGCGGCGTCGAGCGCCAGCGCGAGGCGATGTTCGCCGGCGAGAAGATCAACCTGACCGAAGACCGCGCCGTGCTGCACACCGCGCTGCGCGCGCCGATCGATGCGCCCGCGCTGGTGGTGGACGGCCAGGACGTTGGCGCCGACGTGCACGATGTACTGAAACGCGTACGCATCTTCAGCGACGCGGTGCGCTCCGGCGCCTGGCGCGGCTACACCGGCAAGCCGATCACCGACGTCGTCAACATCGGCATCGGCGGCTCCGACCTGGGCCCCAAGATGGCCTGCCTGGCGCTGCGCCAGTATTCGCTGCCGACGCTGACCCTGCATTTCGTGTCGAATGTGGACGGCCACGACATGGATGCGACGCTGTCGCAGGTCGATCCCGAGACCACGCTGTTCATCGTCGCCTCGAAGACCTTCACCACCAGCGAAACCATGATGAACGCGCAGACCGCGCGCCGCTGGTTCCTCGCGCTGGCGCAGCCGGAGGCGCTGGCCAAGCACTTCGTCGCCGTCTCCACCAACACCGAGGCAATCAAGAAATTCGGCATCGACCCGGCCAACATGTTCCCGTTCTGGGACTGGGTCGGCGGGCGGTATTCGGTGTGGTCGGCGATCGGACTGCCGATCGCGCTGGCCGTCGGCTTCGGCTACTTCAGCGACTTCCTGGCCGGCGCGCACGCAATGGACGAGCATTTCAGGACCGCGCCGCTCGATCAAAACATGCCGGCGCTGCTCGCGCTGGTCGGCTTCTGGAACCGCCAGTTCCTCGATTGCGGCTCGGTGTCGATCGCGCCGTATCACCAGGACCTGAACCGCTTCCCCGCATACCTGCAGCAGCTCGAGATGGAGAGCAACGGCAAGCGCGTCACGCGCAGCGGCGAACCGGTCGACACCCCGACCTGCCCGGCGATCTGGGGCGAATGCGGCACCAACGGCCAGCACGCCTACTTCCAGCTGCTGCACCAGGGCACCGACGTGACGCCGATCGACTTCATCGCGGCGCTGCGGCCCGGACACGAATTCACCCAGCACCACGCGGCGCTGCTGGCGAACTGCTTCGCGCAGTCGGAAGCGTTCATGCGCGGCAAAACCATCGACGAAGTGCGCGCCGACCTGAATGCCCAGGGTATCGGAAAGGCCGAAGCCGAGCGCCTGGCGCCGCACAAGACCTTCCCGGGCAACCGTCCGAGCAACACCATCCTGATGGAATACCTGACGCCGCATTCGCTCGGCGCGCTGGTGGCGCTGTACGAGCACAAGACCTTCGTGCAGGGCGTGCTGTGGGACGTGAACAGCTTCGACCAGTGGGGCGTCGAGCTGGGCAAGGTGCTGGCCAAGAACATCGAGGCCGAACTGAACGGCGACGCGCAGCCCGCGAAGCACGACAGCTCCACCAACGGCCTGATCGCGATGGCCAAGGCGGCCGTATGAGCGACGCCATCGACGTCGCGTTCGACCAGCCGATGGCGGTCGGCGAAAGCCCGCTGTGGAATCCGGCCGAGGCCTGCCTGTACTGGGTCGACATCGATGGCTTCGCGATTCACCGGCTCGATCCCGCCAGCGGCGCGCATCGCAGCTGGAAAACCGACAGCGAGCCGACCGCGCTTGGCCTGCATGCCGGCGGCGGCCTGGTGGTCGCGCTGCGTTCGGGCTTCGCGCGCTTCGACACCGACAGCGGCGCCTTCACGCCGATCGCGCCGGCGCCCTACGACACCGGCAAGGTGCGCTTCAACGACGGCCGCGTCGATCCGGCCGGCCGCTTCTGGGTCGGCACGCTGTACGAGCCGCGCACCGAAGCGGCCGCGGAAATGTACTGCCTCGAACGCGGCCAGGTACGCCGCGCCTGGTCGGGCGGCATGACCGTTTCGAACGGCCTTGGCTTCAGCCCGGACCAAAAGTGGATGTACCATTCCGACACCACCAGCCACCGGATCGACCGCTATCCGTTCGACGCCGCCACCGGCGCGCTCGGCGAAGCGCAGCCATTCCAGCGCTTTTCCAGCGACAAGGCGGCGCCCGGCTACGGCGGGCGCCCCGACGGCGCCGCGGTCGACAGCGAAGGCGCCTACTGGAGCGCGATGTTCGAAGGCGGCCGCCTGCTGCGCTTCTCCAGCGCGGGCGAACTGCTGCGCGAGGTCCGGCTACCGCTGCGCGCGCCGACCATGATGGCGTTCGGAGGGGCCGACCTGCGCACGCTTTACATCACAAGCGCCGGCACCAGGCGGCCTGCCGAAGAACGCGCGCAATACCCGCTCAGCGGCTGCGTGTTGTCGTTGCGGGTAGACGTCCCGGGCCTGCCGGAACCAGTTTACCGGCCGTAACGCCTTTTGTGCGCTAGCAGACAGAATTAGCCTGATAGACTGTCGGCATCTATTAATGGGGGTCAGGTCCTGCGGGAGCTGACCCCGCTTTTTCGCGCGCAGGAGCAACAAGAGTGGACACCCTAGTCAAAACCGGCATCGACGGACTCGATGAAGTCCTTCTCGGCGGGCTTCCGCGCCATAACAACATCATCGTCGAGGGCGCGCCCGGTTCCGGCAAGACCACGCTCGGCCTCGGATTCATCCATGCCGGCGCGGCGCTGTACGACGAACCGGGCGCGATCGTCTCGTTCGAACTCGATTCGACCAAGCTGCTGCGCGACGCGGCCGGCTTCAACTGGGACCTGCAGGGCCAGATCGACGCCGGCAAGGTCAAGGTCATCCAGACCAGCCCCGCCGTTCTGCTGAGCGAGTTCCGCAACAGCGAAGGGGCGTTCTCGGAGTCGCTGCGCGCGATGGGCGCCAAGCGCCTGCTGATCGACGGCCTGACCCCGCTGCGCCTGTACGCCGAAGTGCACGACCTGCCGTTCCGCGAAGACGTGCACGTGCTGATCGAAGGCCTGAACCGCCTCGGCGTGACGACCATGGTCACCGCCGAACGCGACGAGTCGCTGGGCGCCGCGGCGCACGAGCGCTTCGTGTTCGACACCATCATCGAGTTGTCGCGCCAGGAAAACCGCCGCCGCGTGCAGCGCCGCCTCACCGTGCTCAAGTCGCGCGGCCAGGACTTCATCGGCGGCAGCCACACCATGCGCATCGAAGCGAACAAGGGCATCCACGTGTATCGCCGCGCGCAATCGCGCCCGCTGTCCCTCAACGAGCAGCCGACCTCCGACAAGCGCCTGTCGATCGGCTCCGAATCGATCGACGGGCTGCTGGACGGCGGCCTGTACGAGGGCTCAGTGACGATGGTCAGCGGGATCTCTGGCACCGGCAAGACGGTGCTCAGCGTGCAGTTCCTGAAGTCGGCGATCGAGGCCGGCCACAAGACGCTGCTGGTCAGCCTGGACGAACACCCGAAACAACTGATGCGCAACGCCGGCTCGCTCGGCTTCGACCTCCAAGGCATGGTCGAACGCGGCGAATTGTTCATCCAGTACGAGTCGCCGCTCGAGCTCGAACTCGACGTGCACTTCGACCGCATCATCAAGCTGGTCGAGGAGGAAGGCATCGACGTCGTCGTGTTCGATTCCATCGCGGTCTACGAGATGACCAGCCGCGACGAAGTGGCCGACTATCTGTATGCGCTGGCGACGTTCTTCAAAAACCGCCTGGCGACCATCTTCTTCAACTACGAAAGCCCGGAGCTGCTGGGACTGTCGCAGATCAGCGAGGAGCTCAAGGGCTCGCACCTGGTCGACAACATCATCCTGCTGAACTACGTCGAGATCTCGACGGTGCTGCGGCGCGCGATCGCGATCCCGAAGGTACGCGGCAGCCGCAACATCCAGGTCACGCGCGAATACGTGATCGCCGAAGGCGGCCTGCAACTGCTCGACGAAGACGCCTACATTGATCCGGGCAGCGTGGTGCCGCAGCTGCCGTTCTCGTCCTACTACGGCCTGCTGTCGCGTTCGCCGTCACGCCAAAGCCCGGTGATCGAGGATGCCATCGCCCACGGCAGCAAGATGCCGCCGTCGGTCGATTTGCCGATCGAAGCGAGCAAGTGATCCACATCGCGCAGCCCCATGTCGCCCAGATCGATTGGGATGGCTGGGCCGCGCCTTTAAATCAGTACGCGCTGTCAACCGGGCTCGCGGTATCCGCCTGGGACGCGCAAGGCAGGCGCACCGTCGGCCCGCTGCTGTCGTCGCGCACCACCCGCTTCCTCGGCGCGTCGGCGCTGTGGAGCGAAGACGGCGCCGGCACCGAACTCGAACGCGAGATCGTCGGCGCCGTGCTGGCCAGCGGCGCGCCCGAGCCGGACCGCATGTTCCACGGCATGCGCGTATCGAGCCTGCCGCTGACCCAGTCCGGAAAAGTCTACGGCGTGCTGGTGTTCGGATGGTGCTTTCGCGACTTCACCTCGCCGCTGGAATGCGAGCGCATCGCCAAGCTGGCCGCCCTGTCGGGACAGTCGCTGTGGAACGTGGTGCGGCTCGAGCCTCCGGTCTCGGACACACGCATGGCCACCTACGCCGCCCTGCTGGCGACGCTGGCCGGATCGTTCGACCGCCAGCGCGAAATCATCGACGAACTCAACCGGGTCAGCCGCACGCGCGACCTGTTCCTCGCCACGGTGTCACACGAGATGCGCACGCCGCTGGCCGCGCTGTCGATGCGCGTCGAGCTGATGCTGCGCACCGTGAAGGATTTGCCGCCCGCGGTCGAAGCGGGGCTGACCGCCATGCGACTGCACGTGCGCCAGGAGGCCGGCATGGTGGACGACCTGATCGACGCCGCCCGCACACTGACCGGGCAGATGTCGATCGTGCCGGCCGAAGTGGGACTGGGCGGCGTGCTGCGCGCGGCCGTGTCGACGATCGAACCTGCGGCGCACGAAAAACGCATCGCCTTCAGCGTGGCGCCGGCCGATTTCGGCGACGGCATCACGCTGATGGCCGACGCCGGCAGGCTGCAGCAGGTGATCTGGAACCTGCTGCTGAATGCGATCAAGTTCACCCCTGACGGCGGCGCCGTCCGGGTCGCCATCCGCGACGGTGACAGCCACGTCGAGATCGACATCGCCGACAGCGGCCAGGGCATTCCGCCGGAAGACCTGCAGCACGTGTTCGGCGCGTTCACGCTGCAAACCAGCGGCAACGCCACCGGCCTTGGACTGGGCCTGTACATTGCGCGCCGCATCGTCGAGCTGCACGGCGGTACGCTGACCGTCGACAGCGCCGGCAAGAACCTCGGCGCCACTTTCACGGTCCGCCTGCCGCGCGGCGGCATTCCGTCAATCGCGTAGTAAAATTACTTGCGATTCGTTTATTGATGTAGTAAATTTACATAAACGGCTTTGCGTGCGCCAGCAACGGGCAACAAGCGGCATTATCCATCCGGCACCCTACTTTTGCGATCACACACTATGGCAATCAACGATTTCGACCTCGTACTTTTTGGCGGCAGCGGCGATCTGTCGATGCGCAAGCTGCTCCCTGCGATGTACTCGCGCGACGTGGCCGGCGATCTGCCGCCGTCCGCGCGCATCATCTGCGTGGGCCGCCACGAGTGGTCGCAGGAAGAGTTCCTCGCCGCGGTCGAGACCCAGTCCAAGCCGAACATCAAGGCGCCCGACGCAGCGAAGTACGCGGAATTCGTCAAGCGCATCGTGTATGTGTCGATGAACGCGACCGACGAAAAGACCTACGGCGCCTTGGTCGAGGCGCTGCGCAAGGACGACAGCCTGACGCGCGTGTACTACCTGGCGACGCCGCCGCACCTGTTCGCGCAGATCTGCGACAACCTGGCCGCGACCGGTCTTGCCACCGCCAATTCGCGCGTGGTGCTGGAAAAGCCGCTGGGCCGCGACCTCGAATCGGCCAAGCAGATCAACAAGGAAGTGGGCAAGGTCTTCGCCGAGAAGCAGATCTACCGGATCGACCATTACCTGGGCAAGGAGACCGTGCAGAACCTGCTGGCGCTGCGCTTCGGTAACATCCTGTTCGAGCCGCTGTGGCGCCGTGAGTGGATCTCGGACGTGCAGATCACCATCGCCGAGAAGATCGGCGTGGGCAACCGCATGGGCTATTACGACACCTCGGGCGCGCTGCGCGACATGCTGCAGAATCACCTGCTGCAGCTGCTGTGCATCGTCGCGATGGAGCCGCCGACCTCGATCGCCCCCGACGCGGTGCGCGACGCCAAGCTGCAGGTGCTGCGTTCGCTGAAGCGCTTCACGCCGACCACGCTGGCGCAGAACATCGTGCGCGGCCAGTACCGCGCCGGCCACGTCGACGGCCAGCCGGTGCCGAGCTACAAGGACGAGCCGGATGCGCCGGAGCACTCGACCACCGAGACCTTCGTCGCGCTGAAGGCCGAAATCGACACCTGGCGCTGGGCCGGCGTGCCGTTCTATCTGCGCACCGGCAAACGGATGGCCGACCGCTTGGCCGAAATCGTCGTGCGCTTCAAGCCGATTCCGCATTCGATCTTCAACCAGCCGACGTCGAGCTTCCAGCCGAACACCCTGGTGATTCGCCTGCAGCCGGACGAAGGCCTGTCGATGAATTTGATGGCCAAGACGCCGGGCGACAGCATGCGCCTGAAGCAGGCCGAACTCGAACTCGATTTCCGCGAGCAGTTCAACACGCCGCGCATGGACGCCTACGAGCGCCTGCTGCTCGACGTGCTGCGCGGCCAGCTGACGCTGTTCATGCGCGGCGACGAGCTGGAAGCGGCGTGGGAATGGGTCGAGCCTATCCTCGACTACTGGGAGCAGGCCGACAACAATCCGATTCCGTATTCGTCCGGCACCTGGGGACCCGCGGCGGCCAGCGCACTGATAGGCCGCGACGGCCTGCAGTGGCGCGAAGAAGCCTTGCCCGAAGACTGATGTTGCTCGACTCGATACGGACGCAGCTCGACTCGCTGTCCAAGTCCGAGCGCAAGGTCGCGCTGGCGGTGCTGGAACAGCCGACGGCCACCGTCAGCCAGAACATCACGGCGCTCGCTAAGAGCGCCCAGGTGTCCGAGCCGACCGTGGTGCGGTTCTGCCGCACGCTCGGTTACGACGGCTGGCACGAGTTCAAGCTGAAGCTGGCGCAGGGACTCGCGCTGGCGCTGCCCGGCGCGAACGAGCAGCCGGCGCAGGACGACCTGGCGTCTGACCTGGTCAGCAAGATCTGCAGCCGCTCGATCAACACCCTGCTCGACCTGCGCAACAACCTCAATCCGGAAGCCATCCAGAAGGCGCTCGATATCCTGTCGCGCGCGAACAAGATCGAGTTTTACGGACAGGGCACGTCGGGGATCGTCGCGGCCGACGCGCAGCACAAGTTCTTCCGCTCCGGGGTGCCGACGGTGGCGTATTCGGATCCGAACATCCACAGCATCGCCGCGGCGCTGCTGCGCGAGGGCGATGCGGTGGTCGCGATTTCACAGCGCGGCAACAGCCCTGCCCTGCTGCGCTCAGTGAAGCTGGCGCGGCGCGGCGGCGCGGACGTCATCGTGCTCGCGCCCTCGGGCACGCCGCTGGCCGATTTGGCGACGGTGCTGATCCCGATCGATCTGGTGTTCAACACCGACCCGTACACGCCGATTTCTGCGCGCCTGGCCTACCTGGTGGTGATCGACGTGCTGGCGGTCGGCCTGGCGCTGCAGCGCGGGCCCGAGTTCCGCAAGAAGATGCAGAATGCGCAGAAGGCGCTGCAGGAATTCGACATGCAGTTCGATTCCTTCATCGGCTGAAGGTTCATTACTTCTTGGATGCCGCAACGATTTCGGGCATCGGGGGATCGGTGGGGCGCAGTCGCATGCTGCGCAAAACAGTCTCCAGTCGGCCCATACTCTGCGCGAACGGAGGCGGATCCTGAGCGAGTTCGGGAGCTTGCTCCCTCGTGAATGTTTGCATGTCGACGAGGATGTAGGGAAGCACAGCGACACTAAGCCAACCCGAATAGCCGGTAAAGACAGAATACGTTTCGATAGTCGCTTTTCCCGGCCTGTGGATTTTCAATGCGACCCCGCCCTGGTCCGACATCAATCCGCCCATTTTGTACGGGCGCGGTCCAATACGCCGGGTGACGTGTTTGTTCATTTCGCTTTCTTCAGGGGTGCCAAAGGAGCCCACCGCGGCCCTTACGCCCGCCGTAAGCGGGGTAAACTTCATTCGGCGGCTGTCTACGTTGCCCGTATGGATGGTGTACACGACACCTGGTGCGTCCGCCCAACGAAACGATTGCTTAATGTCGGTGATGGTTTTGCCGTCGTCGGCAATAAACCCATGGGGAATGCAAACGCCAAGTTCAGAAGGGATCTCGTGTAGTATGCGCGGACGGAAACTCTTCAGTATCGCCACCAGTTTTTGCTTGTGCTGTTCCTTGCTCATCGTAGGTGTGATTCGCTCTTGAGACCGGAACATGTAGACATACTTCTCTCGCAGCACATGCGCGAAGTAGACCGAGTACCTCAGCGATTCATCATTACCCTCGAAAAACTCCGTCGAATAACCGTAACTTCCTGGAATGCCGAAGTCGGCCACAGGGAATTCCTCCTTTATTTCCTGGATTGTCTTTCGATGTTGTTCAATTTTCTCTACGAACCAAGTGAGAGAGGCCCGGGATGCGTCTTCCTGCACTCCTGCATTTTTGATTTCACGAATTCGATCGGACAAGTCATTAATCGACTTTTCGAGATAATCTGTTTCCGAAGGCATATTCCTTCGGACTCGGCTTGCGAGCTGCGAATCAACCGGCCCGACGATTCCAATTCGGACATTGCCGAATTCCATGACGTCGCCCCGATCAAAGACGTTTTCACTGAATTTCCGTCCTTGAAGGCTGTCCGTAACTCTTCTGTCAAAAAAAGTAGCCCATTCAATCGATTGGTCAACATCGAAAGTCAGGCGACCTAGACAATCGCGTCGCGCACCCTGCGGTGTACGATATTCTGGCGCGGTACTTTCCAGCATTTCTTCAAGACTAGGATATTTGGACGGCCGCTCCGCAAGTGCTTCGTCCGAGGCGATGGATTGCTGGCCTTCCGCACGGCTGCATCCAGAGAACAATACGACCAGGAGACAAGATAGATAGATTCGAGAATGCCAGCAAAGGCGCATGATCACTCCTCAATTACAAAACTACAATCACCAGAAATTCACTCAGACCCCGTCAGACCGCCCGACGAATTTCGCCGCTCCCTGATGAATCGCTCGGCTGGCCTGTCGGCACAGCGAGGTCTGCCAATAACGTTAAATTCATTTTGGAGATGTTGTTCTCGCCCGCCGTCCAAGTCGTCGGCAGCGCGACGATATAGCCTCGCGTGGTCGCAGGGGAGGATTCGCGCAGAAGCGCGGTAGCGTCCCAGCTGAGGGGCTTTGAATTACTTCTTACAGTCAGCCAAAAGTTGGGATGAAACGGCATCTGACCGTGCAGACGACGCTTATCGGGCACCCATGTCGGCCAGATTGAACTAGACTCACCGGCGACCCGCGCGAGGAAGGGGAAAGCCTGCTGATAAGCGAGCGCGTTCGCATATGCAAGATTTTGAATCGCCATCCACGTCTCTGGCGCCGCTGGTGCGAGGATTATTGATTGGAGCTCGGGTGCAGGTGTGGCGCCCGTAAGTCCGAATAATTTGGACCATAACTGTGATCGCAAATTCTGCACCGATACGCTCACCAGTTCGACGCGCTTACCGTCGAGTTTCGCTGATACCTTCGCGTCGTCGCGGATAACGACCGCCAGCTCCGAATCCCGATCGCCCAACTGGCTGCGATCGTTTATGTTCGCGCTGCCGAGCACGGCGACCCTGTCATCAGCGATAAGCAACTTCGAGTGAACGTAAATTTGTTCCGTGACCGGCCTCAGCCCTAAGTGATCCCAAGTGCGCAGATTCAACAACGTAACGTATTTCTTCCATCCCTCCTTTACCTTGCGCTCCAGTTCCCCCGGCAGATAATTTCGGACAATGCTTTTCGCCGAATCAATCGGCATGCTTTCCGTTCGCAGCAAATCTGCGACCGCCATCGCGCGCCGAATCCGATTGACCAGACTGCTTTCCCCAAACACCAGCGATTGCATCGTCAGGTGAAGCTGAGTCATGATATTCAATGCGTTCAACGGCCCTTCGGGATGCACCGGCACGACAAGATATACATGAAATGGCAACCCGTCATAAATCGCCGTTTCGATCCTAGTCGCCAGTGCGTCAGCAATGGGATTTATGACTTCTTCTTGCGCCTTCCCCATGCGTCGAGACGACTCGATCGCCGCTGCGTTCTTGATTACCATGTCAAGATCGTTCATGAACTCGCGGCCCTTGCCGTTCGCATCGGCGCGAACGTCATCTATCTGCGACCAGCGAATTGCGCTGACGATTTTCGTTGGCGAGACCCCCACGATTTCGAGCTGTCGCGCATACTTCCCGTAGTTCGGCGACTTCGTGATATCCAACAATGCATCCATGGGACCTGAGAGCTTCCCCTCTTTCGTCAGATCGGTGCCATAAGCCGACTGAAAGAACTGCCCTTCTATATAGATGAACTTCTGCGCACCCTGAATCGCCGTGAGCATCGCCTTCAGACAGTTATTCTGGGCGCGGACAGGCCGCGGCTTGCGGCGCCCGTCGCCAGAATTGCTGTTCCACTCGTCGAGCTGCAAGGTCAACGGGGCACTGCGCAAAACCTGGACCCACGTTTCGCCCGCCTTCTCTTGTTTGTCCGGAGCGATTGAACTTGGCAGCCTCGGAATTCGTATCCATGCAGTCGGTTGGATTCCAAAGAAAGAAAACATCGTGCGTACTGTCGCGTCATTAGTCACAAACTTGTATGACCGCTCGTAGCGCGCCGCAATACCGTTCCACCGTCCAATGAAATTTCTGCTCAAGTCGCTCACTGAAGGCCCCATGATCGACGAATGAACGTCATGCCAGGGCATACGCGGTTGATCAGACGAGATCGTCTTCGCGCTTGCCGGAAGCATCTTTTTTAGCTTCTTAAGATTTTCATAACGCACGGATTTCTGGTCAGTCAAGTTCCCAAGCTGCGTCATCGTCGCGATAATAAAAGTTTCAATCAGGGTGACCGTCTCCTGGCGGATCGCCGGCGGCAGCTGATCCATGCTTGCGTTGTTGAGCCAAGCGAGTACGGCCGCGGCGCGATCGGCCGCGTTGGCGCTGCCGCTCTCGCGAAGCTTTCCGAGCTTGTGCTGGACTTCCTGATCCAGTTTATGGAAAGCCCAACGCGACAACTCCTGCGCGGCATCGATCGGAACGTCCTGCACCTTTCGCAGGAATTGCGGCATCAGGTTCACGTTGTCCCACCAATCAGAAACAGACTTCTGAACTTCATTTTTCTTGTCGATGGCGGGCCGCACAAAATCCTGGGCGTTTGCAATCGACTTCAACGGTGCCGAAGTGACGAACGTTCCGGTCACTCCCACTTTGCCGTCGAAGCAGGCTGCGAACATTTCCGCGCGGGTAAGGTAATCCGTTTGTTCGACATGGGACATTTCATGGAGCGCAGGAATGCAAGAGTTGTACAGTTCGTTGCCCTTCCTTCCGTCCGCTGCAAGCGAAAACCTGCCGTCATCCCTACGACCGTATGCAAGGTCGATACCGCCGACGAAAGCGCGCCGATTGTCGATCACCACCAGTTTCTGATGGTGCGAGAATCCGATGCCCAGGCCTGCAGGCATGTCGCTTTGGGCAATCGCCGGCATCGCAAACGCGCGCGCCGGCGGGGGAAGCCCAGCATTCAACTGGAAAATCGCGAGCATGGTTTCGAAATCTCCGGTGTCGACGCCGACCTTCGGCGACATCCAGGGCATGACGTAAATGCGCAGGTTGGGATTCCCGTCGATCGCCTTCGCGAGAAATTCGAACAGTGTCTTCCCTTTGACCAGTTCGACGTCGAAATTTACCTGCCAGCCTGTGATGTAGATGGACTCCTGCGCGCCTTCGATTGCTGCAGCGACGGCAGCAAAATATTCCTCCCCGGTCACGTAAAACTCGACCTTGTTGCCACTTCGAGGTTCCGCGAAAACATCGCCCCACTGAATGTCCGCATAGCCCTTGGGCGGCACGCCGTCATGAATGAAGCAGCCCGGCGCCGAAGTCGCCGACGCAAGCGGCTTGCCTTCTTCCGAAACCAACTGAGAGATGCGTTTACTGGTCATGAACGAATCCAGAAATAGGATATGGGCCGAAATTACGACTCTTTGACTTTCGGGAACACGTTCTTCGATGCCGAAACATCGAATGCCGCCTTTGCGTATCTGGCTTGAGGTGCTGCGCCAGGGTCATGCTGGCTGCTGTGCAAGCCACCGCTGAAGTCTGCTGCATTCATCGCCTGCAAAAGTTTTTCTTGCTCACTCCAATCGGCCGACTCGGTTTCGACATTCAAGCGCACCGTGTGCCCTGGATACACCAGCCAGGTGCGCTCTGGATTCGCGCAGTAGGCCTTGGCCACCTTCGACTGTTCCTGGTCCGTCAGCACCAGATTTCCGTCTGCATCGGTCTCGCCTTGCGCGACGATGCTTTCCTCGTCAATAAACGCCAAACCGAATGGCATTTCGCCAGAAGCAATCTTCCACGGTGTATGCGCCAGCGGATGGCCATGCGGCCCAGGCGTATCCGCCAGCCGCAGTTTGAATTTCAGCGCTCGCTCGGGCATTGCCGATCTGGGCAACTTCGGCAATGGATAGCTGAGGCGATCCGGCGCAGCGAACTTTTTCATCCCCGCGTGCACCATAAGTTTTCCCGGGCACTGCACCGTGATATTTCCACCGGCGATGGTGATATTGGCGCCCCCCGCGGTCGACAGGCTGATGCTCTTGGCCGCCGCCCAATCGATATGCGCGGTGGCGCTGACAACGTCGATCTCGTCGCGCGCCTGCACCTGCAGCTTGTCGGACTGCGCCTGGTACGCGACCTCGTCTTTCGCTGCAATCAACTGCAACCCGGCGCCGTCCTCGCCGCCCCCCACAGCCCCAGCGAGCACGCCGATGGCTTGGCCACTGTGGACCTGCATCTGACCTCCGGCCACGAACTGGCTGTCGATGCCGTTCATCAAAGATACTGTTTCGCCGTTCGCCAGTTGCACGTCTTGACCCGCCACCATTCCAAGGCCGGCCTTCGCAGAGATGCCCACCATGGGTGCGCTGGTGTGAGCCAATTTGTCGTCGTGCGGTTTGGTATTCCGCGCTGCCGCATCCGCCCTCGCTACCCTCAGGCTGCAACTACTGACTGCTCCCGCAGAGGTGGTCCACAAAGCTTTCAATGGCGCCGCCTTGCTGTCCGTGGAACTTGCGTCCGCTGACGTGGACCCCAGGTGCGCGCCGAAGGCAACGCTCTGGTGCATCGTCGCCGCACCATTGAAGCTGGCGGCCAGTTGCATCGCGCGCTTGAGCAATGCGTTGCCTTCCATGTTGTTGCCCGCAGGGGCGCGAGATAGTGGCGCATGAGCGATCTTGTAGCTGGAGATGAGCAAACCCTCGCCTGCACGAACGGCGCCG
The DNA here is from genome assembly GCF_056406475.1 of Massilia sp. P1_C10. NCBI lineage: Bacteria > Pseudomonadati > Pseudomonadota > Betaproteobacteria > Burkholderiales > Oxalobacteraceae > Massilia > Massilia sp. P1_C10. The sequence goes on from NZ_JBFUAC010000002.1 coordinate 718,015, forward strand.
TATGCATCCGTACGCAGCTCTGCGCCTCTGCCTCGCGTGGTCCCCCGATAATTGTCCACGTTGTGGATCAGGTGCCCGAGATTGAGTTCGCTGGCCGCTTGGGTGGTTTTCAGCTGAACGCGGCCTTGGCCGTCTGTATCGTCGAACACCAACTGGTTGTAGCCCCGGCCTCCGAGTTCCTTGCTGCGCACACCCCACTGCGCGCCTGGATTACGATGCCCGGCGCTGGCGCCCGATGCGCCATGCCAGACCGGGCTATTGCCGCCGGCCAGATTGCCCTGGCCGGAGCGGCGATGATCGTTCGCCGGTTCGAAGACGGCGCTATCACTGATCTGATCGGCCCGCCCGCCTGGCGTGGTCGGCACCCCGCCCTCACCCTGACCGTTGTACAGCGCGCCGACAATGACCGGCTGATCGATATCGCCCTCGATGAATTTCACCAGGACTTCTTGGCCGATGCGCGGGATGAACTGGCTTCCCATGTGCGCGCCTGCCGAACGCTGTGCCACACGCACCCAGCAATTGGCGCTGCTTTCCTGCCAATGGAAGCGAACCCGGACCCGCCCCATCCTGTCGCAATGCACTTCGTCCGCGCCGTTAGGTTCAACCGAGCCGTCAGGTCCCACCACAATCGCACTCTGACTGCCTGTCGCGGTAGGCCTCACGCGGATGCAAGCGCTGTCGTCCGCAGTTGGACGCCATGGCCGTTCCACAGGTATCGCCTCGAAACAATTGGCGTAGCCGCTGCGCCGCGCCTGATCGATCAGAGCGTGGGAGCCGGCGAGCCCGACCTCGCCCAACGATTGTCCAATCATATCCACCACCGGGCCGAATAATGTGGCGAGGCCATCCCGCGCGCTTACCGGCAGGTTGTTCACGCCAGCGCTTGCGACACGCAGCACCACGAACGCGGGTATTTCAGAGCAGTACTTCTTCATCGGAATTCCGGTGACGCGAATCCGCGTGCCTGCACACAGAGTGCGCGCGGTCGATCTCCCCTGCCACACCAGGGTCCGGGCTTCATGCGCCTGCATCTGAAATTCGACGTTGCGGCGCGCCTGCCCCCTATCGGCGAAGGCGCCATGGCCCGGACAGTCAAATATTTCAACCCCCTGCGCATACTTGCCACCGATTGGGTACCTCGTTGGCACACTAACGCTGACGGTCCGCTTGACGATGTAGTCATAGCTCGACAGGGTCACCGTGCCAATTCCAAGCGTGCGAATCTCTTCAAGGTGTTGAATGCTGTCGCTGCGCTCGACCGAGCTGGCGGCATGGTAGCGGATGCCATCGCCAGCGCTGCTGGAGTCTTCCGGTACGGCGACCAACCGGCTGCTGTCCGAAAACAGTACCATCCGATCCTGGCCGTCAGCGTCTTCAAATCGCCATGCCAATCCCTCTTCTGTGAGCAGCCGGGTGACGAATTCGGCGTCAGTCTCACGATACTGGGTGCACGAGGCGCGAATCCCAGCATCGGCCAGGAAGCTGTTGACCTCGTCGCTCCAGCGCCACTGCGCATGCGGCTGATAGGGAGAGAAAACGGCATCGACAATTTCACGCACGCCGCAGTTCTGCCATGCGCGGCTATTGTGCACCTGGGTCAGCAGCCTAATCCATGGCGACAGACGCAGACGATAGCGCGTCAGGGCGCCGTCGCACCCCAGTGTGGCGACCTCGCTCACGTACCCGCCGAAGCCGGCCCGAGTGCGGTCGGCCAGGCTCATCGCCAAGCGGGCGCGCTGCCCGAGCACAGACTGATGCGCGATGTTTCCGTTGGTGGACAAGGCGATTACGTCCCGGTATCCAACTCCCAGCACGCGCTCATCGGCAGCGAACGCCTCAACCAGCAGCGGAACCGATTTGCGCTGCTCGGGAAAGGAGAGTTCGTACAATCGGGTGTCGCTGGTGAACGAGGAAAGCGCCTCGCGCACTTGATTGATGATCTCCGATGTCTTCACGGCCGCTCCCTGCACCACTTGAAGAGCTGATATTAGGATTCGTACGCTGTGGGAATTTGCCATTGGTCAATGCGGCGCGACTTAGTTGGCGCTTATGAGGATGGCAGGTTAGAATGTGATTTTTCGCAACCACACGCCCATCGCATCATGCACATCACCCCCGCCGCCTCCACCAAGCCCGATTACGCCATGCTGACCCGCCAGGTCGCCAGCATCCTCGAAGGTGAACGCGACCTGGTCGCCAACGCGTCGCAGTTCTCCGCCTTCATTTACGACACCATCGCGGAACTGAACTGGGCCGGCTTCTACCTGACGCGCCCGAACAAAAAAGGCGACGGCCAGGAACTGCTGGTCGGCCCGTTCCAGGGCAAGGTAGCCTGCGCGCGCATCCCGTTCGGACGTGGCGTGTGCGGCGCCGCGGCGGCCGAGCGCAAGACGATGCTGGTGCCGGACGTGCACGCCTTCCCCGGCCACATTGCCTGCGACTCGGCGTCGAACGCCGAAATCGTCATCCCGCTGATCAAGGACGGCGTCGTGCTGGGCGTGTTCGACATCGACAGCCCGACCCTGAACCGCTTCAACGAGGAAGACCAGGCCGGGCTCGAAACTCTGGTCGCCGCTTTCCTCGACGCGACCGACTTCGCCTGAGAGAGCGCCAATGAAATTGCGCACGCTTCTACTGTGTTTGCTTTGCCTGCTCTCTCCCTTCGCATTGGCGGACCAGGCGCATCGCGGCTTCACGCTCGATGATCATCTTCTCGACGACAGCCAGAAAGCGGCGTTTGCGGGCGCGCCGTTCGCCTCCGTGGCAGAGCAACTGGACATCGTCGAAGCAAGCGGCCTGCCGCCGGAGATACTGGCGTTTTTCAAGAAGACCCGGATCATCGTCGATCCGGCCGTTCGCGGGAATCCCGGTATCTTCGACGTGCGTAATGGCGAGCCGGCCGTGCGCATTCAGCCGATCGTGTTCCCGGCCAATAAGCCGATCCTGCTGCACGAATTGATGCATGCCTACCACCTCGCCGTCCTGACGCTGAGGAATCCGGATATCATCCGCGCATTCGAGGCCGCAAGCCGGCCTGGCAAGTATCCGCAGGCGTATCAGCGCGCCCATTTCCTGCAAAACGAAAAAGAGTTTTTCGCCGTGACGTCGACCATCTACCTGTTCGGAAAAATCCAGCAGCCGCCGTTCGATTGCGCGATCTTGTCGAAGGACGATCCGGCCTATCTCGATTTCCTGGAAAAAACCTTCGGCCGCCATGAATGCCACTAAAGGAATTTTCACGGCCTTCATCCTCGCCGCCGTAACGTCGGTCAGCGCCGCCGCCCAGGATCTGCCTCAGTGGCACCAGGTCCGCGGAGGACGATGGGAAGTGCCGATCGAGGTCGCGATGGATGCCGCCAACGCCATCAAGTCGTCGGCGATCGATATCGTTCCGAAGAACCGCAGGCCGATGCGCGACATCTCGGGTTACACGGTGCAGTACCAGGGCGTGCTCGAGGAAGGAGCACGCGTGGTCCGCTTGAGCGGCGCCTGCTCATTGTGGGGCCGCACGCCTGAACAGCTGCGCGCCGACTGGCTGGTGGTCGCAGATGGCGGCGACTGCTATTACGATGCCATCTACGACCCGGCGGTGAAACGCATCACCGCCATCCGCGCCCACGGCCACGGGTAAGCCATCAGAACGAAGAACAGTTGAAAAAGCCGCGATGGCCGAAGCAGGTCGTCGTGGTCGGCGAGGTCCGGTAGCGCGCGATCGCGTTCTTGGTGTCCATGGTCAGGATGCACGAGCGCCACTGATCGGAGCCGTTCGCATAGCCCAGCCGCTCGCACGCCGGCCCATACACGACAATCATCTCGTCCACTTCGCGCTGCTGTTGCGCGGCGCGTTCCGCCGGTGTGGCGCAGCCGCCCAGCAGCAGCGCCAGCGTCAATGCCATAGTCGTACGCATGATCATTCCCTCTCTCGGTTTCCCTCGCGCGGCCAGCGGCGCCAGGGCGAACAGTCGATGTTCACCCGTATATTCCAGTTCGATCGCGCAAGGTTCTATGGGGAAGCGCTTTTCCCCGATTGCAGGAAGTGCTGTACCAGGTCCATCGGCAGCGGGAAGATGACCGTGGTGTTCTTGTCGGCGCCGATCACGGTCAGCGTTTCCAGGTAGCGCAGCTGGATCGCCTGCGGTTCCTTGGCCAGGATCTCCGCGGCCTCGAACAGCTTTTCGGCGGCCTGCAGTTCGCCCTCGGCGTGGATCACCTTGGCGCGACGCTCACGCTCGGCCTCGGCCTGGCGCGCGATCGCCCGGATCATCGATTCGGTCAGGTCGATCTGCTTGATTTCGACGTTGGACACCTTGATGCCCCACGAGTTGGTCTGCGCGTCGAGCGCCTGCTGGACATCGGCGTTGAGGCGCTCGCGCTCGGCCAGCATGTCGTCGAGCTGGTGCTTGCCCAGCACCGAGCGCAAGGTGGTCTGCGCCAGCTGGCTGGTGGCGTTGAGGTAGTCCTCGACCTCGATCACCGAGCGCGCCGCGTCGATGATGCGAAAGTAGATCACCGCGCTGACCTTGACCGACACGTTGTCGCGCGAGATCACGTCCTGCGTCGGCACTTCGAGCACCACGGTGCGCAGGTCGACCCGCACCACCTTCTGGATCGCCGGGATGATCAGCACCAGTCCCGGGCCCATCACGCGCTGGAAACGGCCCAGGAAGAAGACGACGCCGCGCTCGTACTCGCGGAAGATCCAGATCGTCGAAAACAGCAGCAACCCGATGATGAACAGAAAGAATGCGCCACCAAATTGAAGCACCATGATCGCTCTCCTCGCAAGGTTCGACGCCCATGTCGCAAGCATACGCCGGCGCGCGCGCGAAAGATATCGCGCGCAGACGCAAAAAAGCCCGCCGAAGCGGGCTTTCCGTTGCAACCGGCTGTCCTTAGAACTTCAGGGACAGGCTGGCGCCGATGTTGCTCGAATCGCTGCTTGGACGCTGGGCTTCCAGGCGTGCAGTGATGTTCGGGGTGAAGGTGTAGCCAACGCCCACGCCGTACAGAACGCCCGAGGTCGAATCGGTGGCGCTGCCGTAGCCGGAGACGCTGCCCTTGGCGTCGAGGCGGTTGTAGCCCAAACGGCCGTAGACGTTGAAGCCGCTCTGCAGCGGCACCGAGCCGATGAACGACAGCGCGGTCTGGTCGACGGTCACGCCGACCTTGGTGGCGCCGGCCATGACGTCGAAGTCGCCCAGACGCTTGTAGCCTGCCTCGATGGCGAAATTAGGGTGGAACTGATAGCCCACGAAGCCGCCGAAGCTGCTCTGGCGATCCGAGATACCGTCGAACTTGGTGCTGCCGATGTCGACGCCAGCGTAGACGGCCGGACGCTCCATTTGCTGCTGCGCGAACGACGACGAAGCGACGACGGCGAGAGCCGCTGCGATTGCGATTTTCTTGAACATGGTGGGACCTTTTTAGTAATCATTAAGGGGGCGCCGAGCGGTAAGTTCTCGACGGCCCCGCCATTATTACAATCCCATTACTGCCAAGCAAACAAATTTAGGTAACGAATAGTAACCGAACAATAAAACGTGGCGAATCGGCGATATATGCATACGGACTATGCGTATCGCATTGATTCGTATCTGTATTGTTCGGCTGAGCGTTACATGCTCGCGGCCTTGGCCGCCTTGGCCGCTTCGGTGCTGCCGCCCGGCGCCGTATGGTCATTCGCCTCGCCCGTCACCGGCGGCTTCACCTTGGCCTTCCTTACCTTCTTCTTCATCGACTTCGCCTTCGGCGCCGGGCGCGGTTCAGCGTTCGCCGAGGTGTGATCGTTCGCTTCGCCCACGATCGGCGGCACCACGCCAGGATTGATGTCGCCGGTGGCGTTGGCGATGCGGCCGGCCGGCTGCTTTACCGCGTTCGGCGACGTATGGTCGTTCGCTTCGCCAACCTTCGGCGGCCGCACCGTGGCGGTCTGCGCCTGGGCGCCGAACGCGGCCAGCATGGCGGTGGTGGCGGCGACGCCGAGCATTGCCTTGATGAGGGTTTTCTTGATCATGTGCTGCTCCTATAGAAAGGTTTCCGGTGAAATTGGCCTGGACACAGTGTAACGATGACAACACCAGGCGGCGCGCGATTGCAAACGGGCAACGGCGACGAATCCCGTTGGGCGGCGATGATTTCCGCTTGGTACAATACGGACCCGACTTCTTTCCACTTGCGTACGCCATGAATCAACTCGAACAGCTCAAGCAATTCACCACCGTGGTCGCCGACACCGGCGATTTCCAGTCGATCAAGGCGTACACGCCGCGCGATGCCACCACCAATCCGTCGCTGATCCTGAAGGCGGTGCAAAAGCCGGAGTACCGCCCGCTGCTCGAGCAGGCCGTGCGCGACTTCCCGACCCTGTCGACCGGCGACGTCATCGACCGCCTGCTGATCGCGTTCGGCGTCGAGATCCTGAAGATCATCCCGGGCCGCGTCTCGACCGAGATCGATGCGCGCCTGTCGTTCGACACCGAGGCCAACGTGGCCAAGGGCCGCGAGCTGATCGCGCTGTACGAAGCGACCGGCATCGGGCGCGACCGCGTGCTGATCAAGATCGCCTCGACCTGGGAAGGCATCCGCGCCGCCGAGATCCTCGAGCGCGAAGGCATCAAATGCAACATGACCTTGCTGTTCGCGCTGCCGCAGGCGATCGCCTGCGCCGAAGCGGGCGCGCAGCTGATTTCGCCGTTCGTCGGCCGCATCTACGACTGGTACAAGAAATCGACCGGCATGGACTACACCGGCGCCGACGATCCGGGCGTGCAGTCGGTCAAGCGCATCTACAACTACTACCGCAAGTTCGGCTACAAGACCGAAGTGATGGGCGCGAGCTTCCGCAACACCTCGCAGATCCTGGAACTGGCCGGCTGCGACCTGCTGACGATTTCGCCGGACCTGCTGCAGCAGATGGCCGACACCGAAGCGCCGGTGGCGCGCAAGCTGGGGGCGGAAGCGGCCGGCGCCAGCGTCGAGAAAGTGTCGATCGATGAGAAGACCTTCCGCTTCATGATGAACGAAGACGCGATGGCGACCGAGAAGCTGGCCGAAGGCATCCGCGCGTTCTGCGCCGATTCGGGCAAGCTGAAGCAGATGATCGCCGCGCTGCGCTGATCGAGGTGGGGGTCAGGTCCGCAGGACCAGGCCCCCGCAGGCGCTTATGCCCGCAAACAGGCCAGGTGCGTCTCGACGATCTGCGTTCCCAGCTTCATCAGGTCGAACGCCTGCTGGTCGAGCAGCCAGGTGCGCAGCAAGCCATCCATGATCGCCCACAGCCCCAGCGCCACCGCCTGCGCATCGACGTCGGGCTTGACCTGCCCGCTGGCGATGCCGTCGCGGATCCGCGCTTCGGTGCGCGCCATCCACAACTCCTGGTTCTGCTTGCGCCGCTCGCGCACCGCATTCAATTCGTCGACGAACTCCATCTTCAGGGTGGCGATCTCGAACACCCGCCGCGCCTGCGGATCTTCCACCGTCACCCGGAACACGCACAGCATGTGCTCGCGCAGCGACTCGAGCGGATCGGCCGCGTTGGCCTCGTCGAGCAGCTGGCGCGCCGCCTCCAGCGGCATCTTGACCCGCTCCATCATCGCGTTGAACATCGCGCCCTTGTCGAGGAAGTGCCAGTAAATCGCGCCGCGCGTGACACCGGCAGCCGTTGCGATATGCTGTAGGGTCGTCCCCGACACGCCTTGTTTGACAAAAAGTTGCTCCGCCGCATCGAGGATGCTGTCGCGGGTTGCCAGCGCGTCTTCCTTGGTCCTGCGTACCATGCCATCCCTTCAATTATGGGCTTCAAAACATTTAAACATACAGTCGTGATAGTATATCTGGAAATTCGATAAAAGCCAGCGGTAAACACAGCCCCTCGGGCCGTCACAAAACCGCATTTCCAAAGGATGCACACGCAATGCGCACTTCCCCTTCCTCCTCCACGTTGTCCATGACACGGATCGCCGCCGCCATCCTGTTCGCCCTCGCCGCGATGTCCGCCTGCGGCTCGAAGGATGCCGCCCAGGCCGGCGCGCCGGGCGGCAACCGCCCGCCGCCCGAAGTCGGCGTGATCGTCACCAAATTCGAACCTGTCGCGCTGCAGACCGAACTGCCGGCGCGCGTCGAGCCGGTGCGGGTGGCGCAGGTGCGCGCCCGCGTCAACGGCGTGGTGCTCAAGCGCCTGTTCCAGGAAGGCAGCGAAGTCAAAGCCGGCCAGGCGCTGTACCAGATCGACCCGGCGCCCTACCAGGCCGCGCTGGCCAGCGCCCGCGCCAACCTCGGCAAGTCGCAGGCCAACCTGAACCAGGCCGCGGCCCAGGCCGAGCGCTACAAGCCGCTGGTCGAAGCGAACGCCGTCAGCAAGCAGGAATACGTCAACGTGGTGGCCGCGCAGAAGACGGCCGAAGCGGACGTCGCCGCGCAGCGCGCCGCCGTGCAGATCGCCCAGATCAACACGGGCTATGCCACTGTCACCGCGCCGATCGCCGGCCGCATCGGCCGCGCGCTGGTCACCGAAGGCGCGCTGGTGTCGGCCGCCGAAGCGACCCAGCTCGCGCTGATCCAGCAGACCAGCACTGTCTACCTGAACATCACCCAGTCGGCCGCCGACCTGCAGCGCCTGCGCCGCAACGCCGGCGCCAAGGCCGTTGCCGCCGGCGGCGTCCCCGTCACCGTGCTGCTCGACGACGGCTCGGAACTGCCGCGCAAAGGCAAGCTGCTGTTTTCCGACGTGACCGTCGACCCGACCTCGGGCCAGGTCGCGCTGCGCGCCGAAGTGCCGAACCCGGACAACGCGCTGCTGCCCGGCCAGTACGTGCGCGTGCGCCTGTCGCAGCAGCAGCTGCCGGCCGCCATCGTCGTGCCGCAGCAGGCCGTCACGCGCGGCACCCAGGGCGACACCGTCATCGTTGTCGGCGCCGACGGCAAGCCGGCGCCGCGTCCGGTCAAGATCGGCTCGCAGCAAGGCGCCAGCTGGATCGTGCTCGATGGCTTGAAACCTGGCGAGCAGGTGGTGGTCGACGGCTTCCAGAAGATGATGGTGCCGGGCGCCCCGGTCAAGCCGGTGCCGTGGACTGCAACCGCCGCCGCCCCGGCCGCCGCAGCGCCAGCCGCCAGCAAATAACAGACACAGGATTCCTTCATGGCTCGCTTCTTTATTGACCGCCCCATTTTCGCGTGGGTGATCGCATTGTTCATCATGGTGGTGGGCGGAGTGGCAATCAAACAATTGCCGGTCGCCCAATACCCTACCGTCGCGCCACCGTCCATCGTGGTCACCGCCGCTTACCCGGGCGCCTCCGCCCAGACCCTCGAGGACAGCGTCATCAGCGTGATCGAACGCGAAATGAACGGCTCGCCGGGACTGATCTACATGGAGTCGATCAGCCAGGCCAACGGCACCGGCACCTTGACGCTCTCGTTCGAGACCGGCACCGATCCGGCGCTGGCCCAGGTCGACGTCCAGAACCGTCTCGGACGCGCCACCCCACGCCTGCCGCAGGCGGTGGTGCAGCAAGGCGTGCGGGTCGACCAGGCCCGTTCGAACTTCCTGATGTTTACCATCTTGTCGTCGGACGATCCGAAATGGGACCCGATCGCGCTCGGCGACTACGCCTCGCGCACCGTGCTGCCTGAAATCCAGCGCATCAAGGGCGTCGGCCAGGCCCAGTTGTTCGGCACCGAAAAGGCGATGCGCATCTGGATCGACCCGGCCAAGCTGCAGGGCTTCAACCTGTCGCCGACCGACGTCAACAACGCCATCCGCACGCAGAACGCGCAAGTGGCGTCCGGCACCATCGGCGACCTGCCGCTCGAAGCCGGCCAGACCATCACGGCGACCGTCGTCGTCACCGGCCAGCTCAGCAACGTCGAGCAGTTCGGCAACATCATCCTGCGCGCCAATACCGACGGCTCGGCCGTGCGCCTGCGCGACGTCGCCCGCATCGAAATCGGCGGCCAGAGCTACGCCACCTCGGCGCGCCTGAACGGCAAGCCGTCGACCGGCATCGGCATCCAGCTGTCCTCGTCCGGCAACGCGCTGGAAACGGCCACGCTGGTCAAGAAGCGCATGCAGGAATTGTCGAAGTACTTCCCGCCCGGGATGAAATACGCAATCCCGTTCGACAGCTCGAAGTTCGTCGACATCTCGATCAAGCAGGTCGTCGAGACGCTGGTCGAAGCGGTGATCCTGGTGTTCCTGGTGATGTACCTGTTCCTGCAGAACTTCCGCTACACGATCATCCCGACCATCGTCGTGCCGGTCGCCCTGCTCGGCGCCCTCGGCGCGCTGCTGGCGTTCGGCTTCTCGATCAACGTGCTGACCATGTTCGGCATGGTGCTGGTGATCGGCATCGTCGTCGACGATGCCATCGTGGTGGTCGAAAACGTCGAACGCATCATGAGCGAGGAAGGCTTGCCCCCGCTCGAAGCGACGCGCAAGGCGATGGGCCAGATCTCCGGCGCCATCATCGGCGTGACCGTGGTGCTGATGTCGGTGTTCGTGCCGCTGGCGTTCTTCGCCGGCGCGGTCGGCAACATCTACCGCCAGTTTTCGGCGGTGATGGTGTCGTCGATTTTCTTCTCCGCGTTCATGGCGCTGTCGCTGACGCCTGCGCTGTGCGCCCACCTGCTCAAGCCCGTCGAAGCGGGCCACGGCCATGCCAAGACCGGCTTCTTCGGCTGGTTCAACCGCGGCTTCTCGCGCACCGCCAAGAATTACGAAGGCATCGTCGCCAAGACGCTGGGCCGCACCGGCCGGGCGCTGGCGGTGTTCGCCGTCGTGATCGGCGTCGTCGCGCTGATGTTCATGCGCATGCCGTCGTCGTTCCTGCCGAACGAAGACCAGGGCTACATCATCGCCAACATCCAGCTGCCGGCCGGCGCCACCACGCAGCGCACCAGCAAGGTCCTGGCCGATGCCGAGGCCTTCATCATGAAGCAGCCGGAAGTGGCCGACATGGTCGGCGTGGTCGGCTTCAACTTCTCCGGCCAGGGCCAGAACGTGGCGCTGGCGTTCATCCCGCTGAAGGACTGGCACGAGCGCAAGGGCCCGGGCCAGGGCGCCCAGGACGTCGCCAACCGCATCACCGGCGCCATGTCGAAGCAGCGCGATTCGTTCGTGTTCGCGCTGTCGCCGCCGCCGATTCCGGAACTGGGGCGCGGCACCGGCTTCTCGTTCCGCCTGCAGGACCGCGCCGGCAATGGCCGCGAAGCGCTGGTGGCCGCCCGCAACCAGCTGATGGGCATGGCCGCGCAGAGCAAGATCCTGACCGGCGTGCGTCCGGAAGGCCTGGAAGACGCGCCGCAGGTGCAGCTCGACATCGACCGCGACAAGGCCAATGCGCTCGGCGTGTCGTTCGACTCGGTCAACGCGGCGCTGTCTACCTCGCTCGGCTCGGCCTACATCAACGACTTCCCGAATGCCGGCCGGCTGCAGCGCGTGGTCGTCCAGGCCGACGCGCCGACGCGCATGCAGCCCGATGACCTGCTGAAGCTGAACGCCGCCAACGCCCAGGGCCGGCCGGTGCCGCTGTCGGCATTTGCCACCACGCGCTGGGTCACCGGCCCGATGCAGACGGTGCGCTACAACGGCTACTCGACCATGCGCCTGTCGGGCGATGCGGCGCCGGGCCACAGTACCGGCCAGGCGCTCGACGAGATGGAACGCCTGGCGGCCCAGCTGCCCGCCGGCTTCGCATTCGAGTGGACCGGCCAGTCGCGCGAGGAAAAGCTGTCCGGTTCGACCGTGTTCGTGCTGCTCGGCTTCGCCATGCTGGCGGTGTTCCTGGCGCTGGCCGCGCTGTACGAAAGCTGGTCGATCCCGGTCGCGGTGCTGCTGGTGGTGCCGCTCGGCGTGCTCGGCGCGCTGCTGGCGGCGACCGCGCGCGGCTTCCCGAACGACGTCTACTTCAAGCTTGGCCTGATCACCATCATCGGCCTGGGCGCCAAGAACGCGGTGCTGATCATCGAGTTCGCCAAGGACCTGCAGGCCCAGGGCGTGCCGCTCAAGGAAGCCGTGCTGCGCGCCTGCCACCTGCGCTTCCGCCCGATCCTGATGACGTCGATGGCCTTCATCCTGGGCGTGCTGCCGCTGGCGATCGCCAACGGCGCGGGCTCCGCCGGCCAGCGCGCCATCGGCACCGGCGTGATGGGCGGGATGGTCACCGCGACCGCGCTCGGCGTGTTTTTTGTGCCGGTGTTCTTCGTCGTGGTGAGGTCCATATTCAAAGGCAGCGAGCGCCAGCGCAAGAAGTACGCGCATGAAGAAGAAGCATCTGTCGCATTTGAGGAAAAAATATGATGAAACGATTCACCCTGGGCGCGCTGCCGCTCGCCCTCGCGCTGACCGGCTGCATGTCGCTGGCGCCGAAATACGAGCGCCCGGCGGCGCCGGTGGCCGCCAGCTTCCCCGAAGCCAGTCCGGCGGCCACGCAAGCGGCCTCGCAAATCTCCTGGCAGCGCTTCTTCGCCGACGCGCGCCTGAAGCAGCTGATCGAACTGGCGCTGGCCAACAACCGCGACCTGCGCGTGGCGATCCTCAACATCGAGCAGGCGCGCGCGCAGTACCAAATCCGCCGCGCCGACAGCCTGCCCACCGTGAACGCGGCGATTTCCGGCAGCCGCCTGCCCGGCTCGAACGACAGCATCACCAGCACTTACCAGGCCGGCTTCGGCGTCAGCGCCTTCGAGCTGGACCTGTTCGGCCGGGTGAAGAACCTCTCCGACGCGGCGCTGGCGCAATTCCTCGCCACCGGCGAAGCGCGCAAGGCGGCGCACATCAGCCTGGTCGCGTCGGTGGCCAACGCCTACCTGGCGCTGCTGGCCGACGACGAACTGCTGGCGCTGACCCGCCAGACCTTGGCCGGGCGCGAGGAGTCGCTCAAGCTGATCCAGCTGAAGTTCGACAACGGCGTGGTGTCGAAGCTCGACCTGCAGCAAGGCGTGTCGCTGGTCGACACCGCGCGCGTGGTCCTGGCGCAGCAGATGCGCCAGCGCGCGCAGGACGCTAATCTGCTGACGCTGCTGGTGGGCCAGCCGCTGCCGGAGAACCTGGCGCCGGCGCGCACGCTGGCCCAGACCGAGCTGTCCGAACTGCCGGCCGGCTTGCCGTCCGACCTGCTGGCGGTGCGCCCCGACATCCGCGCGGCCGAGCAGCAGCTGATCGGCGCCAACGCCAACATCGGCGCGGCGCGCGCCAACTTCTTCCCGCGCATCGCGCTGACCGGCAGCGCCGGCACCGCCAGCTCGCATCTGTCAGGCCTGTTCAAGAGCGGCTCGTTCGGCTGGACCTTCGCGCCGCAGGCGGTGCTGCCGATCTTCGACTACGGCCGCAACAGCGCCACGCTGGGCAGCGCCAAGGCAGGCCGCGACATCGCCGTGGCGCAGTACGAGAAGAGCATCCAGCTGGCGTTCCGCGAAGTGTCGGACGCGCTGGCCGGCCAGGCCACGTACGCCGAGCAGCTGCGCGCCCAGCGTTCGGTGGCGGCGGCGGAAGCGGACCGCTTCAACCTGTCCGACCTGCGCTACAAGGCAGGCGCGGCGTCGTACCTCGACCTGCTCGATGCCCAGCGCTCGCTGTTCGCGGCGCAGCAGGCGGCGGTGCAGGCCAACCTGCTGCGCCTGCAGAACCAGGTCACGCTGTACCGCGTGCTGGGCGGCGGCTGGAGCGAGGTTCGCTGACCAGCCCCGAAGCGGGCCGGCCGCGCCGGCCCGCTTCCTCGCGGCCTTGTCGGCTCGGCTAGGTCAGACGACACGTTTGTTTCCGCTCAACAACACTACGGCTTCTGCGTATAGCCCGCGACGCCGCATGAGCGCATAATAATTGCCTAGAAGTATCATTTTTATATCCACCGACGGGCAATCATCATGTTTTCGAATTTACGTATCGGCACGCGGCTGGCAGTCGGCTTCGCCATTGTTTTGCTGCTGTCGATCGCATCGACCACTTACTCGCTCATCACGGCGCGCGCCGCCGCCGAGTCAACCAAGCGCATGACCGAGCTTCCGCTGGTCAAGGAGCGCCTGGTCACCGACTGGTACCTGTACACCTACTCGGCCATCTCGCGCACAGCGATGATCGCGCGCAGCAGCGACGACACCCTGTCGACCACCTTCGCCAAGCCGATCGCCGACAGCGTGACCAGGACCTCGGAACTGATCAAGCAGGTCGAAGCGGTGCTGACCAGCGATGAAGAAAAAGCCATGCTCAAGGCGATCGTCGCCGACCGCGCCAAATACCAGGCCGCGAAGGTCGAAGTGATGAATGCAAAGAAGGCCGGCGACGCCGAGGGCAGCGTGCGCATTTTCAATGACACCTTCATGCCGGCCGCCGAGTCGTATTCGTCCCGGGTCAAAGCGCTCCAGGCGTTCCAGCGCAAGGCGATCGACGACACCGCGCTTGCTCTCGAAGCGGCCAGCGCGCGCGCGTTCAAGCTGTTGCTGCTGCTCGGCGTGCTGGTGGTCGCCATCGGCGCCGTGTTCGCCTACCTGATTTCGCGCAGTATCACGCGTCCGCTGAAAGAAGCGATCGACGTCGCCGAAACCGTCGCCAACGGCGACCTGACCACGGCCTTCCGCGCCGCTTCGCACTGCGAGATCGGCGACCTGATGCGCGCGCTGAAGTCGATGAACGATTCGCTTTTCAAGATCGTCTCCGAGGTGCAGACCGGTACCCACTCGATCGCCACCGCCTCCAATGAGATCGCCGCCGGCAACCTCGACCTGTCGGCGCGCACCGAGCAGCAGGCCAGCTCGCTCGAGGAGACCGCGGCGTCGATGGAAGAACTCACGTCGACCGTGCGCCAGAACGCGGACAACGCCTACCAGGCAAACCAGCTCGCGTTGGCCGCGTCGACCGTCGCGGCCAAGGGCGGCGACATCGTCGGCAAGGTGGTCGACACGATGGGATCGATCGATTCGTCGTCGCGCAAGATCGTCGACATCATCGGCGTCATCGACGGCATCGCCTTCCAGACCAACATCCTGGCGCTCAACGCAGCGGTGGAAGCGGCGCGCGCCGGCGAACAGGGCCGCGGCTTCGCGGTGGTGGCGTCGGAAGTGCGCTCGCTGGCGCAGCGTTCGGCCAGCGCCGCGAAAGAGATCAAGGACCTGATCGGCGACTCGGTCGGCCAGGTCAATATCGGCACAAAGCTGGTGCAGGAAGCCGGCACGACAATGAAGGAAGTGGTCGACAGCGTCGCCCGCGTCAACGACATCATGTCGGAGATCACCTCGGCCAGCCAGGAGCAGCGCATCGGTATCGACCAGGTGAACGAGGCGATCGCGCAGATGGACCAGGTGACGCAGCAGAACGCGGCGCTGGTGGAAGAAGCGGCGGCCGCGGCGGCCAGCATGCAGGAACAGGCGGAGACGCTGGCCAGCGTGGCGGGCGGATTCAGGCTGGCGGCAAAACAACCGCGCTTGATGCTGGCCTGAGGCAGCTGCCGCATCGAGGTCAGGTCCGGCGGACCTGACCCCATCTTTCAGGCGCCGAGGAACATCTGCTGCAGGTCGTTCAGGAAGCGCTGTCCCAGCGCGGTCGGCCGGATGATCTTGTGGTCGCGGTAGACCAGCCCCTTGGCCTCGGCCGCATTCAACGGCGCCTCGATCGCATTGATTCCCATGCCGGTGCGCTCGCCGAACAGGTTCGGCGAGAACCCCTCCGTCAGCCGCATCGTATTGAGCATGAACTCGAAGCCCATGTCCGCGCGCGAGATCTCGTGCTCTTCCTGCACCGGATTGCCGGCCTGCGCCGCCTTGATGTACGACTCCGGCTGCTTGAAACGGGCCTGGCGCAGGATGCGGTGCGGGAACGAGAGCTTCGAGTGGGCGCCCGCCCCGATCCCCAGGTAATCGCCGAACTCCCAGTAATTCATGTTGTGGCGTCCGCGGCGCCCCGGCTGCGCATACGCCGACACTTCGTAATGCTCGAAGCTGGCCTTCGCGGTCACTTCCGCGATCATGTCCTGCATGTCGGCGCTGGCGTCGTCGTCGGGCAGCACCGGCGGGAACTTGGCGAACACCGTGTTCGGCTCCATCGTCAGGTGGTACAGCGACAGGTGCGGCGGCGAATACGATAGCGCCGTGGCCAAGTCCTGCTCGGCCTGCGCCAGCGTCTGCGCCGGCAGCGCGTACATCAGGTCGAGGTTGAAGTTGTCGAAGTTGGCCTGGGCGATTTCCACCGCGCGGCGCGCCTCGCCGTCGTCGTGGATGCGGCCCAGCGCCTTGAGGTGATCGGCATTGAAGCTCTGGATGCCGATCGACAGGCGGTTCACGCCGCTGTCGCGGTACGACTTGAACTTCTTCGCTTCGAAGGTGCCCGGATTGGCTTCCATCGTGATTTCGGCGTCGATGTCGAGCGGCAGCAGGGTGCGCACCATCGACAGCAGCTGGTCCAGACCTTTGGCCGACATCAGGCTCGGCGTGCCGCCGCCGATGAACACCGTGTAGACCTTGCGGCCCCAGATCAGCGGCAGCGACTGTTCCAGGTCGAGGCGCACCGCGTCCAGGTATTCCTGCTCCGGGAACGCGCCGCGCGCCTCGTGCGAATTGAAATCGCAGTACGGGCATTTGCGCACGCACCACGGGAAATGGACATACAGCGACAGCGGCGGCAGCGCCGCCAGGTTCAGCGCGCCCGGCTGCAGGTACTGCAAGGCGCTCGATGCGGGCGAGCGCGGCTGGGTCTTTGGCGCGGCGCCGGCGACTTTGATCGGAATCATTTCAGCTTCCCGACCAGCGCGCGCAGGGCCTGGCCGCGGTGCGACCGGGCGTTTTTTTCGGCCGGATCCAGCTCCGCGACGGACTTGCCCAGCGCCGGCAGCCAGAAATGCGGATCGTAGCCGAAGCCGTTGTCGCCGCGCGCGACCGGGCTGATCTCGCCGGCCCATACGCCGTCGGCGATCACCGGCTGCGGATCGTCCGGGTGGCGCACGTACACCAGCACGCAGTAATAATAGGCCGACTTGTCGACATGCGTTTCCAGGTCGCCGATGACCTTCTGGTTATTGCGCGCGTCCGACTTCGGCTCGCCGGCGTAGCGTGCCGACCATACGCCCGGCGCCCCGCCCAGCGCGTTGACGCATACGCCGGAATCGTCGGCCAGCGCCGGCAGGCCGGTCAGGCGCGAAGCATGGCGCGCCTTGGCCAGCGCGTTTTCGACGAAGGTGCCGAACGGTTCTTCCGCTTCGGGCACATCGAATTCTCCCTGAGGATGCAGCTCGAAGCCGAGCGGCGCCAGGATGGCGGAAAATTCCTTCAGTTTGCCGGCGTTGTTGGAGGCGAGGACGAGACGTTGGGTCATGATGGGAGGGACAATGCGGGGAAGGCGCCATTTTACCTTGTCGGGGCAATCGTGCGGTACTTGACTCCACTGCAACAGTCAGGTCCAATCTCGGTGCGGCGGCAGCTACTTTGGGTAACGCCCATAATCTATCGAACCATGACCGACTTCGCCGCACCGCATCCCTCACCCGTGAACTACCGGGCCCTGTTCGAGGCCACCCCCGCGCCTTATCTTGTGCTCGCGCCCGATTTCACGATCGTCGCGGTCAACGACGCCTATCTGAGAGCGACCGTGAAGGGTCGCGCGGAGATCGTCGGCCGCCCGCTGTTCGAAGTGTTCCCCGACAATCCGGGCGATCCCCATGCGGACGGGGTGCCGAAGCTGCGCGCCTCGCTGCTGCGCGTGCTGGCGAGCCGCGCCCCGGACACGATGGCGGTGCAAAAGTACGACATCCCCCTGCCCGACGGCAGCTTCCAGGAGCGCTTCTGGAATCCCGTGAACACCCCGGTGCTCGACGCGAACGGCGAGGTGGCGCAGATCATCCACCGGGTCGAAGACGTGACTGCGTTCGTCACATCGCAGGCACACGCGGTGCTGGCCAAACAGGACATTCCGGCGCACGGCGACGCCGGCGACCTGCGCACCCAGTTCGCCAACCTGTTCCAGCAGTCGTCGACCTTCATGGCGATGCTGACCGGCCCGGATCACCGCGTCGAAGTGGTCAACTCCGGCTACCACGGGCTGATCGGCCACCGCGACGTCGTGGGCAAGGCGATCTCCGAGGTGCCCGGGATAGCCGCGCACGACTTCCAGCGCCTGCTCGACGAGGTTTACCGCGGCGGCAGGCCGTTTGCGGCGAATGGCGTGCGCTGCCCGGTACAGCCGATTCCCGGCGGTCCGGTCGAGGAGCGTTACATCGACTTCGTGTTGCAGCCGATCCGGGATGACGACGGCGGCGTGCGCGGCGTCCTGCTGCAGGGCGTGGACGTGTCCGACCGGGTGCACGCGGACGCGCGCCGCGACGCGCTGGTGGCGCTGACGGATGCCTTGCGCGACCTGAAGACGCCCGACGACATCAGCTTCACCGCGGCCCGGATCCTGGGCGAGGCGCTGGCTGCGGACCGGGTCGGCTACGGCACCACCGACCCGGCAGCGGAAACGCTGCGCGTCGAACGCGACTGGTGCGCGCCCGGAGTTCAAACGCTGGCCGGCACCTGGAGCCTGAGCGGCTACGGCGCCTTCATCAAGGACCTGAAACGCGGAAAATTCATCGCCGTCGACGATGCCGGCTCCGATCCGCGCACCGCGACAGTCGCCGCGAGCTATGCCGCGCACAGCGCCAACGCCTTCGTCAATGTGCCGGTGCTCGAGCAAGGCGAGCTGGTGGCCATCCTGTATGTCAACAATGCGCTGCCGCGCGCATGGACCAGCGGCGAACTCGGCCTGATCAGGGAAGTGGCCGAGCGCGCGCGCACCGCCAGCGAACGGCTGCGCAGCGTGTGGGCGCTGCGCGACAGCGAGGCGAAATTTCGCACCATCGCCGACGCCATGCCGCAGATGGTGTGGTCGACCCTGCCCGACGGCTTTCACGACTACTACAACCAGCAGTGGTACGCGTTCACCGGCGTGCCCGAAGGCTCGACCGACGGCGAGGCCTGGACCGGCATGTTCCATCCCGAAGACCAGGCGCGCGCGTGGGACGCCTGGCAGAACTGCCTGGCCAGCGGCAAAACCTACGAGATCCAGTACCGCCTGCGCCACCACTCCGGCGAATACCGCTGGGTGCTGGGACGCGCGCTGCCGGTGCGCGACGAGGCCGGCCGCATCATCCGCTGGATGGGCACCTGCACCGATATCCACGCGCAAAAGCTGGCCGAGGACGAGCTGCGCGTGGCGGCCCGGCGCAAGGACGAATTCCTGGCGATGCTGGCGCACGAGTTGCGCAATCCGCTGGCGCCGATCAGCAGCGCGGCGCAGTTGCTGAAAATCCAGGCGATCGACCAGCAGCGCGTGCACCACGCCAGCGACATCATCAGCCGCCAGGTGCGCCACCTCACCCACCTGGTCGACGACCTGCTCGACGTGTCGCGCGTCACCCGCGGCCTGGTGCAGCTGGAGAAATCGGACCTGGACCTGAAGCAGGCGATCGCCAGCGCGGTCGAACAGGCGCGTCCGCTGATCGAAGCGCGGCGCCATCACCTGACCCTGCGCATCGCCTCCGAGCCGGCCCACGTGGACGGCGACAAGACGCGCCTGGTGCAAGTCATCGCGAACCTGCTCAACAACGCCGCCAAGTACACGCCGCAGGGCGGCGAGATCACGCTGTCGCTCGACATCGACGACGGCGAGGCGCTGGTCGCGGTGCGCGACAACGGCAGCGGCATCGCGCCCTCGCTGCTGCCGCACATCTTCGATCTGTTCATCCAGGCCGAACGCACGCCAGACCGCGCCCAGGGCGGGCTGGGACTGGGACTGGCGCTGGTCAAGAGCATCGCCGCGCTGCACAACGGCAGCGTGCTGGCCGACAGCGAGGGGCTGGGCATGGGCAGCACCTTTACGCTGCTGCTGCCGCTGAAAGACGGGGCGGCACCCGTGACCGACACGCCCGTCGCAACCGCCACGCGTGCAGCATCGAGGCAGGTGATGATCGTCGACGACAACCTCGATGCGGCCGAATCCCTCGCCGCGCTGCTTGGCTCGGAGGGCCACCAGGTGGTCGTGGCCGAAGATGGCGCAAGCGCATTGCGCGTGGCCGCAAATGCTGCGATCGAGGTATTCATCCTGGATATCGGCCTGCCCGACATGGACGGCTACGAGCTGGCACGGCGCCTGCGCGCGCGCCCCGACGGCGCGTCCGCGCTGATGGTGGCGCTGACCGGCTATGGCCAGGCGCACGACCGCATCCTGTCGAAGGCGGCCGGGTTCGACTATCACTTCGTCAAGCCGGTGGAGATTGAACAGTTGGCTGCGCTGCTAGCGGCGCAATGAAAATGGGGTCAGGTCCGCAGGACTGAAGTGCCACCCAAATGTTGGACAGCGAGGATAACTAGCTGATCGCGTACCGAATCCTGTACTTCACAGGACTCAGGCCCTTCAGCCTCGATTTAATGCGCTTGCAATTATAGTATTCGATGTAGCTTGTGATCGCGAGCTGTAACTGGTCGACGCTGCTGAATTTCGTTCGATGAAACATCTCGCTTTTGAGGATGCCAAAGAAGTTCTCCATCACTGCATTGT